>CAZPEC010000023.1:0-1554 GCA_964585565.1 uncultured Akkermansia sp. | reverse complement strand
GAAAAAAATCCCTACCTTTAACGGTGGGGATTTTTGTTTTTAACAAATTTTGGTACAGGAGTTGTTTTTATAAATCGAACATTTAAAGAGGAGTTCTATTATGAAAAAAATTGCAGTTATTCTATTTATTTTGCTTGGTTTGCGTGCTTTTTCGCAACAAGGTATTTATCAGCAGGTAATGAGTAAATTATCGGAACAAACCGGTGTAACAGTGCAAACAAACCAGAAAATTTTGGCTCTTTGTGCTTATAATGGAAATGATGAGTTGGTAAAGGAAATTGAAAAAACATTTACTGTTTACGAGCATAGTAAACTAAAGGGTGGTAGTAAAGGTTTTTTGGCAGTTATGGTAGTAGAAAATGCTGAGCAAAAAATAAAACTGGAGAAATTGGGATACAAAAAAACAATTAAATTACTCCGTTCTGATCTAGAAAATTTCAATTCCGAAAAATTTGATAATTTATTTTTTGACTCTTCCGGAAGCTTAATTATGAGAGACAAAAAAGAGTCAGAGTTTTTTAAATCAGTGCAAGGCTTAATAACCCGTTAAAAAGTTATTTTATGAAAAGGTTTATCTATATAATCGTATTATTCGTTACAGTAGTTTTCGGAACTTTTAAAGCACAGGTAAATGCCGACTGTGTGAATGCCATTCCTTTATGTTCTAATCCCAGTTTTACCTTTTTTGCTACATCCGGTCCGGGGAATGTGATAGATTTTACCACATCTTCAAACATCAGTAACCCGCAAACCAACCCTAATCCTCCGAATATGGGCTGTTTGTTATCCGGAGAGTTAAACCCCCAGTGGCTAATCATAACGGTGGGAAATGCGGGCACCCTAGAATTTGTGTTTGGTGCCGCATCCAGCGCTAACCCTCAGGTTGGCTTTTACGATTGGGCAATGTGGCCATACAACCCAAGTACCTGCAGTCAGATTTTTAATAATACTCTGCCTCCTATACGTTGTAACTGGAACGGAAGCGGTACCGGAGGAACAGGTATTGCTTCTCCTGCTAACGTTACTGCCTTGGGAGGAAGTCCATCGAATTTCGAAGCTCCTTTAACCGTAAACGCTTGCCAGCAGTTTATTATTTGTATTTCAAACTATAGTAGTGTGAATACATTGGTAAGTTTTCAAAGTATAGGTTCTGCAAGTTTATCTTGCAATCCAAACTGTAATCCTACATATGCTATTTGTAACGGAGGTTCTGCTGTTGTTGCTCCGGTTAATTTTGCTAATCTTACCAATCCAACCTATTCATTATTCCCGGGGCCTTTGGTCAATACAACAGGTACCTTTGTGGTGAATCCAAGCGTTACTACAACCTATACGTCTTATATAACAGGTTTAAATTCTTCTAATGCCGTACAAACTATCTCAGCTACACTCATTGTAACCGTACATCCAACCCCTGTAGTTAGTCCGGTTGTTACTAACGGAACTTGTTCCAATCCAACTACCAATAGCGTAAATTTAAATGTTAGCTTCAATCCATCCGGCAGCCCCAACTATACGGTAAACTGGAGTCCCTTGCCATCAACGGTAACAACG
>CAZPEC010000022.1:0-1561 GCA_964585565.1 uncultured Akkermansia sp. | reverse complement strand
AAGCATCTTTTGAGCTTGATTTTTTGTTTACTTTTTCATCAAGGAAAAAGTAAAACGAAAACTACTCCTTCACCAACTTCTTAATAACCTTTACTCCACTTGGTGTTTGCAGTTGCAAATAATAAACGCCATTACTTAATTCTTCAATATTTATTTTTTGTGTTTTATTTTCAATTAAAAGCGTTTTTACTTCTCTGCCCAGCACATTAATAATTTTTAATTCTTTAGGTTTTGTAAAATCAGCTTCGTTGTTAAACGCTATTGTTATTTCATTACTTGCAGGGTTGGGGTAAAGTTTAAACAGGTACCCTTCGGCAAGCTCAGGGTACGCTAAGCCCACATCACTAATGTTTACCGTAACCAATGCCCATTTTATGTTGCCGCAAATATCTTGTTTAACTAAATAAGAAGTAGTTTGCATTGGTTTTACCCAAATACCGGCTGCGGTATCTATGGCGGTAGTTGTGTTTGGTAATTGATACCACATACATGCTTCATCTATTCCCACATCTCTTTCTCTGCCTAAATACAAACTGTCTCCGGGTAATATCCATGCATCGGGGCTTTGGTAGGCGTAGGCGGGGAGGTCAACTGGTATGCAGGAAACATCGTCTATATTATATCCAGCCCATTCTACAGCACTTAAATTTGTTACGGAATAATTTATACTAGAATTAGGTTTAAAACAACCAATAACCAAATACTTTTCATTTCCATTTGCTACAAATGTCCCTGTAATAGGAACCCAATTTAAAGTGTCTGTTATAACCGTTTGACTAATTATTTGAGGTATTATATACGGTAAATCATTATTTGCTCTTTGAATTGTATCTATTGTATTGTCAGAAAAAAACATTCCAATTGCATCTATTCCATATTTGCATTCATGAGCTAAATTAACATACATTTTCGCACAATAAACTTTGCCATTTTGTAGTGGATGTTTTATCCTGTTTTTTAAAAACCCTCGATTATTTAATGGGTCATAAAATTGCCCTAAAACATACGCTTCTCCATTTCTTGGATATTGGAAAGAATAAATATTAAGGGGTATTTCACAACAATTGTTACCAACATTGCAGTTGTTTGTATAAACTCCGCCAAATTTATTATTAGTTGAATCCAGAGAATTCCAAAATTTGACATTTTTTAAAGAAAAATCTGAAACAGTACAAGTATGAGTTACTTCAAAACTACCATTGCTTACATAGTTAGCAATCTGTTGAGCGTTTATATTAGAATGAGAAAAAAGAACTGCAAGCATTATTTGCTTGCAGTTCTTTAATGAATTATAAACCCTATTTGCTAACCACCATTTTTTTGGTAATTTTTTCATGATTTCCATTTTCAATGGTTATAAAGTAAATGCCATTTACCAAATCGTACTTAAGTAAATGTACAAAATTTTCTGTTACAATATTTGCCTGATGCAACATTCGGCCGTTTACATTCATTACAGAAATAGCCAGTTTTTCACTAGGCGTTTTACTTACAATAGTAAAGTTACCCTGATTTGGATTAGGGAATAATTCAGCATTCCATTTGGTGGTAATTTCACTAT
>CAZPEC010000021.1:0-1569 GCA_964585565.1 uncultured Akkermansia sp. | reverse complement strand
CTTTTCCCTTTTCCCTTTTCCCTTTTCCCTTTTCCCTTCTCCCTTTTTACTTATCCAAATAATACCAAGGAATCCCCAAAACCCCCTCCATATACTCCACTTCCACATGGTCATTAATCTGATACTCCTCGTACTCTTCACGCGACACACTAATACTTTCCGCATCATAGTGGTGCCCCCACGGTTTCACTTTCACATAAAAAGTTCTTCTACCCTTACTACTTCTACTAATACGCTTATCAATCACCTCCGTTTTATATGCCTTAGGTTCCGAATAATCAAACGTACAATTCACTGCTACTACGGCACTATAACTGTAAATAAAGAAACTAAAAACAATGGAACCATAAATCCACCACTTGTCTTTATTAGAATCCGAAATCTGCTTATGGGTAACCAACAAAAAAGCACAAATCCCCACAAACGCAATCGTACCCGCCGTGATAACCGCTACAAAAGAATCCGTTTCGTAATCTAACAACGTACGGACTACAATAACCCAAGCGGGTAAATCGATAAAATCTGCTACATCGTATTCATCTTTAGCTGTACGGTCAATTTCTACTAAGGAAGCAATACTGGGCTTGTTTAACCCATTTAAAAACATCCCCACAAAAGGCAGCAACAACAACGCCACCAACAAATAGTCATAAGGTCTAGGATAAAACAAAAACCACAAACACAAGCCCATCGACACATACTCCAACCAATCGAGTTTATGAAGGGTGTAGACTTTATTGGATATTGTTTTAGAGAGTTTGTTGGTTTTGATAACTTTCATAATAAGTAGCAAGTTGTATTTCTCTTTAAAACAATCCAAAGAGCTCCTTGGGTTGTGAAGAAAAACGTCAGTTCGAGTGTTTTTTGTGGAGTAAAGCGAAACAAAAAATGTATCGAGAACCGTTTTGATTATTGCTTTAATCTCGCTCGATACATTTTTCTATTGAAGACATTAAAAATTTATAATTAAAAAATAATTATTTAACTCGGGTAAAAATAGCCGTTTCGTCTTTGTTAAATGTTTTAGGCCTAACATTGTTGTAGCCCAATTGCATTTTAAAGGAATTCGCATCTATCTTTTCTGCTATTCCTAACAAAGAGTTGCTATTCTTCTCCCCCATAATTTTAACAACAATATCAATATGCATCAATTTGCCCATATCCTGAAACTTGTAAGTCATAGTAGCTTTTTTTCCGTTCTCAACAAAGTTTTTACCACCAATCTTCTTACCATTTTCCTCTAAAAAAGCATAGCCATCCTCTTGAAAAATCAGGTAACCAACCGATTTTTTATCACTCCCTTTCCATCGTCCTACGATATTAAATGCAGCTCCATCAGGAGTTGTAAATGAGGCTAAACTTAAAGTAATTAATACTAATAAAATAATTTTTTTCATGATTAAAATGTAAGAATTGAATTTCAAATATAATGGAAAAAACATAAAATACTCCCTATTAAACCAATTAATAAAACAATTTTCAAGAGATTAAAACGAAATAAATTTTTAACAACTTCAGAATAGACTTAGCCTGTCATTCCACCAAATGAAAACGTACACTCAGCGAAGC
>CAZPEC010000020.1:0-2162 GCA_964585565.1 uncultured Akkermansia sp. | reverse complement strand
TAACGGTTTTTCGGCTATGCGTTGCAGCCGACTTAAGAGCAATGTCAGTATCAACCGATAAAAACTAAATAGAATGCAGAAAACTAAGCAAACCACTGAAACGGCTGTAACGTATGAGCCGATGTTATGCGGTCGTTTTTATTCAAGATTAATTTTCCTTTTCTTTCCTGTATGCAGTTCAGTTATTATATTCAATTTCTGAATTTTTGAGTTGTCAAGTTTATATACTAAAATGAATTTCATTTCTGTCAAGTCTATAAATGTAGTATAAAGAGTGCCACCTACTTTGCCTGTTGAGTCCGTACTTGGTATCTGAACTGCCTTTCCAATTACATTACCCACGTCTTTTAAGTTAATAGTATCTTTTGAATCTCTTGCATCTAATTCGTCTAACCCCTTTTGAATTATTGGATATCTCCAACAAGTCATTACATTTTGGCTTGTGTCTGAAATATTGAAATTTGTCGCCACCAGTCTATTGTTTTTAATTTCAACAATGTTTTTATTTCCTTTTACCCATTCAACTAATACAGCTCTTCCGTTTCTGTCGCCAATGAAAATATGTGCATTCTTTAGGGCTATTTTCTTGTTTTCCAAAAAATCAATTGTTTGTTGTACAGATTCGCATTCAGATAATATTTCGTCAGTAATATTGCCTTTATGGGGGTCGCTATAACCTTTTGGTAATTTCTGTTCAGGTGTAACTGCACCATCTATGACCAAACCTTTTTCATTCACACCACCCTGTCCAAAATTATTCCAGCCATACCAAATCCTTCCAAATTCATTTTTTGAACTCGGAATTATTTGAATGTAAGGTTTTACATCATACCAATAATCTTCATTATTTACGAAATAGATTTTACCAGTTTTGCTGTCTACATAATAAAAAATAGAACAGGCAAATGTTTCCACCGTAGATACAGTAAAAGCTAAAAAGAGTATTATTGTCTTAAGTTTTCTCATTTTTTGTGCTTGTTTCTCAAAATGCCGCATAACGGGGCTGCTAAACGAAGTTACACTATTGAGAGCGGTTTTGCAAGCAAGTTAAATTATGGCGCAAGCCAATTTGCTTGCAAAAAGGTAGCTCGCAAATGGTGTAACCAAATTTTGTTTAGCTGTTGTTAGCGCGTGGTTCCTTGCACGGCCTTTGTTTATGAGGCTTAATAGTTGTTTTAAGGCCGCGCATTCGCGTCGGAAGTGATAGCAGGAGATGGGGCACAAAATTTGGTTTAGCAGCCCCGTTAGCGCAGAGCCCTTAAATACGCAGATAAATCGGAGGGAGCGAAGCGGACGAGATTTGCGGATTTAAGTTCCGACGCAGGAGGAATCTGCGCTAACGTTTTCGGGCTTTGCGTTCTGGCGGGTTTCGGAGTACTAAACTGTCAACCAGCACTGAACTTGAATAGAAGCACAAAGCTCCAAGTTTGCACGTCACCCCGCCTGACGCAAAACCCGTGTTATAGTGCGTTTTTATTTCTTCTTACTCATTGCTTTAATAATTTTATCTCGCTCCTGTTCGTCCCAATATTCTTGAATGTCCAAGTTGACTTTAATAACTTTAATTTTACAATTCTTGTTGTCACGAGCAAGATCTTCCCATATTTTTACGTGGTCCTTGTTCAGTTTACCCGTCCATACTGTCCAGTATATTAGTAAATAGAAGTCGGCTGGTTCAGGTTGTTTTATAATATTTCCTTTTAAGTCCCTAAACTTATTAAGTTCGGTTTTCAAGTCGGTACTATCGGGTTGATTGTACTTTTCAGTTAAATTTAATTTTGGGATAAATTGAAACAAACCAGCATTACAAGATGTATCCGTTTGTCTATACTCTATGTAATTACCATTTCTGTCATAAATTGCTCCGTCTGGAATTCCTTGTCCTTTAAGTGTATAAAGAAAATCATTGCTGTTAACAGTAACAATATTTGACGTGTCAAGGTCGTACTTGAGTGCTTTTTTTATAATGGTTTTTTCGTTCTCTACTTCCGGGTTTTTAATTCCATAAAGTTTCATCATTATTGGTTGACAACTAACCAAGACCAAGAGCGAGAATACAAATAATAATATGTTTTTCATATAACTGTGTCGTCTTTTAAAATGCACTATAACGTTTTCGGGCTTTGCGTTCGGGCGGGTTTAGAAGCACAAAACTGTCAACC
>CAZPEC010000019.1:0-2993 GCA_964585565.1 uncultured Akkermansia sp. | reverse complement strand
TACGGTAGCCGCTACGGCGCCATACACCGTAGCTTGTGATTTTAATGCACCGGCTTTGCAACCTATGCCGGATTTTATACTGGATTGCAATGATAACCCCACAGTAGCCATTACCCCTAGCATTACCGGGAGTACAGCAGGATTTACCTATTCTTGGACAGCCTCTCCAAATGCAATTGTATCCGGATTAACATCTTCGGTTCTTGTTACTAATATGATAGGGCAGTATTTAGTGACTGTGACTAATACACTTAACGGCTGTGTTAGTATGATGCTTTATTCAGTGATTGAAGGCGGCATCAAAGCTGATTTTATTCCAAACCCATCTAGCGGTTATGCGCCGTTGGCAGTAACCTTCAGTAATACCAGCACAACCAGCACAGGGGCCACTAGCATTATATCTACCTGGGGTTACGGGAACGGAACAGTAACACAAACGTTAATGAATACGCAATTAACGAATGCTCTATACGAAGCACCTGGAACTTATAGTGTAATATTGAAAGTAAAGAAAGGAACCTGTGAAGACACAGCCATGCGTATTATAGTGGTAGAGATGCCTTCCAAGTTGGAGATACCGAATGTATTCACTCCTAATGGTGATAAGGCAAATGATATCTTCAGACTAAGAGCTTCTAGTTTAGAGGAAGTTTACATAATCATATACGATCGTTGGGGAAACAAGGTGTATGAGGTGAAAAGTAATACCGGAAATTTTGCTTGGGATGGAACAAATTTACAGGGTAAGGAATGTCCGGATGGAACCTATTTTTATATGCTGAAGGCCAAAGGGAAAGACGGTAAGGAATTTGAGTACCGAGGTAATGTGAGTTTATTTAGGTGAAGAACGATGAATTTAAAAAGTTTAATAATACTCATACTCTTTATCTCCAATTTACTTGTCAAATCACAATCATTTTTTAATAAAAGTAATGATGTTTTTGGTCTGCGTTGTTTTATAGAGAACAAAGGTCAATATAAATTAGATAGAATAGAAGATGAAGTATTGTATGCTTATGAAGGAGAGTCGGATTATTTTGTTTTGTATTTTACAGGAAAAGGAGTTGTTTACAGAATAATTAAAAAAGAAAATAAAAGACCAAAAGACATACTTAATCCTAAGTTCGGAGAATCCGAAAATCTCTTAAAAGAGGACTATGTTTATGTGAAATGGAAAAATATAAGTCCCAAGGTACAAATTTTTGCAGAAGAGAAGGTTCCGTATTACTTTACATATGGTTCTTACGAAAAAAATGCCGGCGGTTATAAGAAAATAATATACAAGAATGTCTATCCCAATGTGGATATAGAATATATTATCCCATCGGATAAAAATGAGGGGGTTAAATATAATATCATTTTAAATCAGGGAGCCAATTTAACAGAGGTAGAAGCCTTATACACAGGTGATATAGAAGATATTAAAATTAATCAAGAAGGGCAAATTATAGTAAAGAGTCGGTATAACCAAATAAGAGAAAGTAAACCGTTCAGTTATGTATATGAAAATAACCATTTGCTGGAAAGCCGGTTTAGGCTTAAAGAAAATTCTGTGAAATTTGAAATTAAAGGATATAAGAAAAGTAATACTAGCAAAGTGATAATTGACCCTTATGTTTCGTTAATTACAACGCTTAGTAATAGTAATTCCGGATTTGATGTAGATTACGACAATACAGGAAATTTGTTTGTATATGGAGGCTCTGTTCCATATAAAGTGGCCAAGTATGATCCTTCAGGTAATTTACTTTGGACGTTTATGGGAACAGTTTCTTCTATTTCGTGGCCCCATTTCCCAAATAATCCAAATGTTTCAAGTTTTTTGGTTAATCCAACAACGGGTAAAACTTATGTTGGAGAGCCATTTGCTGTTTTATCTACGGGCTTAAGAGCTGTAAGACTCGATAATTCTGGTAATTATGATAATTTCACTTCACTTCTTAACGGTAATTTTGTTGAAAATTGGAATTTTTCTTATAACTGTAATGACAATACGGTTGTTATGCTTGGTGGATTGTTGATAAGCAGCGTGGCTAAGCTAAATGAAGTTACAGGTGCATTAACTACCTCTTATTTAACTCCTGATTTTATAGATATACAAGATGGTGTTTTTGATATCAATAATGATTTTTATATTCATTTTGCAAATAATAAGATAGAAAGAATTAATAGTTCATTAACCGGACCAATTTGGTCATCCGTCACAACCTTTACTAATTTAAATTATGCATCCGTAAAACAAGCATATATTCCTCCCATTGCTTTTTCACAGGGATTTAATTGTTTGGCGGTAAATAATAATTTTTTATTTTTTTATGATGGATTAAACTTAGCGGCTTACAATAAAACAAATGGTAGTATAATCAGCTCGGTTGCTATTTCCGGGCATACAGCTAAGCAGCAGGGGGGTATTGCTGTAGATGGTTGTAATAATTTGTTTGTAGGTGGTAATTCGGGAAACATAAAACGATATTTTTTTAATGGAACAAGTTTTGTAGCCCAACCGGATATTACTTTGAATGTAAATACCCCGAATAAATTTATATACGATTTAAAATTTAATGAGGCTAAAGCCGCATTATTTTATTCAGGAACCGGTTTTGTAGGAGTTTCTGCTATTCCTTCGAATACCTGTTTGGTAACAGGACCATGTTTAGCTAATATTCCTCCAACCTATACTGCAATATGTTTAGGTTCCTCAGCTGTTTTTGTGGCGAATAATGTAAATAATTTGCAAAACCCAACATATACAATTCAACCGGGTAATATATCACAAACGACCCCTACCTTTGTGTTGACTCCCAGCGTAACTACAACGTATACTCTTTTCATCAACGGATTAAATAATTTAAACATTTCCCAAACTAATACCTCAGTGGTTACCGTATCCGTATTTCCTGTTCCGGTTATAAACCCTGTTATAATGAACGGTACGTGTTTAAACCCCGTTACGAGCAGTGTGAACTTAAATATCGCATTTACTCCCAGCGGCA
>CAZPEC010000018.1:0-3811 GCA_964585565.1 uncultured Akkermansia sp. | reverse complement strand
TCGACAGAAAATAGGCGGTTTCAACGACAAGAAAGAACTTGAATTATTTTTATTTGAAGAACCAAAAGCCGAATACAAAACTCCCCTAAAACTTTATAAAAAAGCCTCTGCCAAAAAACTTACACGTATTTAGGTAATATTTTTATTATCCCCTACTCCACCACTACCTTTTTGCTGATGCGCGTTCCGTAGTTGCCGCTGATTTCCAAAAAGTAAATTCCTTTTGATAAATCGCTTGTCTTAAAACTAAACATGTTTTGTTTTACTTTTACCCAATCTCTCAAAAGCGTTGCCACTAATTTACCTTGTGCATCATACAAAGAAAAAGTAAGGTATTCCGGTTTTGATAAGTTTAAATCCACCGTAAAAAAATCGTTGGTTGGATTAGGGTACACCATGGCATTAGCCGTCGGCTCGTTTATTTCTTGCTTGTTATCGGTAAAAACTCCGGCCAAACTTATTTGCGCTACCCAGGCTCTGTGTGCGTTTGGAAACGATAAGTTAAAAGGATAGGCATGATACCCGCTAACCCATACCTCGCCGGGTGTGCAGTAACGACGCTGCGAGCCCGAATAATCGCCCCAGCGCTCTTGATTGCTCAATAGAAGATTTACAAAGGTAGTGCCGTTTTGAATACGCAAAATGGGTGAAAAATTTCCCGCCCCATCTGCCCTTACGGCCGACAGGCCACCAAAAATTTGATGCGAACTGTGATTAAAATTAATAATAGACGTGTTATCCGTAGGCGAATTGCCGGCGTAAGAAATATTCGGGTAGCCAAAATCTACCGTATCATTGGGAAGTATATAGCCGTTTACGGTTGGTTGCGCCGCTGCCGGACTATGAATAACGCCGTAATATATGGTGGCTGTATTATTAAGCGGATTTTTGGTGTTATGAACATAATGTATTTTGTTGTTTTCGTAATACGCTCCCAAATTTCTGGAATCGTTAGTTGCCAGTACCTGTGTTGTGTTGGTTTGCCTTGCATCGGGCGGAAAGTAATAGGGCTGATTACTGATGAGCGCCTGTGTTGTAACCGTAAGCGAAGGAGCGCCTATGGTATCGGTTACGTTTACCAAAAACACCGTATCATTTTGGTTAGCTAAATTTCTGTTAGAAACAAAATACATATTAGGCCCTTTTAAACCGCTGCCTCCCTTAGCGGGACAAAGATTACGAATAAATTTCCCATTAAATTTAATGTTATGGTGCAAAACAGAACCCAGAGGCAAACCGGCATAGCCGCTGTCTTTTTTCATTTGCCAAACCAGGGTTTCTACAAAACCTGCCTGCCAGGTGCTATCATTATACAACAAATTCACACTTAAAAAAAGTTCTTTTTTGGTAAGGGCAATCATGGGATAATCGCTCCAAAGGCCGTAATTTAGAGGGTCTCCCGGAATGGTATACAAGTTCCAGCTTCCGGCGGGGTTGTTGGTTTGCGAAAAGCCCACAATCATTTTACTGGTGCTATCGGTAAAGCCTACCATGCACATCATTACAAAACGATCACGGTCGGGGTCGTAAATTACTTTGGGATCAAACTCTTGGTGCAAATTGTTGATGGGGAGTGTCCAATTTACCAGCGACTTAAAAGGCGAGTTGGTACCGGTTACCACATTTCGGACAAAAATGTTGGTATTTACAACCGATAATACCATGCCCGAGTCGGAAATAGCCATGTCGTTATCATTTGGTGTGCTGTAATTCCATGAGTTGGCAGGAAAGCTTTGTCCTTTTACCAAGGCAGGAAGCGTAGTGCTTAAAACAGAGGTATTTGCTGTTTTGTAATGTTGAGGGTAATTATACGTTTCCATTTTTTGAGCCGCTTGCCGGGGCATTTCGCGCACTAAAAGCTTAGGTGCAAAATCTGTTTTAACTTCAGAAAGATTGCTTACTGCCTTTCTTTCAAAAACAAACCTTTTTTGCTGAGGAGCACCCGACTTAGGTGCATTTTGCCAATAACGCTCGCCCGGTTGAGCATAAACTGCAAAAACACAAAAGCAAAGAAAAAGATTAAGTAAAACTTGTTTCATAGCGGCATAGTATTGTTTAATAGCTAAAGATATAAAAAAATAACTATGCCACAAGTTTTTTAAAGGGGAGGAAAACGACTGTTTTTGTCTCAGTTTCGAAGATAAAAAGTGCGCGAGCCTGCTCAAAAGGCGGGCTATGCCTGAAGTGAATTCCTTTTTGTTAGATGAACTAAAAAGGGCTTTAGCTGCTTTTCATATGAATCTTACAAAAAGGAAAAGCGCGGGGAAGCATCTTTTGAGCTTGATTTTTTGTTTACTTTTTCATCAAGGAAAAAGTAAAATAAATATTACTCCTTCACCAACTTCTTGGTAATCTTCAATCCGTTTGATGATTGTAATTGTAGGTAATAAACACCGTTACTTAATGCTTCAATATTTATTTTTTGTGTTTTACTTTCAATTAAAAGCGTTTTTACTTCTCTTCCTAATACATCAATAATTTTTATTTCTTTTGGTTTTGTAAAATCAGCTTCGTTGTTAAACGCTATTGCTATTTCATTACTTGCAGGGTTGGGGTAAAATTTAAAATCATTTTTTATTAAGCCTAATTCATTTACACCCACATCACTAATGTTTACCGTAACCAATGCCCATTTTATGTTGCCACAAATATCCTGTTTAACTAAATAAGAAGTAGTTTGTGTGGGTTTTACCCATATACCCGCTGCGGTATCTATAGCGGTTGTTGTATTTGGAAGCTCATACCACATACATGCTTCATCTATACCCACATCTTTTTCTCTACCTAAATAAACGCTATCTCCCTGCAATATCCATGCATCAGAGCTTTGGTAGGCGTAAGCGGGGAGGTTAACGGGGATGCAAGAAACATCGTCTATACATACATCTGAAAACAAACTCGGATAAAATGGGCCGCCAATTGATGCCGTTATTACAGCTGCGTCTGAATTAAAATTTCCAATTACAGCAAATTTTTCGTTACCATTGGCCACAAAAGTTCCTGTAATTGGAATCCAGTTTAAAGTATCGGTAATTACATTACCATTAGGGTTACTCACCTGCGGTGTTAGGTAGCTTAACGGTATATTACTTTGTGTAATTGTATCTAATGAATTATCTCCAAAAAAAATACCAAAGCCATCAATACCCCATGGGCTGGTATTAGCAATATTAACGTAAAATTTTACGCAATATGTTTCGCCTGCCACAAGGTTACGCTTCATACGGTTTCTTAAATAACAACGCCCACCTGGTGACGGCCAATAAAAGGTTGCAACAACGTAGGTACTGTCTGTTCTAGGGAACTGAAATGTATTACCATTATATGGTGCAAAACCATTGCAATAAGACATTACAACGCCACCACAATTATTAGAATCAATACCTCCCCAATACTCGCAGTTGTGGGTAAAATTGGCACCACAATCACACTTTTCAAAGCTCCCATTGTTGATGTAATTAGCAATTTGTTGTCCTTTGACAAAAACAGAAATTACTAAAAAAGCTGCAAGCATAACTAGCTTGCAGCTTTTTACTGAATTATAAACCTTATTTGTTAACCACCATTTTTTTGGTAATTTTTTCATGATTTTCGTTCTCAATGGTTATAAAGTAAATACCATTTGCTAAATCGTACTTAAGTAAATGTACAAAATTTTCTGTTACAATATTTGCCTGATGAAGCATTCGTCCATTAACATCCGTTACAGAAATAGCCAGTTTTTCACTAGGCGTTTTGCTTACAATAGAAAAATTCCCCTGATTTGGATTAGGGAATAATTCAGCATTCCATTTGGTGGTAATTTCACTAT
>CAZPEC010000017.1:0-5902 GCA_964585565.1 uncultured Akkermansia sp. | reverse complement strand
TTGTGATTTTAATGCACCGGCTATTAATCCTTCTCCTGCGTTTACGCTTGATTGTGCAGATAATCCAACCGTGGCACTTATTCCTTCAATTACCGGAACAACTACCGGATTTACTTATTCTTGGACTGCACCTGCCGGAGCTTTGACAAGCCCTTTAACCAATTCTGTATTGGTTACTAATTATGTTGGTGTTTACAGGTTGCTGGTAACCAACACGGTTAATGGTTGTAAAACAACGGTTTTCTACGATGTAACAAATGGAGCCTTAAAGGCCGATTTTATACCCAGTTCCACCTTTGGTTATGCTCCTCTAGCAGTAACTTTCAGTAATACCAGCTCTACAAGCACCGGAGCTTCCAGTATACAGTGTTTGTGGACTTATGGAAACGGAGTTGTTACTCCTACTTTTGTGATGAACACTACTTTGGTAGGTACAACCTATCAAACAGCCGGAACTTATTCCGTAGTACTTTTTGCCAAGAAAGGAACCTGTGTAGATAGCGTTATGAAGCTTATTGTGGTGGAACTGCCTTCAAAAATGGAAGTACCGAATATATTCACTCCCAATGGAGATAAAGTGAATGATATCTTTAGGCTTAACGCCTCTACACTTGAGGAGGTTTATGTATTGATATATGATAGGTGGGGAAACAGGGTATATGAAGTTACCAGTAATACAGGAAATTTTGCTTGGGATGGTAAAAACCTTCAGGGCAAGGATTGCCCCGATGGAACTTACTTTTACATCATTAAAGCCAAAGGAGCAGATGGTCAGGAATTTGAGAAAAAAGGAAATGTTACCTTGCTCCGCTAACTAAAAGAAGGTTTAAAACTGCAAAGCCCCGAGGTAAACTCGGGGTTTTTTGTTTATAAATAGGGGTGTTTACAACGGGTCAAAATTTTAAATTAGGGGCTTATGGCGAAGAGTGTAGATAAAGAAACGCCCTTAATGAAGCAATATAACAGCATTAAGGCAAAGTATCCTGACGCAATATTGTTGTTTAGGGTAGGGGATTTTTATGAAACCTTTGGAGAGGACGCTGTTAAAACATCTAAGGTTTTAGGAATAGTACTGACTAAACGGGCTAATGGTGCCGCTTCACATATTGAACTGGCGGGTTTTCCGCACCATTCGTTGGATTCTTATTTGCCAAAATTGGTACGAGCCGGCTATCGTGTTGCTATATGCGATCAGTTGGAAGATCCTAAGTTGGCTAAAACAGTAGTGAAAAGAGGAATTACTGAGTTGGTAACCCCTGGTGTGAGTTTTAACGATAAAGTACTCAATCATCAGCAAAATAATTTTTTAGCTTCTGTTCACTTTGATAAGCAATGTACCGGAGTTTCTTTTTTGGATGTTTCTACCGGTTTGTTTTTAGTGGCGCAAGGGAGTTTATCCTATATCGAAAAGTTGATTCAGAATTTTAAGCCCAATGAAGTGCTGTATGAAAAAAGCAAAAGAAGCGAGTTGGATGAGTTATTTGGCGAAAAATTTTACTCTTTTGGATTGGATGATTGGGCTTATTCCTTTGATTTTGGTTTGGAATCTCTTTTAAGACAATTTGAAACAACTTCCCTGAAAGGATTTGGTATTGAGGGGATGAATGCTGCCATTTGCAGTTGTGGCGCAATTCTTCATTATTTGAAAGAAACCAGACACGATCAACTTAAGCATATTAATAAAATAAGTCGTATTGACGAAGAAGAATACGTTTGGTTAGACAAGTTTACCATTCGAAATTTAGAGTTGTATGCTTCTAATCATGAAAATGGAAAATGCTTGGTGGATGTTTTGGACCAAACGGTTACTCCTATGGGCTCTCGCCTACTTAAGCGTTGGCTTGCGTTACCCTTAAAATCACCCTCTGCCATAAATGAAAGGCTCCAGTTGGTTTCTTTTTTTGTTGAAAATCCTGTTCTTCGACTGGAGCTAATATCTCTGATGAAAGAATTGGGAGATTTTGAACGTCTCGTATCTAAAGTTGCTGTAGGAAGAGTTAATCCCAGAGAGTTATTTCATTTGAAGAAATCTATTCGTTTATGCAACACCATTAAATCTAAACTGAAGGAAGTTTCAAAAAGCGAGTTGGAAGGTATAGCACTTCAGCTTAACGACTGTTTTCCTGTATTGGAAAAGCTGGATAAGGAATTAAGTGACGAAGCCCCGGTAAATATTTTGAAAGGAAATGCCATTAACTCAGGAGTTAATCAAGAGTTAGATGAGCTTAGAGAAATGGCTTATTCCGGAAAAGATTATTTAATAAAAATTCAACAAAGAGAGATAGAACAAACAGGGATTTCCTCTTTAAAGGTAGCATATAATAATGTATTCGGTTATTATCTGGAGGTAACAAATGCTCATAAAGACAAGGTTCCTCCTACTTGGATAAGGAAGCAAACGCTTACCAATGCCGAGCGTTACATAACTCCTGAATTGAAAGAATACGAAGAAAAAATTTTAGGAGCCGAGGAAAGAATACTGAAATTAGAACAAGCGCTATATGAAGAATTGGTTCGTTACACGGCCGGATTTGTAGAGCCTATTCAGTTAAATGCTTCTGTTGTAGCTAAGCTGGATATACTCTGCGGATTTGCAGAATTAGCTTCCATGAATAACTATACCAAACCTATCATAAATAACAGTTATGTTATAAATATTGAGGAAGGTCGCCATCCGGTTATTGAAAATCAATTACCTCCAGGAGTTGAATACGTTAGCAATTCTGTTTACCTGGATAATGAATTACAACAAATTATGATGATTACCGGACCGAATATGAGTGGTAAGTCAGCTTTACTGAGGCAAACGGCTTTGATTGTATTAATGGCGCAGATAGGTTCTTACGTGCCCGCTGCAAGAGCGGAACTTGGAATTATCGATAAAATCTTTACTCGGGTGGGCGCAACGGATAATATATCTTCCGGTGAATCTACTTTTATGGTAGAGATGAACGAAACGGCGAGTATACTAAATAATTTAAGTGACAGAAGCTTAGTTCTATTGGACGAAATAGGCCGAGGAACGAGTACTTACGATGGTATTTCAATTGCATGGAGTATTGCCGAGTATATCCATAATCATCCGAGTTCGAGAGCAAAAACTCTATTTGCAACGCATTATCACGAGTTGAATGAAATGGAAAATTATTTTCCTCGGATTAAAAACTTTAATGTGTCTGTTCAGGAATCAAATAATAAAATTATTTTCCTCCGTAAACTAAAACCGGGAGGTAGCGAACACAGCTTTGGAATTCATGTGGCTAAAATGGCCGGAATGCCTCTGTCGGTTGTAGAAAGGGCAAGGGAAATTTTAGCTAAATTGGAGAAACAACACGAAATGGAACTTGAACTGGCAAATGGGGGAGTTGAAAAACAATCGGGTTCTCAATTACAAAAGAATAAGATGAAACCCGACTTGGACATGCAGTTGAGTATTTTTCAGTTAAACGACCCGGTATTACAAAAAATAAAGGAAGATATTTTAAATACGGATATTAACACCTTAACGCCTGTAGAGGCTTTACTGAAGCTTCATGAAATTAAAAAGGCAATTGGTATGTAAAGCATTATTTTATTATTTGCTTTGCTTATTATTACATGCTTCATGTGCGATAAGAGCTCAGGATACTGTAATTTCAGCAAACAAGTTTTGTCCGGAGTTTAATTTTTATACGGGATATATAATTCCTGCCTATCCGGGCGTGCCAAAAAGTTTATATATGCTGGGAGCTTCCGGTGGGTTTTTCTGGCAAACAAGAGGTGGTGATAATTGGCATTCTTTGTATAACTTTCCAAAATTTGGAGCGGAAGTGCTTTATGTATATAACGGCAATTCGGAGGAGCTGGGCTACAGCATTAGTTTGGTTCCTCAATTGGAGTTGAGAAGCCTCAACGAGAAAAAAAAATGGAGAGTAAGATTGGGTTTTGGCGCTGCTTATTTTAACAAACCTTACCACGCATACAGTAATCCGGCCAATTATTACATAGGAAGCCATTTTACCAACATGAGTATTTTCAGTTATTATCAAACAATCTCATTAACACAGCAGACAATATTTTCTTTGGGAGTCTCTGTTTTACATTCTTCAAACGGACATACCGCTTTGCCCAATGCGGGGATGAATATAGTCTCTCTACATACATTATTAAGTTTTCGGAACAGCGTCCCTGCAAAAAAAGAAGTGAACAGAAAAGATAGTTTGAGATACCGAGGTTTGGCAATTAAGGCGGGTTTGGGCTTTCATGAGTTTGGTCCAACTTCCAAACCGGTAGGAGGGCCCACTTATCCCAGTTGGCACCTTTCTACTTGGTATAATAAGGCATACAGTATGACCGGAATTTGGCAGGCGGGCTTTTCTTGGGCTTATTACAGCAGTTTTTATGACTATATAACCAGTCAGATGGTATACGAACACCGTCAAAAACTGAAATCTTGTACCGGAATAGTATTTGCCGGACACGAGTGGGTGATGGGTAAGGTGGGTTTTATTGCTCAAGCCGGAATTTATTTTTATAATCCATTTTACATAAAACAAAAAAAATTGGAGGGAAGTTGGGATAATTTACCCGATAAAATAGAGGCGGTAAATACCAACAGGCTGGGTCTTGTTTACTATCCGCTAAAAAAACGTAATTCGCTTACTAATTTAAGAAACCAACTTCAACTGGGCGCATTTATAAAAGCCAATCTGGCACAGGCAGATTTATTTGAGTACAGTGCGGCGTTTGTTTTTTAATAAAGTATTTTTTATTTCTAGTCGATTTTCACAAGAAGCAGTTTCCCGTTTCGGCAGCCCAGTATAAACTCGTTATTTTTTCCGATTTTTTTTACGCTTAAAACATCAAAACTCATATCTGTTTCTTTTTTTTGCCATGAGTTACCGTTTGTGCTTGCATAAATTAATCCTTTGTTTCCTCCGGCTATACCTCTTCCGTTTTCGTTTACATCTATGGCATTAAACTGAATTCGCTTACTAAGAATATTGTTTGGTTTTAGTAGAGTTTTCCACGATTTTCCTTCATCTGCACTTTTATAAATTCCTCCGTTGTAGCCACAGAGCCAGGCGTTATTATCTGATGACAGGCAGGCGCCGGTAAAAAAATCTCCATTAAAATCTGTTGCTCGGTAGTGATAGCCTTCATCTGCCGTTTTGTAGGAGTTTCCATAACCGCATAGCCAGTAATTGTCGTTTGAAAATGGAATTCCGCATCGAAATTCGTTATCAAAATGCCAAACCCAACGTATTTCACCATTATTAAACCAAATTACATTGCCGTTATCAAAATTGTTTCCTCCTGCAATCACAAGAAATTTTTCATTTCCAATGATGCAGCGAAGTGGGGTATAATTAAAACCTTCGATTGTAAAAGAATAAGAAATTTTGTACCAAGTATTTCCACCATCGTTAGATTGATAAAGACTTAAACTGTCTCCACACGCATAGGCCAGACTATCGTTTATAAAGGCCATGTCGTAAAGACATATATTAACTAAACCTAAACGTTTTTGCCATGTGTTTGTGTTGTCGGAGGAACTATATATAAACCCATTTTTGTTTTTTTCTCCTCCGCAAATAAAAATGCCTCCTTTAGGGCTTATTGTTATTTTCCAAACAGGGCTGTTTACCGGTGAGTTGAGTGACTGATAAGGTAGTTTTTCCGTATTTTTTTTACAGGAGTTTAAGATAACTGAAATCAGGACGGAAAAAATTACAAATCCGGTTATGAAGTGTTTGTTTTTCAATCGGTTAAATATCGGTTTTTTTACTTTTTCATTATTTTGTGCGTTATCAAATTTTATATACATTTGCAATCCCAAACGCTAACGTTTGGTTATTGCGGAAATAGCTCAGTTGGTAGAGCGTAACCTTGCCAAGGTTAAGGTCGCGGGTTCGAGACCCGT
>CAZPEC010000016.1:0-10168 GCA_964585565.1 uncultured Akkermansia sp. | reverse complement strand
CCGTAGCTTAATTGGATAGAGCATCTGACTACGGATCAGAAGGTTGGGGGTTCGACTCCCTTCGGGACCACACGCGGGTAATTACGAGAGTAGTTACCCGTTTTGTTTTACAATCTATACATAACCCCCAGTATACTGCTTCTGCCTGCCAAGGCCATTTGGCTATAGGAGTAGGTGAGGCAGAATTTTTTTACCTGATATTGGAATCCGAAACTAAACCCATTGGCGCCCCTTCTTTCGGGTAGCGAAAATTCTCTTTGTCGGCGGTAGTTAAAGCCTGCCATCAGTAGCAAATTTTTTGAAACCATAATTTCAACGCCCCCGCTCAAATGCCTTAAAAAATTATCTGTTCTATTACCCAGACGCTCATAAAATTTTTGAAACCTCGTAGAGTCTTTAACGGCTGTTTCTCCAAAAGGATTTGATTGGCCTGCCGTATCCATAGCACTAATATATTTTAAATTCCACCTTAGTAAATGATCATACACTAAACTTAAGCGAATGGGGGCCTTACTCAGTTTTTTACTTATTCCTAACTGTACTGTTTGAGGAAGTTTTGTTTCGTAAGGAGAATTTTGAACGTACTCTTTCCATACTACACCTATATTTTTGGCAGCAATACTTAAATTAAATTGATTTTTGAATCGATAAATGGCGCCTAAATCTAATGCCGAGGCAAAAGCGTTATAAGCTTCATACTGAGAATAAATTGTTTTTAAGCCAATACCTATGTTAAAACTAGTGTCCTCCGGTAAGGGCAGCGCATAATTTAGGTTTAAACAAAAATCATTGGCCCTGAAGTTTCGGGTTTCCTGTCCAAATTCGTCATATCCCTTAAATTTACCATAATCAAAAAAGTTGAGAGAAGCCCCAAACGTACCGTAGTTTTCTATGTGTCTGGCATGGGCAATGTATCCAAAGTTCATATTACTTACGTAATTACAGTAATTGAGAGCATATTGATTGTGCATACCGGCGTTTAACAGTGCCGGATTAGAATGAAGCAGGTTTATGTCGTTGTCCCAAACAGCTAAATTATTTCCTCCCAAAGCGGCTGTTCTCGCACTCATAGGGATGTTTAAAAAGCGAAAAGACTGATTTCCTCCTACCTGAGATTGGCAGTTGAAAACAGCGAGAAGAACACCGGAAAAAAAGAAAAGTCCCTTTTTGCGCATTACAAGTTATAAAACGGCCAGTAGCCTTGTTTATTGCGTAAAAATACCACTTTCAGCCGATTTGACCTTTCTTTTTTTACAAAAGGTTTGTATTATCGAAAATAATATATACTTTCAAAACTTTCTTACACAAGCATATGCGTTTTAAACTCGTCAGGTTAACACTATTTGCGCTACTGATACAAAGTGTATCTTTTTTTGGTCAAAAAAGTAAAAAGGGAATTGATTCGGACGGAAATTTCAAGATAGACTCTCTCCCAAACATACTCTTGCGCGAACTTAACAGGTTTAGAGCCGAAAAGGGTTTGGATAAACTGGAGTTTATCCCCATGCTTAACGAAGCCGCCTTTATTAGCGCAGATAATATGGCAGATAGGGGTAAAGACAAAGTAGAGCCCAAAGAAACCAAGAAAAATCTGAAAAAAGTAGGAGCAACCAGCAGGGGAGAGGAGATTACCATGAAGGCCCCAATCAGTAAAGGCAGAGAAAATTATAAAACAGAAGAAGTTGCAAAAGTTATTTACGAGCGTTGGGAAACAAATAAGAAAAATTTATATGTCCTCATGAATCCTAAGCACACGCTGGTTGGCATACAGGCTCTGCCCGATAAAGATGAAAAAAAGGTTTTTGTGAGTGCCGTTTTTGGAGGATATGATATTACAAATGAGGGAGCAACACACAGAAAAGAATTAAAAACCCCGTATAACAAGGCATCCAAAAAATTAAAAGATGCAGATAATAAGGCCTGCAAAAATTGTGACCGCTGGAGAAATTATGATGTTTTGTATAACGGACTAACCATAGAAAACGGAAAAGTGTATTTGGAATACAGAAATGCCAGAGAGTTGAGAAGGCTTATTAAAAAGAAGAAAGACGGATTGGCTTTTGATATAGTCCAACGCGAGCAATACGTTAAACAGGATTACAACATTGTTGATAATACACTGAACAACAAAGGAATTATGAGCAAGGTAGTTTACAAGGAAAAACTCTTTAAAAATAATTTGTTGGTGAAGGACGTGAGCAGGAATAAAAAGGCAAAAATTAAAGGAATTAAAACAGAATTGGGAAAATTTAATCCTAAAATTACCGGCGATTACGAACTTAATCTGATTGTAGTTCAAGATGGAAAATACTGTAGAACCATAACAAGAGGGTATACTGAATCAGGAAATATAGAAAGCAATACGCCCATAGGAGTTATTCCTGTTATTGGTACCAAGGGCTTAAAACCTCCATTTGAACCTAAAACAGAGAGTTCTTTGTTAACGTTTATCATCCCTTTTGAGAAGAATAAGTATGAGTTTAAAACCGAGGATATTCAGCCTTTCATCAAAGCCTTAAACGAGCCGGATTTTAACATTGACGGTTTGTTTATTTATGCATATTCCAGTATAGAGGGAGATTCAGCAGCCAACGCCAAGTTACAACGAAAAAGAGCCGAAAGCGTTACTAAGGTGCTTCAGCAAATGCAGAAAAATCAAATAAAACCCGTTATTGAGACAAGAGATAGTTGGGGATTGTTTATGCTGGAAAATGAAGACGGTAAGTATGCCAATTTGGTGAGTATGGGTAAAAGAAAGGCTATACAAACCATTAATAACGATAAAAAACTTCAAGCAGAACTGGAACCCATATTGGCCAAAGAACGTTTTGCACAAATTATTATGGATGTAACCTACGATGTAAGCGGCCCCAAGGAACAGCGTTTTAGCGAAGTAACTTTCAATAAAGCTTTAAAAGCCGGTAAAACTGATTTAGCACATCGTATTATGGAATTTATAGGAAAAAGGGTGGCAGAAGGTGTTTACCCCGTGTCAATTTTAGATAGTTTAAAAATAGAAGAGAATGCTGCTAACGCCCCTTTCATTAATAACAGAATACACTACCAGTATGTAAAAACCAATTCGGTTGATGAAGATGACCATGCAACATTTACTCGTCTTATTAAATACGATGGGGCTAATCCGGTGTATCAGTACAACAAGGTTTTTTGCGAACTTAAATTAGACAGCAATGCCGGAAATCCGGAACACCAGGCACAGGTTCAAAGGGTAATTGATGGTTTATACGGAAAGCTTGACAGTTCTTATGTTAACGGGCTAAATATAGAATGGCAGTTTAAGATAATGGAAAGTCTGGACACGCTTGATAATGCGGAAGCCCAAATAGATGCTTGCATAGCGCGTATTAAAAGTTTCTTTAATGTGAAAGATGCAAGCTGGCAAAATGCCCTTAAGTTGGCGTTTATTTTTAGCAGGAGCAAAGATTTTAAGTATGCTGCCACTTTGCTGGAACCCTACATTAAAAAACCGGATGTGAGCGAGAGCCTGGTGTTTATGTACATTAGTTTAGCAAGCAGAATACCCGAGAAGTATTACTCCAGACCATTTGCTCATGCCCTTACGGTTGCAAAAGACTTAAATAAAGACCGTTATTGTAAGTTATTTGGAGCTCCTTATATGACATTCCAGGTTTTAGAAAATCCGGAAGTGAAGAAAACCTACAACGCCTCCTGTAAATAAGCAACCGGCTTACTTTTTTATTTTGTTTGGTATTTTTTGCTATATTAGTTAGCGTAAACTGTTGTTTCTTTGAAAGCAATTTATCCCGCAATTAACATTTTTTGGTATGGCTTTTGAAGCGGATAACATGTTTAACAGAGTAAATTAGTTTATACAAGCTAACCAATTGATAATTAAAAATCTGTAATCTCATGAATAAAAGAATAATCTGTAAGCCGGCATTTACCTTAGTCATTGTACTAGCTTTTTGTAATGGATTGATATCGCAAAATAGCAAAAATCAGTCTGCTGATTATGCATCTCTTATTGAGCAGGCGCCAAGTGCCTTTGAAGAAAATAAAGGCCAGTTTACCAATGAAAAAGGAGAATATCAGGATTGGCTTTATTATCGTTTCAGGGCCGGTAATGCTGATTTATATCTTACCCAAAAAGGCGTTTCATATATTTTTTATAAGCACGAGCATAAGCATGCTTCTGTTTCCGGTCAGGCCAACCCTCATCAAAACGATGTGCTGGAAATGGCCAGAGTAGATGTTGAGCTACTTAATGCCAGAATTGATAAACGTTTCGTAATAGAGGAAAATCCGATTATTACTAAAATAAATTATTTCAATGCTTCTAATCCCAGAGGCATAAAAGATGTAAACCAATACCGCAAAATAACATTCAAAGACGTATATCCCGGAATTGACTGGGTGTGGTATTTAAGCGATAAATCAAAAACAAACCCGGTGAAATATGATTTTGTTGTACATCCGGGAGCAAATCCCTCACTAATAAAATTAAAGTACCACTGGGCAGATGTAGAACTTAAGAATAAAAATTCATTGCTGGTAAAAACTCCGCTTTCTCAGTTACAGGAAGGAAAAGCAGTAAGTTTTAACGCCGGTAAACCTATTGCTACCAGTTATAATTTACACAACAAAGTAATATCATTTAATATAGAAGATTATGATAAGAATGAAACACTGGTAATTGACCCTCCTTTAAATCTTATTTGGGGAAGTTATTTCGGTGGAAATGCCTGGGAAAAACTTACCGATGTTTCAAACACTATTGATATTAATGGAAATGTTTTTGTAACCAGTAATACTTGGTCATCTAATAGTTTTCCAACCCAAAACCCCGGTGGTGGAGCATATTTCCAGGTTGCTTATGCCGGCCCGGCTGCCGGAATTCAAGGTAAGGGCGGCGACGCTTGTATTTTTAAATTTTCGAATATTGGAGCATTAATATGGTGTACCTATTACGGCGGTTCAGATAATGATAACGGCTGCTCTATTACAACAGATGCTACCGGCAATGTATATGTAGTGGGTTCCACGCTTTCCTCAAACTTTCCTCTACAAAATTTAGGCGGCGCATATAACCAGGCTGTTTATCAGGGCGGAAGCAACGCTTCGGGCGAAGGGGGAGATGCTTTTATCCTTAAATTCTCCAACAATGGAAATTTATTATGGTCAACTTTTTACGGCGGAAGCTTAAATGATGTTGCCCGTGGTGTAATGACAGACGCAGGAGGAAACGTATACGTAACCGGTTGGACCGAGTCTGCCAATTTTCCGTTGAATAATCCGGGTGGGGGGGCCTATTATCAGCCTACCAGTGGTGGCAATAAAGATGCTTTTATCGTTAAATTTAGTAACACCGGCCAGCAACTATGGTCAACTTACTACGGAGGTAACGGTTCGGATATAGGACATTATCTGCATGTAAGCGGATCGCATGTTTTCATTTGCGGAGAAAGCAGTTCTACAAATTTTCCTACACAAAATCCCGGAGGAGGAGCCTACTTTCAATCTGCCAACGCAGGAGGTATAGATGCATTTATTTTAAAAACTACTACAGCCGGGGTAAACGTGTGGTCAACACTCTATGGTGGTTCTGCAACCGATATAGCAAGGGGAATAACTGTGAGTAACGCCGGTGCTGTTTTCATTGGGGGCCAAACCAGTTCAACAAATTTACCCACCTTAAATCCGGGAGGAGGTGCTTTTTTCCAAGGAACCAAGGCGGGGGCGGCAGGTACTTTTGATGCTTTTTTTGCTCGTTTTTCATTTACGGGCACTCACATGTGGGGAACCTATTTTGGTGGGTCATCTAATGATGATGGTTGTGCGGTAGTTACCGATAATTGCGGGAATATGTACGCCACCGGCAATACATTTTCTACTGATTTGCCTACTCAAAATCCAGGCGCGGGTGCATTTTTTGTTGGCACAAAATTAGCCTCTGATGATGTTTATTTTTGTGCATTTAATACATCAAACGGACTTATTTGGAGTACCTACAACGGTACTACGGGTTTTGATGAAAAGGGAACCTCTCTGAAAGTTGATAATAACGGAAATTTATTTATTGTAGGATATTGGTGTTTTTATAGTAACAGCAACGCTTATATGTCTTTTCCGGGAGCGTATGATAAACAAAATACCGGTGCCGACGACTTTTTTATAGCTAAGTTGAATATAGCCGATTGTGCGGCTTCTTCCTACAGTGTGTTTATATGTTATGGGAGTTCTACGGTTATATCCATTCCAAATATTGATAATTTATCTAATCCGAGTTATTCTATTCAACCCGGTGGTCAGGTACAGGGAAGTCCAAATTTTACAGTAAGCCCTTCGGTTAATACCACATATACTTTGTACATAACCGGAACAAATATTAACAATGCCGTTGTAACAAATTCTATTCAGGTATTTGCTCTTGTTTTGCCGGCGCCAATTGCACAGCCGTTGGTGCATAATGGAACTTGTGCAAACCCCTCTAATAGTGTTGTTATTGGTGTAACGTTTACTCCTGCAGTTAGTCAAAACTACACGGTGAACTGGAGTCCTTTTCCACAAAATTTTTCAACGATAAATACGGCAACAGCCTCTGGATTAACTCCCGGGCCAAACAGTGCAACCATTACAGCACAGAGTGGCTGTACTACTGTGGTTAATTTTACGGTTGCGCCGATTCCGTTACCTGCAGATTTCATAGTTATTAATCCTAGTAATAACTGGACCATTACGTGCAATAATCCCAGCGTATTACTAACTACCAGTGTAACAAATGGTGTTATTCTCAGTTACACCTGGTTTCCATTGTGTTCAAATACGCTCACGGGTTCCAGTTATAATTTTACAACTGCCTGTACCGGTCAGGTTATCGGGACAAGTTCTACCGGTTGTGTAATGTCTCAAACGTACACTATATATGAGGATATTACTTCGCCAACCATAGCTATTACACCAACGTTGCAAAATATAACTTGTAATACAGCTCCGGCATGCTTTACGTTAACCAGCAATATGCATCCTAATGTTACAACCAACTGGTACCAGGTAGTTGGAACAAGTACCATGTATGTAGGTGTGCCACAAGGTACACTGAATATCTTTTGCCCTACATCACCGGGGATATATTGGGGAGAGGCCGTAAATAATATTACAGGGTGTAAATCTACCAAATCTGTTCAGGTTACGGCTTCTGTTGGCGTCCCGCAGATGACTATCACCAGTTCGACTAATTTTACTATTGGCTGTTCAACTACAAGTATAACGAGTTTACAGGTAACCAGCGTACAAACCTCACCAGTACCAAATACACCGGTAAATTACGCGTTTGTTCCGCCGCCCGGAACGGCTACGCCGGTGTTTACAAACAATCCTAATTACAATAACCTGGTTGTTCCCGGAACTTATGTGGTGTACGTGCAGGATTTAACCAATAATTGCATTACACACCAGTCCGTAACAATAATTCAAAATACAATTCCTCCGCCCATTGAGATCATTCAACCATTGAGCAGATTGACGTGTAAAGACCCCTGTATGGTATTAACGGGGATAAGCAGTAATCAAAACACCACGCTAAGTTGGACAGTTCCTGCTATTCCGTCAAACTCCATTAACCCAACGCCCAATTATACGGTATGTATAGATCCAACCAAGTCTAATGCAAACAATAGTATCACTGTTGTAGGTACTTATACATTTGGCGCTGTGGATAATAATAATCTTTGTCGTTCATCTAAAACAGTAACTATTATTCAAGATATCAGAGTGCCTGCATTTAATATCAGCGCACTAACCAATTCTGTAATAAACTGTAAAAACGAAGATGTAGTAATTGTTCCAATTTCAACGGCTACCTGGATTCCTCCTCAATTGGTTCCAACCTACGTTTGGTATACTCCCAACGGGGGCATAACCCCCGGTTCTCAGTTTAATACCACTGCTTGTGGTGCTCATACGGCAATCGCAACTTCGGTTGTGAATGGTTGTACGGCTTCTGCCACCTATACGGTAGCGTGCGACTTTGCACCTCCTGCCCTTGTAGCAACAGAGCCTTTTATTCTCGATTGTAATCCAAATCCAACGGTTGTGATTACGCCCAGTATTACCGGGAATACATCCGGTTATTCTTACCAATGGACTGTTCCGCCCGGAGCTATTACTTCTGCACTAACCAATTCTTGGCTTACTACCAACATGCCGGGCGATTATCATGTTGAAGTACTCAACAATAACAACGGTTGTGAAGCACATATTGGTATTGCCGTGATTGAGGGAAATATTAAGGCAAGTTTTATTCCAAATCCATCAAAGGGCTATGCGCCGCTGGCAGTAACCTTCAGTAATACCAGCACAACCAGCACAGGGGCCACTAGCATTATATCTACCTGGGGTTACGGGAACGGAACAGTAACACAAACGTTAATGAATACGCAATTAACGAATGCTCTATACGAAGCACCTGGAACTTATAGTGTAATATTGAAAGTAAAGAAAGGAACCTGTGAAGACACAGCCATGCGTATTATAGTGGTAGAGATGCCTTCCAAGTTGGAGATACCGAATGTATTCACTCCTAATGGAGATAAGGCAAATGATGTATTCCGATTAATAGGTTCCAGTTTAAAAGAAATACACATTATTATATATGACCGTTGGGGAAACAGGGTATATGAAGTAACCAGCAACACTGGAAACTTTGCTTGGGATGGAACTAATTTACAAGGAAAGGAGTGTCCTGATGGTACTTACTTTTATATTCTAAAGGCAACGGGGATGGATGATAAAGAATTTGAACATAAAGGAAATGTTAGTTTGTTCAGGTAATAAAATCTGTAAACACATGGAAAAGTATCAATTAAGCTTAAAAAATTAAATGACCATACAATGAAAAAGAGCCTTACACTTTTATTTTTGATATGTTTTTTTATCTCCTTTTCCCAGAAAGGAGTATTGTCTGATACAAAAAACGGAACACCTCTATATCAAAGTACTTCACCGATAAATCTAAAGGTTGCCGATGGAAACGGTTTTATAGCCACTTCCTACACCCATACGGCCTGCGGATTAAATTTTGCTTACGCCAGCAATCCGCTATACAAAAGACCGTTTACGTTTCAGGTAGGGCTTAACCAGCCTGCGGCCTTTAATATAAGCGGCATACCAGCATGTCATAATATTATTAAAGCTTTTCTTTACTGTGGAAGTTCAGGAAATGGTATTGCTATAACGGCGACCATAACAAATCCCAATTCCGTTACTAATTCTTTTCCAATGACCATTATTGGGCAACATGCAGATAAATGCTGGAGTTACCAGGGTTCTTATGCTTATAGAGCGGATGTAACTTCTATTATATCCGGAAACGGAAATTATATGATTTCAGGTTTGCCAACCAATCCGCCCGTTACAGGAAATGATGTGGATGGAGCTTTGCTTATTGTGATATACTCGGACCCTACACAAAATTATACAGGGAGTATTGTGTTAGCCGATGGATGCAAAACAAATCCTCCGGGCCCTCCACCGGTAACAAATACTATTTCCGGTTTTAATGTGTGTGCAACACCATTGAACACAACGAATTTTATGTTAGTTAGCGATTTCCAAAAAATTACGAATCAAAACGCCGCTTTAAATAGTGTTACCAATAATTATGTATTAACCACTGCGGCTCAGCAAGTATGGAATTTTATAGTCGATCCGGGGGCACCCGCTGTAAATAACCAAAGTTCTGCTGTTTATAGTATTGGGAACGGAACCGATTGTTACAGTGTTATTTTAGCCGGAATGTATTATCAAACCAATTGTTTATCGTGTAATCCCTCCAGTGCTACCCTCTGTTTGATAGCGCCTCCAAATACAAATACAACCATATGTTATGGAAGTTCCGCAATAGTATCCATAACAAATCCTAATGGGTTAACAAATCCTACGTATTCTATCCAACCGGGTGGCCAAACACAATCCAGTCCAAATTTTACGGTTTCTCCTTCTTCTACAACTGTTTACACACTTTATATAACGGGCACAACATCTTTAAGTACCGTAGTAACTCAAACCAGCGCAGCAACTGTCTCAGTTATGCCCTCGCCGATATTGTCTCCAAGTGTAACCAATGGTACCTGCTTAAACCCCGTTACGAGCAGTGTGAACTTAAATATCGCATTTACTCCCAGCGGCA
>CAZPEC010000015.1:0-20418 GCA_964585565.1 uncultured Akkermansia sp. | reverse complement strand
TTACACTATTTAACTACTCCACCATTGTTATAAAATCTTCAAAAATCCCGCAGCAAAAAACCTGCGGGATTTTTACTTTTGCCCAATGGAGCAGTATCATAGTTTAATGAAGCACGTACTCGATACGGGCGTTAAAAAGCAAGACAGAACGGGGACAGGAACACTCAGTGTTTTTGGTTATCAAATGCGGTTTAATTTACAGGAAGGCTTTCCTCTTTTAACAACAAAAAAGTTGCATACAAAATCAATTATTCATGAATTGCTTTGGTTTTTGAAGGGAGATACCAATATTAAGTATTTAAAAGATAATGGTGTTAGTATATGGGATGAATGGGCAGATGAAAATGGGAATCTAGGCCCTGTTTACGGGTATCAATGGAGGAGTTGGCCCGCACCAAATGGTACGTCTATTGACCAAATAACAAAGGTGGTGGATATGATAAAAAAGACACCCGACTCTAGGCGCCTAATTGTAAGCGCTTGGAATGTGGCAGATATTGATAACATGAAATTACCTCCATGCCATGCATTTTTTCAGTTTTATGTGGCGGAAGGTAGATTAAGTTGTCAGTTGTATCAACGGAGTGCCGATATATTTTTGGGAGTTCCGTTTAATATTGCATCGTACGCTTTGTTAACAATGATGGTAGCTCAAGTTTGCGGACTAAAACCCGGAGATTTTATTCATACACTGGGAGATGCACATCTTTATCTTAATCATATTGAACAGGCTAAATTGCAATTAAGCAGGGATATAAGGCCATTACCAACGATGAAAATAAACCGGGAAGTAAAGTCTATTTTTGACTTTAAATTTGAGGACTTTACATTGGAAAATTATGATCCTCATCCCCATATTAAAGCAGCCGTTGCAGTTTAATAAAATTGAGTATTTTTAGACCTTAATTAGAATTTATGAGTGATGTAAAGACGATACTAGACAATGCTAAATCCCAAATGGAAAAATCAATAAAGCATTTGGAAAGTGAATTGTCAAAAGTTAGGGCAGGCAAAGCAAATCCTGCTATGCTTGAAAATGTATTGGTAGAATATTATGGAAGCAAAGTTCCGATAAGTAATACGGCAAGCGTTAATACCCAAGATGCCAGAACATTGGTTATTCAGCCTTGGGAAAAATCTATGCTAACTCCTATTGAGAAGGCTATTCAGGCAGCTAACTTGGGTTTTAACCCGCAAAATGATGGAGTGATTATACGCATAACGGTTCCTCCTTTAACGGAAGAGCGTAGAAAAGACTTAACTAAAACAGCTCGTACGATGGGAGAAGATGCAAAAATCAGCATCAGAAATATCAGAAAAGAATCGTTGGAAAAAGTAAAAAAACTCCAAAAGGAAGGTCTACCGGAAGATGAGGCCAAAGATGCGGAGGCAAAAATTCAGCAACTTACAGACTCCAGCGTATCAAAAGTAGATACACATATTCAGCAGAAGGAAAAAGAGATAATGACTGTATAGAGTTTCTTCCTATTTATTTTTCCTTATAGGAGCTCTTGCAAGAAGAATTACAGATTCTTTTTTACTGATTAAATAAACTATCTACAAAATCCTTGGCATCAAATAACTGTAGGTCGTTTATTTTTTCACCAACTCCAATGTATTTTACGGGTATTTTAAATTCGTCTGATATTCCTATAACTACCCCGCCTTTGGCGGTTCCGTCGAGTTTTGTTACGGCTAGTGCGGATACATCTGTAGCTGCGGTAAATTGTTTACACTGCTCTATAGCATTTTGTCCGGTACTTCCATCTAAAACAAGCAGTACTTCATGAGGAGCATCAGGAACAACTTTCTTCATAACGTTTCTTATTTTGCTTAACTCGTTCATTAAGTTAATCTTATTGTGAAGTCTTCCTGCGGTATCTATAATTACAATATCTGTTCCTTTTGCTTTGGCACTATTAAGGGTATCGAATGCAACGCTCGCAGGGTCTGCTCCCATTCCCTGGCTCACTATCGGCACGCCTACTCGTTCACTCCATATCGTTAATTGATCAACGGCTGCTGCTCGAAAAGTATCAGCGGCACCCAAAAGAACTGAGTATCCGGCTTGCTTGTACATATTGGCCAGTTTACCAATGGTGGTGGTTTTTCCTACGCCATTTACTCCAACTACCAATATAACGTAAGGTTTTTTTAATTCGGTGTTTTTACTAATTCCGGAATTATTTTTATTTAACAGATTGGCTATTTCCTCTTTTAAAATGTTGTTCAGTTCCTGTGTATTTACGTATTTATCTTTTTTCACTCTCTCTTCAATGTTTGAAATAATTTTTAAAGTGGTGTTAACACCCACATCTGCAGAGATTAGAATTTCCTCTAAGTTATCCAGTACGTCTCCATCTACCGTACTTTTTCCGGCAATAGCACGCCCTATTTTTCCAAAGAAACTTTCTTTTGTTTTGGAAAGTCCTTGCTCCAAGCTTTCTTTTTCTTCTTTTCCGAAAAGCCTTTTTAAAAAACTCATATATTTACAGTAAGCAGGGCCGTAAAATAAAAAATTCTTTCCGAATGGAAAGAATTTTTCGTGTCAAATAATTACGAAGTAATATTATTTTGATTTTAAGAAATCAGCTATATGATCGTTATGAACAATTTCTTCCTTGAAGGAATAAGCTCCGGTTTTAGGAGACTTAACCATTTTAATTACCTTGGTAAAATCTTTGCCTTTTCCGGTTTTTAAGGTTGCTACTACTTTCTTTGCCATGGGAATTTAATTTTTAAAAGATGTTTACTTAATTTCTTTATGAACGGTCATGCGCTTGAGTATGGGATTGTACTTTTTTAACTCTAAACGCTCGGTGGTGTTCTTTTTATTTTTTGTAGTAATGTAACGAGAAGTTCCGGGCATACCGCTTTCCTTATGTTCGGTACACTCTAATATAACTTGTATTCTATTTCCTTTCTTTGCCATTTTCTTCAGTTTTTATGAAAGTATTCCCTTATTTTTTGCTTCCTTTAAGCAAGCATAAATCCCTTTTTTATTTATGTTTTTAAGCGCAGAGGTAGATACACGCAAAGTAACCCATTCGTTTGTTTCGGGAACGAAAAAACGCTTGCGTTTAAGGTTAACTTTGAACTGACGCTTAGTTTTACGGTTAGAGAAAGAAACATGGTTTCCTCCCATTGCTTTTTTACCGGTTATTTGACAAATTCTCGACATAACTTTTCCTAATAATAAACATCTCCTCAAAATTGAGGGACGCAAATATACAACTTTTATTCATTCCATCCTCAAAAAACTTAAGTATGCATGTAAATTAAATTTCGTTCCGGCCTTTGATTAAATGATAGTACCTATCCTTGTTAACTATTTGATAATCAGTGTTTAAATTTATATCAGGGGCTTTAACTCCATTTTCTATTATCAAGTTTGGATTCAGAAAAACATGCATTTCGTCCCATAAATTATTGTTTATGAATAATTTAAGTGTTTTTTCGCCTCCCTCTACAACAAAACTGCCTATACTCAAAGACATAATATGCTGAACAATTTCATCAATATCAGTTGTTTTGAACCAAAGCAGATTATCTTGGTATTTAGTTTTTTTCGTGTTGTATATTATAGTTTTGGCCTCGTTGTTAAAGACATTTAATCTACTGTCTAATTCGCCGTTTCCTCCAAGTATAATACGAACAGGATTTTTTCCGGAATAGTACCTGGTGGTTAGGAAGGGATTGTCATTCAGCACCGTGTTTTTTCCTACTAAAACGGCATCCTCTTGCGCCCTCATTTTGTGTGCAATTTTTAGACTTTCCGCTCCGCTTATTTTTATTGGAATCCCTCCCTTTCCTGCAATGTAACCATCTGCCGATTGAGCCCATTTAAGAATGATGTGAGGTCTTTTCTTTTCCTGATAGGTGAAAAAACGCCGGTTTAAATATCTTCCCGACTGTTCTAATATTCCTACGGTAACATTTATACCTGCTTCTTTAAGCTTTGCAATTCCACTTCCGGAAACCAATGGATTGGGATCTAAGTTACTTATAACAACATTTTTAAATCCCTTCGATATTATTAAGTCTGAACAGGGTGGCGTTTTCCCGAAATGAGAGCAGGGTTCCAGATTCACATAAAGTGTGCAATCAGCAGGATTAATATTATCAGGCAGAGCATTTATGGCATTCACTTCTGCATGAGCTTCTCCATATTTTTGATGAAATCCTTCGGCAACAATTACTTCGTTTTTGCTTATTACACAGCCAACTAAAGGATTTGGAGAAACATAGCCAATTCCCTGTTCGGCCAGTTCAAAGCATCTGCTCATGTATTTTTCCTGAACTCTCAACAAACGGTAAAGTTACAATTCTGTTAGTCAATTTAAAGAAGTTAAGTCGCTTCAAAGTTTTATCTTTGTTTTCCCATAGAACAAAAAACATGTTTGATAATTTAAGCGATAAGTTAGAGAGAGCCTTTAAAGTACTTAAAGGACACGGGAAAATTAATGAAATAAATGTAGCAGAAACCCTTAAGGAAGTCAGAAAAGCACTTCTGGATGCTGACGTAAACTACAAAGTGGCAAAAACCTTTACCGACAAGGTAAAAGAAAAAGCCATGGGGCAAAACGTACTCACTGCGCTACAACCCGGGCAGTTACTCATTAAAATAGCTCACGACGAGTTGGTTGAATTGATGGGAGGTACCAAAGAGGATATATATTTGGCCGGAAATCCTACCATTATACTGATGAGTGGTTTGCAGGGTTCGGGTAAAACAACATTTACCGGAAAACTAGCCAATTATTTGAAAAGTAAAAAAGGGAAAAAGCCTTTGATGGTAGCTTGCGACGTATATCGCCCTGCCGCTATTGATCAGCTTCATGTGTTAGGTGAGCAAATTGGGGTAGATGTATTCAGTAATCGGGAAGAAAAAAATCCGGTAAAAATTGCCGAAGCGGCTATTAAACAGGCGAAAGAAAATGGCAATAGCGTGGTGCTTATTGATACCGCAGGGCGTTTGGCTGTGGATGAGGCTATGATGAATGAGATTGCCGATCTTAAAAAAGCGATAAAGCCCAATGAAATTTTATTTGTGGTAGACAGTATGACCGGCCAGGACGCTGTAAATACCGCCAAAGCTTTTAACGACAGGCTTGATTTTGATGGCGTAATTCTTACCAAACTAGATGGCGATACCAGGGGTGGTGCCGCACTATCTATAAAAAGCGTTGTAAACAAACCCATAAAATTCATAGGTACCGGCGAAAAAATGGAGGCCTTGGATATTTTTTATCCCGAACGTATGGCTGATAGGATTTTGGGAATGGGTGATGTGGTAACCTTGGTAGAGCGTGCTCAGGAACAGTTTAATGAGGAAGAGGCAAGAAAGCTGTCTAAAAAAATTGCCAGCAATAAGTTTGATTTTAATGATTTTTTAGGCCAATTACATCAAATCAAAAAAATGGGAAATTTAAAGGATTTGGTTGGCATGATACCGGGTGTTGGAAAGGCTCTTAAAGATGTTGATATTAATGATGATGCATTTAAGGGAATAGAAGCAATTATTTCATCCATGACACCCGAGGAAAGAACGAAGCCGGAAATTATTAACGGTTCCAGAAGACAGCGCATAGCTAAAGGAAGCGGGCAAGGTATTACGGAAGTAAATAAACTTTTGAAGCAGTTTGAGGAAACCCGAAAGATGATGAGAATGATGAACGATAAAAATGCCATGATGAAAATGATGCGAAACATGCCTAAAATGCCAAAAAGATAAGAAGGCCCCCTAAAAGTTTATGCAATTAATTGACGGAAAAAAAATTTCTCAGCAAATTCAGGAGGAAATTGCCCAAGAAGTGAAAAAAATGTTGGCCAATGGCAAGCGTGCACCACACTTGGCGGCTGTTTTGGTAGGAAACGATGGAGGAAGTGAAACTTACGTTGCGGCAAAAATTAAAGCCTGTGAAAAAGTTGGATTTCGTTCAACGCTTATCAGGCACCCTGAATCGGTAAGTGAAGAAGAATTATTAAGAACGGTGTCTGAACTTAATAATAATGATGCCATTGATGGTTTTATAGTTCAGCTTCCGTTGCCAAAACACATCAATGAGCAAAAAATTATAGAGGCCGTTAGTCCTCAAAAAGATGTGGATGGTTTTCATCCTGTAAACGTTGGTAAAATGGCACTCAATCTCCCTGCTTATGTAAGTGCAACACCCTTTGGTATTTTGCAGTTGCTCAAAGCATATCATATAGAAACTTCCGGAAAGCACTGTGTAGTTATTGGTCGGAGTAATATTGTAGGATCTCCCATGAGTATATTAATGTCCAAAAATTCTGAGCCCGGAAACGCCACGGTTACATTGTGCCACAGTAAAACGAAGAATATAGAGAATTTTACCCGCCAAGCAGACATTATTGTTTGCGCCTTGGGTAAGCCGGAATTTTTAAAGGGGCATATGGTAAAAGAAGGGGCGGTAGTTATTGATGTAGGAACAACACGAGTTGCTTCTTCTGAAACCAAAAGCGGCTTTAAATTAAAAGGAGACGTGGCCTTTGATGAAGTAGCCCCAAAATGCAGTTATATAACTCCGGTTCCCGGAGGAGTTGGCCCTATGACTATTGCCTCACTGTTGATGAATACACTTAAAGCGGCCGGAAGAATAAGCCATTAATAAAAGGTTTTTTGTACATTATTTAATTTGCCGCATTGTTGAGACGCGCTTCAATTTAATGAGTAAATAATTTGATCGATTTATTTATATTTTACTATATTTAGAGCCCATTACGTATCATCAATCAAAATCTAATGAAAGTTGTAATATTAGCGGGGGGCTTAGGGACAAGAATCTCAGAAGAAACAGTCATAAAACCCAAACCAATGATTGAAATCGGTGGAAAACCGATAATTTGGCATATCATGAAAATTTATTCCCACTACGGGTTTAAAGAATTCGTGGTTTGTTTGGGATACAAAGGGTATATCATTAAAGATTATTTCATAAACTACTTTTTATATAACTCTGATATAACTGTTGAGTTGGAGCGAAATGTTATAGATGTGCATTTCACTAATTCCGAATCCTTTAAAGTTACATTGGTTGACACCGGTTTAAATACCAATACAGCCGGTAGGATAAAGAAGATACAAGACCACGTGAAAGATGAAACTTTTATGTTAACCTACGGCGATGGTGTAGCTGATATAAACATTAAAGAATTGGTGAAGTTTCACAAATCAACCGGAAAACTGGCAACGTTAACCACCATTCAACTACCCGGAAGGTTTGGAAATGTTGAAACAAACAGCAGCGGATTGGTAACCAGATTTCAGGAAAAACCCGAAGGAGACGGGGTTTGGATTAATGGAGGGTTCTTCGTACTAGAGCCCGGAATTTTTGAATATTTGTCCGGCGATATGGAAAATGTTCAGTGGGAGAAAAAACCTCTTTTGGATATTTGCAACGATGGTAATTTAGCTGCATACAGGCATAATGGTTTTTGGAAATGCATGGATGCAATGAGAGATAAAATAGAATTGGAAGAATTATGGTCTAACGATAAAGCACCATGGAAGATATGGGAATAACTTCAGAGAAAAAGATACTGATAATTGGAAATCTGGGATACATAGGTCCGGTTGCGGCCCGCCATTTCAGGAAAAAGTATGGTAGTAGTATTTACTTGGCCGGTTTTGATATAGGGTATTTTGTGCAAAATTATACTACAAAAGATTTTGTTGGAGAAACATACCTTAATATTCAATATTACGGAGATGTAAGAAATTTTGATTTTAATATACTGAACGGTTTTGATGCTGTGGTATATCTTGCGGCCATATCAAACGATCCCATGGGAAATATATATGAGAAACCCACCATGGAAATAAACTACCATTGTGCCGTTAAAATAGCCTCTGAAGCAAAAAAAAGAAAAGTATCTAACTTTGTTTTTGCCAGCAGTTGCAGTGTATATGGTTTTGCCGACACCAGCCCCAGGGTGGAAGCATCTGAACTAAATCCTTTAACTGCCTATGCCAAATCTAAGGTTTATGCCGAAAAAGATTTAGCTCCGCTTGCCGACGAAAATTTTAAAATTACCTGTTTGCGTTTTGCAACGGCATGTGGATTCAGCGACCGCCTTCGATTAGATTTGGTTTTAAATGATTTTGTGGCTTCGGCAATTACTACGGGGAAAATCACAATTTTGAGCGACGGCTCACCATGGCGACCTCTAATTCATGTGGAAGACATGAGTAGGGCAATTGACTGGGCAATACACAGAGCGGATGATAAGGTTTACTTGATTGTTAATGCGGGCAGCAATGAGTGGAATTATCAGGTTAAGGAACTGGCCTACGCAGTTCAGGAAAAATTTGATAATGTTTCTGTTTCTATAAATAAGGATGCCCAGCCCGATAAGCGTTCTTACATGGTTAGTTTTGATCTTTTTAGCTCCATGGCTCAGGGATATTTACCCAATGTAAGTCTTGGTCAGGCTATAGATAGCTTAAAATCAGGTCTTCAGCAAATCAATTTTTCAGACGTTGATTTCAGAAACTCTGATTACATCCGTCTTAAATTTTTACAAAATCTAATCAACAGAGGAAGTTTAAATCAAAATCTAGAAAGAGTATAGTTGTTCAATGATGGAAATCGAAAAAATTAAAGCAGAACTGGCTTCTAACGAAGAGTGGCAGAAAAAATTTGTGTCGTCTATTGTGTCCTACGAAAATAGCGTAGGTTATCCATACAGCAAAATAAGAGATAATGTTACGGGGCCGCTATGTGATTTGCTTTTTAAAGGGCAAAAGTTTACTAAAAAACTTCAAAACGGGATAACGTTTAATTTTATTTATAACTCAAAAATAGCGAGAGAGTTTTTACTATCCTATCCTGAAACTCCCAACCACGTGTGGGAACCTCAAACAACAAAACTATTGCTTCATCTAACAAAAGATGCAAAAAATGTAGTTGTGGCAGGAGCCTATTTTGGAGATCAAAGCATTTTAATTGCTAATAATATAAAAGAAAGCGGTATTTGTCACACCTTTGAACCCAACAAAGTAAATTCCGACATGATAGTTGAGAACGCCCGCATTAATAACTTAAAAAATATGGTTATTAATCCATCGGCATTATGGAACAAGAGTGATGTGTATTTAGTTTTTGATGGGGAAGACGCGCTGGCCAGCACCATTGAAACATCCTCCAATTCGGAAGGTAGTCTTAAGACTATAACAATAGATGATTACGTAAAGAAAAATGCCGTGGGCAAGGTTAATGTAATTATGATAGATGTTGAAGGAAGTGAAAAAAAGGTAATAGAAGGTTCTTTAGAAACCATAAAGAGAGATAAGCCGGTGGTGATATTTGAAACTCACAGCCTTTATGATGATTGGAGTAAGGGATTAATACATGCTCCTTCTGTAAGTTTAATGACCGGTTTAGGCTATACGGTATTTGCCGTTAGGGAATTTCATCAAAATATTGATACTGAAAAAATGCCTATTGAATTGCTTCCTTTAGATAAAACCTACTGTGAAATTCCACCTCATCATGGTTTTAATCTTCTGGCGGTACCTGATGTTTCACTGATTGAAGGAAACCTATTTAAAATAGTTGAAGGATTAAGTCCTAAGCTTATTTTAACCAAGCAAGATCCACTTTTTTCACCATCAAACGGTTAATTAAAGTTATTATGAAGTATACAAAATTAGATTTAGACGGCGCATTTTTAATAGACGTAGAGCCGTTTACAGATGCAAGAGGTTTTTTTACAAGAACTTTTTGCAAAAAGGAATTTGCAGAACACAACTTAGAACAAAATTTTGTTCAGTCAAATCATTCCGGAACAAATGGTTTAGGCGTGGTGAGGGGAATGCATTTTCAGCATCCTCCTTACGGTGAGGTTAAGCTGATTAAATGTGTTCAAGGTAAAATATTTGATGTAATTGTGGATGTTAGAAAAGATTCACCAACTTATTTAAAATGGTTTGGGGCCGAATTAAGTGCAGAAAATAAACGTATGATGTACGTTCCAAAAGGATTTGCTCATGGTTTTCAAACATTAACCGAGTATTCCGAAATAGTTTATTTGGTTTCCGAATTTTATAATAAAGAAAGCGAGGGAGGAATTCATCATCTCGATCCCTCGGTAAATATTAAGTGGCCACTCCCCGTTAGTTTAGTTTCTGATAAGGATAAAAGTATTAAGTTCGTAGATGCTTCTTTCCGTCCGGTGATTATGTAAAATTAATTTGACATGAAAGTAATAGTTACCGGTGCTAATGGGTTTATAGGTTCGTACTTGTGTGAGTATCTTAATTCACAGGGTATACATGTAATAGCTTTGTCTAGAAAGTTTCATCCCTCCACTAAAGAATTATTGGGAAAATTGCAAATGCTTGAGATAGACTTGCTGGATAGAGATTCTTTAATGAACCTCAACTTGCAGGCAGATGTCATAGTTCATGTAGCAACGGCAAATGATATTGTATCAAAAGATACTCTTAAGGGGATAGAACTTTCCGTTTTAGGAACAAAAAATATGATGGATTTTGCCGTTAAAAATAATATCAGCAAAGCAATAGTTTTTTCTACACTGCAGGTTTATGGTACTGAATTGGAAGGCGAAATATCTGAAAATACCGAAGCCAATTGCCTGAATGATTATGGCTTGAATCACTTATTTGCCGAGCAGTACGCAAAAATGTATACAAGTACCGGAAAACTCCATTGTGTAGCGGTAAGACCAAGTAACGTTTACGGAAGAATAAAATCAGATTCATTTAACAGATGGACGCTTGTGCCGGGTTGCTTCTGCAAGGAGGCATTAGAACAAGGAACAATCACAATAAAATCGTCCGGCAAGCAAATGAGAAATTTTGTTAGTTTAGAGAATCTTTCAAAAGCTGTTTGGGCGATATTAAAAAACTATCCTAAGCAATTTGAGGTGTTTAATTTAGTATCTTCGGAAAGAGCAACCATGCTTGAGGTGGCGCAAATAGTAAAAGATGTTTTTCATAAACTGTATGGAAAAACCATAGATATTCGGGTAGAAGGAACTTTACCTGAAAAAACAAATTTTTTTAGCATATCTCTTGAAAAACTGAATAAAATAGGTTTTTCGGAAGATACTCGTTATAACCTTAACACAGAAATAGAACAAATATTTCATTACTTAACAAATAAAAAAGCAAATCATGGATCCAATACAGGAATTTAAAAACGAACGAAATGCTGCCATAAAGGCTATGGCGGCCGATGAAGAGTTAAAAAAGAAATCGGTTGATTGGATGTTGCATGCCGATAAGTATAAATACACGTATAACTTTACCTGGTTAGGCAGGCCCATTATAAAGTATCCACAGGATATTGTTATCATGCAAGAGTTAATTTGGAGGGTGAAACCCGATTTAATCATCGAAACAGGTATTGCTCATGGGGGGTCTATAATTTTTTCTTCCTCTATGATGGAGCTTTTGGGAAACAACGGAAAGGTGATAGCCGTAGATATTGATATCAGAAAGCATAATAGAAAAGAAATAGAAGAACACCCTTTGTATAAGAATATAACCATGTTAGAAGGCTCATCGGTAGATACTCAGATAGTAAAACAAATTGCCGATTATGCTTCCGGATTTAAAAAAGTTATGGTAGTGCTGGATTCGAATCACTCTCACGAGCACGTTTACAGAGAACTCGAACTGTATACTCCTCTGGTAAGTTTAGATTCTTATATTATCCTCCCCGATACTTTTGTTGAATTTTTCCCAAAAGGATACGTTAAAGATCGGCCTTGGGATGTGGGAAATAACCCATACACAGCCATGGAAGCATTTTTAAAAACAACCGATGCTTTTGTAAAGGATGATGAAATATACAACAAGCTTCTGATAACCGAAGCTTTAGGAGGAGGCTACCTTCGCAGAGTTAAGTAACTAAGCAAATACATGGAAAACGTAAATGCACCATTAGTTAGCATTTGTATTCCTGTTTATAATACAGAGAAGTATCTTGATACAACATTAGATTGTGTTTTAAATCAGACCTATAAAAATATTGAGGTTATTTTCTCCAATAACTGCAGTACAGACAGGTCGGTAGAGGTTATAGAGAAAAGAAAAGACCCCCGAGTAAAAATATTCCACAATGATGTAAACATAGGGCTGGTTCCCAATTTCAGAAAAGTACTTACCTATGCTAAAGGTGAATACGTCATGTTTTTAGGAGCAGACGACGGGATTGAGCCGGATGCCGTTGAAAAGTGTTTACACGTTCTTGAAAAACATAGCGATGTAGTACTGGTAAACACGTACATTAGAGTTATAAATGATGAAAATAAAACGGTAGCCATTAAAAAATTTCCGTTTGTGAAAGGAAGGCTATCCAGTTGGTGGGCCATTCGTTCAACCTTATTTTACGGATTAAATATTATCGGAGAGCCAAACGGTTCGCTTTTCAGAAAATCTGCATACGATAAAATTCCGGAGCCTAAATTTAAAAATGGTTGTAATTGGACACTCGATATGGATATGAAAAATGAGCTCTTTTTACAAGGAAATACCTATATCTACCCTGAGCCTTTGGGTTGGTTCAGACTTTCTTCGCAATCAAACAGTAATATAAACTTAAAAACCAGGCAGGCTAAGCTATACAGAAGTTATGCGTACAGACTGTATAAAGACGGCAGATATAAACTTTCTTTTTTTTGGGTTATTACCGCAGCGGTAAATTCATTTATTTTACAGTATGTGAGAAATCTTTTTTATCTATTGTTTATTAAGAATAAGTGAGTCAATACTCCCCCCTCAAAGATTTGGCATAGCCCACTAAAACAGTCGTTCCAAAAACTTTTTGGTATTTCTTTTTAATGACTAATTTTATTAACTTAGGTCACTTTTTTACGCTTTGAAATGAGTAAAATTTCCATAATTGTTCCTGTTTACAACTCGGCTACCATACTGAATAATTTGTTGAATGAAATTGAAACAGTTAAACAGGCTAATAATTGGGATTTGGAACTTTTGCTCATTGACGATGGAAGCAAGGATGGCAGTTTCGAAAAAATACTTGAGTTAAGTAATAAGTACAAATATATCCGGGGGATAAAATTATCCAGAAATTTCGGACATCAACTGGCGGTTAAAACCGGGTTGATGCACACCACCGGAGAGTACATAGCAATAATCGATGATGATTTGCAAGACCCTCCTTCTTTATTACCCTCTTTCTTTGAATATTTAGATAAAGGGTATGATGTTGCTTATGGAATAAGAAAAAAAAGAAAAGAATCGGCTATAAAGAAATTTAGCTACGCTGCATTTTACAGACTCCTTAACAGGCTAAGCGATACAAAAATACCTTTAGATAGTGGAGATTTTTGTGTTATGAAAAAGCGTGTGGTAGACAGTATGATTCAGCTGAACGAGAAAAATCCATTTTTAAGAGGAATTCGGGCTTGGGTTGGATTTAATCAAATAGGAGTAGAGTATGAAAGAGCAGCCCGTTTTGATGGACAGTCAGGCTATACTTTGCGTAAGCTGATGAAAATTGCTATGGACGGTATTTTTTCATTTTCTTCCGTTCCTATAAGAATTATTACCATACTGGGCGTTATAGGTTTATCTTTTTCGGTTGTTTATTCGCTTATGGTAATTTACGGCGCAATCTTTAATGAAATTCCGGTAAAAGGATTCGCCACCATAACAATTATTATTTTGTTTTTTAGTTCAATCATATTGATATGCTTGGGTATTATTGGCGAGTACATTGTTCGGATATACGACGAAGTGAGAAACCGACCGTATACCATAATAGAAAAAACAGTTAATCTTTGAAGTATAAAAATATAGCCGTTATTGGAGCAGGAGGATTTATAGGTAAAAATCTCTCGGCTCGTTTAGGTCAAATTCAGGATATTCGGCTTAAGCTGTTTACCAGAAAAGAAATTGAAAAGTTTTCTCAGCCTGTATACGCTCCGAATCAGGAAGATAAAAATAAAATACAGAACGATTTTAAACAAACTGAACTACTTTATTATTTAGCTTCTTCTACCATTCCTGCAACCAGTTGGAAGGATCCTTTTTTAGAAATAGAACAAAACCTTGTTCCATTTTTACGCATAATGGAAGGTGCTTCCGAAAGCAATATTAAAAAAGTTGTTTTCGTATCCAGCGCCGGTACCGTTTATGGTACCTCCTCCGAAAAATTGAATGAAGACGCGTATAAAAAACCGTACTCTCCATACGGAATTACAAAACTAACCATGGAGTACTTTTTAGAGTATTATTTTAAACGTAACGGTATTGTATATGATATTTTTCGGGTGAGTAATGTGTATGGCCCCGGACAAGATACCAAAAAGGGTCTCGGAATTATTAATACATTTTTAGAAAAAATTATTTCCGGCGAAGAATTACAGGTATTTGGAAACGGAGAATCGTTAAGAAATTACATATACATCGATGATGTATCCGATATTTTGCTCCGTTCACTAAATAATAATGAAGATAAGTGCAGCGTATTTAATCTATCATCAAACGACACATTGAGCATTAATGACCTGATTCAAATTATTAAAACTACGGTGGATATGATGCCGCCTGTTCGGTATATTGATAATCGGCTTAGTGATAATCCTTCCATTATGCCCGACAACAAAAAACTTTTATCGGCATTTCCTGATGTACGTTTTACACCTATCGAGTTAGGGATAAAAAAAACATATCAACATCTTAAATCAGTAATACATTCAAATAATACTAATTAATATGGCAAAAACTAAGCAGGCGGGCGCTTCGTTGCAAAATAATTTTTTTAATTCCGGTAGGGAAATAAAACTGGGTCCCAAAAGCTTTTTTATTAAAAATGAAGATTTAATAGGAGTTGGTTTATTATTTGTTTTACTGATAATCATGTATGGTATTCGGTCTAATTTTTTAATGATACCCTTTGAGAGGGATGAAGGAATATACAGCTACTTTGGAAAGCTGGTTTTAGAGGGAAAAATTCCTTATGTAGATTTTTATGAAGTAAAATTTCCGGGTTTATTTTATTTCTACGGAATGATGATTGGAATTTTTGGCGATACGGTTAAGGGAATTCACACAGGATTTATGTATCTGAATTTACTGACTATAGTTTTTATATACTTCAGTGCAAGGAATCTTTTTAATCCAATTGCCGGCATAGTATCTGCTATTACTTTTGCATTTGTTTCTCTAACCCCTAATCTTAGTGGTTTTACCGTACAGGCCGAACACGGCGTTGCCTTTTTTACGGCCTGGGGCATATTGTACTACTCCATTGCAAGAAACTCCGGTAAAATCAGGCACTACTTTTTTATGGGTTTGGCAATGGGGGCTGCTGTAATGGTTAAAACAAGCGGTGTGTTTTTGGCATTCTGGGGAGCTTTGGTTATCGTTTCTGATTCCATTTTTACTAAACCCCGTCAATTTAAACGGTTTTTAAAATCCATTATTCCTTACTCAATGGGTGGAATAACCATAATCGGAGCAATATTTTTACTCATGGTTATGAAAAACTCATTTAAAGAAATGATGTTTTGGGCTTACGAACATCCTAAACAGTACGTGAGTAATATGCCGTTTGAAGAAGGTGTAAAATACTTTAAATATACCCGAGATGCTATTATTCAAAATCATAAAGTATTTTGGGTGCACGCTTTCTTATCGGTTGTTTTGTGTTTACTTAAACCCATTCCCATTAAAGTAAAAATCATGGGAATAAGCTTGCTTGCTTTTTCATTTTTAACAATAGTGCCCGGTTTTTATTTTTATGGACATTACTGGATTCAAACCGTTCCGGGGCTTTCTATTGCAGCAGGATTAACGTGCTATTCACTTATAGCTGTTTTACAGAATTTATTTAATCTTCAGCATCCACGTTATAAATATATATATTTGGCTATTTTTATATTACTTACTTTTAATCACGTTTCTGGATTTAAGAGTTACTACTATCATCCAAACTATGAGAGGGTATTGAGGGCAGTTTATGGAAACAATCCCTTTCCGGAGTCTATGGAGATTGCCAATTTTATTAATGCCAATTCTAAACCGGAAGACAACATTGTTTTAATCGGCTCAGAACCTCAGATTTATTTTTACACCAAGAAAAAATCCCCTTCCAGGCATGCTTACTTTACATCTATCGTAAATAATATACCTCAGCATAAAGAATGGCAAAGAGAGTTTGCCAAGGATACCGAAAAAGCCAATCCGCGCTATGTAATATTTTTTAATCATCCGCTTTCTTTATTGGTACAACCAAACGTAGATAGATACGTGTTTGAATGGGCGAATGAATTTATTACTAAAAATTATGTATTAATCGGTTTGGTGGATATGGTAGAAGGACAACAAAGTGTATATGTATGGAGAGAGCAACTAAATACCTACAGGCCGGTATCACAAAACTTAATCTATATCTACGAGAGAAAAAATCAGGGCTCCTAAATTGTTCCTGAAATTTTCCGGATTAACCACTCTGCCGCAAACAACAAAATAATTATAAAGAAAAGCCATTTAAGGTCTATTAGCTCGGTGGTGGTGTTTTCCTGATAATTCATTGGTTTAATATACTCATTGTCCTTTATCAGTTTAATGAGTTTTTCCGTTTGCTCGGGGTACAACATTTCTCCTGAACTTATTTTGCTTATTTCATACAGCAGGCGATGGTTGGCTGTTGTGTTGCTCTTTTCGGCAACCATTTCCTTAACAACCACTACCCCCTTCTTTACAAATAATTCGTTTCCAACTTTAACTTTTGCTTCGTAGCTGTATTCGCCCGGCTCGTGTAATCCGGTTTGTAGTTTGTAGGCATTTTCTGATTTACTGAAAGTATACGAAAAACTTTTTCCTGAACTGTTTTTTAGGGTTAGAAAAACTTCCGGGTCCGTTATGAGCTCGTATGCTTTATTGTAAACCTCTGCGCTAAATTCCAGAGGTTCATTCTCGTTTAATATTTTTGGAGCAAAAACTCTAAAAAAGCTTTTGTCGTTTTTTATGGTTAAGTATTGTATGCTTTTATTTATAAGTTCGTTAAAGGCATTAAAATTTTCTTTGTCCTGATAGTTTTTCATTCGCCATTTCCAAATCCCATCTCCCAATAATAGGCCTTGTTTGTAATTGTTTTCATCTTGAAAGAGTAGAATGGGGTCATTTGTTTCTACTGCACCTATTTTTTGACTTATTAATATTTGGCTTCCGTTATTAGTAACATAATTCCCAAAAAATGTTCGAACAGCAGGCCAGTTTTTAATAGCCGCTTTCAATTCATCACTAAGCCCAAATAACCCAAAGTTTTTTTGCAGTATGGGTTCTGCCTCGTTTGCTTTAGAAATTCCCGAGCTTATTCTTACCATGGGCAGGTTAATAGTTTGTTGAGGATTAATTACAAAATAAGAAATTTGATTGGCCTTGCATTGTTCTATAATAGATAACTCATTTTGTCCGGTATATCCGTGTATTATTACCAACCCGTATGTTTTAATGGGTTTTTGAAACTGTTGAATGGGTTCTTTACTTAGTTCATACATTTTTGAACTTTCTATACTTTCAGAAATTGCGGCAATATCGGGGTGTGGATTTTGGTAAAGGAGAAGAATTTTCTCCCTGTTATCAATCACTTCTACGATAAATGATTGACGATTATTTTCATAATCATATTCTCCTTCCAATTTACTTAATACAACATCATACCTATTAACTCCCGGACTTTCCGCATCTAAAACAAATTGTACGGGGTTGTAAAAATTGTTGTTGTTGATGAGTAATTCTTTCTCGCTAAGCAACCGCCCGTTTTTGTAAACTCCCACTTTAATTTTTGAGTCTTTCAGGAAATTTGCTTTTACGTAGGCCTCAATCGGAAAACGATTTCCTAAGAATACAGAGGGGTTATTGTTTATACGAGAAATAAGCGCATCTTTTTTTTCAGAAGTATCTCCATAAGCTATGCTATATATCGGAAAAGCAAAATTATTCTGTCGGAACAAAGGATTGTTGCCTTTATTTATGATACCGTCGGAAAGAAGAACAAGCGCACCGGTGTTTCTGTTTTGGTAGTTTAACTCTATGTAGTTAAACAGCTCGCTAAAATCAGTTTCCTTTTCAGAAAAATTTAGTGTAGGGTTAACAGATGTTTTGCTGCCAAAGCCAATCAGGTCGGTTTTGAAGTCGCTTCCAAATTCCTTTTTCAGTAATTCAATAGTTTTGTTGATCTGCGATTTAACTTTACTGCTGTCTCCTGCCAGCATGGATGATGAATTATCTGTAGCGATAAGCAGTATGGGAGGCTCTGTTTTTATGATACTTCTTTTGAGGAAAATACCACACAGAAGCAGCAAAAGACTAAATAATGCAAGGAACCTGAAAAGCAGCAACACAGCCAGTATTTTTTTACTAAATTCCTCTTTGGTTTTTTTACTTCTGTACAAAACAAAGCTTAGAAACAAAGCAGCAAAAAGGCAGAGTGCAAAAACAAAACCTGGCGTATCTGAAATTACTTGTAACAAATTTAGTGTATCAGGTTAGCATGCCGCCGCATACGTTTATGCATTGGCCGGTTATATAAGAACTCAAATCACTCGCTAAAAAAAGCGTAAGGTTAGCAACATCTTGTGTTGTACCTCCTCTTTTTAGTGGAATGCTGTCTCTCCACTGTTGAACAATTTTTTCATCCAATGCGCCCGTCATTTCTGTTTCTATGAAACCGGGGGCAATGGCATTGCAACGTATATTTCTGGAGCCCAATTCCAACGCAATGGATTTGGTAAACCCTATAATTCCGGCTTTGGAAGCGGCGTAGTTACTCTGCCCGGCATTTCCTTTTACACCCACAACAGAACTCATATTTATGATAGAGCCCTTTTTAGCTTTTAACATGGGTTTTTGTACAGCTTTAGTAAGATTGAAAACAGATTTTAGATTCGCATTTATTACCTCATCCCACTGCTGTTCGCTCATTCTCATCAAAAGAGTATCCCTGGTTATACCTGCGTTATTAACCAGTACATCAATGGTTCCAAATTCAGAAACTACAGCGTTCACCAAATCTTCAGCGGCATTGTATTTTGCTGCATCACTTTTGTACCCCTTTGCTTTAACGCCCAAGGAAGCCAGCTCTTTTTCCAGGTCTTGAGCAATTTGGTCAGAACTTAAATAGGTAAAGGCAACAGCGCATCCGTTCTTTGCAAATTCCATGGCTATGCCTCTACCAATTCCTCTGGTTGCTCCGGTAATAAGAGCTACTTTATTGCTTAATAAATTCATTTCGTTTGATTTAGGCCCAAATTTACATATTAAACCCAATACAAATCAGCTCGTTTTTAGCTCCTTGATTTAACAATTATTAAAGTTTGGCACGATAATTGTTAATGAATGCGAAAAAAGTTGTATTGTTATGAAAGTTAAAGGTTTTTTATGGAGTGTACTAACAGTAGGGATACTATTAAGTGCAAGTTTAACAGCTCAGAAAAGATTTAATTACGGCGATTCTCTTGCGGGTTTTGATGAAGCTGCCGCTAAAAAGGCGGCTTTGGAGAACGGTTGTTTCGGGGACGAATTTCCCGTTTACATGGAGGTAGCCAAAAGAAAATATGTGGATGCTAAATACGGCATCAAGCGTAAGCCTAATCCTTTGTTATTGCCGGGGCTTGGTCAAAAGGTAACAGTAGCTCCTGCCTGTAACAATGAAGATTTTGAAGCCTCTGCCGCAGGCCCTGTTACCGCTGCCAACCAAATAGCCGGTTGGACGGTTAACTACGGAAGCGTTTCTTTTTTAGACTTATGTACACTTACACCCAATAACTGTTGTCCAAATCCTCCTCAAGAAGTTCAGCTGTTTTCCAATCCGGTTGGACTAATCGATCCCGTAATAGGTAACACGTATCCCATTTATTCAGTATTTGGAACCAGCGGACCAAACGGAGGTATTCCCTTTAATCCTCAACTGGGCCTGCCCAATATGTACGGTAACAATTTTATTCGTATCAATTCCAGCACCGGAAATCCCAGCCATAACAGTGTGGCCAAGCTTTCCAAAACCTTTAATGTAACGCCAAACAATGCATTGTTTCAATTTGCATTTATAGGTGTTTTTCAGCCTCAACATGCTTGTTGCGAGGCCCCGGGCATGCAAATTGTGCTTACGAATGCTACTACTAACAGTGTACTTCCTTGTCCAAATTACTCCATTACAGTTCCAACCACTGCTTGTTCAAACACTAACACCATGCAGTACTTTGTAACCGGAAGCGGCGTTCCTTACACCAATCAACCAAATGTGTACGTATTCAACAAGTGGAAGGTTAATTCCATTGATTTAACTCCTTACATTAACCAAAACATCACTATTGACGTAATGGTGTATGACTGTCCTTGGGGCGGCCACTACGGATATGTTTATTTTGATGCTCAGTGCGGTCCGATGGATATAA
>CAZPEC010000014.1:0-21155 GCA_964585565.1 uncultured Akkermansia sp. | reverse complement strand
ATTTTGTTTAGCTGATGTTAGCGCGTGGTTCCTTGCACGGCCTTTGTTTATGAGGCTTAATAGTTGTTTTAAGGCCGCGCATTCGCGTCGGAAGTGATAGCAGGAGATGGGGCACAAAATTTGGTTTAGCAGCCCCGTTAGCGCAGAGCCCTTAAATACGCAGATAAATCGGAGGGAGCGAAGCGGACGAGATTTGCGGATTTAAGTTCCGACGCAGGAGGAATCTGCGCTAACGTTTTGCAGCTAGCGGCCGGCAGGCTTCCGAAGAATCAACTGTCCCCAACCTACAAAGGTTATTTAAAGATACAAATGTTTATTAGTGAGCGCAAACAAATTATTTTCCGCTTTAATCGCGCGAACGATAAACCGTTTCTGCCCGCTGGCCGCTAGGTGCTGTTACCTGCTGGTTAAAATTTAGCTTCTTGTAAAATGAAAGAATGATTTGGTTTATTAGCTAGATATGGGTCCAAAATTTCTTGAATGACACGAGGTTTCCAAACCATTCCAATTTCTGAGTCACCGTCTAATCTTCCTGAATATATTCCCATAAATTTTGCATAAGTTCCTCCTTTCATCTGATTACCTTCAAACTCACACAATCCTGATTCTTTTAGAATAACTGGTGATCCAGACATTCCGTTTCTTGTTGTCGCATCGATAAGAAAAAGCGGTTTACCTTTGAAATCAACTTCGGGTTCACTCGCAATATGTCCTTTTTTCCAAATTGGAAGTCTACCGCCTGATGTTAACCCATTAGGAAAACCAATTATACTAAGAGCCTTTGACGGATAGACTGCTAATTTAGTTTCCGCAAGTGCTAAGTCAATAGGATATTGTTTTACATTATCTAATTGAACGAATGGTAATGCCACAACGTCAACTTTATTGCCGTGGGGATGTTCAATCCAATGTTTTTCGCCCAGACTATTTTTCAATAGTAGTCTATTTTTGTTCCATTGCCCAAGTTTCTCTTTATTAAACCAAACGTGTATAAAGTCTGGGTCCGCATAGCCAGTATTTGTATTTAACGGCTTGTTCGTCTCCGGATGTCGGCCTGTTACATTGTGCCAATTTGTTATAAGAAAACTGTAGCCGTGATATTGTACAGTAAAACCTGTTCCAATGCCTATAGGGGTTTTACCGCCGTCTACAAACATTTCGAGGAACATAGGTGATAAAGAAAAATAATCAATTGTCATTGGTCTTAACTTGCAGGTAACGGGGCTGCTAAACGAAGTTACACTATTGAGAGCGGTTTTGCAAGCAAATTAAATTATGGCGCAAGCCAATTTGCTTGCAAAAAGGTAGCTCGCAAATGGTGTAACCAAATTTTGTTTAGCTGTTGTTAGCGCGTGGTTCCTTGCACGGCCTTTGTTTATGAGGTTTAGTAGTTGTTTTAAGGCCGCGCATTCGCGTCGGAAGTGATAGCAGGAGATGGGGCACAAAATTTGGTTTAGCAGCCCCGTTAGCGGTTGTGCACCCATCCACAGCTTACGTACTGTTTACGTGTCTGCATACAACTTTTATTTTGTCTGCCGAAATGTTTATTCGGAGAAATGGTTTTAAGTTTTTTTCTGTGCGTCGGCGGTTATTTCTACGTCTTGGTCGATACACGCAGGCGGGGAGGGAATTTTGCAGGCTTTTGTGGCGCCAAATAAATTCTTTTGCCTTAGTGTAAAAGCGACACAAGTGCCTGCAAAATGTGCGGAGGGTACGTTCTGGTTGACGGGTTTAGGTCGATGGATAACTTTGTTAAGAAACACAAACGTCAAATGAGTTGCAAAAAAGCGCGAATGAATTGCGGCGATTGGCATTTGAACTTTCCCAATACGCTTTTGAATTGTCTGCTATGTCTTTTGAGTTTTCTTTTTGCGAATCGAACTTTTTTTGAGCAGATCGGAAATTTAGGAAAAGTGCAGTGGAGTTGCGTGAATTGTCAATGGAGATTTCTTTTTATGAAATTGAGTTGCGCCGATTGTCATTTGAATTGCGTAGGCTCACGCGATGGGTCGCTCTATGTGCAAAGCGGGTCCCCCGAATGTCCAATGCGATCTCTAAAAATAGCGAGTGTCTGACAAAGAACGAGAGTGTCCAGAATACTGTGTAACCGAAAAAGTTTGAAGCGGGGTTCAATGAACTGCAATACGAGTTTAAACTGTAAGAAAGTGAGATGTTTCTATTCTACCGCCTGAATGAATTTAGTAAGCCACTTATAGGAAAATTTGATTGAGGCTAGGATATTTAACTTTCATTAAGAAAGAAAAAAATACTTTTGGCACTCTACTTGCGTTATAACAGGAAAATAAATCGCCCAACGCCGAATAAAAAGGGGTGGGCAAAAAGAGGAGGAACAACATGAACCAACAACTTAAATAATCAGTACGCATTGAAGCAATGCAGATCGCTTTCGCTTCTACTGAGGTTTCTCTTATCCGATACTCTTCCTCATGTCAAATATCCCGTCACAGTTCGGGAACAGAACCGGGCAAATCTTCAAAAATCAAGAATTAAAAACCATTTTACTATGGCAAAATTCAGCGAGGTAGGACACGCAAAAAACGTGGCTAATTTCCAAAGCTTAATTAACCGCTGCACCGGATTCGATGTAACCTACAACCCAAGCCTTAATGCGATCAAAATCGCAAACATGAATACTTTAAGAACCAACGCGCTCAATGCGCTGAACTCGGCGATCTCCAGTCATACTTCATACGTAAATGCGGTGAATAACAGACAGGCGATCTTTGGCCCGCTTCAAAAATTGGGAACAAGGATTATCAGCGCACTCAGGGCATGCGGAGCCAGTGAAGCGATCATCAAAGACGCTATCACTATCAACCGCAAAATCCAGGGGAAACGCGCGAAGCCCATCAAAGAAGTGGAAAACATACAGATTCAGGCAATTCCTAATCCAAACAATCCTGCGCCTGCAAACCCTGTACATGTTTCAGTTTCTCAGTTGAGCTTTGACAGCATGATCGAGCATTATACCAAGCTCATTGACTTGCTGGCTTCTGTTCCTGCCTATAACCCGAACGAGAACTAGTTAAAGGTAAGCGGACTGAACGCTTTGCTAAGCAGCATGAAAACGAGTAACACGGCCGTGATTACCGCTACAACCAATTTCATCAACGCAAGGATAAACCGTAACAATTTTATCTATGGCAAGATCACCGGAATTATTGACGTAGCGATAGAATGCAAGGCCTATGTGAAAAGTGTGTACGGAACAAAAAGTCCTCAATATAAAGAGGTGAGCGGGATTAAGTTTACCCGCAAGCGTGGGAGTTAACGGAATGTTGAATGAAAAAACTGAAATCATGGAACGCAGTGAAATCATAAAAACAGTGATGTTCTTCCTCGGCACTCAACTTGACCCGAAGGACAAAAAGGCGGTGATAGATTCCGTTGCAAGCGGGGCGAAAATATCAAAGGCGGATGCAGGCAGAATGCTTGCACCACTCACCATCTCCGAACTGGCGGGCGTGGGCCTGATAGCCGGAATGACGAAGAAAGAGTTGATTGACGCGATTGCAGAAAGTGCAAAGCTTACCAAGGCGGATGCGGGGCGAACAGTTAATCCTGATCCATACATTATGCAGGAATGCTGGCCTTGCCGAATAATCAAAGCTTTCATCGTTAAGCTCAAAACAGTATTTGGCGGGAAAGGCCAGATCAATATGTAAAGTTTGTTTTCCTCTTTTAAAACCGCCGGATAAAAATTTCGGCGGTTTTTATTTATATACACCTCTCGAAATTCATATTTGCGTTCCCGATTGAAACGAAAATCCTTTTCGCTGCCTCCTTGCGAAAAGATTGTAGTGGAAAGCGGGTTAAAACGCCCAAGTTATTCATCAAATATTACAGTTAATTCTGCCCTCGTGCCAAGCATACAGGGAGTGTAACCGTCATTCTTTTCTATAAAGGTGAATTTAACTCGTTGGCCGTCCACTAGGGTTACATTAAAATTCTTCAGATTCAATAGTTCGAGATATTTATTTCCAAACTGATCGGTCACATCAAGTTCAATAACCCAACTACAACCGCCCATGGCGCTCGCATCTCTCAGAGTCCCGACCGAAAAAGCGGTGGAGGAGGGAGCCGGTGACGGGATTGTTTTTTTCTTACACGACGATAAGCTGAAAATCAGAACAATTCCCAAGATCAAATATTTACTTCTTGTTTTCAGCGTGACACTGTATAAATAACGTTTTTAACTAAAACCTATTGTTTAAGTTTGTTTTTTCTGTGTTTTACTCTTTAATTATTTTAAAAGTTTTTTGTTCGCAATCGCTTTGCAAAGAGATAAAATAAATGCCTTGTGGGAAACCGGAAACATCTATTTCCCCATCAGTGACCGAGGTTTGTGAATAAACGGTTTGCCCGAGTGAATTAATAATGCTCAGTTTACAATTACTAAAACTAAAGGCCGGGTTTGTAATAAGGAGTTTCTCGTGAACGGGATTAGGATAAATTTTTAAGTTACCAAAATTTATTTGTTCCGAAACCCCAACGTAGGCGTAGGAAATGGAAAATGTGTTACTGCAAACAACGGAAGAATTACCGCCTGTCCACTTGGCAAAGCCAAAAATAGTATCTGCCCCGCATTTACGAAATGCTCCGTAAATAAAAAGGTCGCCGTTGTATTTTACAACACCAAATGCTGCATTGTCGAAAGGAGAGCTTTTTATGCACCATTGATTGTTTTCTAGGACAGCATAGTTTGTGGTTTGCACCGGAGAAGATGTAAAATTGGTAACACCAATTCCTTCAATTTTATCAAAAGTACCCGTTACGTAGATTCTGCCGTCAATTTTCTGTACGTTGTTGATGATCTCGTAACCGCTATAAGACATGCCCTGACCAAAACCGTACCATTTTGTTCCGTCAAACGCAACGATGCCTTTAGAACTAACACCGCCTAGCGAATTAAAACGTCCGTAAATGTAAAGCAGGCTGTCAATGACCGTCATGCCGTAAATGGTTCTGAACATGTCTCCCTGAGAATCAGCAAGCGGAGTCCAGGTATTGTTGTTGTATTGCCATAGTCCCGTGTACGAAGATGCATACAATTTTCCTTTATAATTTTTTATCGCCTGAACTCTATCAGCGAATGGAAAAGAAAGATCGTGCCAGTTCACACCATCGAATTTAGCAGCGTGTTTGATCGGCTGCCCCGCTATGGTGTCAAACCAACCAGCGACATACAATTCGTTATTGTAAACATCGCTCCACCAAATAGGTTGATCTGGTTTAAAGGCTACGGAATCCCAACTATTGCCGTTCCAACGGCCAATGAATTTACAATTGTAATTCCCAGTTTTTAGAAAACTACCAAACACGTATAGCTTATTTTGGAACATTTGAATTGACTTTATTACTCCTCCAAATCCACTGACACCAGATTGAAGTGTGTCGAATGAAATCCCATTGTACTTGCAAATGCTATTGTACACAGTATTATTTGCCTTAGTAATTTCTCCTCCTAAATATAAAACATTGTTGATCGAATCTTTGACAAGTGTTGTAATCTGAAAATACCCCGGCACACTATCGAGCATTTTAGTCCAAACCTGTGCCTGCGATGAGCAGGCACAGGTAAGACTAAAGATTATGATTAGTTTTTTAAGCATCAGTTTTTAATGAGCTTAAAGGTTTTTAGTTTACCATCGGCATTAACGTTTATCAAATACACACCGTTTGCCCAACTCTCGCAATAAAACTGCGTGTGTGGCTGCGTTATCTTTTGTTCAGTGATTAATTGTCCTGTGATATTGAACACCTTTGCCTGAACATTTTTTAATTCCTCGGCTTTTAGTTCCAGTACAAAACCACTTGTGCTAGGGTTAGGATAAACGCTTAGAATGTTGTCTGCTTGTGCGATCTCTTTTACACTGATGATCTGAATAGTAGTCATGTCAAAGCGTGTGATAAAGCCATCGTACTGGCCACCGCCAAAGGTGCTGTCAACATACTGGACGTTTATAAGATCGTAAGCAATAGGATAATCAGTACTACCCGTGTTGCCTACCACGTACAGTTTATTGTTCGCCCCGACATCGGCGTTGTTAACGTAATCGTTACCGGTGCCTCCCAGATAGAAGGCGTGGAAAAGATCCTTCTGCGGAGTAAACACTGCTACAAAGCCATCGTCGGCGTTACGAATAGTATCGTTATAAACAGTGAGCGTAGGAGAACTTACCGGATAATTTAGTGTACTGCTTTTTGTTTGTCCTGTAAGATAAATGATACCCGCACCATTGGAAGTTACCCCTGTAACACTAAAATTGCAAGCAGTTGTTTTACCGTAATTGGTACACCATTGCTTTGTAAGATTGCCCGACATCGAAGCAATGAAAGCAGCATTTGAGGCTTTTGATTTTAGATTAAAAGCTCCCGGCAAAACAACATAAGGGAAAGAAGTAGTATCGTTGCTTTGTCCGGCGAAATAAATTTCGTCTTTTCCCGGATTGTAATTTACGCGGTTTATTTCGTCGATGCCAAAATTGCCTGCTCCCCCAAAGTAAGAAGCGAATTGTTTTACTCCGGTTGGCGAATACCTTACAATAAATCCATCACGGGCACCGCCCAAGGATGATTTGAAAAAGGTATTTGGATTTCCCGTAGAATTATTTACAGGTAGGTTGGTGCAATCTGTCCAGCCCACAACTACGGCGTTTCCTGATCCGTCTGTTGTAATGTCATTTCCCACATCTTTGGTAACGGAAAAGGCTGAAGATGTGTTGCCGAAATAGGTAGAAAACACGAGCGCACAGGCAGGATTAAACTTGCCTACAATCGCATCGGCGTTCTGAGTGGTTTGCCAGGTGTTTACGTTTGGCTGAGCCGCATTAATCATTGAAATATCGGTTGAAAAAGCAAAGCCGGTATAGAATAAATTTCCTGCATTGTCCACGTGAACGCTATTAATACCGTCGTCGCGGGAACCCCCGTAATATCTCGACCACATTAGTCCGTTTCCATTTGTTGTAAACCGCGCCAAAAAGCCATCGGCGAGATAACCGAGTGAAGGATTACCAACAGTTCCGTTTACAGTTTGATTGCTTGCTCCGGTTAGCGGCTGAATAACGATGCTACCTGAGCCATAAGAATAGCTTTGCCCGCCGATAAAAATCTCGCCAGAAGAATTTATGTCAACTGAGTTTCCGAAATCATCCGCCGTACCGCCATAAAAAGTAGCAAACACCAAAGAGCCTTTGATCACAGAATATTTTAATAGTACCGCATCTTTAGAGCCTTTATAAGCAAATAGTGCAGCTGCAACCGGAAATGTAGCCCCATCAGTATGACCCACCACATAGCGATCACCATTTGGTGCTACTTTGATGTCGTTAAAAATATCATTGTTGATATTTCCATAATAGGTGGAATAATCCAGATTGCCGGAAGCCGATGCTGCAGAGGCGATGGCAGTATTTTTACTTACCATCACCACCAAAGGCAATGAGGTGTTGTATGAGGGAACATTAAAACCGTAATTGTTGCCCCCAAAAGGTTGCCATGAAGCGGGGCCAAGAGGAACGACCTGCATAAGCATGTTTACCTGATATGCTACTGGCTGATTAAATTCAGCATCGCCAAGATAGCCGTCAACAAACAAGCGGCCCGCTCCTGTGGTAAAGGTGCTGAGAGCTCCGTTGATCTTCAACCTCATAGATTCGGGATTTCCTTCCGGTTTTATTACAAAGTAATATTTGATCCCTTCTTTATTACTGAAATAATGCAGATCGATACTGGGATAGAAGTTGGGAATGAACAGCCGCTCGTTGCCTCTCAGATCAGTAATAGCAGGGTAAGCTGCATATCCCAAAAAGAAATTATAGTAATTTCCTTTGGGATTATAATCATAATACCTTGCAAGTGGATTTGATCCCAGAAACTGAACCTGAATACGCTCAAGGGTATCTGGCACTATAAGAGAAGTGTCAGGCTTATTGAAAACAAAGTTAAAGGCGTTTTTTTCAACATACACCCGAGGGTTAGAGTTAGGGCAATAGTACAGCACTTCTTTTGCAAGGGTACTGTCAGTTCTTATTAGCTGCCCTTCATTCTTCAAATACAAGTGTGAGCGGCTTGAAGCCTGATTATTAAAATCAATGGGAAAATACACCGGCGTTTGAGAAATCTTTATGGTGGTGTAATCAAACTTTGCATTTGAATTGAGACTTGCTCCCGCAATGTAAAGCTCGCCCATTGCGTTTACAACGAGATCGACAGCGGCATCGGGGCCGTTCTGTGCTCCATTAATCAGTTCTTCCCATGTTTTATTCCCTGTCGGGGTGATCTGGTAAACAAAAATGTCGGAATTTACACCTAGCTTTTGCCCGCAAACGTAAAAATGATTTGCGATTTGGTCTACGGCGATCTGAGGGTTAGCGCTTGTGAAAGTCAAACCCGTTGAAATTTTGTTTACCCAAAGCTGAGTACCGGAATTATTGTAAAGCAGGGTATGGTATTCGTTAACGCCAAGGTTATTTACAATTCCTGTAACAGCAAAATTTCCTGCAACATCAACTGTTAGGGCGGTGGCCCCTCCATTGGTATTGGCGAAATCGTAAGTTTTTCTCCAGACTGTATTGCCATTATTTCCATTGTAATACGCCGTAACATAATCAAAGTTTGTAGTTGTGTTGTTTATTTTTCCAACTATGACAACATCATTGTTGTAAGCTAAAAGGGCATAAGCGATGTCGTTTGAATTAACGGCAGTTCCGCTCTCGGATTTTGTCCACATGGTATTGCCATTGTTGGCATTGAGGCGGATGGTAACAAGATCGGAGTTGCCACTTCCGTTAACGGCGGTGCCAAGGATGTATAAACGATTATTTTCAAAACCGATCGCAACAGCTTCATCATTTTGATTTCCGGCACCGGCGTAAGTTACAGCGAACTGCTGAATCCCCGCGCTGTTGTATTTGATCGTAACAAAATCGCGATTGCCTGAACCGTTGGTGATGTAACCCGTCACGAAAACCTCGCCTGAGGAGTTCACAACGATGGCGTTGCCACAATCGTTAGCAACTCCCGCGCTTGTGTAACGTTTTACCCAAAGCAAATTTCCGTTTTGATCGTACTTAGCGGTAAAAATATCCCGCCCCGTTCCCGTTCCGTCGCTCTCGCCTGTAATATACACATTGCTTGAGGCATCGAGCACGATGGCTTTTGCGTTATCCGTTCCGCCATTGTCGTAGTGTTTCACCCATTGCAAAACTCCCAAATTGTTATACTTGATCGTAGTTGCATCCTGATTAGTTGGCCCGCCGGGGTACGTGTAACCCGTGATATAGACATTGTTGTTAGCGTCGATGGCTGAGGGAACATTAGCGATCTGGCTGCGTTCGCTATAATATTGCACCCAGTCGACGTTTGAATTTACCTGCGAAAAGGAAGAAAAGCCTGCAAGGCTTAGCGTTCCAAGCAAGAGATTTGTAATCTTTTTTTTTCATGGTATTTGGCTTATTAAAATTAAGTTATTTTTTTGGATTATTAAAATCATTTTGACCCACGGCATTAATCCAAAAATAAAAAATACCGCACGCCCGTGGCGCGCTTTATGTTGCCAAAGGCAAACGCGCAAAAGATGCCCGCCTTCAAGGCGGGCGCCATATTGCTGTGCGGCGGGGCTGCAAGTGATTTGCAACCCACCTTAATCTAAAATTACAAACGGGCTTGGTTGTGCCAATTTGCATAGCGACCGAACAAGAAAAAATTCTCCGTTCCGCATGCAAGATTGGCACAACTTGCAAATGACTTGCAGCGAAGGGATAGCCAAAACGCCCCGTCCGTCTGGCGGGGCGAAAAAGTGCGATGGAAATGCGTGTTAGCTGCCCTACGGCTGTGTCAGCCGAACGAGGGAAGGAAAAGAAAAAACTTAAAACCTGTTTATTGTCCGCCGAAACTTGTCTACGGAGAATTGTCCGCAAAGTTTGAGGTCGAATGTCCTTTGTCGATATGTTGTCTTTTGTCAAAACGTCCGTCGGGTGCATTACCGCTAACGTTTTCCGGCTACACGTAGTTGGCGTTTTGGAACACTCAACTGTCTATACCGACAAAAGGTTATTTAAAGATACAAAACTTTTTATTACCTCAAATGCGCCAATTACGTGTAGGTGGTGTTATAGCGTCGTAGGGGCGCACCCAGTTTAGGCGACTGGTTACGTGTCCGCATACATTTTTTTTGTCTGCGTGATTGCAGGGGAGGAAAGCAGCTCTCCGAATAGTTTTTTAATACCGTCCCCTTTTTAAAATTTTTTTGCGTCGGCTTTTTACACACAGTTCGATACACACAGGTGGGGAGGAGATTTTGCAAGCTTTTGTGGCGCCAAATAAATTATCTGCCTTAATCTAAAAGCGACACAAGTGCTTGCAAAATGTGCGGTGGGTACGCACTGGTGAACGGGTTTAGGTCTACGGGTAACGGTTGACAAACACAGGTCTGTGCACGCAGGTCAATACGTTTAGGTCTATACACACAGCGTAGTTATGGGCCTCAGCCCGCCACAGGCGCTTCGTTATAAAGTCCAAGAGTTAGCGCATTTAACATTGCTGATTTTTGATTTGTAAATGGAGCTGCAAAATTATGCACTGGTGTTTCTCTTCACTACACTGGAGCTTTTTTTTGTGCAGGTGGAGAAAAAATTTGTGTAAATGGTGATTTCTTTTTTTAAGTTGAACTTCCGCTTTTTCTGATGACAAAATTTAGAATGTAAATATAATTTTCTTTTTGTGTAATGCAACTTTCTTTTAGGCGATGAAGATTTTTTTTTGTAAATGGAAACTACTTGGATGTCAAGACAGATTTCTTTTATGTGAAGGCAACTTTTTTAGTTAAGTTTACTTTTTTCTTTAATTAGATTATATTTTAATGCAATACCAGCGTTCAAGTAACCAACATAAGTATTTTTAAAAGAGGCTGAAGTAGAATAATGAAACAAAGAGGATTGAACTTCTAAAGAAAATTTATGATCAAATAGAACAAATTGGCTGCCACAATTTAACATAAGAGATACAAATGGGACAAATAACCTATACTTTCCATCTGGTTGATATATCGCTGACGAATGTGGTTCGATATAATAGAACGGGCAGGAAATTCCAGGTCCAATACTAGCATATTGGTTTTTTTTTTGAACCCCTATTAGAGCAGGAAAATTTAGAACGGTGTAACGAAATCTTACTAGTACTTCTTCAGGTTGCCCTAAACCGTGAGAGCCATAATAGATCCACTTAAATTGTGAGCCGTATGTAATTATTTGTGCTCCAAACTCAAATCGAGTGTTTTTGATTGAATTGTACTTGGAGTAGATATAACCAATGTTTAGACTTTTGGGTAATGGGTCAACTGTTGCGTCATTCGCTCCATAGGCGATAAGATTAAAATCTAAACCAATTTTAATATTATGCTCTATTTTTTTTTGTGAGAAATAACTTGAGCTGCAGAATAGAATAAGTAGGTAGACGTTAATCCGCATTTTTAATAAATTTCTTAGTACAAGTAAGTGAGTTATTATCATTAGAATATTTAATCAGATATACTCCAGAGGCAAATGAAGTCAATTGTATACTCGTGCTTTGAAACTTGATATCCCCCTTTAAAATTGACTCTCCAATTTCATTAAATATTTCATAGGTCCCTTCACTTGTTGGAGTCTCCAGAACCATTTTGTCTATGACGGGATTTGGAAATAGCCGAATGTTAAGGTAATTATTTTCTGCCCCCGACTCAAGATTTTGAGTTTCAGAAACATCTACTATATTATTTGTCGTGTCTAAAACTACAGGTATTTTAAAATGATTTGCGGGAGAAGGCTCGCAAGGTTTAATTTGAGCGGTAAAATCACAACCGTTATCGACCTCAAATCCAGCATAGATATTTATTTCTGTACTAGCGGAACTAATGTAAGACTTACTAATTTGATTAGCAAAATTGTTATTGATTAGATGCCATCCGCAATTAGATGGCGAAAAATTAATAATCTGCCCTACAGATGAATTATCAGCTAGATCGGCATTATTAACAATGAAATCACCGCACATAGTTATGAGATCTTGACAGCCTCCGAGTTGCCAAACTTTTACATAATCAACCTCCATTGTTTGACTATCCTGTAAATCAGGATTATTCGTGTTTTTGATGTTTCTAACTGCTTGTTGAAGCATCATTCTAAAAGTATAATTTTCTTCCCTGGGAAAAGAAACTAATTTTTTATATTTTTTTCCGTCCTCGAAATAGTGATTATTTTGTAAAGAATAACAAAAAACATTGTCTTTTTCATAATACCTATTTGCATTAAGATCACCTGAAATACTATTTTGATAATATGCCGAAAATCCAGGGCCCGCATCTACTCCATCTATCGTAATGTAAATTTTTGTTGGAGTCCAATACATAACATATGTATGCCAATTGCTCAATGGGTCATTTGAATTGAACAAGGTGTTGTAATCTCGATGGCATCTATTTGCTGTGCCTGCGTTACAGTTGTGATCATAACTAGAGTAAACACTAGTTAAAATTTTCCGATTTTTACTTTCTACATTTATATTGTTACTATTTGATGACTGATCGTCAAAAGTTTCATAGACATCAATTTCATTATGACATCCAGTATAAAACCAAAAGGCTGAGTTAATTGATTTAGGGTTTGAGCACATTTTGATTCTAGCTTCAAATTTTCCATAACCAAAGCCCAATTCAGAAGAGATTATGCCACCAGTGTAATAAAAGTCAATTGCCTCATAATTGGTGTAAGTAGGTTTTGCGGTCAACTTTAAAGTGCCATTATTAACGACAATATTGTCATCTGTAACCACAAAAATTTGATCATTGTAGTACCTCCCCCATGTTAGCCCCTTTTTCCAATAAGCTGGATTTAATTCGGTGCCGTCAAAGTTATCTTCAAGAATCAAATACATACCTCTTCCTTGCGGACACAAAACAGAAACATCTTCAAGAGTTATTTTTTCCCATTTGCACTTACATTCATAGTTACCAGGATTAATGTAATGATCATAATTCTTACCACGATAACATCTATTTTTATCAAAATTTGTTATGTAATCATCAGTGCCGACAATTGTTTGTGAAGTGATTGTTATCGGACAAATAAAAGTAATTAATGACAGTATATTGAATAAAATTTTCATTGTTAAATGAGCTGTATATATTTTACTCTATTTTTTTGATAATTGTTTTTTAATATCATAAAGTTCCTTTTTAATCTCTTTCAATTCGTCAGCAGTTTTTTTAATCTCTTCAATATCTTTTAAATGTTGATTATATAACTGCGCAATATAAATAGCATGTTCTTCTACAACTTTTATTGTACAAAATGCAATTTGACCTAAATCAAGATCGTTTTTTAAGACCTCGGATTCACTTGGAATACCTTTTAAATGTTTGTTTATTTTATAATAAGCTTCCATTTCCGGTATTGGGTCCAGGTTGTATTCTTTGTCAAAAACAAAGTCAGGGAAACTTTGAAGCGTAACTTTAATATATCTTGCGTAAACTTCACCGTTAGCTTTCACCTTAAAGTTAGTTGTGTTTGCTAAGTCAACTACCTTGAAGAGCGTAAGCGTTATTTCCCCCTCTAATAACAGTACTTCCATCCCCTTCTACTGCAAACGCAACGTTGTTCATGTTGGCAGAATTACGAACTTCTATTGCGTTAACTGGAGCTGAACTAGTTATATTAAGAATGGCATTCGGATTTGGGTTTACAGCTCCTAATTGCGTTCTTCCATCACCCCTTACTGCAAAGGTTTCGACATTATTTGATTTATTAAAAACATAATAGGCCTTTACGTTGTTATTTACCTTGGACCTAATACCATCGCCACCCCAGCCGTCTACATTAAATTTTGAAGAAGTTGGCTCTGTTTGATCACCAACGGTCATTCTTCCGTCGTCTCCAATGAAAACTAGATAATTTGCCGAATTGGGACTAGCAAAGGGTTTCCAAAAATTTAAGCCAGGTACGCCATTGTTGTTAGGTAAATATTCAATTCCCCAATCCCCAAAAGGGCTTATGCCACCATCGAAAACAACTTGAGGCCCGCCGTAAGTATTTGTTCCTTGTAATCTAATAACCCCTTGATTAAACCTGTATTCGGGACCATTTGTATTACTTCCAATGTTAGTACCAAAACCTACAGTTCCATCAGTTTTAATCCATTGTCTGTTTATGCCGTTAGCCTTTAAAATGAAATCGAAATTATCACAAGTCCCGGCAGTAATATCTGTATAACCAGAGCCAGTTATGGTATTTCCACCAATTTTCCATGGCGTACTATAAGGATTACAGGCATTGAAACCCTGAGATGGGTCTAACCAACCCGGTTCGGTCTCGAGAGAATTAACAACGTTACCTGCCGGTGTTACATAGAGAGGCTTGAATTTTGTACCACTGCCCAATGAAGAAAAGTTCAAGTTGCCATTAACGGTTAAATTACTTGAAACATTAATATTGCCTCCATTTATTTCTCCATTAGAATTTACGGTGCCTGTTGTTATGATCCCTGCTCCAACAATTAAATTATTCGTTACACGAGCATCTCCGAAAACATCAAATTTATATTGAGGGCTGTTTGTTCCAATTCCGACGTTACCAGTATTAAGATTCAAAATATCATTTCCAGAAACTGTCCAAGTGTTTGTTTGTGAAATGTAATTATTGCTAATTACAATTGAAAGAATCAATAAACTAAGTTTTTTCATAAAAGCTTTTTTATTTTATTATAAAATTATAAAAAAGATCACGCCAAGCAACGATTTTTATGTTAAATTATGGTCACTGTTTAATTAGCGTGAGAGCTATCCCCGCGCAACTGAACTAGTAGTTTTTAGGTCGTTTACAGATAAAAGAAACCATGCTGCCGCAGGCTTGCGCCTTTGACTGAACGGAGTGAGATGCGCACAAACGTGGCTTCGCCACACCATATTGCGTGCGTTAGCGCGAGGTGATTTGGAATTTTGGAGCGCAGCGGAAAAATTACAAATGACCGCAGCTTGGGATAGCCAAGCCGCCTTCCGAAGGAGGCAAAAAAGGAGGTTGTGCGATAGCTGTTACTATGGCTTCAGCCAAAAAGTGCGTCGGCAAAAAATTTTAAAAATCTTTTTACCTGAATGTTCTTGTCGAAGCGTAAAGAGCTGCTGTGCGGTCGCCCGTGCGAATAGTCGCCTGTCGAAGCGAAATGTCTTTTGTCCAGATGAATTGTCTTACGGAGAATTGTCCGCCCCCTATGCGCTATAACGGTTTCCGAACTGGCGTAGAACGGCTTTAGAAACATCATGTGTCTATACGCCAAAACGGTTATATAAAGATACTAAACTTTCTATTACCTCCGTCCCCCGTTTTACGCCAGTTTGGTGTTACCACCCAGTAGGGGCGCACCCAGATTAGGTCACTGGTTACGTGTCTGCATACAATGTTTTTTGTCTGCGTGATTGCCAATAGGAAAAGCAGCTCTCCGAATGTCTTTTTAATACCGTCCCCTTTTTAAAATTTTTTTGCGTCGGCTTTTTACACACAGTTCGATACACACAGGAGCGTTGAAGATTTTGCAAGCTTTTGTGGCGCCAACTAAATTATTTGCCTTAATCTAAAAGCGACACAAGTGCTTGCAAAATGTGCGGTGGGTACGTCTTGGTTGACGGGTTCTGGTCTATGCGTTTAGGTCTATACACACTGGTCGATACGCTATGGTGATAAAAATTACGCTAGTTGCGCAAACTGGCGTAGTTAAGGTTCTTAGCCCGCCGCAGGCGATTCGTTATAGCGCGTTGGGATTTCTTTTTTATCTTTTGAAATTGTTAACTGTCTGTCGCCAATGAGAAAGCTACCACGCTTGTTTACAAGAGCGCAATTTAAGTTTCATATAAAATCAGTTGAGTTTTCTTTTTACAAGTTGAGCGATTACAAGTACATCGTTTAAGTTTTCTAAAATATCTCGCTTAGTTCAAAAAACATTGCGCGTGTTGTCTTTTTATTTTACGCCTTTAGAATGAATGCACATTTGAGTTTTCTTAATGATCATGCGAATTTTCTCAAAAAGCAAGCGAGATTTCTTTTTGTTCGTGCTTACTTTTCTTTTGTTTATGCTATCTTCTTAGTGAAACTCGTGAATTTTCAAAAAAAATTACGCTTATTTTCTGTGTTACCAAACGCACCTTCTGAATTCATTTAGGAAATTGGCAAACAAGCAGACTTAAGAAACATTTAACGGCACGGGCTCTGAGCCATTGAGTGGAATATTGTATAGATTTATTTCGTAATAAATAGTTATTTTGTCTTCTAATAAGGTGTTTTCATATCTGCTTGCCACAATAAAGTTTTGGTTTAAAGTAAGTGTTGGCAGGGCATACTCTTTTCTGAAGCAACTATTTAAAATAAAACTGCTCTCTCCTGTTGAAACGTTTATTTTATATACTCCTTTATCTCCGATACAATAAATGTAAGTATCCGTATTATCAAAAATGTAATTATACCCGTGCGGTACATTTGTGCTTATGGTTTTTTCAGAATTATCGTCTAACTCTTTTAAAAGTAAATGATGTGATTGTCAACTAATCCGGCGGAAATTATTTTGTTGGAAATTCTTGAAGCGACAATTGGCAAAAAACTCATGGTATCTATAATAGTTCCATCTTTTGTCATCTTTATAGCACCAGCTTACCCGCTATAGAAAATAAAATTGTCATCAAGGCTCCACGTTGGAAATAATGCATTTTCATTAAATGTTAACTTAGTCAAACTATCTCCATTGGTTTTTATTTTATAAAGATTTAAATCACCTTTTTTGTATACCAACCACCCCGATTTATTTATTTGTAGTGCGCCAATGATTGATGAGTTCAATCTTATTTTTTCACCAGCTGTTAAATTCACTCTTATTAATAACCCTTCTATCTGCCCGATGCCCGGTTCCTGATCAATGAGGTAATAAAAATAATTAGGGTTAGTGGGGTCGTACATGGTTTTGTATTTGTTCAGGCTGTTATCACGTGTTTTTGTGGGATTAGTTCCTGCAACTGGTCCATTGGTTGTCCAAGGCTCGCAATCGGAAGCCGGGGTATTGAGGCTTAGCTTCAGGTCTTTTTTACAGCCGGTAAATACCAGTAAAATGTAAAAAAGGATTATAATCAAATGCCAATTCATTTTAACTACAATGTTATGGTATATCTATTAGAACAGGATTTGAACCATCGAGATTTAGTTTATAAAGATTAGTTTCGTAGTAAATAGTGTTCTCATTAATTAGTTTACGATCGTATCTTGTGGCAACAATATAATTTGAATTCATAGAAATGTTTAATCTATCATATTCAATACGAGGAATATTAGGGCATCTTTTGATTAGTTCCTCAACCGAACCGTTAGAGATATTTAACCTGTAAATTCCTTTTTGGTTTCTCCAATAAATGAAGGTATCAGTATTGTCAAAAACAAGGTTACCATAATCTTCGCTTGATGAAAGGAGTTTCTTTGAGAAATCATCTAAATTAAGCAGCATTAAATTTATTTGATTCCCAACAGCCTCACCGTACAATATTTTATTTGAATTTTTAAATGGGTAAACTACAGAATAAATGTTTTTTAATGTATCAATAACTAAACCAATTTTATTCATTTTAATTACGCCTGCCGATTTTAAATAAAAAATATAGTTGTCATCATAACTCCAATAAGGATATTTACTATCACCATCGTTGGTTAGTTTTGTTAAACTGTCACCGCTTGTTTTTATCTTATAGACATTCCAGTCGGATTTAAAATAGGTGAACCAACCCGATTTATTAATTTGAGGCGAACCAATTATTGAAGAATCCAATTTTATTTTTTCACCCGTTACTAGATTTACTTTTACTAAAATTCCTTTTATCTGCCCGATGCCTGGTTTCTGATCAATGAGGTAATAAAAATAATTGGGGTTTGAAGGGTCATACATGCCGTTGTATTTATTCAGAATATTATCACGGGTTTGGTACTGATACCCTAACGCCATGCCTGCTGGATAAGGGATAGATTGACATTCATCCGTGCTTTTATCAATTGTAATAGCAACATCCTTTTTGCACCCTTCTAATATCAGCAGGATGCAAAAGAAACTTGTTATTTGAATGAAACGAAACATTTTTTATTTGATAATTATTTTTTGAGAAACGAATGTATTTTTATCCGAACTCAGATTTACAAAGTACATACCGGAAGCAAAACCCTCTAAATTTAATGGGATATAATTTAAACCTGTTTTTAATTTAATACCGCTTTCTAATTTAACGCTTTTGCCCATTATATCGATAACAGAGAAACTAAGAACATCGGTTTGACCACTTTCTATTTTCAAGGTGAACATACCTTGTGAGGGATTAGGAAAAATAGAAATATTTGAATTAAGTTTTTTGTTCTCGTTAATTCCGATAACCGTCTCATCGTAAGTGTATAAAGAAAATGCGCTGTTCACATTGTTTGGGGGCATAGGGTGATATTGGTTAATCGTTTGTGACGAGAGACTGTACTGAATCCAATACGAATAAGTTTTAAGTACTGCTTGATTTGAATTATAGCTAAGTAATTCAACATACCATGGCTCATCAGTTGTAATATTGGTATAATTAGGCCAACCTGTTGAAGCTTTGTATAAAGGCCAACCGCCAACCACTTGTTCATTTGCACCAATATTATAATTTAATGTTGTAATGGTTTCATAAACGGTTGTATAATACCAACCCGCAGCAAGATTATTTAAATTTGGCCACCAAATAAAACTACTATTAAGTGTGTTAACTTGTTTAGAAAAAGAGTTAACATAATGGGAGGGGTCAATATGCCGTATGCGGTATTGAGGTTTTTCTATGGAGTGTAAGGCCAAACCTGCGTTTATTCTTCCGTAGCCACTTCTTTGGTCGTAACCTATAGATTCGCCGTGTGGAATTGCTACAGTTAAATCTGTACAGGTTCTTTTTAAAATTGCTTCGCAATCTTCGTGAACCAAATTATCCCAGTTTGAAGTTGGCTGATTATAATAACTCATCATTAATGCAGATACACCGGAAACGTGAGGGGCAGAAGCAGATGTGCCATTCATTTGGTAAATTTGATTGCCTGCTCCGGTTGTAGCAACAACAGTAGTTACACCCGGGGCTAAAAAATCCATAGGATAACCCCACATGGATTGAAAACCTAAGTCACCATTAAAGGAACCATCTGCCCTATGTCCGTCATTACCACTTGCGCCCACACACATAATGGTTTGCTCTTTTAGTGTGCCTGGAACGTTGGGTTCATTATTCGCATTGTTTCCTCTTGAAGCAACAAAAGCTACGCCGTTGCGGTTGGCAAAATTTATTGCATATACGGCAAGGCCATCGTATCCGCCTAATTTTTCTCCAAAACTACTATTCATTACATGAAGACCAAACCCTCCCGCCCCAACACTTGTGGCTCCTGCAATATATGATTGAAGCATTTTTTGAGAACTAAAATCACCTGGGGCTTGACCGTTATTTCCGATCCGCATGTTATACAGCCTAACTCCCGCCATACCCAAAGAATCATTTCCTCCTGCAATACCCGCAATACCACTTGCTGCACCAGGCCCATTATGCCGTTTTGCACCAACTATCCCCGCACATCGCGTACCATGCCCATTAGGAAAGTTATCAATGTTAGTTGCTGCAGAGTTGGCAACATAATCATACCCTCCGGCAACAACTCCATTTAAATCATCGTGACTTCCATCAATGCCTGTGTCGAATATACCTACTTTTACAAATGGCTTTCCTGATTCTAAATCCCACGCAGGCTCCATGTTAATGTGAGCATTTGGCCATGCATTGGTAGGATGCAAAGAAGCCTGATAGAAAAAATAAAATAAATCGTTAGGCACATCGTTTGGTTGATACATAAAATCGAGCTGAGAATAAAAAATGTCTGGCTTAATTGTTTTTATAGTATCGGCGATGATCACCGTATTAAAATTAGATGGAAAACTTACAGCAAGACAAGCGTAAAATTCGGGAATTTTTACGTGATCGCCCATACGACTTTCTGATAGCGAATCGGCTTCGGTAAGCCATGGAACAATTTTATTTACAGGAAATTGTGCACTATTTACTTCACCACCCGCACCCGAAGCGTCCAATAAGGCAAGCAGGGAATCGATTTTCTGACATGTTGAATCTGCAACAAAATCAGAGAGTACGCCAAAGGTAATGTCCCTGTCATTAATCTTATTCATTTTTAAAACAGCTTTGTTGAATTGTGTTAGTACAATATTATCAGAATACTGTTGAGGGGAACCAACTGGGGTTGGAGTTACATCCCTCGTTTCGTATTGCACTACGATATTGCTTTGAACCGAACCATTTGTTGTTCTACCTGAGATGGTAAAGAAATTACCATTCACTAACAAATCCATAAATTGGTCGGTATTGTTACCTATGCCGTTATAAGTTTTTTCAAATCGAATTTCGCCATTAGAATTATATTTTAAAATAGCTATGTCTTGATTATTACTTAAATTATAGTGCCCGCCAACATAAATGTCATTATTTGGGGTTACTACTACCTTTAAAATCTCAGCGTTGCCGGTTGATATTTCCGGTTGTTTGGTCTTAGACCAAATCAGACTTCCATTGTTGTTGTATTTAAGTAATACCATTTCTTTTTGAGAGCCGGGCTTATCGGAATAACCACCAACAATTACATTACCTGAATTATCTAAAGCGATTGAGTTACCAAAATCATCCATTCCATACCCGTCGTATGTTTGAATCCACTGAACGACCATTGAAGAGTTGTATTTAATAGTCTGAATATTAAAATTTGTGCCAGTTGATGAAGTAGCACCTGTAACATAAATATTTCCGGCAGCATCTTTTGTTTGAGCAATTAATTTGTCCTGTGCGTTACCTACATTAACTTGACGATGAGCTGCTAATTGTGCACCGTTTGATGAATTATATTTAACAGAAGCAAAATCCCAATTATTATTCATTATTGAAGAAGAACTTGATCCTGACACAATAGGATTGCCGGAATTATCTAATGAAATGCCCGAAGGAATATCTATTCCATTACCAAAATTATATCGTGAAACCCATTGAATTACCCCTGAAGAATTTAATTTTA
>CAZPEC010000013.1:0-22048 GCA_964585565.1 uncultured Akkermansia sp. | reverse complement strand
CTTCTCGGTTAAGTTCCGATGGTTTTGGAAAAACCAAACCCGTTGCCGATAATAATACCGAAGAGGGAAGAGGCATTAACCGACGAGTAGAATTTACCATATTGAAAAAGTAATTTGTAACTTCGAAACTGTGAAAATGCTTAAAATAGCTGTTGTTGACGACATAAAGGCAGTAAGAAAAACTGTGGTGAATAAAATCAATCTTTCTGCAGATATGAAAGTTGTTAGTGAATTCACAACCGGAAGAGAAGTTTTGCATGCCATGAGACAAGGACTGGAGGTAGACGTTATTGTTATGGATATTGAAATGCCCGAAATGAGCGGAATTGAAGCAACAGAAAAAATATTGTCGGAATTTCCAAAATCACGCATTTTAATGTGTACGGTGTTTGATGATGAACACAATCTCTTCAGAGCTATTTGTGCAGGAGCTAAAGGATATTTATTAAAAGACGAAAAACCCGAAAAATTACACAGAGCCATTTTTGAAACAATGGAAGGAGGCAGTGCTATGAGCCCTGCCATGGCCATGAAAGCCCTAGATTTGGTTAGAAATGGTCCTCCTCAAAGCAAAAAAGAGATAAACGAAAATAGCCCGCTTACTTCTCGCGAACTCGAAATGTTGGAACTTATTGCAAAAGGTAAAAGCTACGAGCAGGTAGCCGATATTGCCGGAATAAGTTACGGCACCGTAAGAAAACATTTAGAAAATGTGTATAAAAAACTAAATGTACACAGCAAAATAGAAGCAGTAAATAAAGCCCAACGAGAAGGTTTGCTATAAATCTTTATCTTTGCAACTTGCTCAAGCGCCTCAAAATAATTTATCTTTTGTTACTTCTTCATTTGCTATGCATTCATCATGTTACGCAGGCGCAAAACACCGATTCTCTGATTAATCTTTTGCCTCGATTGAAAGGTAAAGAAAAAGCTCAAGCACTTATAGATATTTGCTATTCGCTAAGTTTTAACGATGTAAATACAGCTTTGTTATACGGAAACAAAGCTCTTCAAATGGCCTATGAGATTAATGAGCCGGTTTTTATCGCTTCTTGCCAAAACGATTTGGCATTAAGTTACTATTTAAAGGGAAATTATGATAGTTGTATTTATTTAGCCGAGCAAGCTTATAAAGTGCGTATGGCCAATAAACTATGGCGAGATGCCGGAGCCAGTTTGAGTAAAGTAGCAAACGGATTATATGAACAAGGCAAATACGATGAATCGCTTGAAAAAAATTTAAGTGCCTTAGAACTCTTCCGAAAAAGCAATTCGAAAGCCGATGCAGCTAAATTACTCAATAATATAGGCTCCATTTATGAGCGCAATAACCAACTTAAAGAAGCCGGAGAGATGTACAAACAATCTGCTGAAACAAGTTTAGAACTAAAAGACTACGATGGCTATGTTTCCGCTCAATGTAATTACGGAGTAATTTTCAATAAAACCGGACAGCCGAAGGAAGCCCTAAAAGTATATAAAGAAATTATTCCGATTTGTATAAAGTATAGCCGAAAAGAATTTTTATCCCAAATTTATCAAGCTATGGGGGTAGCAGAGCGTGCCATGGGCAATCTTCAAGAAGGATTAAATTATTACCTAAAAGCAAAAGATATATATGAACAACTTGGCTCGCTAAACGGAATGGCCATCATATACCATAATATCGGAAATTGCTATGGAGATTTAAAACGATATGATTTAGCGTTGGAATATCTTAATAAAGCGTTGCTTTACGCAAGAGAAGCAAAAATATTACTCTGGCAAAAACTTATATACCATTCGCTTTACGAGTTATATACTCAAAAAGAAGACTATAAAAAAGCAAACGAGTTTCTAGAAAATTACGTAGCCATTAACGACAGTATATATAACGAAGAAACACAAAACCAACTAAGCAAATTGCAAACCCAATACAATCTAAAAGAAAAAGAACTTACCATACTTAATCAGGAAAATACTATTATTCAAAAGCAAGCAGCACTTTCACAAAAAAACAATTATTTACTTGCAAGCATACTTGTAACAGTGGTTTTATTGTTATCGCTACTGGTATTTCTTTATAAACGAAAGGCGGAAAGAAGAAACGCAGAACTATCTCTTCAGCAAAGTTTACAGAACGAACGCTCAAGAATAGCCAGAGACTTGCACGATAATTTAGGTGCCGAATTAACCGTTATCAGCTCACTAATAGATGTAAAGGCTTACGCCACCGAAAATAAAGCCGAAAAAAGCGAACTCGATCAGATTTCTGACCAAGTAAGAAAAGCCTCTTCTTTAATGAGAGACACTATATGGACAGTAAGCGAAGAAAAAATTTCGAGTCAAAAATTTGCATCAAAGGTACATGAGTTTGCCGAACGTGTACTTAAACCTGTTAATATTCAAGTTAATTTTTCTGTTGGGAATTCTGATTTTTACCTGAAACCGGAAGCTACGCTACAACTTTTTCGAATAACACAAGAAATAATCAATAATGCAGCAAAGTACTCCAACGCAAAACTGTTTATAATTAGCTGTTTCAAAAAATCTGTTTTTGTTTTGGAACTTTCAGACAACGGAAAGGGAATGGACTTAAACAAATCAACCGACGGATTCGGCATCCAAAATATCAAAGCCAGAGCGAAGGACATAGGAGCAAAGTTAGAACTGGAAAGTACGCATAAAAAAGGAACCTCTTATATTATTGAGCTTAGCCCTAATAATATCATTATGGCATAGAAAGAGCCTGTTAATGAGGCAACACAATTAATTTATACGTCGGCAAATTCTCTTTTCCAATCTGCAGAATAATGAAATAAGTCCCTTCGGGTAAATCTAAATTTAACTTGGCTTTTCCGTTCTTAAAAGTAATTTCCCGTTCATTAATTAATTGACCTAAACTATTGTTGATAATAATGTTTGCTGAAGCATTATATTTTTCGCAAACCAACTCTATCTCATTAACCGCCGGGTTAGGATATATCCTTATTTCATTAATTAGTTTTTGGTATTCTTCCACTCCAATAGCATACGTACTGTCTACTTTCTGTCCGTTACTACTTAAAACAGGGCTGTATAAACCTGCTCCATTTTCAGCCATTACATTAAAGTAGTATACGGTGCCCTGAGTAAGTGTTAGGTTTTGTACCGTAACAGAAGTACTTCCCCAATTACTAGTCCAGGCTAAAGTATTTGTACTACCTGGAGCCGTGCCAATACTATACCAATAACGAACAATTCCGGAGTTTGGATCGTTGCTCGTTGACCAATTAGCACTTAACGAATGTGTTGTGTTTATTGTCTGTATATCTGCAGCGCTACCATCATTAACGAATACTAAATTTGTAGGAGGTGTCCAGTCTATATTCAAATCCTGAAATGCAACAGAAGAAACATTTCCGGCACTATCCTGACAAAGCGAATTAATTCTTCCTGCAAACTGTGTGGGATTTGGGTTTTGGTATCTTAAATCAAAAGCCATGGAACTTCCCAAAGTAACGGAAGCTGTATTTCCTCTCGATCTATATACTCTCAGTTCATCAATCGTATACACACAATTAGCACTCCTGAATGAAACGTATCTTCCATTCAAATGAGGGCTTGTGTCTGTCCAACCTGCAATATACTTATTATTCAAATAAACGTTTATTCTTCCGCTTACTCTGTCAAAGGTTACTTTTACATCATACCATTGTCCTGCATTAAAAGCAAGTGCTTGATCAAGAACAGGAGAACCAAACACATTGTTAGTGACTTTGTAAATTTGAATTTTTTGATCATCCAACCTGAACCAAACGAAATAGCTATTGTTTCTATTACTGCTATCGGCATTATCACTAAAAAAGTGGAAACCGGCTCTGCGGTTATTTCCGCTTCCTTCTATTTTAGCATAATAATGATACATGTAGCGAGTAGCTAGTGTTTGGTTAACTGCCGCATATATGTTAGTATTGGCTGATGCCGGTGATGCCTGGTCTATTTGTACCAAGGCATTGTTCATAATGCTCCAGTTTCCGGTTTTAATAGTCCATTCCGGATGAATTGCCTGATCAAAATGGTCTATTAAAAAACCTTTTTGATGGTTTGCTCTCCACTCTGTTCCGTTAAAATCTATCAATTGGAAATATCCTTTTTCAACACCGCTTCCGCCGGTATTATCCTGATCAACCAAGGTTGCCGTAAAAGCGCTTGTTTTCCAGGGGAAATTGCTGTATACCTGACTTACCGGAGGTGTAATATCTCCTACCGTAGTAGTATTTACCGTTATAGAATAATTTGCCGCCCATCCCGAAGCAACCGTAGCACAATCACTTCTGAATTCAACCAACATACTATCGTTATTAATCATAACGGGAGGGGGAGTTACTGTTCCATTGTACTGAGCATAAAGCGGGGAGTTGTGTTTACCTCCGTCATAAATAAAAAGGTAGTCATAATTAAGCTCCGTATTAAAACTGGTAAAATTCAAAGCTATATTAGCTGCATTGGGATTGGTAAATAGCCAAAACTTTCTCTCATCGTTGGCATAGTTACCGGAGGGTCCCCCACTGTCATAAAAATTCCCGCTTAATGCCGTGTATGTAGTAGCCGTATAAGTATTATTTATTAATTTATAATATCTTCCCCAATTCCAATTAGGCCCCGGATCGGTATGCGTTTGATTAGCATAATGTTGATGTCCTTTTACTTTTATACAATTCCCTAGTTGGCATTGAGGAGATGAACCACTGCAAGACGGACCGTAATAAGTTCGGAGGGGGTTAATATTGTTATCTGCACAAATATCTTTAGTTAACGCAGCAGAAGAATTATACATGGCATCAGTAAACCAAGATATGTTATTGATATAACCCTCATGCTCCAGCCCCACCGTATATGGATTTTCGGAAGCTACATGCCAAGCCTTATCAGCTTCCAGTACCATTTGGGTAACTTGTCCGTCTGAACTACGAAGCACGTAATGGGCCGAAGCGCTGGCCGAACAATTTTTAAACCAGGAAATACATCCCGCATAAGTTCCCTGAACAAAATGTATAGCCACAGCACTGATTTGTGTGCCATTTCTGGAACTGTAATTGCAGGAAGCCGCCGGATTCCATAGTGCCGGAGGATAATCAGGGGAAAGTAAAGAAGACAAGTTTGACGGAGCATATTGATGCTTACCACTTAGTATGTGATTCTCATTAGTAAAACGAATAGACTTAGCGGAGAGTACATGATAATTGTCCCCAAATATTTCCTCGAAGTTAACGTTGTAAAGAGGGAATCCGTAAACCAATGCGGCGTCTGCATTTGATAAAAACCATAGAAGCTGATAGAGATGGCAGTTTAAGGCAAAATCATTCTGAACATCATTGGCCAAAGGCAATTCACTCAATTCAATAAACAGTGGAATATACTCTTTCAGGTTGTTTCCATACGCCTGATATTTTTCTTGTAATACACTAAATGCATAGGCGTAGGAAAGTATGTGAATTTCCGGATTGGTACGAATATTTTCTACCGAGTGGTGAGATAAAGAGGCTACCAATTGCAAATTGTTTCTGAAATAACTCTTGCCATCTGCCACTAAACCAAATACACCATGAGTTTGGGGATATCCTATACAACTGTTATCTCCGGGATAAATATGTTGAAACCGAGATTGGGAAAAAGCAACAGCTTCCAAAACGCCTCTGGGTAATTTTGGATGCATAGTATATGCTTTTGCAAAATATCCAACATAAGGATTCTCGGGAAAAGTAGTATTGGCCAATAAAACATTGGCCGTAAAGAATAACAACGCGTAGAATATTTTCTTCATACTCTTTAGAAATAAAGTAGCAATTTACAAAAAACTCAATCAGGTTTTGTTTCCAAAAAGTTAACGAGGGTGTCTTAAATTGTTTTAGTTTATTTATTCAATAGTTTAACTGCCTCCGCAAAGGGGTTTATCGTTTCTTTCGATTCCAACTCGTTTAGTTTCTGTTTGATATTGAATTCTGTATAATATCGATTAATTATTTCCTGGTTCAAAATATCTGTTAGAATATTTATTTGCTGTCTTTTTCTATTCTGTTTTAAATAACCATTCAGTTCATTATGTCTTTTAAATTTCTGTATTGTTTGATACAGAACTTCCATTCCAAAACCTGTTAAGCTGGAACATACTTCAACGGGGCATATCCAACCATTTTCTTTAGGCGGTAAAAAATGAACGGCATTGGCATATTGAGCCTTTGCCACGTTAGCCGCACTTACATTACTTCCATCGGCTTTAGTAATAGCAATGGCATCTGCCATTTCCATTATTCCTCGCTTAATCCCCTGCAAATCATCGCCGGCTCCGGCAAGCATTAACAATAAAAAAAAGTCTGTCATACTGCTTACTGCTACTTCACTTTGGCCAACACCCACAGTTTCCACCAAAATAAAATCATAACCGGCTGCTTCGCATAACAAAATGGTTTCGTAGGTGGCTCGGGCCACACCACCCAAATTGCCTGAACTGGGGCTTGGCCTGATGTAAACATTGGGCTCGGATGCCAGAGATGTCATTCGTGTCTTATCTCCCAAGATGCTTCCCTTACTCAAATTACTACTGGGATCTATAGCAAGAACAGCAACACGATGTTTATTTTTCAGCAGCTCTTTTCCAAAGGATTCTATAAATGTACTTTTTCCAACACCCGGAACACCCGTAACAGCTAAGCGAAAAGAATTTCCGGTTTTGCTTATCAATGCGTCCAAAACTTTATTAGCCACATCACGATGAGCTATATTGGTTGATTCAACCAATGTAATTGCCCTGCTTAATACGGCTCTATCGTTACGTAAAATGCCCTCTACGTAATAACTAGGATTGATATACAATTCCTTCTTATTCAAAACGAAGATGTTTTACGGATATACCTTTATTTTGAAGTTCTTGAAGTGCCTGCACTCCAATTTGTAAATGCTGATAAACGAACTTGTCGGTAACTGATTTATCGCTATTTTCCGTTTTCACACCTTCCGGAATCATTGGCTGATCGGTAACTAATAAAAGAGCTCCGGTAGGTATTTCGTTAAAAAAACCTACACTAAAAATAGTTGCTGTTTCCATGTCTATAGCCATGGCGCGGATGCTACGCAGATATTCTTTAAATTTACTATCATGCTCCCAAACCCTTCTGTTGGTAGTGTACACGGTTCCTGTCCAGTAGTCAAGATTAGAGAGCCTAATAGTATAAGATATGGCTTTCTGCAAGCTGAAAGCCGGTAAGGCCGGAACCTCCGGCGGAAAATAATCATTGCTGGCACCCTCCCCTCTTATTGCGGCAATAGGCAAAATAAGATCACCTATCTGATTCTTCTTTTTTAAACCGCCGCATTTACCTAAAAACAAAACGGCTTTGGGTTTTATGGCACTTAGCAAATCCATAATCGTTGCTGCGCCTGCACTGCCAATTCCAAAATTAATAATGGTAATATTTTGTGCTGTTGCGCTTCGCATGGGTCTGTCAGTCCCTCTGATAGAAACTTGATACTGCTGAGCAAATAACTCTATATAATGATTGAAATTAACCAATAAAATGTACTGGCCAAACTCCTCTAATTTTAAACCGGTGTATCGAGGAAGCCAATTGTTTACAATTTCTTCTTTTGTCTTCATAAAAGCTGTCTTAGCTTTGCAATTACAAGTAAAGGTATCAAAAATTAACTGATTTTGTTTCCTGATTTAAAATATCCGCTTCCAAAACTCCGGCTCAGAAAAAAAAATGATGACCAAATTGAGTTTTTTGATACCATTAGAAAAAAATGGCTGTTATTAACTCCCGAAGAGTGGGTAAGACAACATGTTGTATGTTATCTTTCTTCTGTTAAAGGCTATTCCCCTTCGCTTATATCAGTGGAGAAAGAAATTGATTTAAACGGCGCCAAAAAACGATACGACGTTGTTGTTTATGATAAGTTTATGTCACCTCACATCATCATTGAATGCAAAGCGCCACACGTTACAATGAATTCGGATGTTTTAGAACAAGCCTTACGATACAATTTGGTTTTACAGGTTCCTTATGTTATGATTACGAATGGTATCACTGACTTTGTTTTTTATCACAACAACCCGTTAAAAGAACTTCCCTCTCAATAGAAGATATTCTGGTGTAACTTATATAGTTACTTATTGTTTCACAATTTTTCTAAACGTTAATTCTCGATTTTCGTCAAATATTTTTATAAAATAAACGCCCGTAGAAAGGTTTTGCATGTTTATAGAAACAGTTTCTTTATAATAGGTTATATCACATTTTACCAATTGCCCCATTTGGTTTATTAATTCTATAGTAGGCGAGTTTTCTAATTCGTGTTTCAGCCAAACTTCCTGACGGGCAGGATTGGGGTATAAAACTATTTTTTGATATTTGTTTAATATATCATCATTGGTATTTGTTATCAGTTGTGTTTTTTTGTATTTGCTAAAAAACCTCCATATTTCGTAGGAAGCATTAAAATCCATACAGGTTATGCCTATGGGAATAGATGCTCCGGGCCATGTATGAGCACCGTTTATCACCTTATAAAATTCTACCTCGGCCCCGTTTTGCCCCCCGGTATATCGATAATGCAAAGCTGTAGCTCCATCTCCCGGAACAATGTCAGGAACGGAGTATGTAATTGGAGATGTGTTACACTGATTATGTTGCACCCATTTTTTTACCATCGAGTCTACATGTACAAAATTTGCATTTCCGGCGTACGGAACGGTGGCATCGTTGGTACCGTGTATTTGCATAACCGGAAACGGACGGTTCGGTGAAAGATTAAACCAGGCGTTAAGCATACTGCCTGTTACGGAAGCAATGGCCGCAAAACGGTTTGGAGAAAGACAAGCCAAATAATAACTCATAATTCCACCATTACTCATGCCACAACTATACACTCTATCTTCATCAATGTTATACGACAGCTTTAATGAATCTATTAAGTCACTCATAAACAAAACATCATTCACTCCGGGGCCAAATCCCGCATTAAAATACTGACTGCCCAAAGGGGCCGTTCCCTCCGGATGCACAATTAAAAAACGAGCCGTATCGGCTACCGGCATAAAATTTCCATAAACCTGTTGTTGTGTTGCATTTGAACCATAACCATGAAGATTAAACAATAAAGGAACAGGTACAGAAGGATTCGTGTAAGAAGTTGGTATATAAAGCCTGAACTTACGATAAATGGAACCCGACACAATACTATCGGATATTGTTATGCCGGATTGCGACACAACAACTAAGGAAATAAAAAAGAGTAGTACAGTTAGTTGCTTTTTCAAGACAAATAATCCTAATTATTAAGCATAACCGGCATTACCAACATAAGCAAATCTTCAGATGGATTTGCCTTGTTACTTGGCAAAATTATTCCGGCTCTGTTTGGAGCACTCATTTCCAAAATAATCTCATCGCAATCCATATTACCTACCATCTCAATCAAAAAGCGAGAATTAAAACCTATTTCCATATCTTCTCCAACATAGGTACAGGTAAGCGTTTCGTGACCCTCGTTGGCAAAATCTATATCTTCGGCATTAATAGATAACTGGCTTCCGGCAATTTTAATACGTATTTGATTGGTTGCTTTACTTGAGAACACGCTAACCCTTTTTAGTGCCCCCAAAAAGGAGGAACGATCTACCGTTAGTTTATTGGGATTTTGTTTTGGTATAACGGCTTCGTAATTGGGATATTTTCCGTCTATCAGCCTGCATATAAGGTTAATGTTGGCAAAGCTGAAGAGTGCGTTGGTTTTATTAAATTCTACTTTTACGGCATCATCAACACCGGCCAGCAAATTTTTAAGTACGTTCAGTGGTTTTTTGGGTAAAATGAACGAAGCGGATGTACCGGCTTTTGCATCGTTTCGGGTGTAGCGAACCAATTTATGAGCATCTGTTGCTACAAATATAGAACTACTTTCACTAAACTGACAGTAAACTCCATTCATTACCGGCCTTAAATCATCGTTACCCGTGGCAAAAATTGTTTTATTGATGGCAGATGCCAGTATGTCGCTTTTTATGATGATGGAACTTTCCGCGTCTACCTTATTCATTTTGGGGAAATCCTCTCCATTGTGACTACTAATACTGTAATCCCCATTCTCTGTTTTAATTTTAGTAGTAAACTTCGTTTTATCAATTACAAAAGAAACAGGTTGCTCCGGTAAATTAGAGAGCGTTTCAATAAGGGTTTTTGCAGGTATGGCTATAAGACCGTTTGTGTTGGTTTCTACTTTAAGAGTAGTAGTTATGGCTGTTTCTAAATCACTTGCAGAAACTGTCAACTGCCCCTTTTCTAATTCAAACAGAAAACAGTCTAAAATAGGCACTGTATTGTTAGTACTTAATACTCCACTAATAGCCTTTAGGTGCTTAAGCAATACAGACGCAGAAACTACAAAATTCATACTCAAAAGTTTTAGCTAACAAAATTAAAGATACGGCAAAAAATAGACCCTATATGAACGGTGAGTTATAAGCTATTTTTTAACAGTTTGCTTTTCGGGGAAATAAGCGGTTGACACAAATAATTTTCCAAATACATAGTATTGAATAAGTGCCCACTCTTTTTTGTCATCAAAGTTTACATAAAATCTATCAGGATCATATTTATACTTTACTCCATATTCGGCATTTTTATACACCGGAGGAAACTTATAATAAAAATCAAAACGGTGTGGATAGTTGTTTATGTCTGTAATAACAAAACTCGAAAAGGGTTTTGCCTGTGTGGCCAGAGAATCAGCTACTTTTTTATCGGTTGATGTAAATATTGCTTCGGCATTCAAGTTTTGAAAATAGGCTAAATATTGCTTCATATTTATTTCGGCAAAAGGTAACACATTTTGCTTACTGTCTTTTAGCCAAAAATTCTTTGTATCGAGTATATCAATGGTAAAGGAAGAATCAGGAAAAAGGTGGTTAATGTATTGAATGCTTTTCATATCACGTGGAGTAAAATTCATAACCGATAAGGCTCGCCAATGTTTTTCCTCCACGATATACCGGGTGTTCAAAAAGCCTGTAAAACCCGGGAGAAATACTACAAAGGGTTCGTCATAGTTTTCTCCTGAAGAAATATCCGTAAGCAACATATGGGTTCCTTCGCCGTCTTCTGTTTCGTGCCCCACATAGTATTGCTTTACGAGTTTTTTGCCGGCATAAATTTCTACTTTAATGGCGTGAGACGCCAGCAGTTTAATCGTTAACTCTCTTGCCGGTTTAGCTACAGGTCTTTTAACTTCTACATGTTTGATGGTTTCTAACAATGTAATAATAGCGTCTGAACGAACCAAAAATTTATTGTTTACATACCAGCCTTTATTAGTTCGTTCAACGGTGCATTGTCTTCCGTTTTTATCGGCCAAAAATATTTTGGTGATGGCGGCTGTGTCTTTATAACTAAAATTCCTTGCCTCTTCATTCAGGGTACTTGGTTTTCCCTTTTTCTTAAATACCAAAACTGCACTTATGGCCAGCAGCAGCAAAATAGAAACAATAACAAAAGTGGACTTTCTCTTACTCATACAAAGAATACAACTAAGTTAATCTAAAAACAAGCTTATGATACGGGTACTTTTTCAGCCGGTTGTATATAACTTACTAGTGGTATTCACTCCGTGCATCAAACAAGGAATTAGCAAGCCTGTTATATCGTAAACAAATTTCAAAACCTCCCATATAGCGGCTTACGGCACGGTATCCTGAAATATTAACGTCATAAGAAAGTCCAATACCGTAATCACCGGTTTCATACAGGAAGGAAGGAATAAGCGCATCTTTGGAGCGATAAAACAAACCAAATCCTAGAGATGTTCTTGTTTTTTCACCGGTAACCTTAGTACCGGTTGCTAACCTAACTTTAAGATAACTTCCTCCATACAATTGAAAGGCTCCGCGTAACTGATAGTCTTGCGGAATGGTTTTGTCTTTTTCACCCTGACGCATTACAATGAAGGTAGGGGTAATGGTATAACGCGTATCTTCAAAATCAAAATGGGAAAGGAATGAACCAACCCAGCGAATGGGCAAACGATACGAGGAGCCTGCAGACATTTCCTGCTTGGGTCTGTTAAAATGGTAAGCGGCAACACCTATTCTGAAACGGGTAAAATCATCATGGTCTTGATCGGTTTTAACAGTAGAGTATTCGTAGGCCAAGCCGGTACCAAAATCCGTTGTTGCAAATGAGCGATAGTTAAAGCGTTCTCCATTATCAGCATCAGCCACAAACTCGTTACCATCAAATTGACTTGCCCAAGTTAGCTTGTTGTAATTTGCATTATTTCCTACTGCTCCACCGTATATGCCGGCACTCAGAACCGATTTTTTACTTAGCTTAACTATCCCGCTCAAATTCACCAAGGCATTAGTTTTACTGAACCGGGCTGCCCCTGCTACGTCATGGAAAATTACCATACCTAAACCAAGAAAAGCCTTTCTTTTACGGCTTTTAAACAATCCTGCGTCTACATTCAAATTCATGGTTTGGAAAGCTTTTCCCATAGATTGCCACTGGTTTCTGTAATTAACATTGGCTCTGAAATAGCCATTGAAAAAACCGGTATTAGCGGGATTTATAAGCATAGGGGTTTCACTAAACATAGAGAAGTGAACGTCCTGGGCAGAAAAATGAAATGAAAAGCCCGAAAGCAGCGCTACTAAAAAACAACGATAGATATTTCTCATAGAATAACTTTAATTTTTTATCTGACTAACGTTACATTTCCTTTGTAAACCTTTAACTCATCAAACACATTCTTGAACTGAATGTAGTATGCATAAACTCCGGGAGGTGCCTGCGATCCATTAAAATTTCCATCCCATCCCTGCTCAGGATCATTGCTTCGGTAAACCTCTTGTCCCCACCTATTCCATATTACCATCTCAAAATTCCGTGAGTATCTTCCGCTTCCCAAAATACCAAACTTGTCGTTTATTCCATCTCCGTTAGGCGAGAATCCGGTGGGAATGGCTGCCTCTTTTTTTCGGTCAGTAAAAACTGCTACAATTTCATCTCCCATGGGTTGGCTAAAATCTATACCTATGGAATCCAAGCTAAGAGGCCTTCCGTTCCTCTCGGGGTGATTTTTAATTTCCCAATGAGAAAATGTAAATGTAGAGTCAATGGGCTTGGCAATGAACGATATTGGCCCCTTAAAATACTTCCCATTCCATTTATAATACGGTAGCCACACGCTGTTAAGTTTAACCATTCCTGCACCTTCAGGGCGAACATCAACAGAAATATTATACGGACCTACTAAACCATAACATGCTGTGGATTTAGAAAAAGCATCCTCCATAAATTTACACCTCTTACTAATTGCACGTTTTAAAACAGCCATATTGGTATCCCAGTTTGGTTCAGGCTGCATGATAGAGAAAGGACTACCGTTAGGAGCGGTTCCGGGATCCTCGTGTTTCTTCATTTCATCTTTGTACAAATCATAAATAGTCTCCCAATGTTTCAAAAGTTCTTCACAACTAAAGGCACTGTTTAATAAATCCTGATAACGCATTAGGTAATTCTGTCTGAACTCCGCATTACCCCCATTCACATTCATCAACTTGTGAAAAATAATTCCTTGCCCATTATAAAAATCAGGCGTAATAGGATAACTGGGCTGAGCTATCGCACAGGGAGAGGTGCTGAATGTATTCAGAGGGGCCTTGTTAGGCAAGGAAATTGCGGTAAATTGAAGAGCTGATGGAATATTCCAAATATAATGGCGCCATTTGTTACCACCGTTGTGAGGATTGGTTCCTTTGGCCATAGCAATGTTGTAATAGTAAATGTTTGGATTTTGAAAGAAACTGTTCGTAATATTCCAATCAATAAAGTTAGGGATATGCAGCCTGTTTTTTAGAATATTATAAGGACCGGAAACAACTGTAGGATTAACCGTTGCAAAGGAATAATGATTAACAAAACTATAGGTATCTATAGACGGTTGGCCGGTGTACCAATTGTTAGTAACCGTGGAACTGACTATGGCACCTTGCGAACCATCGTGAAAGTAAAGCATGGATAAATCTTTCTTAGGTTGTTTGTTGTAAAAAACCTCATACTCTTCATCGTAAACCTCTTTCAAATTGTAGGTACCCCAGTATTTGGCATTTATGAATAATGCCACCGGTTTATAATGCATGGGGTTTACGTCAATATTGTGCTTAGCAGCGAGCGTCTGCACAAATAAGTCCCTGATTCCGGTACCTTCAGAGGCACCGGCAGGTAAACCGGTAGAACCGGAGTGTGCCTCATAATCCCCGGCATAAACGTGCAACTTGGGAAAATATGTTCTGGTACTTACTCCCAATTCGGGCACGTTGAATATTTGCGTCTCAAAGTCACAACCAAAACCTCTCCTGTCGTCCATGGTTATCTCAAAGCCACGCTGAAAAGCAAGCCATGATTCATGAACCGGCTTTGAAATTTGGCTATACCCTTCCAAAACAAATCTTTTGGGGTCATTAGACTTAAACTCAAAATACTCTGCATGAACCGTGGTTGGGGGTGTTCCCACGGCGAACCATGAGGGGATAGGGTTTGCTGCCTCGGGTTCCATGGTAAGTGCTAATATTCCAAACTTTTTATTATAGTCAACCTCCAGAGTCCCCGGCTCAACAAAGTAGGTATTGGTTTGGCAAAAACTTGGCAAGTAATTCATTTGGCAATATGTAGGAGCCACGGGAGGCATGGTGTACTTAGGATAACAAACTACACGCATAACCGTATTTTGCGTAGGAGGAACTATTAGCGGTGTTACAGGATCTATGTATTGGAGTGCGTTAGGATTCTGGGGCCCCCATGGGTTAACAGCGTTCGGGTAAGGATATGATCCGTCTGTTGTAAACCAAACTTCATAACATCCCAAATCAATGGAGTCACCTATAAAGTAATTAAAAATGGTCATGGTAGGCGAAGTAATTACGCCTAAGCCGGGGGGTTCGGAAAAATTAGGCATAGGGCAGTACTCAATAAAAGGTTGCTGGTTATTTACCGCCGAAAAAGTGGGTGCTGTGTAAACTCTCCATCCACCAATACCTATAGTGCTGTAATCTCCCATTAAACGGCCTCTTGTGTGGTTTTCCTGCGTTTTTTGAATAGCTATGGAATCCCTTACAACGCCATTTGGAGCCGTTAAAATCAACCATTGGCCTTTGCATTGATCCAACTTAAAATTTGTATGATAATGCCACTGACCACCCTGCAACTTTGATTCATCACGCCCCGAAAGCCAAAAAACCTGATAGGCCCCAACTGACATGGTACAGGTGTTTGGTATTCTCCATTTAAACAAATTCATCCTGTCATTACTCAAATAATAACCGCCCAAATTAACACTGGCCGTATGCGCATTATACAACTCCACCCAATCACTGGGTTCATTGTAATTGTCTACGATAAAGTTGCTGGTGTTTGTTGCCTGATATTCGTTAAGTGCTATTGGAAAACCCGACTGAGAAAATGATTTGAAATAAGAGCACAAAAGTACCTGCAATACAATCAAATAAACTCCATTAAATTTTTGCATACGCATAAAATTTTTAAAGATACAATTAGCCAAATTTAGCGAAAAAAAACGGTTTACTCAAAGAAATTATAGAAAGGTTTCGAAATTGTTAAATATCCCCTGTTAACTTGCTGAAAATACCTGTACATTTGTAGGCCTAAACTATGAGCGAATTAATAAAACACGAATGTGGTGTTGCCCTTATCCGTTTACTAAAACCTCATGGCTACTATAAGGAAAAATACGGATCTGCCCGTTATGGCCTCCACAAAATGTATCAGCTCATGGAGAAAATGATTAACCGAGGGCAGGATGGTGCAGGTGTTGCTACCGTAAAAATTGATACCGAACCAGGAAATGGTTACATAGACCGACTCCGATCAATTGAAAACAAAGCCGTTCAGGATATATTTTCTCAAATAAATGACCTATTTGTACAAGCACAACAAAAAAATCCGGATGAATACAAAAGTGCCGATTGGCAAAAAGCCAACATCCCCTTTTTAGGAGAACTAATTCTGGGGCATCTTCGATACGGTACTTTCGGAAAAAATACTATTCACAGTTGCCACCCCTTCCGTAAACAAAATAATTGGAAAAGCCGAAACTTGGTTATCGCCGGAAATTTTAACCTGACGAATGTAGATGAACTATTTCAACATTTGGTAGAATTAGGACAACACCCTAGAGAAAAGGCGGATACAGTAACCGTACTGGAAAAAATAGGACACTTTTTAGACAAAGAAAACGATAGGCTATTCAGAATCTTTAAAGAACAAACCGACAATAACGAAGAAATAAGTAAGCTTATTCAGCGCGATTTAGATGTTGCCTCCATCCTTAAAGAAAGCAGCAAACGATGGGATGGAGGATATGTAATGTGCGGACTCATCGGACATGGAGATGCTTTTGTTCTCAGAGACCCTAATGGGATACGCCCTGCCTTTTACTATCAAGACGATGAGGTTGCGGTAATTGCAAGCGAGCGACCTGTTATACAAACCGTGTTTAATGTGCCTTTTGAGAATATTAATGAGATTAAGCCCGGACATGCCGTAATTATAAAAAAGAACGGAAATATTAGAGAAGAAGAAATTATTCCTGCCTTAGAAAGAAAATCTTGTTCCTTTGAAAGGATTTATTTCAGTAGGGGGAACGACGCCGATATATACAATGAACGAAAAGCATTGGGCAAAAATCTGGTAAATTCCGTTTTGGAAGCAGTAGATTATGATCTTCAAAACACTGTTTTCAGTTATATACCTAACACCGCCGAAATAGCTTTTGGCGGATTAATTGAAGGACTGCACAATTACTGCAATAAAATTAAAGCCCAAAAATTGCAGGCGCTTAGCAATAATCTTCGCGAAGAAGAAATCTTCGAAATACTTAATGTTAGCCCAAGAATTCACAAGGTAATTTTAAAAGACGCCAAGCAACGAACATTTATAACAGCCGACGAAACACGCGATAGTCTGGTAAATTTAGTATACGATATCACGTACAAAACAGTCAATGAAAATATTGATAATTTAGTTGTACTCGACGATAGCATTGTTCGAGGAACTACCCTGAAAAAAAGCATACTCAATATACTAGACAGACTTAAACCAAAAAAAATTATTGTAGTAAGTTCCGCCCCCCAAATTCGGTATCCCGATTGCTATGGTATAGATATGGCCGTACTAAGCAAATTTGTTGCGTTTGAAGCCTGTATAGCCCTACTGAAAGAAGACAGGCAGGAAAAGTATATTGAAGCCACCTACAAAAAAGCGCTGGAAGAACTCAAAAAGCCCAAAGAAGAACAACTAAATGTAGTAAAAGAACTTTATGACAAATACAGCGCAGAGCAAATCTCAAAGAAAATAGCTCAACTTATTAAACCTAAAAATTTACAGGCCAACTTGCAAATAATTTACCAAAGTATAGAAGGCCTTCATCAAGCCTGCCCTAATCATACCGGCGACTGGTATTTTACGGGAAATTATCCAACTCCCGGGGGGATTCAGGTAAGTAACCGAGCTTTTGTAAATTTTATGGAAGGGAAAAATATTCGCGCTTATTAATCTGCAACATCAAACCGGCATCGGAACATCTATCAACAATAACCTTGTATTATCTGAAAGGCTTTTAAAAGGTATTTTGCTCTTTTCTTCCACCCCCATACCGTCTCGACTATCCAACACTGTTTCATGTACCCAAACTTTTCCCGATATAACAAAAAGATATATGCCCCTGTTATTCCCTTTTGACTCATAGGTAAACTCTTTTTCTTTCTCAAAAGTACCTATATACATATAGGCGTTTTGGTGAATCCATAAGCCTCGCTTTTCTGATTCAGGAGAAATTATACAGGTAAGCTTATTCAACTCGTAATAATCTGAAATATTCATTTGGGCATATCTTGGCTCCACCCCTTTCTTGTCAGGCAATATCCATATTTGTAAAAATTTTACGGGTACGTCATTCCTACGATTATACTCACTGTGCTCAATCCCCGAGCCCGCACTCATCACCTGAACATCTCCGGTTTTTATTACCTGAACATTCCCCATGCTGTCTCTGTGCTCCAATTCTCCTTCCAGAGGAATGGAAATTATTTCCATGTTTTTATGTGGATGAGTTCCAAAACCCATTCCGGGCGCAACTTCATCGTCGTTTAATACACGTAAAGCACCAAACTGTATACGCTCAGGGTTAAAATACGAACCAAAACTGAACGTGTGATTTGTTTTTAACCAGCCCAAATCTGCAAAACCTCTGGTGTTTGAACGATGAATTATAGTAGACATACATTCCTAATTTTAATCAAAAGTACAGTTTAAAACACCGTTTAATAACCACTCATTGTTAAGTAATTTAAAAAAAACGCTATTTTACAACTCATCCGAATTCTATTTTAGTAACTTAGGCAGAAAATCGTTTATATGAAAACAGTTTTAATTACAGGAAGCACCAGCGGTATAGGCTTAGGCATTGCCAAAGAATTTGCCAAAACAGGTAAGTTTAACATTATTTTTAACGGACTAGAAGCCAATGGCCCGGAAATTGCCGAACAGGTTGCAAAGGAGTATGGCATTAAAACAATATTTGACGGAGCTAATATGCTGAAGCCGGAAGAACTGAGAAGTATGGTAAAAAAAGGATTAGAACAATTCGGTTCTATTGACGTGCTTGTTAACAATGCAGGCATTCAACACGTATCTGCCGTTGAAGATTTTCCGGAAGATAAATGGGATGCCATTATTGCCATTAATCTTACTTCTGCTTTTCATCTAACAAAAGCCGTGTGGAAAAGTATGAAAGAGAAAAAATTTGGCCGCATTATAAATATTGCCTCCGCACATGGCTTGGTTGCCAGCGAGTTTAAAAGCGCCTATATTGCCAGCAAGCATGGTATTGTTGGTTTCACCAAAACCATTGCACTAGAAGGAGCTCCTTTCAATATAACTGCCAACGCCATTTGCCCCGGATATGTAAAAACACCGTTAGTAGAAAAACAAATTGCCGATCAAGCGAAAACACACGGAATCCCGGAAAACGAAGTGGTTAGCAAAATAATGCTGCACAAGCAGGCTGTAAAAGACTTTGTTACCGTAGAATTACTTGGCCAGGCTGCCGTATTTCTTGCCGGAGACCAGGCCAATACGCTTACCGGAGTAGCATTACCTATTGACGGAGGATGGAACGCACAATAGTTTTTAATTTAAGTAAATTAGTGTAACTTTGTAATAATTAACCTAATAGATATGCAAAAAATAATCCTTTTCATATTCTTGTTTTGTGTTTCAATTTCCGGGGCACAAACTAAGGGTAAGCCAACACAAAACAAGGCTAAAACAAATAAAACTGCTAAAGCCGATTCAACCAAAACCCAAGAGGAAGACGAAGAACTTGACCCCATGGCCGCACTGGAATTAACGCTTCCTCTGGAAGAAGAAATTGACGGACTTACAGGAAAAAGAATTTATTACAAAGACCGAAAAAAACGAAACGACTCTATTCGAGCTGCCTTAAGAGCGGAAATAAAAAGAGAACAAATGAAATTTAAAGTGTACTCCAAGTACAACAAAAAAGACAAGAGTAAAATTGAGCTTTGTATCAACATTACAGCAAAAGATACGTTTTATACTTATTGCACAAAAGACACTATTTGTAAAGATCCCGAAGTTTCCAAAATTCTGTATCAAAAAACCATTGCCGATACCGTTTATATGCTCATTTATGTAGATGCCTACACAAAATCCTCCTATCGCGGCGGAGCCTGTAACGGAGGGCACGAAACCAAACTATTTTTTGTACGCTGGAATGCCCCAAAAGGTGCAGCTATATGGAAACAACGAACCATCAGTTCTTGTATAAAAACCATTACCAACATGACATCTACCAAAATTCCAGACTGGGATGGACAGTCGGTTTTGGAAGTTAGCTACCATAAGGGTTCATCCTTTTACAACTTAAAGTTTGATCCTAATAATCCAAAAGCAGGCATTCAAAGCGACAAAAGCGATTAATTCAATCACTTAAATTGTCATAAAGCTGAACATCTTCCTTAAAATAGCCCTGTACCCGCTATCACTAATTTATGGTTTGGTGGTATTTGTTAGAAACCGCCTTTACGATACAGGCTTTTTAAAAGAATACCATCCCGATATTCACACCATTGGTGTAGGCAACTTAGCCGTTGGAGGAGCCGGAAAAACCCCTATGGTTGAGTATTTAATACGACTTTTTACACTACATGAAATCAAGGTAGCTACCCTTAGCAGAGGGTATAAAAGAAAAACAAAAGGTTTTTTACTGGCCGAAAAAAATTTTACTGCTGAAGAAGTTGGTGATGAACCCATTCTGTATAAAAAAAAATATGACGTAATTGTAGCGGTTGATGCCAATAGAGTAAATGGTGTAAAAACAATTTCCAAATTACAGTCTAAACCCTCTATGATATTATTGGATGATGTTTTTCAACATAGAGCCATACGTTGCGGGTTAAATATTTTGGTAAGTGAGTTTGGCAATCCATTCTTTAACGATAAGCTTCTGCCATTAGGAACCCTGCGCGAACAAATATCCGGTAAATGGCGCGCAGATATAATCGTTATCAGTAAAACTCCCGACAAAACAACTCCTATTGAACTTAGAAACGTAATTAAAGATATCAAGCCTCTTCCTCATCAATATGTTTTTTTCAGCTACCTGAAATACGGCAACTTATACTCAGCGAAAGATTTTTCACAGAAAATAAATGTAGAAAAAGAGTTGTATAAATATCACGTGATGTTAATTACGGGTATTGCAAACCCTGCCCCTATGCTTACTTACATTAAAGAATTTGCTAACGAAGTATATCACTTCCCCTTCAATGACCATCACGAGTTTATCCCAAAAGAATTGGAGGATATCCAACGATATTACGAACAACTAAATCGTCCCGAAAAAATAATCATCACAACAGAAAAAGATTTTATGCGTCTGCAAAATCATAATGTATGGCCCATAACCCAAAAAATGAACTTGTACATATTACCGGTAGAAGTAAGTTTTAAAGATAAAGAGGAAGAGTTCAATCAAATTATTCTTAAATATGCTAGAACAAATAAATTTTACCACCAAAAATATTCTTGAAAAAACTGCAGGTTTCAAACCCCAAGTTGGAATTATATTGGGAACCGGCTTAGGTGGACTTGTGAGAGAAATTACCGTTGAGTACGTTATTCCATACGAACAAATACCTCATTTTCCCATAAGCACAGTAGAGGGGCATAGTGGAAAACTTATTTTTGGCTCTGTAGGCGAAAAAAAAGTTGTGGCTATGCAGGGACGATTTCACTACTACGAGGGCTATGGTATGAAAGAAATTACCTACCCGGTTAGAATAATGAAAGCTCTGGGAGTTCACACGTTAATAGTAAGTAATGCGAGCGGGGGTATGAATCCGGAATTTAATGTTGGCGATATTATGATTATTAATGATCACATTAACCTCTTTCCCGACAATCCCCTGATCGGGAAAAACGATAACTCTCTTGGTCCTCGCTTTGTTGATATGAGCGAACCATATAACAAAAAGCTGATTTCATTGGCAAAAGAAATTGCCCAAAAAAACAACATATCGGTAAAAGAGGGCGTTTATGCCGGTCTCACAGGCCCCTGCTTTGAAACACCGGCCGAATACAGATACTTGTGGCGTATAGGAGCCGACGCAGTTGGCATGAGTACCGTGCCAGAAGTAATTGTAGCCAAACATTCCGGAATAAATTGTTTTGGCATCAGCATCATTACCGATTTAGGTATTGAAGGAGTAATCCAAAACGTAAGTCACGAAGAAGTACAGCATGTTGCAAACACCAGTGAACCAAAGTTGTCTAAAATTGTTAAGGAGCTAGTTATTTCATTATAATGCTTATTCAACTTAATAACACCTTTACGGTGTTTTTAATACCTATATATTAAATTTTTCTTTGTCCGTTCTAAATAGCTATCGGGGCTTCCGGGCCTGCCGGCCGCAGCGAAGCGAAGGCCGGCTTTA
>CAZPEC010000012.1:0-27802 GCA_964585565.1 uncultured Akkermansia sp. | reverse complement strand
AAGACTATGGTGTTTATCAATAAGTCAAAGATACAATTTGAAAGCAAATCACAACCAGTTGTCATTGAGCTAACAATTAGCAATAGGTGTTTATCAATAAGTCAAAGATACAATTTGAAAGCAAATCACAACATATCCGTGTTTGTACTTTCGCTAAATGTAAGGTGTTTATCAATAAGTCAAAGATACAATTTGAAAGCAAATCACAACACCCAGTCGGCCAAATATATAAGTAAGTTTGGTGTTTATCAATAAGTCAAAGATACAATTTGAAAGCAAATCACAACCTTTTAAAGGGGAATAAAGAACTATTTTTGGGTGTTTATCAATAAGTCAAAGATACAATTTGAAAGCAAATCACAACAACTTCAATTGTCTTAAGCCTCGTTACCTTGGTGTTTATCAATAAGTCAAAGATACAATTTGAAAGCAAATCACAACTGTTTTCAAAAAACTTCCAAAGATGTCGTGGTGTTTATCAATAAGTCAAAGATACAATTTGAAAGCAAATCACAACTCAGCTTGAGTTCCTGCATTGTCCCTCATTGGTGTTTATCAATAAGTCAAACCTGCCTGCGGCAGGCAGGGATACTCCCGATAGCTATCGGGATTGAAAGCAAATCACAACTTGCGATACATTTATTATTCAGACTTATAAGGTGTTTATCAATAAGTCAAACCTGCCTGCGGCAGGCAAGGATACTCCCGATAGCTATCGGAATTGAAAGCAAATCACAACGTGTTGGAATGGAGTTTGAGGAATTTGTTAGGTGTTTATCAATAAGTCAAACCTGCTTGCCGCAGGCAAGGATACTCCCGATAACTATCGGGATTGAAAGCAAATCACAACATGATAGCGGAATTAAATGTATTGTTGATAGGTGTTTATCAATAAGTCAAAGATACAATTTGAAAGCAAATCACAACACAGATAAAGAGATTAAGCTTGAAATAGAAGGTGTTTATCAATAAGTCAAAGATACAATTTGAAAGCAAATCACAACCCTTGCGCTAAAACAACGGCAGGTATTCCGGGTGTTTATCAATAAGTCAAAGATACAATTTGAAAGCAAATCACAACAGCCCGAAGGTGCGGGTGAGGCGGGTGAATGGTGTTTATCAATAAGTCAAACCTGCTTGCCGCAGGCAAGGATACTCCCGATAGCTATCGGGATTGAAAGCAAATCACAACTTGAGAGATTCTACTTCTAAGCCCTCAAGCGGTTTGTGCAGCTAATAGCAAAAATGGAAAAACAAGATTAACAAGTATAACTTTTTGCATGGCTGTTATTCTACACTAACCAAGTTAATCCTTTTTAATCAAAAAAAATTTTTAACTGTAAATTCTATAACTGTGAAAATTTATAGGTATAATTTTTCACCGTCACATAAGTAAAAATCATCAATTTGTTATTTCTATTACAGTTTTTTCTTGCTTTTTAGAAATAAGTCCAAAAACGTCTCTCGGGTTATAAAAAATACAAATTTGAGCCAGGTTATTAATTTCATGAACCGGGTACGCTGTCTGAACAGCCAACTGATTCATAAAACCCAGCTGTATGTTTAAATCGGCACGTAACTGATACCCCAAGGCTAAATAAAACCTGTTTCTGTCAAAAACTTTAGCCGGCTGTTTGTGCACATGCAGCATCACTTCGTTATAAAAAACAAATAATATATTTTTTGCTTTACCGGGTAATTTTCTGAAAGGAAAAACAGCCTGTATTCGGTATCTGATTCGATGTTTTGTATCGCGACTCGAAGCAGTAATATTTTCCAAAAACCGTTGCTCTACCCTGTACCGATGTTCAATAGCCACCACATTGGTTTTTGAGTGCAAAATGAGTTGCTCCCAAATTCTGTGTTCACGAACCAAAGGAGCAGGAGTTTCGGGCATATCGGGTTGATTGTAAATAAATCCGTATCCCAGGGTTAATGCTGCATTTTGAGAAACGTAAAAATGTGTTCCTATTCTGAGTAAGGTGGTGGCAACAGAATTACTTACTCCAAAATTTCGAAGTTGCAGTTCGGTATGAAGTCCGAACCGTTTGGTAAACTGATTATCACCTATGTATACAAACCAGTTTCCTTTTTTATTAAGTAATTGCTGAGCACAGGTTGTCAAGCTTGTTAAAAAAAATATCCATATAACAATAAAAGGATGGATAGGAAGGCGCATAATTTCCGGCAGAATATTATTTTTTGTGAAGCGCTTCCTCAATATAGGCAAAGGTGCTCAGTATTTCCGGTTTACCGTTTATAATTGCCACATCATGCTCAAAGTGCGCACTGGGCAAACCGTCAGAGGTTAAGATTGTCCATCCATCGTTCGTGTAACGGATATTTTTCTTTCCCATATTAATCATAGGCTCTATGGCAAATACCATTCCTTCTTTTAATTTAGGTCCGTTGCCTCTGCTGCCATAGTTTGGAACTTCCGGATCTTCGTGTAAATTTTTTCCCAAGCCGTGGCCCACTAACTCTCTTACCACTCCATATCCGTGCAGTTCGGCATGCTGCTGAATGGCGTAACTGATATCCCCCACTCGGTTGCCGCTTCGCATTTGCTCTATTCCTTTATAAAGGCACTCGAGGGTTACATCCAGCAATTTTTTTACTTCGGGCTTCAGTTCACCAACGGCAAAGGTATAAGCATGGTCTCCAAAAAAACCGTTTTTCTTAACTCCACAATCTACCGAAACAATGTCTCCTTCCTGCAGAGGTCTTTTGTCGGGTATGCCGTGCACTACCGCATCATTTACCGAAATACAAAGGGTAGCCGGAAAAGGAGAATTTGCCCCCGGATATCCTTTAAAAGCGGGGGTGCCTCCGTTATCTAAAATATATTCTTCCGCTAATTTATCTAACTGCAAAGGCGTAATGCCGGGTTTTATTTGTTCAGCCACTAAACCCAACACCCTCGATACCATTAATGCCGATTCTCGAATGAGCTCTATTTCTTCGCGCGTTTTTAGATAAATCATTTTTTTCCGAGTAGTTTAGCAAAGAAGGAACTGTTTTTTGAACGATAATTCCAGTGCGCTTCCTCATTCTTCAGTTGATGCAAAAAATCTCCTCCTTCGGGATGCAGTGTTTGCCATATTTCGCTCCAACCCAAAAATCCTCCAACATTTCTATCGTCAATAAAAATATCGGCATTTATTTTTCTTGCGGTGTTTTCATCCCATACTTCCTCAGGATAGTTTTTATTTACGGCATAAAACTCAACCCCGTTCTTTCTGCAAAATTCTACGGCGTCATCCAGGTATTTCCCATGCCGGAAAGTCCAGAGAATAAGCTTATGCCCTCTTTTTTGAAGTTCCTTTAATGTGGCAAAAGCAAAAAGCATTTCTTTCCCAATATCGGGGTATGCGTGTTCTACAATAGTTCCGTCAAAATCAACCGCTATTACTTTGCTATTTTCGTCGAGCATTTTCATGTTACAGATTTCTTACCGAAATAATCTCCATATTTTCATTCAACTCATACAATCTGGGTTGAGCGGTTCCTATTTCAAATTCAAGAATTTGTTCGGGGGTCATTTTTTCCAGATGCATAATTAAAGCACGCAGGCTGTTTCCATGAGCCACTACAAGTACATTTTTTCCTGCTTTGAGCTTAGGCTTTATTTCGCTTATAAAATAAGGAATCACACGGGCGGCGGTATCTTTTAAACTTTCTCCGTTAGGAGGGGCAATATCATAACTTCGGCGCCATATTTTAACTTGTTCATCTCCGTACTTTTTGGCCGTTTCTGTTTTATCCAGCCCCTGTAAGTCGCCATACATTCGTTCGTTAAGCGCCTGATGATATACAGGTGTTATGGCTGGATGCCCGGCACTTTCCAGTGCCAGTTGTAAGGTTTTTTGCGCACGAATAAGCGCTGAGGAATAAGCAAAATCAAAAAGCATTCCTTTTATCTTTTTTCCGGCTTCTTTGGCTTCCTGTATTCCTTTTTCGGAAAGGTCTACATCTACCCAGCCGGTAAATTTATTTTCCAGGTTCCACAAACTTTGTCCGTGTCTGAATATGAGAAGTTTTGCCATAATAACAGAAAGTGCAAAGTTATAACTTTTACGGTGTAATACTTTGGTAATAATGGAGATAATTTTTTCTCCAAGATAAATTTGCTCGGGCATTAGCTTTTTCCAGTAGGGGCCTTGAGTCGGTATTCAATTTTACTCCGGAATAAGACTGCTGACCGGTATAAGCCGCTTGAATGATGATGTTTCGGTAATGCGGATTGCTGCCTGTTGGGATTAAAGTGGTTGTAAACCCTGAAAAATGAAAAGTATTCAGGAGTACCTGCGTGCCTTCGCCAAGCTCATCATCATCATAGCCATGCCAGTTTATTAAAATGTTCGCCGACCGGGTCAAATTTTTTTTTATCTCGGATAAACTCTCGATCGTTATAACGTGGGCAGGTTGTTCTTCGGCTTTAAACACATCGAAAAGAATTAAATCAAACGTATCTTTACATCTATTTAGATAGCGACGGGCATCTTCGCAGGCCACTATCACAGATTTATCCAAGTCAAAATATTTTTTAGCTGCACTAATTATTCTTTCATCAAACTCTACTGCTTGTACCTTGTAATTTTTGTTGCTCAACATATTTGCCAATGTTCCGCCACCCAACCCCAATAGCAATACTTTAGATTTGTTATCTGAAAAGGGAATAAGGCTGTCCATAACCCTTAAATACGGTAATTTGTATGTGGACCTATTACTAACTTCCGACTGAACCACTCGGTTAATAAGCAGTCTGCGAAGGGTATCGTTTTTAGTAACATGTTCTTCCACCACTACTTCGCCGGGTATTCCGTGCTCACAGTACAGTTCATTTGGTGATTTTAAATAAAATAACTTTGATACGGAAAATAGAAACAACAAAAAAACGGGAATCATCCACTTGTTGAACAATTTCATGGTAAACAGAGTAATTAAAAATAAACCGGTTGCAAAAACCGAAAGTGTTACCGGCAATCCCCATTCTGGGATAAGATAAAACCCGCACAGGAAAGTGGCTAAAATACCGCCCAGGGTAGAATATCCGTAAACCTTACCACTTACTTTACCGCCTTGCTGTTCAAAGCTTAGAATATTGTGTATGAATAAAGGTGAAGCAGCTCCCAAAAAAAATACCGGAATAAACAAAATGATTACAGATGATAGTATAACGGCGGGAATGAGAGGCAACAGAGATATGGCGGGTACAACATAATGAAAAAAAGGAATCATGGCCAGCATTCCCAAACAAGCGGCAAAAAGAACGGTAAGCAATTTATTACCTTCTTTCTCTTTTTCACTCAGCTTGGCTCCAAAAAAATATCCCGAAGCTAATCCGAATAATGTTACAGCCAACACGGCAGCCCAAACATAAATACTGCTTCCGAAATAAGGAGCCAGCATTTTAGCGCCGCAAAGCTCTACAGCCATTACCGAAGCTCCTTCTGTCATTATCAGGGGGGTAAATTTTCTCATTCTCTACACGCGCTAATTACTTATTGATAACACCTGCCATCATCAGTAAAGATATAACAAGCATAAAAACTCCCACCATCCATTTTAAAAAGGTAATACTTGTTTTTTTAAAAATTTTATTCCCCAGCCATGCTCCGGAAAACGCCGATAAAACAGCTGCCAATAAAATTCCTATGTTGGAAGAAATTATTTCGTAATGATAGGTGTATGTACTGATTCGAGCCACATCAACCATACAGGCAATGGCCACTCCGGTAGCAATAAAAGCCTGCTTTTCAGGCAAAAGCCTTAATAAAAAGGCGCTTCGTAAAGCCCCCTGATGCCCGCTTAAGCCTCCTATGAAGCCGGTAAGCAACCCTCCGGGCAATGCCCAACGCTTAGAAAAATTAATTTTGTTCCAGGCCGGAATAAGCTCTACCAGGGCAAAAAAGAAAACTAAAGCGCCAACCAGTAAGCCTTGTCCGTTTACGGTAAAAAAGGAAGGCCCAACTTGGTAACTCAAAATATCAAAATTTGTTGAGCCTAATGTATTCAATAGCCAAGCTCCCGCAAAAGAGGCTATAAGCGCAGGGATACCAAAACGTAACAAAACATCGTAGTGTATATTTTTAAAAACAAGCGTTATTTTAAACAAGTTATTGAGTAAATGAACCAAGGCCGTTAGCCCTATTGCCACAGGCAAATCAAAAAACAAAGCAAAAACGGGCATTAGGATAGTTCCCAAGCCAAACCCGGAAAAAAAAGTGAGAAAAGAAGATGCCAATGCAGTAACGCAAATTGCAACATACATCATTTGCCGATTGTTTGATGGTACGCAATTAGGCCATCCAAAGGAGATTTAATAACCCGGCCTAACTGATACCCTTTATTAACGGCTGCAATTTGCAAAAAATCTTTGTAAATAAAACCGATGGAGCCAACTGTGTTTACTGAGTACTTTTGAGCATTGGTGTATTTTGAAATTTGGTAGATAAAAAATTCCTCAAAGCAGGTAATCAATAACTCTTTTATAAAATCATGAGAAGTATGTTTGGAAATAAACATACTTAGCGAAGCCAGATATTTACTGGGCATGCTGCGCTTATATACCTGGTTTAGTATTTCCTCCCGGTGGTAGCCTTCTTTTTCAAAAGCTTGTTTAATTTCTGCAGGGCAGGCATCATGAAAATAAGCATTTAAAAAACGGTTGCCAATACTGGCTCCGCTTCCGTGGTCGCCCCACATAAAGCCAACTGATGGCACATTCTCGGCTATATCTTTGCCATCGTATAAGCAACTGTTACTGCCTGTTCCTAATATCCCGGCTATGCCCGGTTTATCTCCGCAAAGGGCTCTGGCAGCAGCCAATAAATCGTGGGCAATCTCTATTTTGGTATTTTTAAAATGAGAGCCTATACCCTGCTCAATAATGGCGCAATTTTCAGGATTGGAACAACCGGCACCATAAAAATAAATATGTTTTATTTTTGGATAAAAATCACCCAACGGGGGAAGCAGTTGCGCATAAATGGCATTCGCTATTTGTTCCCTGTTTTGAAAATAGGGGTTAAATCCAATACTGTGTGCACGAGCCAATACTTCGCCATTTTGGAGGAGCACCCAATCGGTTTTAGTGGAACCGCTATCGGCTATCAGTATACACATACAACTAAATTCATTTAGTAATAAATTCACAAAAAAACCGCTTCAAACTACGAAGCGGTTCTATAAAACTATCTCATTTAAGCTTGCTCTTCTGAAAAACCTGTTTCCTCTGCCTGAGAAGTTTCTGCTTGAGCATCGTCGCTGCTTGGTTTCACCTTTGCAGCAACCTTAGCGGCAATGGCTTCTTTGCGTGCTGTTTCAGCAGCAAGCTTTTCGGCTGCTTTTTTACTTCCTTCGGTAGCTAAACGATCTTTTTTGTTAGTGATTTTTGATTCTTTTTCTTTTAGCCACTTAGAGAATTTTTCTTCTACCTGAGCTTCTGTTAGGGCTCCTTTCTTTACTCCTCCAAGTAAATGATTTTTGTAAATCACTCCTTTGTAAGATAAAATTGCCCGGCAAGTGTCGGTAGGCTGAGCACCATTCTGTAGCCATTTAAGTGCTCCGTCAAAGTTAAGGTCAATAGTTGCCGGATTGGTGTTGGGGTTGTAAACACCCAGTTTTTCGATAAATTTTCCGTCACGAGGTGCACGACCATCCGCAACTACAATGTGGAAGAAAGCAGCATCTTTCTTTCCATGTCTTTGTAGTCTAATCTTTACTGCCATATTTAAATTGTTTTAAAAAATTTGAGGCGCAAATGTCGTTAAAAATGACTGAAATACCAAACATTTGTTAGGGCTTTACTTGCCAAATAGCCAAAAATTCATACTTTTGTGCTAAATTTTAACATTTATGCAAGTTAAGGAGAGAGGCATTATCTTGATTCCAATAGACTTTACCGAACAATCGCTTACTGCCATTAAGCAGTCTTATAATTTAGCCAAATACACCCACTCCAAAATTATACTGCTTCATGTGTATGAAAAATCAGGTGAAGAGAACTACGATGCCTTAACCAAACTTGCCAAGCAAACAGAGCAGGAAAGCGGAGTTCCTTGTGAATTTATGAATGTTAAGGGAAATATTTACGAGGAAACAGACCGCGTGGCTGAAGAAATTAATGCTACATTGATTATTGCCGGACTGGAAAGCCACATGCAGTTTAGAAACATCATAGGGCCCAGTGCCAGTAAACTTATTCGTAAAGCTCCCTGCCCCATCATTACCATTCGCGGAAAAGAAAACAGGGACGGCTGCGAGAATATCCTGTTACCTCTTGACCTTTCAAATGAATCCAGAGAAAAAGTTGATATTGCCATACAATTTGCCAAATACTTTGGTGCCAGCATTCGTATACTGGCGGTGTTCAGCCCAAGCGATGCGGCTTACGAGAATAAATTGATTGCTTACGCTCACCAGGTAAAGCAATTCATAAAAGGAAAGGGAATTGCCTGCACCAATAAATCTATTGCCAGCGATCATATTGCCGAGACGGTAGTGGAATATGCCAACAAAATTGAGGCAGACCTGATAATGATTATGAATAAAAAGAGCCTGAATATGACTGAATTTTTCGGCGGAACCGACGCTCAAAAAATTGTAGATATCAGCAACATTCCGGTCCTTACTGTTCAACCCTCTCAGAAGGTGAGCCTATACCATTTTGGTACAGGTTTTTAGTTTGTCCATAAAGTTTCTTTTTTCAAACTCATTTGGCGTTCAGCCATTCTTCTATGTCGTATTGATTAAGTTCGTAGTAATCTACTTTTTTCACTACTACTCCATTATCCAAATAATAAATTCTGGGCAAATTTGTTCCTGCCAACTGAACAAACGTTTTTCCTAAAGCAAAAGATGCCGGAATGTTATCCGACTTGGTGTCTTCATAAAAGTCTTTTAAGTCTTTTTCTTTATCTCCGTTAAGAATAAAATATATGGGCAGCTCAGGATTGTTTCTTTTTATTAGCCTGAACTTTTTGGCAGCAATACGGCAATGCGGGCAGGTTAAACTTAAAAAAGAAATTACGTACTTACCCTCGCGCAAATTAACCGAAGGAATCTCTACCTTATCAGTATCTTCCGGATTATACAGCAAATTTAACTCTAATGGATAATTAATCACTTCGTCTAAGTTATTGGACGTATAGGTATAATCTACCGGATTTAAAAAGTAAGGAATACTATATGCAGGGATAGCCGAAATAAAAAGAAATAATTTATTTTTATCTACTTTCCAACCTTTCCATAAAAAATAACCGGGAAGCAGCAGGGCCATCATGATTATATTTTTTATTATGGCTTGTAACGGAGTCATCCTCAAATGCTCGCCAAAACAACCACAGTTTCCGCCATTTCCTTCTTTTGCAATTTGGAAAAGCAGGTATACACAAAAAAAACAAAGCAGGAAAAGTGTTGCCGGAAGTGTTAGCTTTTTTAAGTTATAATTCAGCACAAGTAAAAAACCAAGCAAAAACTCAAATCCTATAATTAATCGTGCCAAAACAGGAGCCGTATACCAATTGGCTATTCGTAAATCCACAAAAGTAAACTCAAAAGTTTCTATAACGGGAAGCAACTTGGTATAACCCGAATAGATAAATACCAAACCAATTAGTATATTAATGAGAATTAGTGATATTCGTACAGCCAATGCCATAAATAAACATCAAATGTACAGAGAAAAATTAAGCCCGAGAATTAGAAAATTTTTCTTACGGCTGAATGGAGGAAGTGGAGTCTTGGAACGGAATTCATAATTAATATATCATCTTTTAAAGTGCTTTCCTCATTTAAAAACGATAGTAGTTTTTGTGGTTTGTTATTCAAAAACAATTGTTCAAATATATCAGCCGGGGCTATCTGTTTCTTATTCATAACGTCCAGCAATACCTTATCGTAGTACCGATGTTTTGAGTTTCTTTTATAATGAAGGGATTTGTTGGTTTTAAGTGCCTGAATAATTTGACTAACATGCTGTTGGATAAAATAAAATGTAAATCCGGTACTCATCTTGGCTGAACCTGCTGCAATTCCGATATTTACAATACCTGAACCAAAATCATTCACAAAGCTGCTCTCATACATGGGTATTATCCCTTTCTCCTCCTCCAATATATGATAGTTCTTTAAACCCGGTATTTTTTCTAAGTAATGCTTCAAAGAGTTGTTGTATGCATCTTCAGATATAGGCTGAGGAGAAAAACCGGTGTACTCTACCAGAGCCCTATTAGGAGAAAAAGGAAGTATATACACAAAGCGACAATCATTTTGCTGGGGTACTCTAAAATCCATGAATACCGGACAGTCTTCTTTAAACACAGGCGTATCGGACTCTACTACCCAGCCTTTAAAATGTTGAACGTAGTTTATCTCCTTCTCCTTAATTTCATTTTTTCTGAAAATGCTGTTAAACAAAATCTTTGAATGGTGTGTGGCGGTGGTTGTAGTGAGTTTGGCTATGCCTTCTTTTTGTTCTATTCCGGTAACGTTTGCCGTTAAAATTTCAAATCGTTGGTCATTTTCAATTATATCAAGACAATACTTGTAAAAATCAATCCCCCTTATCATCTGATAACGATAGGGACTAATATCACAGTGAATATGTTTTTGAGGACCGTAAAAATCAAATTTATTCCAGCTTCTAAAAATAATATCCTGATACCAGTTTTCTTCTTCCTTTGTCCAAAAGCACCAAGTTCTGTCGTTGTTGTTTTTAACTTCTTTATCAACCAGCAAAACTTTTTTGAAGGGCAAATCGGATAGACTTAAGCGGACCGCCAACGAAAGGCCGGCACATCCCATTCCTGCAATAATATAATCGTATGCTTGTTTATCTAACATCAGGCTTTAGAAATTTGAGCCTGTTTCAGTTTGCGCGCTTCTGCAAAATATTTAGGATGTATAAAAAGCATTCCAAAACTTTCGCCATGCTCTTTTCCCAAGTGTTTATGATGCATCTTATGTGCTCTTCTCAAGGCCAATACGTATAAATTATTCGATTTAGTGAGTATTTTGAAGCGCTGATGAATAACAATGTCATGAACAAAAAAATAAGCTAAACCATACAAAGCAATTCCAAAACCAACCCAAGTATACCAAGCGTAATTATTCATCATACCAAACATAATACAAAGCCAACTTGGTATAGCGTACATTAAAAAGAAAATATCGTTGCGTTCAAACCAGCTGTTGTGGTCTTTCTTATGATGATCGGCGTGGAAATACCACATAAAACCATGCATTATAAACTTGTGGTTGGCCCACGCAGAAAATTCAGTGAGCACAAAAGTTACCATTACAATACCTATGTTAAACAACCAATCCATACCGACACAACAAATTTACTACTTATAAGTTTAAAAGATATATCAATCCAAAGAAGAATACCTGTAAAAACAATATCAGTACGCCTACTTTTTTATTGCCCCCGGAAAGCTGCGGTTCAAACAAAAAAGCGGCAATAAAAGAAATTAACAGCCAACCCATGTAATTGTGAATACCGGCTTTTCCCCCTTCAAAATACCAAAAGTCCAAAAGGGGCGCAACCTGTTCCATCAGCAAGTCAGTTAACGTTGCCAATACTGCCGCTGCAATGGAAACTGCCAACCGGGTTTTAAAAAAGTACGTGGCTGTTAATACCGAACAACATGCCAATAAAGACCAATTAATGGATATAATGAGCGGAACATCAAACAACTTTAAACCCAAAACCGAACCGTAAGAATAGGAACCAAAAACCAGTCCTGTTTTCACTCCTATTACTTCACTTATAAAACCTATTAAGGCTATACACAAAAAAGCTATCCAGTAGGCAGCCGAATAAATAGGCTGAAAACATAAAAAAACAAAGGATGTTAGAAGAAGAGTATAAGGGGTAAAAGCGCTAAAAAAATCAGGTTTCACAATAAATCCTATAGTCCCCGAAATATATACCAATACTAAAAAGTAAAGTAAATATTTTCTGTACAGCATTATCATTTACTATTTTTCTCTATAATTAAACCGCAGGCTATTTTAGCACTTAGTAAACATAAAGGAATACCTCCTCCCGGATGAACGCTGCCTCCGGTTAAATACAAACCTTTAATGGCAGAATGATAATTTTTATGTCGTAAAAATGCAGCATACTTATTGTTACTCGAATTACCATACAAGGAGCCTCCATAGGAGGATGTTTCGCGTTCAATATCAGGGGGTGTTAATACAGCCTCCTCCTCTATCAATTCTTCTATGTTTACTTTTAGTATGCGGTTTATTTTACTAATCACATTCGTACGCAGTTTTTGCAGATAGCTTATCTCTACCCCCTCTTTATGGTGGGGTACATTTATCATCACAAACCAATTTTCGCAACCCGGCGGAGCGTCGGCCGAACAATATTTGGAAGTAATATTAATGTATACGGTAGGATCTTCGTAGGGCTCGGGCTCTTCAAATAAACAACGGAATTCTTCCCTGTAATTATCGGAAAATAAAATATTGTGTAATCCCAACTTGTTGAAGGAGGACTTTATTCCCCAATAAAAAACGCAAGCACTGCTGGACTTTTCCTGACTTAATAATTTCTCGGGCATATAAACGGCAGGCAACAAGTTATTATACAAAAAATGTATGTCTACATCACTTACCACTAATTTGCTTTCATGCACTGTTAAACCCGTCTCTACTCCTGTTACCCTATTCTCATTAAGCAATATCCTGGTTACCGGCGTATCGAAAAAGAATTCTACACCCAAATCAAGGGCTAACGAGTATAAGTATTCGGTAATTTGATACATCCCTTTTTCCGGTAAATAGGCTCCCATGCCAAATTCCAAGTGAGGAATAATATTAAGTAGTGCCGGTGCTTTATAAGGATTAGAACCGTTGTATGTGGCATATCTGTCAAATAACTGAACCGTTTTCGGATTTTTGAATACCAATTGGTTTGCCTCATGCATAGTTTTGCCGAGCTGTAACTTGGGAATGCTCAATAAGCCCCTCACCGTTTTTTTATTCAAATAATTTTTGAATTTGTGCAAAGACTGTTCTAAAAATAATTTTGCCGTAACATCATAAAAAAAAGCACTCCTTTTTAAGTAATCAACAACTGCCTGTCTGTCTTCTCCCAAAACAGCATGTAGCTCGTCGGCAAAATCATGTATGACAGACGAGGCACTTAATGTAGTTCCGTCTTCATAAAAGTAATGTGTTAACACATCCAGTTTTTTGTAAGGAAATTCTCTGTTCGATTTGGCAATTTCTCTTAATTCCTCTACCAATGCCGGCATGGTAAAGAGAGAGGGGCCTTTGTCAAATCGGTAGTTGCCCAATAAAAATTCCGAAAGCTTGCCTCCCGGACCCGCATTTTTCTCAAACACTTTTACTTTGTATCCGGCAGCAGCCAAGCGAATAGCGGAAGCTAAACCGGCAACACCTGCACCTATAATGTTAACCATTTGTTAACTGTAAACATAGTATTTTAAACAATATCAATAGTTAATTGTTTATTTTTATTAGTTGAGTATGAATAGTAAAAAAGTGGCCATCATAGGTGCAGGATTCAGTGGCTTATCGGCTGCGTGCTATTTGGCTAAACAGAGATTCGAAGTAACCGTTTACGAAAAACATAATTCCGTTGGCGGACGCTCCAGAAGCTATGCGCAAGATGGTTTTTTATTTGATATGGGCCCCAGTTGGTACTGGATGCCCGATGTTTTTGAAAAGTTTTTTAACGATTTTGGTAAAAAAGTTTCCGATTACTATCACTTAAAAAGACTTGACCCCGGGTACAGAGTGTTTTTTAACGATGAAAAAATTGATGTGCCCGCTAATCTTGAAAATTTGTACAACCTGTTCGAAAAACTAGAACCGGGAAGCTCTCGCAATCTGAAAAAATTTTTAGAAGAGGCCGAATACAAATATCAGGTAGGTATGCACGATTTGGTGTACAAACCCGGAATTAAAATAAGTGAACTGGTTGACAGAAGATTAATAAGCGGTGTATTTAGGCTGGATGTATTCAAAAGCATGAGCAGCCACATAAACAAGTTGTTCAAGAATGAAAAACTAAAACAACTGCTCGAATTTCCTGTGTTATTTTTAGGTGCTTTACCGGAAAATACACCGGCTTTGTATAGCCTCATGAATTACGCCGATTTAGTGCTGGGAACCTGGTATCCAATGGGCGGTATGCAAAAAATTGCTGAAGGAATGTACTCTTTAGCATCCGAATTGGGGGTGAAATTCGTATTTAATGCAGATATAAAGAAAATACATGTAACAAACATGCAAGCCAAAACTTTGGAGGCCAGTACCTCATACAATAGTTTTCAGGCGCTTATTTCCTCGGCCGATTACCATTTTACCGAGCAAGTGTTGCTTAGTGAAGAATATCGCCAATATAACCCATCATACTGGGAAAAAAGAAAAATGGCCCCAAGTTGCTTACTCTACTACGTTGGAGTTAAAGGAAAAATAAATGACCTGCTTCATCACAACCTATTTTTTGATGCCGATTTCAAAAAACATGCCGCAGAAATTTATACAAACCCCGGCTGGCCTCAAAATCCTTTATTTTATGTATGCTGTACCAGCAAAACCGACAATTCGGTTGCTCCCGAAGGATGTGAAAACCTATTTATACTGATACCGGTAGCCCCCGGATTAAAAGATACGGAACAAATTCGCAGTCAATATTTTGAACTGGTATGTAAACGCATACAAGCCAAAACCGGCTTCGAAATCCAAAAAAATATGCTCCACTTCCGGAGTTATGCGCCCTTAAACTTTGTAGAAGATTATAATGCATTTAAAGGAAATGCCTACGGACTTGCCAATACGCTCCTGCAAACGGCACATTTAAAACCATCTATCAAAAATAAAAAGGTTAAAAATCTTTTTTATACCGGTCAGCTAACCGTTCCGGGCCCCGGCGTACCACCTGCTCTCATCTCGGGAAAGCTAGCTGCGGAACAGGTATTAAACTATTTTAAAAATTAATTGTTGTACCTAAATATGAAAGCGTTATTCGATAAAGTTAGTTACAAAACCAGCAAAATGGTTACCAGGCAATACAGCACTTCCTTTAGTCTGGGTATTCAGTTTCTTCACAAAGATTTTCATAAGCCCATTTATGGAATTTACGGTTTTGTAAGATTTGCCGATGAGATTGTTGACACCTTCCACGATTTTGACAAACCCTCTCTTCTGGAAGAGTTTAAACACGAAACCTACTCAGCTATTGAAAGAGGAATAAGTTTGAACCCTGTTTTAAATAGCTTTCAGGAAGTAGTAAACGAATACGGAATCGAAAAAGAACTCATTGCCACCTTTCTAAAAAGCATGGAAATGGATTTGCATAAAAAAACTTACTCGGAAGAAGGGTATAAAGAATACATCCTGGGAAGTGCTGAAGTAGTTGGCTTGATGTGTTTGCGTGTATTTACGGAAAATAATAAAAGTTTATATGAGAATTTAAAACCCTACGCCATGGCGTTGGGATCTGCCTTTCAAAAAATTAATTTTTTACGTGATTTAAACGCCGATTATAAAGGAATGGGAAGAATTTATTTCCCTAACGCAAATATGGATGAGTTAAATGACCAAACCAAGGCCGAAATAGAAGCCGATATTGAAAAAGACTTTGACAATGGCCTAACCGGCATAAAAATGCTGCCTAAAAAAGCTCGCTTGGGTGTGTATGTGGCTTACATTTACTATCGCTCGTTGTTTAACAAAATAAAAAAACTGAAAGCTTCTCATATCATGGAAGAACGAATTCGTATTCCTAACGGGCAAAAATTGGCACTTTTTGCAGGCAGTTACCTAAGGAATAGCTTAAATATCCTCTAAAAAAAATCATAAACCCCTCGTTCCTATTTCAAAATGAGGACTTTTATACTTCTGGGCCTTTCCGCATTCTTCTTTCAAAGCAACGAAATAAGTAAAATGCGCTTCCATTTTGGGCAACTAAGTAAAGACGAATCACACGTTATTAAATTAAAAGAACTGGCAGCACAATCGCATGCTGTTCATGAAAGTACCCGAATTGCCTACTATGCCGCAGCAGAAATGTCTGCAGCGCAATACAAAATTAACCCTGCTTCAAAACTTAAACTATTTAACTCCGGAAAACAATTGTTGGAAAAGTGCGTAGAAAAAGATTCTTTAAACATAGAAATCAGATACATTCGCTACACCATTCAAACCCAAGTTCCCGGGTTTTTAGGGTATAATAAACAAATTAATAACGACCGATTTTATTTGATTCAAAACCTAAACCCCATCCGAAAAAAAGACACGGAACTGTTTGCAAATATTTATGCATATTTACATGCATACGGAAAACTTACCGAAACCGAAAAAAAATTAATTAATGGTTGAAGAAAAGGTTATATTGGTAAACGAACAGGACGAAGCCATTGGCGAGATGGAAAAACTGGAAGCACACAAACAAGGCGCATTACACAGAGCATTTTCGGTATTTATATTTAATGACAAAAATGAACTCTTACTCCAGCGTAGAGCCCTAAACAAATATCACAGCGCAGGGCTTTGGACAAACACCTGCTGCTCGCACCCAAGACCCGGAGAAACAATTTACGCCGCAGCACAAAGGCGATTAAAAGAAGAGATGGGGCTGGATGCAGAACTCATTCATAAAGGTTTTTTCATCTATAAAACACCTTTTGAAAACGGGTTAACGGAACACGAGCTTGACCATGTTTTTATTGGTATAAGCAACCGTGTTCCAGTAATTAATTCAGAGGAAGTGCATTCCTTCAAATACCTAAGCTTACAAAAAATTAAGGAAGAGATACAAACCAGTCCGGAAAATTTTACTTCCTGGTTTAAAATTGTATTAAACCACCCGTTAATTAAAATATAATTTCCTTTACCGTCCAGGCTTGTGGTTTATCATTAAATAAAAGCTTTGTTTTTCCCCACACCTGCGCAAAAAGTTCCGATTTTCGGTAATTCTCCAAGTTTTCTTCCGACTCCCAAATGCTGTATGTAAAAAAAATATTCGACTCCTGTTCGGCCCTCAATAATTCAACATGGCTGCACCCCTCAAAGCCTCTTATAAGATGCCAGTTTGCTTCATACACCGCTAAAAAATCTACCACCTTTTGCGGATCAAAACTCATTTTTACAATTCGCTTAATCATTAAACTCAATAAATAAATTAAAATCAAACTCTTTACCTATCTGCCTCGGATGAAGCATTTGAAAAGCGCTTTTCCCATTCACGGCAATTTCCAATAAATCAAATGAATTAAAAAGCGCCAAAGGTTCTCCAAATTTAACGTCATCATAGGTATGACTAATTTTATTAATGATGGCTCCGGGTAAAATAATCGAAAACTTCCTCCCTCGGGAAGCTTTTTCAAAATCATTACGACTAATATTGGTTATCACATTACCAAAATCGTCAACGTATATATTTTTACCTCTCAACTGATTTTCATTCGAAAATGACTGAAAGGTAAAGGCTTTGTAATAATCATTAGTTAATGAAGCAAACTCTTCCAAAGGCTCCTTTTTGAGTATTTTTCCGGCTACCTCCACAAATATATCTTTCAAAAAAAACCGATGTTTTGAGGCTTCGTCAAAATAAAGCTGGTACACCAATTCATTAAAACTCTCATCCATCAGAGTTAATAAACCATTATCCGGACAAACAATATATTGATTTTTATATCGGGTAACTAAGTAACGAGTATTATCTATTCCTTTTTGCTCCTTCCCTGCCCTGCTATTGTTAACAATCAATTTAACCGCTACCAGGTGTATAGTATTTTCCGGAAAATAACGAAGCGTGTTTTTTAATACAAAAGCCGCATCCGCTATCGCATTATCTCTAATGTCGCAGGCTAAATCAATAATCTTCACTTCCGGATAATTTAGAAGTAAACCGGCTTTTACCATTCCCAAGTAGGGATCTCGGTAACCCAAATCGGTTGTTAATGTTACTACGGCCAATGTTCAAAAATAAATATTATTCATTGCCGGGTTTTTACTAAAATTGAATTTGATTAACAGTTTTATAAACAAACAAATACACAAAAAATTGACCGAAAAACTCATTACCCTAGACAGCATAGAACCCGTTGAAATTTATGGCGTAAATGATGTAAAGTTAAACACCATCAAAAAACATTTCCCTAAACTTAAGTTGGTTGCCCGCGGTTATTCCATTAAAGTGTTGGGAGATGCCGAAGAAATTTCAAGATTTGAAAAAAAACTTGATTTGTTGGTAGACTACTATCACAAAAGCGGTGTATTGACCGAAAATACTATGGAGCGCCTGCTGGGACAAACCGGAGATAATTTGTTGCAGGCTAAAGACGAACATTCCGGTAGCGATATTATTTTATACGGAAACAACGGATTGGTTATTAAAGCCAAAACCGAAAACCAACGCAAAATGCTTAGGTCGGTATTAAAAAACGATATGATATTTGCCGTTGGCCCTGCCGGTACCGGAAAAACCTACACTGCGGTAGCGCTGGCAGTAAAAGCACTTAAAAACAAAGAAGTAAAACGAATTATCCTCACACGTCCTGCCGTTGAAGCCGGAGAAAATCTTGGTTTTTTACCCGGTGATTTAAAGGAAAAGCTGGACCCCTACATGCAACCGCTATACGATGCCCTGTTTGACATGGTTCCTTTGGATAAGTTAAATTTATATCTCGAAAACAGAACCATCCAAATTGCCCCGCTTGCCTTCATGCGCGGAAGAACACTCGACAATGCCTTCGTAATTTTAGACGAGGCTCAAAACACTACCGAAAGTCAAATGAAAATGTTTTTAACCCGCATGGGATCCTCTGCTAAATTCTTAATTACCGGAGACACCAGCCAAATAGATTTACCCGTTAAACAACCCAGTGGCTTATTGCAAGCCATGAAATTACTTAGAGGTGTAGAAGGTATTGATATTATTGAATTGGATAACCGCGATGTTATTAGGCATAAACTGGTTAAAGCAATTATTGAAAAGTACGAAGAAAAATAAATATGAAAGACTTCATTAAAAACAAAATAACCGAATCTGTTTCCTTAAAACAATCGTTGCTCGAGAACGAACAGATACTTCATGCGCTTGAAAAACTGGTGCAATCAGCTATTTCCTGTTACAAAAATGGAGGAAAAGTTTTGTGGTGCGGAAACGGAGGAAGCGCCGCAGATGCCCAGCACCTGGCCGCCGAACTTAGTGGACGTTTTTACTACGATCGCCCTCCCCTGTTTTCGGAAGCATTACACGTAAACACCAGCTACCTCACAGCTGTTGCCAACGACTATAGCTACGACGAAATATACAGCCGCTTAATTAAAGCCATGGGAAAAAAGGGTGACATACTAATTGGTTTAAGCACCAGCGGAAATAGCAGCAACGTGGTAAAAGCACTTCAAACTGCTTCAAAAATGGGAGTAACAACAGTTGCCTTTACCGGAAAAAGCGGAGGAAAAATGAAAGATTTGGCAGATATACTGGTTAATATACCCAGTACTGATACACCCAGAATTCAAGAATGCCATATGTTACTGGGGCATACTTTTTGCGAACTTGTAGAAAACAACTTATTTCCTAAAGTATAATATGTATCCACACACGGCCCTAATACTGGCAGGAGGATTCGGAACCCGACTGAAAGAAGTTGTTCAAGATGTTCCAAAACCCATGGCTCCCATAAACAAGGAACCCTTTTTAAGTTATATATTAAAACATCTCAAGCAATACGGCATTAAACATGTTGTTTTATGTACCGGCTACTTACACCCTGTTATCGAAAACCACTATAAAAACTCTTTTGAGTCGATAGATATTTCATATTCCGTAGAAACAAATCCGCTGGGAACAGGCGGGGCTATTAAAAAAGCGCTCTCGCAGGTTAACGATAAAGAAGTTTTTATTTTAAATGGTGATTCTTTTATGGAAGTTGACCTAAAGGCCTTTCATGAATTTTACAAAACAACAAAAGCACAAACAGCTATTGTAGTAAGAAAAGTGTTAAATGCATCGCGTTATGGGACCATCACACTTAACACAGAAAAAAAAATAACGGCTTTTCATGAAAAATCGTCAAACATTCAAGAAGGACTTATCAACACAGGGGTATACCTCATTGATAAGTCTAACTTTTTAGAGAATATACCCCAAGAAGAAAATTTTTCTATTGAAAAAGATTTTTTTGAAAAGAAAATAAATGAACTTACCATATATGGCTTTGAATGCGAAGGGTACTTTATAGATATTGGTATTCCCGAAGATTATCAACGTGCACAACATGAATTTAAAAAATTTGCAACTCGATAAAAGCTGGACACTTTTTTTAGATCGAGATGGCGTAATCAATAAAAAACTGGAAAATGATTACGTAAAACACTGGAGCGAATTTGAATTTGAAGAAGGGGTGCTTCAACACTTCAAAAAACTAAACGATTTTTTTGGGCGTATAATTGTGGTTACAAATCAACAAGGCATAGGAAAAGGGCTTTATACCAAAGAAGACCTGGAAATCATCCACAAAAACATGTTGTATGAACTAGGTTATTTTAAAGGGGTTATAGATAAAGTATATTATTCCCCCTATCTGGAATCGGAAAACCACCCGTTCAGAAAACCCAATACGGGCATGGCCATAGAGGCCCAAAAAGACTTTCCGGAAATTAACTTTGAAAAAAGTGTAATGGTTGGAGATAGCAACAGCGATGTGGTTTTCGGAAAAAAATTAAACATGAAATGCGTCTTTATTGGAAAAAACAGCAATCCTCCGGCAGACTTTTACTTTAACTCATTGGCAGAATTTATTCAGGCACTGTGATGAAAGTATCCATTATAACAGTAACATACAACTGCGTTAACTTTATAGAAAGTTGCATCCTGTCAATAAAAAATCAATCATATAAAAATATTGAACATATTATAGTTGATGGAGGCTCCAATGACGGAACAGTTGAAATAATTAAAAAACACGAAAAAAATATCAGCCGCTGGATTAGTGAAAAGGATAACGGCTTGTATTTTGCTCTTAATAAGGGAATTGATTTTTGCAGTGGCGAAATTATAGGGATATTACACGCCGACGATTTTTATGCCTATCCGGAAGTGATAGAAGATGTTGTGAATATTTTTACAAATACTGCCTCCGATGCCGTATACGGCGATTTAAAATATGTTGACTCAAAAAATACCAAAAAAATTACCAGAGTTTGGAAAGCCGGAAACTACCGTTTAAAAAGCTTTGAATATGGTTGGATGCCTCCTCATCCGGCCTTTTTTGTTAAACGAGATATTTACCTTAAGTACGGAAAATTTAATACCACCCTCCAAAATTCGGCTGATTATGAACTAATGCTTCGCTTTTTATACAAACACCAAATTAAAGCTTCCTACTTACCTAAAACATTGGTGAATATGCGCATAGGCGGTATAAGCAATAAAAACATCCGTAGCCGTATTAATGCTAATGTAGAAGATAGAAAAGCCTGGAAAATTAATGGACTTAAACCAAAATTTTACACCCTTTGGCTAAAACCGCTCCGAAAAATAAAACAGTTCTTGAGTAAATAACTTATTTCTTGAAGAAGAAATAAATGGCCGCAATTAACAATAAAAAACCTACGGCATGATTCCACCGAAAAGCTTCTGTTTTAAAAACAAGTAAGGTAAAAATTACAAACACACTGATTGAAACAACTTCCTGTATTAATTTCAATTGCCACATATTAAAGGGTCCACCGTTTATTCCGGCTCCTATTTTATTTGCCGGAACCATTAAACAGTATTCTAAAAATGCTATACCCCAGCTTATTAAAATAGTAGTAAATAAGCCGGCATTTTTTAAAAAAGAAATATCCTTAAATCGTAAGTGCCCATACCAGGCAATAGTCATAAACGTGTTAGAGGCAATTAACAACAGTATGGTACTGATACTTTTAGGCATTTAAAAACCGGTATATTTTCTGAATAATTTAATGGCTAATGCCAATAGTATTACCCCAAAAACTTTCTTTAAAATAGCAATTCCGCCACTGCCTAACCATTTCTCCAACCTGTAAAGGTTTCTTAAAACTACATAAACGATAAACACATTTATAATAATCGCAATAATAATAGATATCAAATGATACTCTGCTCTTAAAGAAAGCAGCGTAGTCAAAGTACCCGTTCCGGCAATTAACGGAAAAGCCAAAGGAACCACACTGGCAGTAGCAGGTACTACATCTTTCGAAATTTGTATACCTAAAATCATTTCAAAAGCAACAATAAACAACAAAATAGAGCCGGCAATGGCAAAATCGGCAACCGAAATACCTATTACATCCAATATAGCATTACCCACAAATAAAAAAGAAATCATAATGCCAAACGATACCCATGAAGCCCTGGAAGGACTAATCTCTCCGGTTCGTTGTTTTAAACTAATTATTACCGGTATGGAACCTATCACATCTATCACGGCAAATAACACCATGGTTACCTTTAATATTTCTACAATATCGAAATGCCATTCCATGGGCACAAAATTACACTTTTAGGCAACAGGCCGCCGACAACTTATCAAGTTTGTAACGTTAAAAATTATAAACGTTATGGAATGTATATAACATGCCGGTTTCTATCTTTACCACACGTGATCGCAAAAAATAAATATATACTCCTTCTTTTTTTTCTCACTTTCTCCACATGTTTTTTTTCGCAAAACACAAAAGCCACGCGCATTTTGTTTGTGTTTGATGCAAGTAAAAGCATGATAAATAATTATCAAGGGCAAAGCCGCATAGACGGAGCCAAACAACTTTTTTATCGTTTTATTGATAGCTTAAGTAAACTAGCTAACTACAGCTTTGCCCTTAGAATGTACGGCCATACCGTAAAATACCCACCGGGAGACTGTAAAGACAGCAAACTGATAGTACCATTTAACGCCAAAAATGGTGTCGCCATCATCAAACAAAAAGTTTCCGAAGCCAAACCTACAGGTATTACTCCCATAGAACACTCCCTTACGCAATCGGCCAATGATTTTCCTGATAATAAAGCCACCAATATCATCATCCTTATTACCGATGGTATAGAAGAATGCGGCGGCGACCCCTGTGCAGCCCGAAAAAAATTGATGGAAAAAGGCATCATATTTAAACCTTTTATTATTGGTATTGGCCTAACCCCCGAACAAATAAAAACATTCGAATGTGTAGGAAACTATTATGATATAGAGGATAAACAAACCTTTAGCAATATTACCGAAATCATAAAAAAACAAAAGTTAGCCAAAACTACCGCTCAGGTAAATTTATTGGATACAAAACAAAAACCAACTGAAACCGATGTGAACATGACTTTTTACGACACGGAAAGAAATACCTACCTCTATAATTTTATTCATACCTTAAATAAAAATGGAAACCCCGACACCCTATATATCGACGATTACCCAACCTACCGGGTTGTTGCTCATACCATCCCTCAAACACAAAGCGAAACAGTTAAACTTCAGGTTGGCAAGCACACTACCATTCCCATAAACGCTCCCCAGGGATCAATGGTTATTCAGCGCCCAAACGGAGTTTATAATTTTAACGAAAAGGTAAAATACATTGTACGACACGCCGGGCAAATGCAAACACTGCATGTACAGGCCATCAACACCTGGGAAAAGTACATTGTTGGAAATTATGATATTGAGGTTTTAACGCTTCCTCGCATATACCTCAGCAACGTAAAAATAGAACAATCTAAACACCGCGAAATTGTTATCCCTAATGCCGGTATGCTGCAGGTAAAAAGTATAGAAGCCGGCGACGGGTGCATACTCCTGGTAAAAGAGGATAAAAAACTGGAAAGAATAGCCAACTTAAGCGCCGCCAATCAGCAAACTTTTTACTTGCAACCGGGCAATTATGTTATTGAATGGAGGTCTAAATCTTTAAAAGGAAGCATTTATACCATAGAGAAAAAATTTACCATGCTCCCCGACCAAATTACCGTGGTGGAGCTGTATAAATAAGCATTTTTATTTATCTTAAAACTCTGCTATTCAGTGCTTTAAATCTAAATTGGCAATATTCCTCAATGTTGCTATATTTGCACCCTTAATTTAGAAAAACGTATTTCATTTTTATTTTTTTATGCAAAACAAAGGAGCTATAAAAATATTCGCACTATTGCTTACCCTGGCTTGTATTTTTTACCTGTCTTTTACTTGGGTAACCCGTGGGGTTGAGGCAGATGCAGCAGAAAACGCAGAGAATGTTATCAGCGGAGAAAAGTATAAAGCTTACGCTAAGCAATTGGCTAACGGAAGCAGCTCAAAAGAACAAAGTATTTTAGATTCGCTCAAGAATGCTTATGTAGACAGATATTTAGATTCCATGAAAAAAGAGGTAGTATACAACCTCTTCATTGCCGAATACACATACGAAGAGTGTAAGAAAAACGAATTGAACCTAGGACTCGACTTGCGCGGCGGTATGAACGTTACGCTGGAAGTTTCCATTATTGACCTGGTTAAAGGCTTATCAAACGGAAGTACCGACATCGCATTTAACCAAGCCCTGGAAGAAACTCAAAAAAATCTGGGAGTAAATAACAATGATGATTTTGTAACCCTGTTCAATAAAACTTATAAGAAAATTGCCCCTAACGGAAGATTGGCTCCCATATTTCAAACCGTAGAAAATAAAAATAAAATCTCCTATAACTCTTCCAACGATGAAGTAATTGCTTTTATCCGAGAACAGGTTAAAGCATCTATTGATAATGCCGAAAAAACTTTTCGCAGCCGTATCGACCGTTTCGGGGTTACTCAGCCCAATATCCGTAAGCTGGAAGCCAGCGGACGCATTTTGGTTGAACTACCGGGTGTAAAAGATAAAGAGCGCGTAAGAGAACTCTTGCAAGGTACTGCCAACCTGGAGTTTTGGGAAACTTATGAAAACGGAGAAATTGCTCCGCTTTTTGACAAAGCAAACTTAGCCGTTCGTCAAACCTTATTCCCCGAAACACTGATTGCCGTTAAAGATAGCACAGCAACAGATTCTACCTCAACTGCCATGGCAGATACCAGCAAAGTAAAAGACTCTACCGCCAAGGCAAACCCACAAGTAAATCAACAAGACACTGCGCTTAAAAACTTCGTAAAGAGAAACCCACTCTACTCCATGTATTCTCCTCTTCGTCCAAACATTATTTTCGACGAAAAAGGACAACCCAAACAGTATGCCGAAGGGCCTGTTGTTGGTCGCTCTTATTCTAAAGACGATACTGCTAAGGTGAATAAATATTTGGCTATTGCCCGCTCTAAAAATATTTTCCCCTCTAAACTTAAATTCATGTGGAGTGCCAAAGCCATTGAACAAAAAGACGAAAGCGGAAGAGTTGTTGGCACCTATTATGAACTGTATTTAATTAAGCAAACCGACGCAAAAGGTAAAGCAGCACTGAGTGGAGATATTATTACCGACGCCCGCAAAGATTATGATCAAAGAAGCGGAGGTATACCACTTATCAGCATGAGCATGAACAGCGAGGCTGCTCAAAAATGGAAAACCATTACCGGCGCTAATAAGGGCAAATGTATTGCCATTGTGATGGACAATATGGTGTTTTCCGCCCCAAGGGTAAATCAGGAAATATCCGGAGGCCAGTCACAAATTACCGGAAACTTTACCGATGCCGAAGCCGATGCCTTAGCCGCTATTTTAAGTGCCGGTAAGCTGCCTGCTCCTGCCAGAATTGTAGAAGAAAACATTGTTGGTCCTACCTTGGGTCAGGAAGCTATTGATTCGGGCTTAATGAGTTTTGTAATTGCCCTGGGAGTTATTCTTTTATTTATGGCAGCATACTACAACAAATCGGGTGTTGTTGCCAATATTGCCCTGGTACTGAATATGTTTTTTGTAATGGGTGTGCTTACCTCTTTGGGTGCAGTACTTACCCTGCCCGGAATTGCCGGTATCGTATTAACCATCGGTTTAGCCGTAGACGCAAATATCCTTATTTTTGAACGCGTTCGTGAAGAACTGGCGCTTGGAAAAGGAACATCCCTGGCTATTAAGGAAGGTTTTAAGCATGCCATGAGTTCCATTATAGATGCCAACGTAACACTATTATTGCTCGGTATTATTTTGTATGCCTTTGGAAGCGGTCCTGTTCAGGGATTTGCCACTACTTTGTGTGTGGGCATTATTGCATCCTTATTTTCAGCTATACTAATTACCCGCGTAATTTTTGAATGGATGCTGGAGCGTAAAATGGAAATTCCCTTTGATAACAGCTTTACCCGCAATGCCTTTAAAAATGTAAACATAAACTTTGTAGGGCGCAGAAAAGTATACTATGCCATCTCTACCATTATCATTGTGGCAGGTGCCATTATGTACTTCAAACACGGAGGACTTAACTTAGGTGTTGATTTTAAAGGAGGCCGCACATATCAGGTTCGCTTTGAAAAAGACATGAATACGGAAGATGTTAAGCAAGCACTCGCCACACCGTTTGAAGTAGCACCGGAAGTTAAAACCCTGGGAAGCAAAAATCAGGTAAAAATTACCACTACCTATAAAGTAAGTGATAATAGTGCCACTGCCGACTCCGATGCGGAAGCAGCGCTTAACAAAGGATTGGGTTCATTAAATACCAAATATGAAATAATGTCTCAGCAAAAAGTAGGCCCTACTATTGCTACTGATATTGTTTATGGCGCTTACGGAGCCATTTTGTTTTCCTGCTTAATGATGTTTATATACATTGTTATTCGTTTCCGTAAATGGCAATATGGTTTAGGTTCTGTGGTAGCATTATTCCACGACGTTCTAATCGTATTATCCTGCTACACCATATTTGATGGTATTGTTCCTTTCTCGTTGGAAATCGGTCAGGATTTTATAGCTGCCATATTAACTGTAATGGGCTACACGATGACAGAAACCGTTGTGGTATTTGACCGTATCCGCGAACGCTTAGGAATGAGTGGCAAATCGGATGTATTTGGTGAAGAACGAAACAAACTGATTAATTACGCCCTTAACAGCACACTAAGCCGTACCATATTAACTTCTTTAACTGTATTTTTCGTATTGGTAGTTATCTTTATTTTCGGTGGAGATAGCATCCGTGGCTTTATCTTTGCCTTATTAATCGGACGTATTATTGGTACTTACTCTTCGTTGTGTATCTCAACTCCTATTGTGGTAGATTTTGATAAGAAGAAGTAATAATATCACTATAGCAGATTAACAAAAAAACCGCTTATAGCTATAAGCGGTTTTTTTGTGTACTCAAGCATATAGAAAGTAAACAGCACCTAAAAGAAAAAAAGTCTGACGAAAAACAAATCTACTTTAAAAGTAGGTGTTTTATCCGGAGCATTTCCCAAAATCACTATGACTGAATGCTTATCTCTGCACCACATTAAAAAGTAAGCATAACAAAAAACCCTCTCTAAGAGAGGGTTTTGTACCCGGGGCGGGACTTGAACCCGCACGGCTGTTAAGGCCACAGGATTTTAAGTCCTGCGTGTCTACCAATTCCACCACCTGGGCATTTCATGTAGTACTTTTTTCAATATTTCAAGAGCAGGACTTAAAATCCTTTTATTAGAACTGCGTGCCTGCCTGCCGCAGCTCTGTCCCGTGTGATGGCAGGCAGGTCTACCAATTCCACCACCCGGACAGCCCATTTTATTAAAAAAGGCCTTCGCGGGCCTCTTTTTCTTACTTCACAAAACCTTGTGAAGCCTAGAGCGGAAAACGGGTCTCGAACCCGCGACCTTAACCTTGGCAAGGTTACGCTCTACCAACTGAG
>CAZPEC010000011.1:0-35604 GCA_964585565.1 uncultured Akkermansia sp. | reverse complement strand
AGGTATCATCCAGGCGTTTGCTCATGTAAATATCGGCGCTTCCGTAGCCTCCGGGCCTGTCGCTGGAAAAGTAAAGGGTAATATTATCGGGCGCTAAAAAAGGGGAAAAATCCTGATGGATAGAGCTTATTTTTGATCCCAGTTTAAGGGGCTTTGACCATTTGCCATCTTTTAAAAAAGAAACGTATATATCGTCATTTGGATTATCTTCTTTTTCGCTAAAGCTCATTATAAGGATATTGTTGGATGCGGAAAAACAATTGGTGGCATATTCTCCCTTTGACATTTTTTCGTATTTGGGTACTTCAAATCCTTCGGGATCTGACCAACCATCCTTAGTAAGATAACTTGCCGAAAAACCTATTTTTTTGAATTCCCCCTTTTTAAAATAGCCTTTGATATAACGCGTGTTTCCGTCGGAAGATTGACCAATGATGGCATTGTATCTGTTTGTATTAAAGGGATAACCCAAATGCTTGGCAACATCCCACTCTCCGTTGGGTAACTTTTTAGAAAACCAAACATCTTGATTAGGAAGATTAGGGGAAAGGGAATTTTCCGGATGGTCGTCCCTTATAAAAAATAATTTGCTGCCATCGGGTGTAATATAAGGGCTAAGCTCTTCGTATTTTGTATTGACATTTGACCCCAGATTAATTACCTGGTAGCGGGTGTCTTGAGCGCTCAACAAAAGTGTGATAAAATAGAATAGAAAGAAATATCTTAAATTTTTCATACTAGCCACAAACTATTCTCATGCATTCTACTCAGCCGTTCTCACCGGCTCAGAATTGGTGCTTCCAAGCTTTTTGGAGTACCTACCCATGGGTATTGACCAACCAAAAGCTACATAAGGCCCGTCAACAGCTCTCCATCCCAATTCCATTTCAATAGCAAACCTTAGGTTGTATTTATCCCAGGCTTCTTTTTTGGTTACCGCAGGTAGAGATTGAAAAATAAAACGGGCGCCAAGAGGATTTTTAGTAAAACGACCTTTATATAAAACGTCATCGTATCCGCGCAGGCCGTTAATGGAATTAGTGATGGGAGTAAAGATAATATCAAAACAATATCTTAAATGCCCGGCGCTCCCTTTATTACCATATTCATCAGTAATAATAGCGAGTTTTTCTGTTCTGCCAAAACAGATTCCTCCGTACAAGCCAAATAAATTGTAACGGTAATCCGGGCCTCTCTCGCTGTTATCTAAAAGATCGGCAGTTGTTCCTCTCTTAAAATAAATTCCACCTCTCAAAGCTTTGTACTTCCATAGATGGGTTGGCACTGCAATATAGGTGCTTTTAATATAATTCCCCTCTTGCTCTCCTTTCATCACCACAGCCAAATTTTTCTCTTTTTCTTTTTGGTGAAAAATGAAATAACCACCAGGCTGGAAAAATATATTCTTAAACAAATAGCCAAATCTTAACGTATGATCAATACCCATTCTATTTTTGTACATGGCCGTTCCCCAGGTTCCAAATCCAACACAAAACCCGTCTATATTAGCCGTTGGGACATCCATGTAACCAACATCTATGTTGTAAACCAAGTTTAATACATTTTTTGGTTCATCGTTGGTTACTTTGTAAGAGACTCTGTTATTCTGAGCCAGCGAGATACTTGTACTAATGATGATAATTAGTAGAGAAACCTTATTAATGATGTTTTTCATGGATTTGTGCATTAATCAGGTTAGTTATAATATGGTTAATCCTATTCCAAATCGAACATATAAGGAGTTTGGAAAAGTTTTTTCGTAGATGCCGGGCCTGATACCTCCTTCTATATTGTAAAAGACTCCCAGTATTTTACTTTTTCCAGTGCTCTGTTGCAACAGTAATCTAACTCCAAGAGGAAATTTTTTTACCTTCTCAACTTCTATTTCATTAACTACATTTTTTTTACTGGTTAATGCACTACTATTATGTTTTATGGAAGGCGCAAACAAAGCCTCAAGCTGAAATATTCTAGAAGTATTTTCTTTAAATTTAGTGGGGATTAGTCCATCGTACTGATACCTGATATTATAGGAAGTAAAGTAGGAATATTGCATACCCGCACCAATAACTAGGGAATTGTATGGCAGTAAAATATAAGTTGGGTATGAAGCGGTGCTCTTTAATTGAACTGCTTCAGATTTTTGGGTAGAATCAGTTGCTGTGTAGGCAAAGTTTAATTTATTCATTATTACGGACCCCCCAAGACCTAAGGATCTTCTGACCTTTACAGATTCCTTAGTGTGGTACAAATTAACTTTTACCTTAGTCAAAGTACTGGAAAGATATTCCCTTTCCAATTCTCTAACTCCAACGGTTGGCTCCACCGTTAAGTCCTTAATGTTATCCACAACATTAAAAAAACCACTAATTTGAAAGTTTGAGTATGGCTGCCCCTGCTTCACAAGGGGATTTTTAGTACTAATTATACTAGAGCCCGTTAAATCGAACGAATAGTTGGCACGTAAAAAAAAGTACTTTAAAGTAAAGTAGGATGAAATGTCTGCATAAACCGAAGAGGCGTCCTTACTGGCATCGACTCCAACAACTGCAGAAAGATTATAGCAACCTCTCATTGGATTGTCGTACTTTTTTGTTGTTTGAAGCCTGGGATCATCCTTTGGAACAAAATTGGACTGCGAATAAAATTTTCCCGACAGAATATGAATGATTAGGAAAGCTAAAAATACTCCTTTTTGAATGGTTGTTTTCATAATAGTTTTTTTAAAACGAGTGTTAAATAATTTCAAAAACAAAATTGCAAATAGATGTTAAAGACTGAAATAGGTAAGGAGGGTTATTTTAATAGGTATAAATACCTATTTTTTATTTGAGATAAAGTCCGGCTTATTTTATGGTAACAAAAAATTAAAACAGGCGGAAGCCTAAACGAAGTTCAAATCTTTTAGCGTTGTAGCCATCCTGGCTCTCGTCAAAGTAATCAACCCGCGAAAGAAAGTAATCCACAGCCACAAAAAATCTTTTGGTAGTAATTAATTCCAGTGAGTTCAGCATGATAAAGCCTTTGGCTGATTTATTAGAGGGTTTTAAAGAAAAATCAAGTGAAAACATGTGGCGTATCATTAAATTATCGCTTATAACACAATCTATTTTATTGGTGAAGCCTGTTGTGGCAAAAGCCTGGCGGCCAACCCTCCAGATATTCAGAGGATTAAACATTATACCCCAATTATATTTATCTCTGCTCTTTACATTAAAGCCTACTCGCCATTCTGCAACACTGAAAATAGGAGGCTCTCTGTATTCGGCACCAATTCCTAGAAATTCAGGCAAAAGTCTGGTTCTGACTTCAAAATTAGGTTTATCAATCGTTTTGGGATAGAATTTTGAAAATTCAAAAAACTGTATACCTACCTGCGGACGTGTTGGTTGGGATGATATACCTACAATCCAAAAACCTTTGTAAAAGTCTTCGTCTATTTGAGCTCCAAGCAAATGAACAAAAAGAAACAGAGGAAAAAACAGTTTATACTTAAAATCCATGCCTTTCTATCTCTATAGTTTCCCTTTAAAAAGCTTTCAAAAAAAATAAAAGAGGAAACTCGTTTTGATTGCAAACATAGCTGTGAGGCAGGAACTTCAAAATAGGCACTTATCGTTATTATACTGGGTAATAATACCTATTTCAAAAAAAGCAAATTTATTCTATTCCGTTTTTAAGAGCGTACTTAACCAAACCTATGGTGCTTTTACACTTGGTTTTCTCCAAAATATTGGCCCGATGATTATCTACCGTTTTTTTACTGATAAAAAGTTTATCGGCTATTTCTTCGCTGGTATATTCCTTAACAATTAAAGAAAGTATTTCTCTTTCTCGATCGCTGAGAATTTCGGTGTTTTCTTTTTGTTTTTTTTCCTTTTCTATTTGATTATATATAATGGGAATAATCTCATCGGAATAGTAGGTTCCATCGTTCAATATTTTATGCAGTGCTTTTAAAAGCTCTTCTTTTCCGGCACTTTTTAAAATAAAACCATCGGCCTCGGAAGTAATTGCTTCTTTTACCACCGGCGGACTGCTGTACATAGAAAGCATTAAAACTTTAATACCCGGATGACTGTTTTTAACCATTTTACACAATTCGGTTCCTGAAAGCAATGGCATGCTGATATCGGTTATCAATACATCGTATTTATCGGGAGCATTGGAAATAATATTATAAGCGGCCTGCCCGTTCAGTGCTTCACCTGAAACTTGGTATTCTGTTCTGCTTAGTACACTTTTTAAACCATCAATAACAATTTGATGGTCGTCTGCAATAAAAATTCTGTGTTGCATACCCTAAACAATTGGAACGTTAATTAAAAATTGGGATCCTTTATTTTTTTCCGAATGTATATCAATTTTGCCATTTATTAGCTTTATTCGAGCAAAAATATTTTTCCACCCTATTCCCTGAGATTGTTCAATGGCATTTAGTTCAAAACCCTTTCCGTTGTCAATAATATTTATCTGAATAAAATTCTCTATTGCCTTTACAGTAAGGGATACGCCTGTTGTTTGAGCGTGCTTTATAATATTATTCAGTATTTCCTGTATAATGCGATACAGCGAAAGTTCCGTTTGCCTGGATAGTTTAATGTCATTTAGATTAATTTCCGGTGTAAATTCAACTTTTATTTTCCCCGACTGATTTATTTTATCCGTCATATCCTCCAACGCTTTTAAAAGACCAAAATTTAATATTTCCGGTATCAGATTATGCGATATATTTCTTACTTCGGCAGCTGTTTCATTTAAAAATTCGGATATTTTTTCCAAATCTTTATCTCCCTCGCGTTTGGGTAAAAGCATTTTTATTACCGATAATTTTTGACCAATGCTATCATGTAAATCCCGGGCAATACGGATTCGCTCTTTTTGTTCGGCCTCAAAAATATCGCGTACATTTTTTTCATCCTGCAAGCGAAGTAATTTTTCTGTTTTTCGTTTTTGATACTGTCGGTATGATACGAATAATAAAATTAATAGCACTATTATAGATGAAGCTATCACAACAAATTGCCTGCGACTAGCTTGCTCCTGATTAATTTTGAGTTGCTGTAATTCAATCTGAGCCTCTTTTTTCTCGGTTTCGTACTTCACATTTAACTCCTGAAGTTGTTTGCTGCTTTCTTTATTAAGAATTGTATCGGTATATTGTTTGTATAATTCGTATTGCTTTAATGCGTTAAAAAAATCATTCTTTTTTTTATAGTAGTAATACCAAGCATGGTGATAATCGTGTAACTTGTTAAGGCCCTTCAAATGAGGGAGATACTTCTCTGCTTCCTGTAAAAAGAGCTTTCCTTTTTCCGGATTACCATTATAAATATACGCTTCTCCCAAAGTCATGTATGCCGAAAATCGGGTATCACTCTTTTCATTCGCTCTAAGGTATTTTAAACACTGCTCCATGGTACGTAAACCCATTTCGGTTTTTCCCATTTCCAAATACGTAGCTCCTAAATTTTTGTATCCTGAAAACAAGCCTAACGAGTCTTTAATTATTTTCCACTGTTCCAGGGCTTTGTTATAGTAAAGCAAGGCCAAAGAATCTTTGTAGGAATTGTAATAACAAACGGCTAGTGCGTTATACGCATTCCCCAATTCTTCAGGGTAATTCATCTTTTCAAGCACTGCAATAGCTCTTTTGGCATACTTTTCTGATTCATTATATTTTTCGGTTTCATTAAACACACAGGCAATGTTGGTATTGCATAGGCTAATGTGCAAGCTATCTTTAATTTTTTCTGCCAATGGCAATGCTTTAAAATATTTTTCTGAGGCACAAACAAAATCGGAACGTTTGAAACAATCATTTGCCTGCCTGATTATATTCTTTATCAAGTCAAGAGAATCAGTACGGGCATAACCTGAATTAAATCCCCAAAAAAACAGAAGGAATACCGGGCTATATGATGGTTTAAAAAAAGATAGAAACAACCTCATGAGAATTCTAAAAAAATTCACGGAACAAATTTAGTAAAAAGGAGAATTACCTTTATTTGTCAATAAGATTCAGATAAAATGTGAGAACTTTATCAGAAAAAGTTTTAAGCAAAAACACACCAACTAAGATATTTTATTTTCTAATTATTTGGTATAGCGAAACTGAAAAACTAGCGTAACCTGCCGGCTTCATAAAACGTTTTTTTAAAAAACTCCTCATCCAAATCACTTATCATTACCCCTTTTTTGGTACTGGCATGCACAAATTTTCTATCTTTTAAATAAACACCTACATGAGTAATATCCTTGGAACCTATTTTAAAAAAAAGTAAATCTCCCTCCTTTAAATTTGATTCTTTTACTCTATTGCAATCTTTATAAATATCTCTGGCGCTTCTGGCCAGGTTTTTTCCGTAAACATGCCTGTACAAGGCTCCCGAAAAACAACTGCAATCTATCCCGTCTTTTCCACATCCGCCGTACTTGTAAGGAGTTCCGTACCACTCGCCAATAAAGGTATATAAATTACTTTTTCCTACCTCACGCTCAGAAATTCCTAACTTTTCAGACACAATAGTTGCGTTTTTTACAGGCGCCTGTACTTCCTCATTTTTTGAAATATGTTTTTTGCTTTTACAAGCAGGGAGTAAAAGCATAAATAAAAGAAAAGGAACAAGCCTTGAAATAATGTTTGCACTTAAAAAAAAGCAGGCTTTCATTGCTTCAATTTAATATAAATAAATAGTTAATTATCAAACAATTAATTCGTATTATAAACCATTATGTGTGAATAAATACGGGCTTGCTTGCTAAATATTATGATTAAACCTATCTTTATTTTCGTACTGTGCTGTTTTTATGGAAGATATAACTACAAAAGCCCTTCAATTGAAAACCAAAATTCCAGTTGAAACACTAAAAAATGCCTATCGCTTAATGTGTACGGCAAAAAGCATGGCAGATTTATATGAGGCCAATAAAGAAATTACAGCAAAATATGTTCATGCCACCAGCAGAGGACACGAAGCTATACAAATTGCCTTAGGTTTACAGCTACTACCACAAGACTATTTAAGTGCCTATTACAGAGACGACAGTATACTTTTAGCCATAGGACTAAGTCCTTTTGATTTGATGCTACAATTACTAGGCAAAAGAAACGATATTTTTTCGGGCGGAAGAACCTACTATTCACACCCAAGTCTCAGGAGAGACGATATGCCCAAAATACCTCATCAAAGCAGCGCAACAGGCATGCAAGCTATTCCGTCTACCGGAGTGGCCATGGGTTTGCAGTATCGGGAAATTATGGGACTGGATAAGTACGCCGACGAGGAAAAGCCCGTTTCTGTATGTTCTCTTGGCGATGCCAGTTGCACCGAAGGAGAAGTATCGGAGGCCTTTCAAATGGCAGTGTTAAAAAAACTGCCCATTCTGTATTTAGTTCAGGATAATGAATGGGATATCAGTGCGCACGCAAAAGAAATCAGGGCACAAGATATAACCGAATTTGCCAAAGGGTTTAAAGGACTTGAAACAAGAACCATTGATGGTTCAGATTTTATTTTGAGCTACAACACTATTAAAGAATGCTTGCAAACCATACGTAAAGAAAGACGCCCCATGCTGATTCATGCAAAGGTTCCTTTGCTTAATCATCATACCAGTGGTGTTAGAAAAGAATGGTATCGGGACGATTTGGAAGAAGCAAGCAAAAAAGATCCGCTTCCCCGTTTGCGAAACCAGTTAATTATAGCCGGTGTTGAAGCAAAAGAATTGCAAAATATAGAACAAGAAGCGGAAAGCATAGTTAAAAAGGATTACGAAAAAGCTTTACAGGAAGAAGAACCACTACCGGAAGATCTGGAAACCCATGAATTTGCTCCAACACCCGTTACCGAAGAAAAAGGAGAGAGAAAACCTGCGGGAAAACAACCTACCGTAATGGTAGATAGTGCTCTTTTTGCCATAAGAGAACTCATGAGTAAACACCCCGAATGCCTGCTGTACGGACAAGATGTGGGAGCCAGATTAGGAGGTGTATTTCGTGAGGCAGCCACGTTGGCTCAACAATTTGGAGACCATCGGGTATTTAATACACCCATTCAAGAAGCCTTTATCGTTGGCTCTACGGTAGGAATGAGTGCTGTTGGCCTAAAGCCTATTGTAGAGGTTCAATTTGCCGATTACATTTGGCCCGGCTTAAACCAATTGTTTACCGAAGTAAGTCGCAGTTGCTACCTCACCAACGGAAAATGGCCGGTGAGTATGATTTTGCGTGTGCCTATTGGAGCCTACGGTAGCGGCGGTCCTTACCATTCCAGTTCCGTTGAGAGCGTGCTGACAAACATACGAGGAATAAAAATAGCCTACCCAAGCACCGGAGCCGATTTAAAAGGACTCATGAAGGCCGCCTACTACGACCCCAACCCGGTTGTTATGCTGGAACATAAGGGTTTATACTGGAGCAAAATTAAAGGCACCGAAGAGGCTAAAACCATTGAACCGGATGAGGACTACATAATACCCTTTGGTAAAGCACGATTGGTTCAGGAAGCCGATAAGGAACACATTGAAAGCGGAAATAGCCTAGTAGTTATTACCTACGGAATGGGCGTTTACTGGGCACGTGAAGCAGCCAAAAAATTTGAAGGAAAAGTTGAAATTGTTGATTTAAGAACGCTTTTTCCCTTAGATGAAGAAAGGATTTTTGAAAGTGCCAATACACACGGAAAAGTTATTGTTCTTACCGAAGAGCCTGTTCATAACGGATTTGCTCAAAGCATTGCTGCCAGGATTTCGGAAAACTGTTTTCAAAAGCTTGATGCCCCGGTAAAAGTTGTAGGCTCAAAAAACTTACCCGCTATTCCGCTAAACTCTACACTTGAGAAAGCAATGCTCCCCAATGCCGAAAAAGTGGCAAAAGCAATAGAGGATTTGCTTCGTTATTAATAATACCTCAAAGTTTCAAAAATCATGGCCGGCTCCTTTACGCTGCCATGTTTATGAGTTTGTATCTATATAATTAATAAAATACTTGGAACAAAGATTTCTCATAGAACATCTGGCAGATTAAACAAATGATTCAGAAAAAATCCGATTTCAATTAATAAAATAATTACATCCGTATTCCGTAAAAAAAATCTATCCGGACTTCTCGGAAGGAAGCACTAAGTCATTTGATTTGTTACATGATACAGCGCAATGGCCAGCGCGTTAATCACGTTCATGCTATGGTTTTGACCATACATGGGTATATAAACTTCTTCGTCGCAACATTGCAATAATTCGTCGCTAATACCTCTCCGTTCGGTTCCTATAACCAATAATACTTTTTGGGAGGGATTACACACAAAATGCTGAATGGGCTTTGCCTTTGGAGTAAGTTCTAAGGCCACCAAACGATAACCCGATTGCTTAAATTTTAATATTGCTTCCGTTAAATTATCACATAACTCATAAGGAACCATTTCCGTAGCACTACGTGAAATGCGGCGTATGGTTTTTATTTTAGGAGAAGGGCTCTCGGCACCCAAAACAATTTTTTCTACTCCAAAACTCTCGGCAGTTCTGAATAAAGTTCCTACATTATCGGGGCTTTGTAAGTGATCAGACAAAACTGCAATAGGAAATATCTTCTTTGTAGACTTTTCCAAGAAGGGGGTATTTTTTAATAATCTAAATTTCCAAAATCTATCTTTTTGCCACGGAGCCTTAGAATTAACCTGCAAACTAAAACAAAGAAAGGAACATACATTAATACACGCGGGAGATCCATTTCATTAAGGAGGATAATTGATTTTCGTTTTAAACGCTCGTTCATTAAATACATTCCCGGAACCAGCACAAGCGTTAAAAAAGTTGCGAAAAAGAGACCATATATCATTGTCCAACTTAGAGGTCCCCAAAAAGTTACGTTATCGCCGCCAAAATAAATTCCCGGTTCAAAGCGCGCAAGTAATCCTTCAAAGTCAATATTTAAACCAACTGCCAGAGGAATTAATCCCAAAATAGTGGAAGTAGCTGTAAGGAAAACCGGCGTCATTCTAGTACGCCCTGCCTCTACAACTGCGTCATAAAGCGAAAGACCTCGTTGCCTGAGTTCTTCAGCGAATTCCACAAGTAAAATTCCGTTTCTAACAACAATACCTGCTAAAGCTACAATACCAACACCCGTCATAACAATGCTCATATTCATTTTGGTAATGCCTACGCCCAGTAATACACCTATCAAACTCAGCATAATTTCCGAGAGTATAAGCACGGGTTTACCAATAGAATTAAATTGAATTACCAATACCATTAAAATAATTCCAATGGATATAAGCAGCGCTTTGCCCAAAAATCCGGCTGTTTCTGCCTGTTCTTCCATTTCACCTCCAAATTTTACGTTAACCTCGCCGCGGGGTGTAAAAGTAGCCGCAACTTTTTGTACCTGTGCAACTACCTGATTGGGATTAAAACCCTGAAGTACGTCTGAAGAAAGCGTGATTACGCGTTTATTTTGTTTGCGCTTAATTCCTCCGTATGTGTTTTCATAGCGTATATTACAAAATGCCGATAAAGGAACTGAACGAAGCATACCTCCCATATTCATGTCTCTAAAAACTATTTTAAGATTTTTCACTTGTTCAATACTAATTCTCTGATCGTATGCGTAGCGAATTTGGATGGGATATTCATCGTTGGCATCTCTGAACTTGCTGGGATTATCAATACCAAAAATTGCTTTTCTTACTTCCATAGCAAGCTGTGCGCTCGAAAGTCCTTCCATGTTTGCTCTGGCTCTATCAATATCAAATACAATTTCGGGTTTATTATCTACAAAATCTGTTTTTAACTCGGCTACTCCGGGCACGTCAGCATCCTCCAAATGTTTTTTAAGGGCTTTTGCATTGGCAACCAGTTCATCAAATTTATCTCCGCTAATTTCAATACTGATGGGTTTTGATACCGGAGGCCCTGCCTGTTCTTTATTCACATTTATTTCTGCTCCGGGTATATTCCATTTTACCGCCTGCAATTGTTCTAAATATTTCATGGTGCTAACTCCATTTCTTTCTGCAAACTCCACAAAATTGATGGCAATTTTTCCTCGGTTTGGATAGGAGTTTTGGTCTTCATCCTGTGGATCGGTAACGCCTATGGTTATGTTGGTAATAATACTGGACACGATAGGGTTATCAGCACCTATTATATCGTTAACCTTTTTTTCCACCTGCTTCATCACCTGATTGGTTTTTGCCGGATCGGTACCTTCGGGGAGTTTTAAATAAACAAAAATATTATTCGGATCTCCCTGAGGGAAAAACACAATATTTGGCTGGCGGATAGCAATTAAAATTATTGAAAAAATAAAAATGAGCAGCGTATAAACGAGTAATCTGTACGGCTTTCGGAGTCCCCATGTAAGAAACTTTACGTAAACATTTTTAGCTTTTGGCCATACATTGTTTTGAAAATTCTCAATCACCTTATACAAAAACAAGCGGTGAATAATCATAAATAAACCAAAAAAGAGCATAAGGTTTCCAAGAGCTGTATATTGCTTTATGTGCAAAAAAACAGCCATTAGCGCATATACCACTAATCTTAGAACCGCTTTTCTGTTTAGCTTGCCATAGTTGGAAAATTCTTCTTCGTGTGGTTTCATAAAATCTACCGCAAAAACAGGATTTATGATATATGCCACGAACAAGGAAGCTGTTAACGTTAATATTAATGTAACAGGCATATAAAACATGAATTTTCCTATCATTCCCGGCCAAAAAGCGAGAGGTATAAATGGGGCCAAGGTGGTAAACGTTCCACTTAATACCGGTAAAAACACTTCACCTGCTGCCATTTTAGCGGCTGTTTTAATATCTCTCTTCCCGTTATCAAACAAACGATGTGTATTTTCTATAACTACAATGGCATCGTCTACCACAATACCCAGTGCCAATAGAAAGGCAAACAACACTATCATATTCAATGAAAAACCTATACTGGGCATGGCTAAGAAAGCAACAAACATAGAAAGTGGTACAGATAGTGCAACAAACAACGCATTAGTTACGCCCATAAAAAACATCAGAATAAGCGAAACCAAAATAAAACCAATAATAATGGTATTAATTAAATCATGCAGGGTAATTCTGGTTTTTTCAGACTGGTCGGCAGTTACTTTTATCTCTATTCCTGATGGAAATTCTTTTTGTTTTAATTCCTTAATAATTTCTTTAATATTATCGGAAGCGCTGATTAGATTTTCTCCGGCACGTTTTATGATATTGAGTGTTATTACGTTTTTACCTCCCAATCTGGCATAACTTTCTGTTTCGGCAATGGTATCGAGTACGGTTGCAAAGTCTTTCAGGTAATATCTAGCGCCCGACTGAGAACTGATTACAAGATTTTTTATTTCATCTACTGATTTGAATTCATTTTTAACGCTTACATTTCTTTTTGTTCCATCCATTGGTACCTGCCCACCACTTATAGTAATATTTTCACTTCCAATGGTGCGTTCAATATCCTGCATCCCCAATTGGAGTGATTGCATTTTATACATATCCAAATTAATTTGGATTTCTCTACTGGGTGCTCCCACCATCTTAACTTCGGTAATTTCTCGAAGCCCCTCTATCCTATCCTTTAATTGGTCGGCGTAGCGTTTAAGAGAAATCAAATCCATATCTCCGGCAATATTCACATACATGATGGGGATTTCGGAGAATGCGAGTTCTTTTACGAAGGGCAAACGGGTTAAAGAGGGTGGCAAATCCGGTCGGGCTTCATCTACTTTATCTTTAACTGCCTGGCGTGCCTGACTAACGGGAACATCGGTATTGAATTCAACCGTAATCAGCGAAATATCCTGCATGGAATTGCTGATAAGTTTTCGAACACCCGGTATGGATTTTAATTTCTTTTCTAAGGGCTTGGTAACCGTATTTTCAATATTAGTTGGAGAATTACCGGCATACACCGTACTAATGAAAAATTTGGGTACCACAATGTCCGGAAAACTTTCTTTAGGTAAACCCTCGTAAGCAATTAAACCGGCTATAGAAATAATGATGGTGAGTATATATATAGCCATTTTATTATCAATGGCCCAGCTACTTGCTTTAAATTCTTTAAACTTCATAAATACGTACGTCTTGTTATTTTTCTTCCGTGTTCTTTAGCTTGATAGGATCTCCCTCATTAAGTACATCAAAACCATCGGTAATTAATCGATCTCCTTCATTCAATCCGCTTAGTATTTCCACATTGCCTGCATACTCTTTTCCGGGGCTTACCGTTCTTTTTACGGCCTTGCTGTTTTCGGATAAAAGCACAAAATAGTTTCCTTTAAAATCTTTTTGTAAATAAATAACCGGAATAACGATAACAGGCTTGTCGGACTTATAATCATTTATGCGTAAAACAGCTATCTGGTTGGGATGGTATTCTTTATTTCCGTTGAGTAATACCTCAACACCAAATGTTCTGTTAAGGGTATTGATTGTACGAGCGGCGTAATGTACGTTGGCTGTTAAGGAATCTCCTGAATCGGGAAATTTGATAAAAACCTCGTCTCCCTTTTTTATTTTACCGGCATAGCTTTCGGCGATATCCGCCTTAACTTTTAAATTACGAAAATTTACTACCCGAATTGCCGGCATACCGGGGGCCGTTAGTTGTCCTAATTTGATGTCAACCGCATCAACAGTTCCATCTATAGGAGACACTATCTTTGTCATACGCAACTGCTCCTGTAAGGCCGCTAATTTTTTTTCCATACTTTCCTTTTGAGTTTTTGCCTGTAGGTACTGAACTTCGGTACCAATTTTTTGTTCCCAAAGAGCTTTTTGTTTTTCGTAAAGTTGATTAACCAAATCGGCATTAGTTTGCAAATCGGCTATGCTTTGCTGAATAGCCCTAGCATCTGTTTCAGCTAAAATCTGTCCTTTCGAAACCGTTTCTCCGGTTTTTACAAATATTTTGGTAATTGTTCCGGGCATTTCGCTGGAGAGGGATACATTTTCTTCTGCGTCTACCCTACCCTGAACATTTACGTAAGATTTGAATATTTGTGGCTTCAATATTCTTTCCTCTATCAGAACAACTTTAGAGGCTGAGGCTCCTTCCAGTTTTTTTATTTCTTCCGAAATTTCTGAAAGTTGGGATTTTAATTCCGCTTCTTTTGCCTTTAACTTATCGATAGACATTTCCTCGGATTTCCCGCCGCAAGCATACATCAACAAAATTGAAACAGGTAGTAGTAAAAAAGGAGTTATATGTTTCATAAAACTTATATTATCAAATTTTCAATCGTTACTTAGTTAATTTTCCGGTTGCCTTTAAGTAATCTGTTTTAGCTACCAACAAATCATACAATGCATTAAAATAATTCGTTTCGGCTTCTTTTAGGGTGGTTTCTGCATTCAACACCTCCAAATTACTTCCGACGCCTTGCTGATATTTTTTTTGTGCTACTTCATATACATTTTGTGCCAGGAGCTTATTCTGACTCTGCGTATTAAGTGATTTAAGAGCATTTTGATAACTGATGGCTGCCGATGAAACTTCCAGTTGTGCTGCCAGTTCCATATTTTTCAGCATGTTTTCATTTTTATTTTTTGCCACTTTGGCCTGCTGTATTCTATTATGACGTTGAAAACCGTCAAAAATATTGAGGTTAACGGTAGCTCCTATCAAGGCTATTTTAAACCAAGGCTTACTGTTATCCATAAAATTAAACTCCTGGCGTTGGGCGTTATACTGATATGCGCCATATGCTGCCAAAGTTGGAAGATAACCCCATTTATTTCGCTTGATATCGATATCTAATAATTTTTGCTGAGTTTGCAGTAGTTGATATTCCGGACGTAGACCAACATCGGCGATAGATGAAATCGATATTTCGGAGTCAGTTCCGGAAATGGAAAGTGTATCTGCCACAGTAATGGGCTTATCAATATTATACCCCATCTGAAACTTGAGTAAATTTTCCGATAAGCCAATTAAGCTGTTTATTTTCTCGCGTTCGGTTAACAGATTATTATACTGAACCTCCAAGCGATCTACATCAATCTTTTCTACAAAACCTTGCTGATGAAAGGCACGGGTATCGTCTACCATTTTTTTAAGGCGTTTTATGTTGGCATCTAAAAGCTTAAGCCGTTCCTGATTAATAACCACATTGTAATAGGCCTTGGTAACTTGGGCAATCATATCTGCTTTGGTTCGGGTAATTTGTATCTTAGAAAGATTCATAAATTCTCTGGCCGCTTTTAAGCCGAATATATAATCGCTGCTGTATACAAGTTGTGAAGCATTAATGCCGGCGGTTGCATTGTATTTTGTACCAAATCTAACCGGTATAAAAGAGCCGGGGGGGGCTCCAAAAAACTCACCCGGAATAAGCGAAGTGGGGATTTCTATGTAATCTTTTATATCAGCACTGGCACTAACCTGAGGAAAGCCCATGGCACGAACTTCATTTTTTTTGTATATGGCGTTTTCCTGATCTAATACTGCATTGAGATAATTGGGATTATAGCGAATGGCATAATCAATCGCCTCACTTAACGTAAAAGCAGATTTCTCCTGTGAGTGAACAAGAGAAACAGACAAAATAAGCAGATATATACTAGATATACGAAACATATTATTCTTCTTCTATCAGATTTTTGTATTTGTTAATGAGGCGATGTCCCTTGAGCGTACACACGCCATATAAAAAGTGTTCGGTTACCGCAATTTGAGCATCTGCTAAATTTGATTTAACCTCACTCACAAATTGGGTATTTAAAAGCATTTCAATGGTCTCAACACGCAACTTCGCTAAAAGTTTTACATCAATATCCTTACGTATAAAACCCTGTTGTTGGCCTCTAAGGAGTGACTGTTCTACCATGCTTAAAATATAGCCGTTCTTAAACTCTAAAAACAGTTTCCAGGTATTGGGGTAATAACGACTCAACTCATAAAAAACAACCGGATTCAATTTGCTGAAAATTTCACGCATGGACTTCATCATTTCAAACACCTCTTCCACTACATTTTTTGAACCATCTTTAATCTGAGAAAAACAAGCTTTGTCCTCTTCTATAGAAAGCTGCATAAGAGAATGTATCACCTCATCTTTTTCCTTAAAGTGCTTGTAAATGGTTTTTTTACTTACACTTATGCTTTTCGCAATATCGTCCATGGTAATATTTTTTATACCATAGCGAAAAATCAACTCTTCAGCTCCTTTTAATATTTTTAATCGCACGTCCATTTTGCGGCACAAAACTATGGAAACTATTTTTGTTTTGCAAGTTTCCTGTGTAAATATATTTTTTTGCATCTTTGCGTGAGGCTCATGAAAGAAAGACAAGGTTTTATAAGCAGGCTTAGGCAGACTCTAAAAAGAACCTACCGCTTGGTTATTTTAAATGAGGAAACCTTCGGCGAACGGTTTTCCCTCAGGTTATCTCCTCTGGGGATTATTATTGCCATAACGGCCATTACCATAGTTATGACCACACTGGTTATAAGTTTGGTAGCTTTTACTTCCTTGCGAGAATATATTCCGGGCTACGGCACCATCTACGACAGAAGAGAAATTCTTAAGTTACGCATGAAAACCGATTCTATTGAACAAAGCCTTGATGCCCGTGAGTTTTATATCAACAACCTGATTAATGTGTTAAATGAAAAAACAGAAACCGCATCGACAAAACCTGTAAAAGACAGTTCTAAAAACTATAACAACATCAATGCTCAACCCTCCGAAATAGATCTACAGTTCAGGAAAGAGATAGAAAGCAGTTCTGCAAATCAAGGGCCGGGAGGTTCCGGCGGAAATCGATTAAAGGCCATTAATGAAATCATCCTTTTTTCACCGGTTAAAGGCATTGTTACCAGTTCGTACAATATTAAAGAAAATCACTACGGAGTAGATGTGGTTACCAAAGCAGATGAAACTGTAAAATCTCCATTAGATGGAACGGTAATATACACCGGATTTTCTGTTGAGGATGGTTTTATTATTCACATACAACATCCAAACAATTTAATGAGTGTTTTTAAACATAACTCCAAGCTGTATAAAAAAACCGGCGAGCGGGTAAAAACAGGAGAAGTATTAAGCGTGGTAGGAAATACCGGAACAAATAGCAAGGGCCAACACATGCATTTTGAATTATGGTACAACGGCAGCCCCGTTAATCCGGAAGAGTTTGTTTCTTTTTAAAGTAAACCTGCGACAAAAGTACTGTATTAAAAACGGCATAAAAACTTAACCCGGTTTGTGTTTCCAATGTATCATCCATCAGAAAAGAGAATAATACACTCACAAAAAAGTACACGTAAAGCATTGAAAAATATTTACGGTAGTAAACAATGGGAAACAGCAACGAGACTATAAAAAAAATAAACCCGTGTACACCGTTCGAGAGAGCAACGGTTATAAATTGATTATGAGGTCTTTTTTGCCACTCCGGATTAAGCGGTATTTCCATCCGCTTGAAAGCTTTATACATAGCCTGCTGCACATCACCCGTACCGCAACCAAAAGGCCATTCGTGTATAATTGCATTTATACCGGCTTGTAAATAAAAATAGCGCATGGTGTAGGAATGTCCGTTGATAGTTCCGTTTAGATTGTAATCATACAGTTCATATAAAAACTCATACAAGCGTTGCTTAAGCGTGGGCCAAGTGGGCACTAAGGCATTACATACTCCTTTGCTTATCAAATCCAGTTCTTCAGCTGATAAGGAGTGTACGGTAACCGAATCCTTCGGAAGACCTTTACTACTCAAAAATCGTATCAGGGTATAAAATCGTAATGAGTTATGATTTAATTTTAAGTTAAAACTATCAGAAGGAACCCTACGATTCCACTCTTTCTGTAGTTCATATTCCTGAATATTGCGTGTCGCCAAATTACCATTTTCCAACTGTTTGGTAAACTCATAGCCGCTGTATGGTCTTCCGGAAGGGCTTTTGCTTAATTGAATGTTGGCTCCACCTTCACGGGGGGTAAAGTATGATTTATAAAAATTAACTATATAAAAAGTTCCGGTAAACAAAACTAGTACAATAAAGAACATAGCTGATAAAAATAACTTTAAGCTTTTCCTGTAAGCATTTATCATGAGGAATAAAATCCCTAAAAAAATAAGATTTAAAAAACCACTTGCTAAGCCCAGCACATAAATAGAAAAAACAAAGTAAGAAGCACCTAGTAGGTAAATCCACTTATTTCGGGTATTTGTATGTTGTTGGTACAAGTATAAACAAACGGCAATGGCAAGGCATAGTAAAAAGCCCAAACGAATATGACTCATAAAACGAGAAACCTCCCGAATATCGGTACCGGAAAAAATAAAATACCGATAAACTATACACCAAGACACATTGATGAACGAGCCGGCCAAAAAACTTTGCAGCACCAATTGCATTTCCTTTATTTTCAAAACCGGTGTAGTAAAATAAATCAGCGGCAAAAAAACCAAGGGTATTTTTGTTCGCACGTCATCCCAACCGGCATCTAAATCGGTTGTATATAGCAACCCAAATACATGTACAAACCATACAGAGGCCAGTATCCAAAATACACGGGCATTTTTAAGTTCCATGAATTTTTTTCTGAAATTTCCTTCCAGCAACCAGTTACCCAACAAAATAAACTGAGGTATGCTGGTGGGTACTGTTCCCAACATAAGTCCGGCAAACAATAAACAGGTACCAATTAAAAAAATAATTCTATGTATTTTTTCAGAAAACAAAACTAATTGCTGTTTAATGTAATTTTTCTACTCCCATCTTCCAGAGGCTCAAAACGGATTGTTGTTTTATGTATATCTTTTGTAAAAACCTTTGCTTTATCAGGCCATTCTATTAAGCAGTAATTTCCCGAGTGTAGGTAATCATCAAAACCTATCTCATAAAGTTCTTCCTCTTGTTTTAACCGATAAAGGTCGAAGTGATAAATTTTTCCGTTTAAAAGTTCGTATTCGTTTACAATAGAAAAACTAGGACTTGAAACTTGACCCTTAAAACCCAACGTTTTAGCAAAAGCTTTTACAAAAGTTGTTTTACCGGCACCCAAGTTACCTTCTAACAGTATGAGTTTATTTTTAAAAAAGAGTTGTTTATGCTCCTTTATGAAAGTTTCATATCCGTCGGGGTTTTCTATAACAAATGAGGAGGCCATCAAAAAAATATCCTAACGGGGAGTTAATACTGCATAAGGAATCATCATTTCTTCCATGCTTATACCACCATGCTGAAAGGTATTTTTGTAGTAATTTACATAGTAGTTATAGTTATTCGGATAAGCAAAAAAACGAGATTCTTTAGCGAAAATATAACGAGTACTCACGTTTAATTTTGGTAAAAAGGCATCGGAAGGATTTTTAACTTCAAACACTTCTTTAGGATTGTAATCTAATGCTTTACCTTGTTTGTAGCGTAAATTGGTGTTCACATTTTTATCGCCCAATACTTTAGTTGGTTCTTTTACATGTACGGTTCCGTGATCGGTTGTTATTACCAGCTTTACTTTTTTTGCTGCCAATAATCTTATTATTTCATGGAGGGGCGAGTGTTCAAACCAACTGCGCGTAATGCTTCTATACGCAGGTTCATTATCCGCCAACTCACGAATAACTTCCATATCTGTTCTGGCATGACTTAACATATCCACAAAATTATATACAATTACATTTAATCGATTATTCAATAAATTACTGATATTTTCGGTTAATTTTTTTCCGGCTGCAAAGTTGGTTACTTTATGGTAACTAAACTTCATATCTTTTCCGAGACGGGTTAGCTGATGTTTCAAAAATTCCTCTTCGTGCATGTTTTTTCCACCTTCGTCATCGTCATTTAACCACAAGTTTGGAAATCTTTTTTCCATTTCGCTTGGCAACAATCCACTAAACAGGGCATTTCGGGCATATTGGGTGGCTGTGGGTAAAATGCTGAAGTAAAGTTCTTCCTGATCGGTTTTATAATAATCTTCTAAAATGGGTTGTATTATTTTCCACTGGTCGTAGCGCAGGTTATCAATAACAATTAAAAATATTTTCTCGGAAGCATCCAGCTCCTTTATGAATTTATTTTTAATGAGTGTGTGACTCATTACCGGTGGTTCCTTGTCTTTCCCATTTAACCAGTTGATGTAATTTTTTTCAATAAACTTGAAAAATTGAGTGTTGGCATCCGTTTTTTGCATCATCAAAACATCCTGCATACTCTTATCCTGTACATTATCCAGTTCCAACTCCCAGTAAACTATTTTTTTGTACACATCCAGCCACTCATTCCATTTCAAGTTGCCGCTAATACTTAAACCTATCTGACCAAATTCTTTGCGGTACTCGGTGTTGGTTTTTTCCGATACCAATCTTTTGTTATCCAATGTTTTTTTAAGGGACAACATTATTTGATTAGGATTTACGGGCTTTATTAAATAATCGGCTATCTTTCCGCCAATGGCGTCATCCATTATTCGTTCTTCCTCGCTTTTTGTAATCATAATTACCGGCATGCCGGGCTGCATTTGTTTAATTTTCAGCAGTGTTTCCAGGCCGGTTAGTCCCGGCATATTTTCATCGAGCAGCACCGCATTAATTTGGTTGTTTTCGCGTAAGGCATCCAATGCTTCGTCTCCGCTTTTGGCCTGAACTACCTCGTAACCTTTATCGTGAAGAAACATAATGTGGGGCTTAAGCAAATCAATTTCATCATCAGCCCAAAGAATTGTAACTTTGTCCATATTGTTTTAATAACGAACTAAATTTAAATTAATTATCTTTCATCTGTTTAATTTTTAAGCATAAATTGTCTAAAAACAAGCGTAAAATAATTAACGACCCCATTTATGGCTTTGTAACCATTCCCGATGAATTTATTTATGATTTAATAAACCACCCTTATTTTCAACGGTTACGTTATATAAAACAATTAGGACTCACCGGTTTAGTTTATCCCGGGGCGCTGCATACGCGATTTCATCACGCTATTGGGGCTATGCACTTGATGCATGAAGCACTTACCACACTTAAACAAAAGGGTATTGAAATAAGCCCCGAGGAAGAGCAGGCTTCTTTGGCAGCTATTTTACTACACGATATTGGTCACGGCCCTTTTTCGCATGCTTTGGAACATAGCATTGTAAAAGGAATTAATCACGAAGCCATCAGCGGGCTGATTATGGAAAGATTGAATAAAGAATTTAAGGGAAAACTATCGCTTGCCATAAAAATATTTAACGACCAATATCCTAAAAAATTTTTACACCAACTGGTGAGTTCGCAACTGGACATGGATAGGCTCGACTACCTGAAAAGAGATAGTTTTTTTACGGGAGTTAACGAAGGAATTATAAGTACCGATCGCATCATTAAAATGCTGCACGTAGTTAAGGGGCAATTAGTGGTAGAAGCTAAGGGAATATATAGTGTAGAAAAATTTCTGATAGCCCGAAGACTCATGTACTGGCAAGTATACTTACACAAAACTGTACTAAGCGCCGAAACGCTGCTGGTAAACATTTTAAAAAGAGCTAAAGAACTGTGTATGGGAGGAGAAAAATTATTTGCCACACCGCTATTTAAATTTTTTCTGGAAAACGATTTTACTCGCCTGGATTTCGAAAAAAAGCCGGAGGTTCTTGACCGGTTTGCATCCTTGGATGATACGGATATAATGGCTTCTATAAAGGCATGGAGCTCACATCCTGATAAAATACTAAGCATATTATGCAATGCTCTTTTACATAGGCGCTTATTCAGGGTGGAATTGCAAAGCACTGCATTCCCTACCGCCGTAAAAAATAAACTGCTTGATAAAGTAACCAAACTATACAAGGTAAATAGAAAAGAAGCTTCTTACTTGCTGGTGAACGGAAGTGTAAACAACAGAGCCTATTTGGCCGGGAAGTTTAACATAAATATTTTATTGAGCAACGGCAGTTTAATGGACGTTGCCGAAGCCAGCGACCAACTCAACCTAAAAAATTTGAGTGAAACCGTAACGAAACATTTTTTGTTTTATCCTAAAGAGGCGGGCTCTTAAATTTTATTTTTCCCTTACGAATATGCTGGTAAAGCAATCGTAACACTCATTTTTAAGAATGAGCGTATCTCCTTGAATCCGGAAGTAGTCACGCACCCGATTTTGTATAGAAGCATTTTTTTCTACATACTTAATTTGCATCACCTCTTCCGGATGATGTATGGATTTTCCTTGTTCCAGGAGATAGTTATAGCTTAGCGTGAGTTCATTATTTCTGTATTCCCGCAAAATGCCTTTCGGTAAAAATTCCAATGTTAAGCGATATTTTTCTGTTTCGGGGGTTTGCAACATTCCTCCAAATCCCCCCTGTGTTTCAATCCACCTCCATTTTCCGAGTAATTTTTTTTCATCGGAACCGGGCACGTATATAGCTGTTTTACAAGAAAACAGAAAAAACAACAAAATAACTATAGCGCTACTTTTCAATTTCTTTTTTCTTTAAAAAAGTCTTTCAGTAAACGGGTACATTCTTCTTCTAAAACACCGGCTGTAACCGTTGTTTTGGGATGCAACATATTTTGATTTATTAAATGGAAGCCTTTTTTGGTATCGGAGGCTCCATAAACAATCCCGGTAATCTGAGCCCAGGAGAGTGCCCCGGCACACATGGCACAGGGTTCCAGGGTTACATATATAGTACAATCGCTTAGGTATTTACCTCCTATACTATTTGCTGCAGATGTAATACATTGCATTTCGGCATGAGCCGTAACGTCGTTCAGAGTTTCGGTTAAATTATGTCCTCTGGCTATAATTTTATCTGCCGCTACTATTACGGCCCCTACCGGAACTTCTCCGGCTTCCAGAGCCTTATAAGCCTCCTTTAAGGCTTCTTTCATGTATTTTTCGTGGTTATTTGGATTAGTTACTGACACGTGCAGGTTTCTATTGATTTTATGATATGTATATCATCAATACGGGTAATAGTATCACAATCGTACATCACCAAATCATACCCGTACTTACCCGCATGTTCCTGTTGTTCTTTTACGAAATACATACCACAGGGTTGCTGCTGCACATTACTTTTTCCGTAATCTATTTCAAAATGGCGGAGCTGAATTTTCAATAGTTGCTCATTTATCTTAAGGCAACGTAATTTACACTTGGCTTTATCACTTAAACTATGATACTGAAATGCCAATTCGCGCATTTTTATTTCTCCGGGTGTGGCGCAACTACGATTACCGAACATGGCATACACTATTACCAAACCTATCGCAAATCCGAACCCGTAAAGTTTTAATCTTCTCCAAAAAGTCATGGCTTACTTTTGTTTTTTTGCTTCCTGCATAGGGTTTTCTCCTTTGCTTTGTCCTCGGGCTCTTGCTTCCTTAGCAGATTTAAATATTTCGAAGCGACCGGGCTCGCGACTGATATTCCAGGAATTATTTTTTTCATTAATATCGGCAGTTTCGCGATACGGATCAAGCTGTATGGCAATTACTTTCTTTTCTTTCAAAAAGGCGCGGGTAAATTCTTTTTCGTTTTTGCGCCAGCAGTATACATTCAGTCTTTCAATTTCCTTGGTACCATCTTCATAAATCCATTCAATAATAATAGGCATTACCAACCCACCTTTATTGGAAAAGCTTATTTGATAAATGTAATTCCCCTCATATTTTTTAAATTCTTCATCGCTCATTAATTCAATTCCTTCGGAGCGATTGCGTACTTCTTTGGTTATTTGTTGTTTGGGTTTGTAATGGTAGTAAAAATCGCGCAGGGTAGTATCTTTATCTACTAACGGAATCAATCCTTGTTCCTGATTCCTTATTTGAGAAATAAACCGAAACTCTTTTCCTTTCGGATAATTGTATAAGGTGTCTATTTTCACAGACAGGGTTTTGCCTTGCTCAACTTTAAATACTTTTACGCTATCGATGCTGATATCAACCGGGTCGGTATCATAAAACCACCCACGCCAAAACCAATCCAAATCAACTGCGCTGGCATCTTCCATGGTTCTGAAAAAATCGGCCGGCTCCGGATGTTTAAATGCCCAGCGCTTGCAATATTGTTTAAAAGCAAAATCAAATAACTCCCTGCCCATAACCGTTTCGCGCAATATATTTAACGCGGTGGCGGGCTTGCCATAAGCATTGGCTCCAAAATTGTGGATGTTTTCGCTGTTCGTCATAATAGGCTCCAACATGTATTTGGGAGCCCGCATATAATCCACTATTTTATGTGCAGGACCTCGCTGTGAGGGATAATTTGCATCGAACTCCTGTTCAGCCAAAAATTGTACAAATGTATTTAAGCCTTCATCCATCCAACTCCATTGTCGTTCATCGCTATTGATAATCATGGGAAAAAAGTTGTGGCCTACTTCGTGAATAATCACCAATATCATTCCATTTTTGGCTGCCTCGGTATAGGTTCCGTCTTTTTCGGTTCTTCCAAAGTTAAAAGCTATCATGGGGTATTCCATTCCGTTGGCGGCCTCTACGCTTTGCGCTACCGGATAGGGGTATGGAATGGTGTATTTAGAATATGTTTTGATAGTATGAGCAACAACTTTGGTTGAGTATTTGCGATATAATCCGTAGGCCTCTTTCGGATAAAAACTCATGCACATTACCCGCTTACCTTCGCAGACTACGGGCATGGCATCCCAAATAAATTTTCGAGAACTTCCCCAGGCAAAATCACGCACGCTGTCGGCTTTAAAAATCCATGTTTTGGTAGCGGAGGTGTTTTTATTTTTTTCGGCCTGTTCAGCTTCTTCCAGCAAGGCAATTTCCAGAGGCTCTGTGACATTTTGGGCCTTGAGCCAGCGAGCGTAGCGAGCAGGCGAAAGTACTTGTTGATAATTTTGACACTGACCGGTGGCACAAACCACATGATCGGCCGGAACAGTCATTTTTACGCGGTAGTTTCCGAAAGGGAGAGCAAACTCTCCTCTTCCGGTAAATTGCTTGTTTTGCCATCCCTGAAAATCGCTGTATACACACATGCGGGGAAACCACTGCGTCATAGTAAATAAATGGTTGCCATCTTCCGGGAAAAATTCATATCCTCCCCTACCGCCAAATTCGGTTCTATGTATCATTTTATAACGCCATTTTACTTTAAATTTTATTTTGCCCTTAGGTAAAAGCGGTTTGGGTAAATCAACACGCATCATGGTTTGATTGATGGTGTACTTAAGCGGTTTTCCAAACTCATCACTCACCTCGTCAATTTTATCACCCAATCCTGCCAGGTTTTCCTTTAGCTTCAACTGTTTTATGGTTTGGTCGGTTCCCTCTTTACCAATGGTAAGTTCATCCATGTAATTCATGTTATTTTGGGGGTCGTGCTGGTTTTCGTCCAACTGCAGCCATAGGTAAGTAAGTACATCCGGCGAATTATTAGTATAGGTTATCCATTCGCTGCCGATGATACTGAGGTTTTTTTCGTCGAGTGTAACATCAATATCATAATCGGCTTTTTGCTGCCAGTACTTATTTCCCGGGGCTCCGGAGGCTGTGCGGTATTCGTTGGCAGTAGGTAAAATACTTCCCAGTTGTTCAAACTTGTTGCCATGATCGGCTTTTGGATTGTTTTGAATATTTTGGGCATGAAAGAGACTAAAAAATCCAAAGAGAGCAGCCGAACACAAAATTTTGTTTAACATAGTACAAACTTAAAGGGCTAAATGTACTAATAATTGAACATTTTTCCGACCGGTGCCAGGTGTTTAATGATAAACTATAAAACTTAAAACAGTGCCATAAATCTTTCGATACACCACTTTAGGGCTACCAATGTAATAAGGCCTACTGCTGCTATCTTGTAGTAATAAAACAGAGTAAGATTATTAAACCGAGATAACAAAACATGTATTAAGAGAACCGTCAGTACAATGAGTAGTTGCCCGGCTTCAAGGCCCAGATTAAAGTAAAGAAGAGGAAACAAGATATTTTCTTCTTTTCCTAACATGGATTTTAAAAGATAGGAAAAGCCCATTCCGTGAATAAAGCCGAATAGTACAACAAGAGTAAAAAACACCCAAAATTTACTTTTTTGAGGATTGTTCACGTTTACAAACCGGTAAAGAGCCGTTAACAGAATGGTGAGCGCAATAAAAAACTCCACTACGGAGGCTTTTACGTACATTATATCAAGCACGCTTAGGGCCAGGGTTATGGAATGGCCCAGGGTAAATGCAGTTATCAACCAAACCAGCTGCTTAAGGTTGGTAAAACTGTATGGCAGGGTAAGTAACACCACAAACAAAATATGGTCGTACCCGTTAATATCTGTTATATGTTGAAGGCCGGTAACAAACCAAAGGTTAAAGGCGTTCATTTTTACTTTATTTTTGTGCCGGTGTGATACGAAATACGGCAATAATCATTTCTCTTGCAAGTGTACTTTTTTTCTCATTCGAAAAAAAACATCCGTTTTACCTTAGTGTGAGTCATATTAAACACAACCCGGCTTCCAACACGTTGGAAGCATCTATAAAGATGTTTGCAAACGATTTTGAAGATGCACTGAAAAAGTTATATAATCAAAAAATAGACCTTCTCGGAAAAAAAGATACGGTGGGCTTAAATTCACTCATACAATCCTACATAGCCAACCGGTTTAAGCTTGTTTTTAACCAAAAACCATTGAAACAGCAATACATTGGCTTTGAAACCGAAGAAGAGGTGATATGGATATACTTAGAGTACGCCTCCGGAAAAAATCTGGTTAGTTTGGAAATAGAAAATAGCTTGCTGTGCGATTTTATCAATCAACAAAGCAACTTAATTCGTTTGGAATATGGAGGGAAAGAATACCACACACGCCTCAACTGCCCTGATAAGTTTGCTCTGATAAAGCCTTGAATGCATTAAAATACCGGGGCCAAGTAATTAACAAAATGCTGCTCATAACCCTTCGGGTAATTAACACCTCCCTGTGCAATGATATTGGCTTAACCATTCATTCACAGTTATTTGATTGGGTATTTTTATCGAAATAAAATTTTCGAAATAATGAGTTTCAACGAAATTAAATCAGATTTACAGCAGGTGTTAGACAGCGATATCGCTTTAAGAAAGGAGTTTAACGAATTAAAACGCTCATTGAGCGATTACCGAAACCAACTCATCTTACGCGACGAGGACTGCAAGCGCCTGCAGGTAACCATTGACGTGCTCAACACCAAACTAACGGTAATGGAGCGCGACAATGTTTTGTATAAAAGCGAAATAACTTCGTTTAAGGAACTCCGCGAAAATATCAAAACCCAGTTACAAGAAAAACAGCAGGAAATTGAAGCCCGCCAGGCCGAAGTGAGTACACTAAAAAATGAACTGGAAACTATTGCCTCTCGTTACGATGCGCAATTTGAATCGCTGAGAGAAGAATCTGAAAACAAAGTAAACTCGTTAAAAGAAAGCTACGAACAACAATTAGCCGAATTGCGATCGGATAATCATTATAAAGAAATAGGTTTAAAGGAAGAATACGAAAACAGAATCAGCGAACTTACCGGTTCTTTTGCCGACAAAGAAATGGCGCTTATTTCGGCTCATGAAGAGGAACTTAACCAAATAAAATCTTCTTTTGAAAGTCAATTAAATTCATTAAGCACTCAAAATAGCCGCGAAGTTGAAACATTGAATGAAAGTTGGCAACAAAAACTGGAGTTTAGTGAATATAATCTTAAGAACCAGATAAATGCTCTTAAACTTCAGTTTGAGGAAGAGCGTGCCGCACTGGTAAGTTCCTATAACCAACGTATAGAAGAACTGCAATCGCAATTAACCAGTCGCGAAGAAGAATTGCGTACCTCTTATGAGAATACCATTACCACTTTACGCGAACAATTAAGTGGTAATGTAAGCGAGCTTACCTCCGGTTACGAATTAAAAATACAGGAACTCACCGATTCTTTCCGCGAAAAGGAAAGCTCTCTGATAAGCGCACACGAAAACCAGATTCAAGAAATGCAAGAGCGCTTTAACAATGAATTGGAAAGCGTAAAGGCTTCGTACGAAGAAAAATTATCCAATACTGTTTTGCATGCCAACAACCAAAGTTCCAAACTAAATGAGGAACTCAGTAAAGCACAGTTGGAGAGCGATGATTATAGGGAAAAAATTAAAGAATTGCTCACTAATATTGAGCAGCAACAAACAAATATAAACTCGTTGCAAAACGAAATTAATACATACAAATTGCAACTGGAAGGCAGCCAAAACGAGTTAAACGAAGTTATTCGCGAGTTTGAAGCTTATAAACAAACTCAATCATTAAGCCAATCGGAACAGGTAAATCAACTAAATCAGCAAATTGAAACCCTGAATGCCGAAATAAATAATTTAGTTTCTGTAATTGAAGATGCCGGAAACCAGCAAAGCGAAACAGAAAATCGCTTACAACTGGCAAATGATGAAGTAGAGTTGCTTACTTCAACTAAAAATTCGCTTGAGCTTCAGGTGGAAGAGTTAAAAAATTTACTCGCTGCCAAAGAAAATGAGTTGAATGAATCCCGTGTTTCGTTTGAAAATGAAATTGAAAGCCTAAAGAACAACTTACAAAGCTCTTTCGAAGAAAAAACTACTTCCCAAAAAATTGAGTTTGACAAGTTATTAGCCGAAAACAACCAATTAATATCTGAAATAGAAGGTGTTTCTTCTAAAAACGAAAGTTTGGAGGCGGAGTTAGGTATTATAAAAGCCGAACTGGAAGAAAGTAAAAATACTTATGCAGGTAAAGTAGAGGATTTAAAGGAAACCCTTAACAATAAAAACTTTGAAATTACCAACCTATCGGCCAATAACTCTGCCCTGCAAGCCGAAATAAGCAAACTGCGTTCAGAAAATGAATCTTTAAGCCAGCAACTTGCCGAAGCATCGGCCGGGGCTGAACAACTTAGTAATTTGCAACACGTTATAGATGGTTTATCCGAAGAAAAAAACAGCCTGCTTTCGGAAATAAACATCCTTAAAACCACCATTACCGAGTTAAACGAATCTTCACAATTGCTTAACGCTAAAATTACCGGATACGAACAGGAAATAGAAGCACTTAAAGCCAATGCCGAAAAAGCACCCGACGACGATTTTATTGACCGATTGTTTAAGCAAATAGACGCTCTAAACAACGAACGATTTAAACTTTTAGAAGAAAAAGAAGAAATGGCTTCTCAGTTGTTAAAAATGAACGAAGTTATTTCCGGAATTTCGCAAGAGGTTGATAGTCAGAATATTGATGTAAGTGCTTTGAATTCTCACCGAAAAAACATTATTTTAGCAAGGAATTCAGGCGGAGACGATGAGCGTGCCCGCATGAAGAAACAAATAAATGATTTGGTGCGTGAAATTGACAAGTGCATTGCTTTACTGAGTGCTTAATGTAACGCCCTCTGTTGATGAGTGAAATTAGCATAAATGTAGAAATAGCCGGCGGCATGTACCCGGTTAGGATAAATTCTGCTGATGAGGGCAAATTAAGAGAGGTAGTAACAATAATTAATACAAAAATTGCCGAGTTTGAAAGAAACTACGCAATAAAAGACAGAAGGGATTTATTGGCCATGGTTACGCTGCAACTGGTTTCTCAGTTTTACGGCGAAGCCAAAAGTTCGGCGCAAGAAGTAAATAACCTTAAAGCAATGCTCAGTGATGTGGAACAAATGCTGAAAGAGCATAAGGAAAACATCAAAAATATAGAAGAGTAAATTTTATATTACGATAATTTCAACGCACAAATCCGGCCTAAAAAACCGTTTTTGTGCGTTTTTATTTTAACTAAATAGAAAAAACAACATGGAAAGCATCGATACACTTACCATTATATTTACGGGATCTGCCCTCTTACTAGGCGTTTTAATTGGTTTTTTTCTTGGAAACAGCCGCTTAAATGCCGGAGCCAAAAAAGAAAAAGAAAACCTCATTAAAGAAGCTCAGGTAAAAGCCGAAGCCGTTAAGCAGGAAAAAATACTGCAGGCTAAAGAAAAGTTTTTGCAACTGAAAGCCGAGCACGACAAAACCGTTCAGGAAAAAAACAACCAACTTTCGGTTGCCGAAAATCGGGTAAAACAAAAAGAAAACGATCTCTCCAAAAAAATAGAAGAACTAAACCGTAAAGAGCGAGAACTGGAAAATACACGAAACCAGCTTAACCAACAAATGGAAGTATACAAAAGTAAGCTGGAAGAGGTAGAAAAAGGACACCGAAAACAGGTTGAAATGCTGGAAAAGGTAAGCGGCCTGAAAGCCGAAGAGGCCAAAGCGCAACTGGTTGAAAGCATAAAGGCCGAAGCCAAAACACAGGCCATGAGTTTTATTAAAGACACCATGGAAGAGGCTAAAATTAACGCAAACAAAGAAGCCAAGCGCATTATTATACAAACCATACAACGAGTGGCTACCGAAACAGCCATAGAAAACTCTATTTCTGTATTTCATATTGAGGGAGACGAAACCAAGGGCCGAATTATTGGCAGGGAGGGCAGAAATATACGAGCACTGGAGGCTGCCACCGGCGTAGAAATTATTGTAGACGATACACCCGATGCCATTACGCTAAGCTGTTTTGATTCGATACGACGGGAAATTTGCCGCTTAGCGCTCCATCAACTCGTTTCCGACGGGCGCATACACCCTGCCCGCATCGAAGAAGTAGTGGAAAAAACCCGCAAAATGATTGAGGAAGAAATTATTGAAACCGGCAAGCGCACGTGTATTGATTTGGGTATACACGGGCTTCACCCGGAACTTATAAGAATGGTGGGGCGTATGAAATACCGCTCCTCATACGGGCAAAACCTGTTGCAACACAGTCGGGAGGTGGCTAACCTGTGTGCCATTATGGCCAGCGAAATGGGCTTAAACCCCAAAATTGCCAAACGTGCAGGTTTGCTGCATGATATAGGAAAAGTACCTGATGATGAGCCTGAATTGCCACATGCTTTACTGGGTATGAAACTGGCCGAGAAATACAAAGAAAAACCTGAAGTGTGCAACGCCATTGGAGCCCACCACGATGAAATTGAAATGACCACCCTGTATGCACCCATTGTTCAGGTATGCGACGCCATTAGCGGTGCCAGGCCGGGTGCCCGACGAGAAATTGCCGAACAGTATATAAAACGCTTAAAAGACCTGGAAGCTGCAGCCCTTAGCTACGAGGGGGTAGATAAAACCTATGCCATACAGGCCGGGCGAGAATTGAGAGTAATTGTAGCCAGCGAAAAAGTAAGCGATGCCCGTGCAGAGCAACTAGCCTTTGAAATATCTCAAAAAATACAAACCGAAATGACCTACCCCGGGCAGGTAAAGGTTACCGTAATAAGAGAAACCAGGGCAACCAGCTACGCCAAGTAATTGTTATGCCATTTAATGCATCAGGTTTCCTATGCATGAAAGGAATAATGGCATAGAGTAATTTTTTACAGCCCCCTGCTGGGGCTATATCAGCATAAAACAGGCCCTTTTTTACTTTGCTTTTTTATAAAAAATGAATATTTTTAACAAAAATAAAAAGGAGCAAAAATCACCCCAAGCCAACCAAATATGGTAGATTGGGGTGATAAAATGGCTTCTATAAGGTAGTTAGCGGTCAGGCAAAAGTTTAAAACATAAAAAATTAATAAAAATGAAAAAACTAAAATTTGTCTTCTTTACACTCAGTTTAGTATTGGTGGGTCAGTATTCATTTGCCCAAGAAGAAGACATAAATAGTGCAGAAAATAAAGCATATAGCAACTTTGACTTTATTGCAGGCACTAAGACAATATTTTATGACGATTTTTCCTCTGGATTAAACAAGTGGAAAATTATCGAATATGACCAGTCTGATGAGATCGAATCACCGGGAATAAGAAAAATTAATAATGAGAACACCGCTTGGCTTAAAACCCCAAGAAGGGGAATTTTCTATCCATTAAACGTAAAGACATTACCAGAGAAATTTACCATTGAGTTCGATATGTGGGCTGATTTTGAAAAAATGAGTGAGATGGAGAGTGGATTAATTTTATCTATTGTAGGAAATAAAGTGGTAAAAGATGAATACAGTACAGCTTTTGATGCAAATCCCCAGATTCAATTAGACATTCATCCGTCAGATGAGTTACTTTACTGTATGGCGACAAAAGAAAATTATGATGGAGAAAGAACTCTTGACCGAAAAAATATAATAAAAGGATGGAAAAGAGGAAAAATACACCGAATCTCTATATCAAGGGTTGGCTCTCACATTAAAGTTTATATTGACGAAAAAAAATTTATTGACTTACCTAACGGACTACCTACAAAAACGGCTTACACGCTGATGTTAGCAACAAATATGTGGGGAGATGGCTTGTATTTTACAAACTTTAAGATAGCTGAACTTGAATCTATAATAGTAAAAATTGATAATGAAACTAAATTTGTAACCAATGCTATTTACTTCAACGTGAATTCTGCGGTTATCAAGCCAGAATCTTGGCCAGCGTTAAATCATGCTGCAAATGCAATAAAATCGTCTCAGGGAACAATAAAAATAATAGGACACACAGATAGTGACGGTACTGATGCGGACAACCTAATATTATCAAAGAAGCGTGCCGAATCTGTAAAAGCATTCCTGCTAAAAAACTTCGGAATTGAGTCTTCAAAACTTATTACAGATGGCAAAGGGGAGTCGCAACCAATAGATAATAATAATACTGCCGAAGGAAAAGCCAATAACAGAAGAGTAGAATTTACCCTGGAATAGAATACTAAAAGCCCGAACCGCTAACAGCAGTTTGGCAAAATGGCGGGTTCAGTGCTAAATTGAACATTCGGTTTTCAAATAAACATCAGTGCTAAATTGAAAGTAAGTGCTTCAAAATCCGCCACTTCGCCAAGCTGCAAACCGTTATGGCACATTTAAAAAGAGACAACTGACACGTAATTAGAATGACAAAAAAGCTTAAAAATATTATTTCACTGACATTGGTGTTCATTTTTATGACACCTATGACAATTAAGCTTTTAGATGGACTTTTTCACCATCATGACCACTTTCATTGTACTGCAAAGAATGAGAAGCATTTTCATGAACATCACGAAAAATGTCCGATTCCGAGTTTTGAACTTTCCTTTTTTTCAGTTGAAAAGCATACACAAACTACACAAAAACACTTTTACTCTGTAGAACTAAATAACAATTACAGTTTTGTATATTGTTGCAATAATTCAAAGTATTCATTCTTATTGCGAGCACCACCAATTTTTACAGATAAAATAATGACATCTTAAATGATGAAATAGACTTATTTGTAAATTTTAAAATGGTGATAAAATGAAGGAAATCGTTTTAATTTTCTTTGTGTTGTTTCTTTTTATAAAAGTAAACGCTCAAAATCAAATAAAAGGCACTGTGACAGATATAAATAATGAACCCTTGATTGGTGCATCTGTTTATTTGCCCGAACTCAATAAGGGGACAATAACTAATCAAGCAGGAGAATATTTGATTAGTAATGTTCCAAACGGAAAAATAAAAATTCAATTTTCATTTGTAGGATACAATACCGAAATTAAAACAATCGACATTTCTCAAACAGAAAATAAAGTAGATGTTTTATTGACAATTGCTATTATCCAATCGCAGGAAGTGTTAATTACAGGGGGCTATGTCAGCTCTCAACATGAAAATGCTGTAAAAATTGACGTATTGAGAAGCAAGGATATTGCGTTATCAGGTACGCCTAATTTTATGGAATCGTTAACCAAAGTTCCAGGTGTTGATATGATAGCCAAAGGACAAGGCGTTTCAAAACCAGTAATTCGTGGTCTTTCTATGAATGACGTTTTGGTTATGAATAATGGTGTACGAATTGAAAACTATCAATTCAGTGAAAACCACCCATTAGGGATAGATGACAACGATGTAGAAAGAGTAGAAATTATTAAGGGACCTGCTTCGTTGCTTTATGGTTCGGATGCAATAGGTGGAGTTATAAATTTCATAAAAGAAAAGCCTGCACCTGTAGGTAAAATACTTGGAGACTACCGTATGCAATTACATTCTAATACACTTGGAATGAACAATAGCATCGGACTGAAAGCTGCTTCTGAAAATCTTTTTGGTGGGTTTCGTTTTGGAAATAAAACCCATGCCGATTATTTACAAGGTGGTGGTGATTATGTTCCAAATTCTCGGTTCAACGAAATGGCATTCAATGCCAATACGGGATATACAGGAAAAATTGGAACTTTCAAACTTTTCTACGACTATTTTAAACAAGACTTAGGAATGACAGTGCCTCCAGTAAAACCATTGATAACAGAGCAAGGACGGAAAAATGAAATTTGGTTTCAGGATTTGGAGCATCAATTATTTTCATCTCAAAACAGCCTTTACTTAGGCAAATTCAAATGGGATATTAATGCAGCTTATCAAAAGGCACTGAGAAAACTTCAAACAACTCTTGATGTTCCTTTTGTTGAAATGAATTTGAATACCATTACCTATGAATCTAAATTGTATTTGCCTTCCAACGATAAGTCAGAATATATTATTGGATTACAAGGGATGTCGCAAAATAACAGAAACCTTAACAATCGGGCTTCTCAATTTTTGCCTGATGCCAATATAAGTAATATAGGTTTTTTAGGCTTGGCACAATATACTTTTTTCAAAAAACTAAAATTACAGGGTGGTTTGAGATTCGATATGTATAAAACTGAAACTTTTGCTTTGGGAATAGAAGGAACAAGCGGTTATCATGCACCAGTAAAAAAGGAATTTTCAAACCTTAACGGGTCCATCGGTGCTACATATTGTGTTAATAAAAAAGTAATGTTTAGGGCTAATTTTGCAAAAGGCTACCGTGTACCAAATTTATCCGAACTTACATCAAATGGAATGCATGGTAACAGATATGAAATTGGGAATGAAAATTTATCTCCAGAAAATTCATTTGAAACAGATTTAAGTATGCATTATCATGGTGAATTTTTATCCTTTGATTTGGCTGGTTTTTATAATCAAATTAATGATTATATTTTCATTTCACCAACCACAGATACAACATCAACTGGTGTAGGCATTTATCGTTTCTCGCAAACAATTGCGACTCTTTACGGTGGGGAAGCAGGAATTCATTTTCATCCTAAATCATTACCATGGTTACATATAGAAGGAACTTTTTCCTCGGTTATTGGCAAGCAAGAAAACGGTAATTATTTGCCCTTTATACCTGCTCAAAAATTTCGTTATGAAATTAGAGCAGAACGTGAGAAAATTGGATTTTTGAAGAAACCATCAATCAAACTTTCTGTACTAACTGCATTACAACAAGACAATCCATCTCCATATGAGACGGCAACAAATGGATATACACTTGTGAATTTTAGTATTAATACCGACTTTCATGTATCACGACAAATTTTAAATTTTGGTATATCTGTAAACAATATTTTCGACACACAATATTTTGACCATCTTTCGACATTAAAACCGTTGAATTATTATAATCAAGGAAGAAATATTAGTGTATCTTTGAAAGTTCCATTTGGCATAAAATAAACACTTGAAAATGACATGATTAGAAAAATAAACGTGCCATAACATCGTGTATAAAACATTGGGGGTTAGGTGATTATCTTAAAGTTTCTGCCCCGCTTCAGCATTCGT
>CAZPEC010000010.1:0-49343 GCA_964585565.1 uncultured Akkermansia sp. | reverse complement strand
TTACCACCATTGTAAAAGTGGTTGCCCCAAAAATTGGCGACAAAATTTATGACGGTGCCTGTGGCTCTGCGGGCTTCTTGTGCGAAGCCTTTGCCTATCTGAAAAACAGCAAATCACTTTCTACCAAAGAAACCGAGATACTGCAAAAACGCACCTTTTACGGCAAAGAGAAAAAATCATTGGCGTATATCATTGGCATTATGAATATGATTTTGCACGGTGTGGAAGCTCCCAATATTATACACACCAACACGCTTGCTGAAAACCTTGCCGACATACAGGAAAAAGACCGCTATGATGTGGTGCTTGCCAATCCGCCTTTTGGTGGAAAAGAACGTGCCGAAGTGCAACAAAACTTCCCCATTAAAACAGGCGAAACCGCTTCGCTCTTTTTGCAGCACTTTATTAAAATACTGAAAGCAGGCGGCAAGGCAGGTGTGGTGATTAAAAACACTTTTTTGAGCAATACCGACAATGCCACCATTGCGATACGAGAGCAATTATTGAAAAACTGCAACCTGCATACCGTGTTGGATCTGCCCGGTGGCACCTTTACCGGTGCAGGGGTAAAAACCGTTGTGTTGTTTTTTGAAAAAGGCAAGCCCACGCAAAAGGTTTGGTTTTACCAGTTGAACCTCGACCGCAATTTGGGCAAGACCAACCCGCTCAACGAAAACGACCTGGCAGAATTTATTGAACTGCAAAAAACTTTTGCCAATAGCGAAAACTCTTGGACGGTAAATGTAAAAGATATTGACCAAAACACGTTTGATTTAAGCGTAAAGAACCCCAACAAAAAAGAAGAAGTTACGCTACGCCCACCGCAGGAAATACTTAATGAAATTCGTGAATTGGATAGAGAAGCAGATGAAATATTGGAAAGCATTGCAAACCTCATTGTCTGAATCAGGATTTACAGGATTGATGGATGAACAAGATTTTAAATGATGATGACTTTAGACGAGATAACATATAAAATAAACGGCTGTGCGATGAAAGTGCACAACACACTGGGTAACGGCTTTCAGGAAGTTATTTATCAAAGGTGCTTGGCTATTGAATTGGAAAGAGCCGGACTAAACTTTGGCAGAGAGATAGAACAAACCATTTTTTATGATGGAATCGAAGTTGGAACAAGGAGAGCTGATTTCGTAGTAGAAAATCAGGTAATTGTGGAGTTGAAAGCACTCATCAATTTGGAAGATGTGCATTTGGCACAGGCAAAGAACTATGTAGTGGCATATGATTTTCCAATTGGTTTGCTCATCAATTTCGGTTCAAATAGCCTGCAATTCAAAAAGGTTTTCAATCCGAAGTATAATCCGAAAAATGTCTGAAACAAGATTTACAGAAATAATAGATAAACAAGATGAAATGCAATAGACTAAATTCAAAATATAGCAGAAACAAAAATCCTGCTCATCCTCAAATCAGGAAAATCATGATTCAGACAATAAGTGCAGAAATACTAAACTCAATTTTGGAATTGATATGAAGCAAGGTTGGGAAATAAAAAAGTTGGGAGAAGTTTGCGAAAACTTAGATAGTAAACGAATACCAATAACTCAAAGCAAAAGAACAAAAGGAGATATACCTTATTATGGAGCTTCGGGAATAGTTGATTATGTTTCTGATTACATTTTTGATGAAGATTTGCTGTGTGTCTCAGAAGATGGAGCAAATCTATTAGCAAGAACATATCCAATTGCATTTTCAATTTCAGGTAAAACTTGGGTAAATAACCACGCACACGTCTTACGTTTTAAAAATTTCAGCACACAAAAATTTGTTGAACTTTATTTGAACTCAATTAGAGTTGATGACTATGTAAGTGGAATGGCACAGCCAAAGTTAAATCAGGCAATGCTGAATAAAATTCCAATCCCCCTTCCCCCTCTCCCCGAACAACAACGCATTGTTTCCATCTTAGATGAAGCCTTTGCTTGCATTGAGCGAAGTCGAAATGCCGCCATAAAAAACCTCAAAAACGCCAAAGAACTTTTTGAAAGCTATTTGAATTCAATAGAAGCAGACAAAGTTGATTTGGGAAGTTTGGTTGATATAAAAACAGGTAAATTAAATTCTAATGCTGCTGTTGAAAATGGTAAATATCCTTTTTTTACTTGTTCAAGAGAAGTTTATGCAATAGACAATTACGCATTTGACCTTGAAGCAATATTATTAGCTGGCAATAATGCAAGTGGTGATTTCAATGTTAAGCATTACAAAGGCAAATTCAATGCTTATCAAAGAACCTATGTTATCACAGTGAATGAAAAGCAGAAGGTTTTGTATCGCTACTTATATTTTCAACTATTGAAAAGTTTGAAAGAATTTAAGGAAATGTCAGTTGGAGCGAATACAAGATTTTTGAAATTGGGAATGATACAAGGGCTCAAAATTGCATTGCCTACAATTGAAGAACAACAAACCATCGTCTGCCAATTAGATGCCCTGCTAGCTGAAACGCAAAAGCTGGAAGCGGTGTATCAAAAGAAAATAGATGATTTGGAAGAACTGAAAAAATCAATCTTGCAAAAGGCGTTTGCGGGAGAATTGAAAATGTCTGAACCTTTGATTAACGCTGATTAAAAGATTGACTATGATTAAAGAACAATACAAATATTCAGACTTAACGGGCAAAATCATTGGTTGCTCAATGGAAGTGCATAAAATATTGGGGAATGGATTTCAGGAAGTCATTTATCAAAGGGCATTGGAGAAGGAGATGGCTTTGCAGGGATTGTCATTTGCCCGAGAATTTGAAATGCCCATTTTTTACAAAGAAGAACAAATAGGCACAAGGCGAGTAGATTTTTTAGTTGAAGAAGTGGTTTCAGTTGAACTGAAAGCCCTTGTAAAATTAGAAGATGTGCATTTGGCACAAGCAATTAACTACTTAGAAGCGTATAATTTAGAAATTGGTTTATTAATAAATTTTGGGGCAAAGAGTTTGGAATTTAAACGACTCATCAATCCCAAATACAATCAGCTAAATCAAGAAAATCATTCAAATCAAAGGTTCAGACAATGAATTTTAAACTAAAAATAATTCCGATAGATTTATTGGAGCATTACAACGAGCAAGTAGATAAAAACCTGCAATCAGATTTTGATGCCCTAAAAGATGCCGAAATTTCTACTGAAAGTTTTAGCTTTTACACTTCGGTATCGGCAATTGCATCATCCAAAATAGAAGGCGAACAAATGGAATTAGATAGCTATATCAAGCACAAAATGCTCAATATAGAATATCAACCAAACTTGGTAGAAAAACCAAACGACCTTTACAAAGCCTATTTGTTTGCTCAGGAAAATTCGCTCACTAATGCCAACTTTTTAAAAGCCCACACATTGCTTGCAGCACACTTATTACCCGAAAGCAAACAAGGCAAGTATCGCACAGGCAATATGGTGGTGATGGAACACAAAACGGGAAGAATACAATATGAAGCGGCTCCTTTTCACGAAGTAAACAAATTGATGAATTTGCTTTGGGAAGACATTGAAACATTGAAAAAAAGTGAGTTGAGCGTAGTGGAAACTTTCTTTTTTGCTTCATTTATTCATTTGGTTTTCGTCAACATTCACCCTTTTGAAGATGGCAACGGCAGAGCAGGTCGTTTGTTAGAAAAATGGTTTATCGCTGAAAAATTAGGCGTAAGAGCTTGGTATCTGCAAAGCGAATTAAACTATTACAACAACGTAAATGACTATTACAAGAATTTAAACAAGTTGGGAATGTTTTATGAGCAATTAGATTATTCGAAATCATTGCCGTTTTTATTGATGCTCCCAAAAGCAATAACTGTGAATAAATGAACGAAGCAGAAACAAGAGCAGAACTCATAGACCCAAAGCTAAAGGCTTGTGGTTGGGGCGTTGTAGAAGGCTCTAAAATCCTTCGTGAATACAACATAACAGCAGGTAAAATTCAAACAGGCGGTGGCAGGGGCAAACGGGAAATTGCCGATTATGTGTTGGTTTACAAAGGCATCAAATTAGCAGTAGTAGAAGCCAAAAGTGATGAATTGGAAGTAGGTGAAGGCGTGATGCAAGCCAAGAAATATGCAGAGAAGCTAAAGATAGAAACCACCTATAGCACCAACGGAAAAGCCATCTACCAAATCTGTATGAAAACAGGCGAAGAAGGTTTGGTAACAGATTTTCTAAGCCCTGACGAACTTTGGAATAAGACATACCCGAAAAGCTCGGATACTGAGCCTGTTGAAGTGTGGAGAGAAAAATTTGCCAATGTTCCATTTGAAGACAAAAGCGGAAGTTGGCAGTTAAGATACTATCAGGAAATAGCCGTGCAACGAACCGTTGAAGCCATTGCACAAAAGAAAGAACGCATTTTACTTACCCTTGCCACAGGAACAGGAAAAACGGCAATTGCTTTTCAAATTGCGTGGAAACTGTTTCAAACCCGTTGGAACTTGTCTTCGAGAGCCTCAGACACCAACGGCAACAAGCTGGTTCGTGAGCATGTCGAACGAAGACCAAGAATTTTATTTTTAGCCGACAGAAACATATTAGCTGACCAAGCCTACAATTCATTTTCTGCATTTCCTGAAGATGCTTTGGTGCGGATAAAACCCAATGAAATAAAGAAAAGCGGAAAAGTGCCAACCAACGGCAGCATTTTCTTTACCATTTTTCAAACCTTTATGAGTGGGCCTTCGGCAAGCTCAGGCACCACACAGATAGACGAGAAAATAGATTTTGATGAAATAGAAATTAATGACGTTGCGAATGGGTTTATGTACATTCTTCAATGCAATGACGGCAGTTTTTATACTGGTAGCACAAATGATTTAGCAAGAAGAATAGAACAACATAAAACTGGCGAAGGTGCGGAATACACAAAGTTACATTCACCTATTAAATTAGTTTATTACGAAACATTTGAACGAGTTGACCTTGCATTTGAACGAGAGAAACAAATTCAAAAATGGAGTAGAGCAAAGAAAATTGCACTAATAAGGGGCGACATTGAACTATTAAAAAAACTTTCAAAAAATAAATCCGAAGGAGAGCCAAAGGTTGGTGAGCTTGCCGAACCATACTTTGGCGAATATCCAGCCGACTATTTTGATTTCATCATCATTGACGAGTGCCACCGTGGCGGAGCAAATGACGAAAGCAATTGGAGAAGCATTTTGGAATATTTCAGTCCCGCAGTGCAATTGGGTTTAACAGCCACACCCAAGCGAAAAGACAATGTGGACACTTACAAATATTTTGGCGAGCCAGTTTACATCTATTCGCTGAAAGAAGGTATCAATGACGGTTTCTTAACGCCATTCAAAGTAAAACGTATCAAAACTACTTTGGACGATTACCGCTATACTTCAGACGACACGATTGTAGAAGGAGAAATTGAAGAAGGTAAACTGTATGAAGAAAAAGACTTTAACCGCACCATTGAAATTGTAGAACGGGAAGCCAAGCGGGTAAACATCTTTTTGGATGAAGCCAACCAAAACGAAAAGGCAATTATCTTTTGTGCCAATCAGGGACACGCAGCATTGATACGGGATTTGGTAAACCAAAATGCCAAAAGCAAAGACCCGTTTTATTGCGTTCGTGTTACCGCCAATGACGGAGAAGAAGGCGAAAGATTGTTGCGAGAATTTCAGGACAACGAAAAAACAATTCCAACCATTCTGACTACTTCGCAAAAACTTTCAACGGGAGTTGATGCACGGAACATTCGGAATATCGTTTTGCTTCGCCCTGTTAATTCAATGATTGAGTTTAAACAAATTGTGGGTCGTGGTACACGCTTATTTGACGGCAAAGAGTTTTTTACCATTTACGACTTTGTAGATGCTTACAAACACTTTTCAGACCCTGAATGGGACGGAGAACCGATTGGAGAAGAACCAAAAGAACCTAAACCTTATCCAACACCTGAGCCGACTGACCCACCAATAATTTCAGACCCAGGTGAGCCAACTCTAAAGAAGCCGAAAATAAAAATCAAATTGCGAAACGGTAAGGAGCGAGAAATCCAACATATGGTTTCCACTTCGTTTTGGAGTGCAGGCGGAAAACCCATTTCAGCAGAAGAATTTTTGAATAATTTGTTTGGTGAGTTACCAAAACTTTTCAAAGACGAAGAAGAATTGCGGAAACTATGGAGCAATCCAATGACGAGAAAAGTATTGCTTGAAAATTTAGATGCAGCAGGTTTTCCCAAAGACGATTTACTGACATTGCAAAAGTTGGTAGATATGGAAAAAAGCGACTTGTATGATGTGTTGGAATACGTTTTCAATGGCGACTATATCGCAATGACAAGAGAAGCGAGAGCCAAAGCAGCCGAAGCAACCATTTTTGCATTACTCAACGACAAACAGCGAGAGTTTATCACGTTCGTATTGAGCAAATACATTGAAACAGGGGTTGACGAACTCGACCAAGAAAAACTACCCATCTTGCTGACAAACAAGTATCAATCATTGGAAGATGCAAAAGAAATTTTGGGAGACGTTGCAAACATCAGCAGACTGTTTATAGAATTTCAAGAACATCTTTACAAACAGAAAGCAGCGTAATGACAGGACAACAAAAACATATGGCCAACGCACAGCAGTCATACACATTGGCAAGCCGCACAAACCAACGCACAGACCAAAGCTTTTAAAAGAGCTTGCAAAGCCAACGCAGAGAAAAATTGTTTAAAAAAATCCCCTACCCTTCAAAAAATAAAAAACGCAACGCACAACCTGACACAGACAGACAGACAAAAACGACCAAACAATGGCACCTAAAACCCAACCATACAGCGACTTTCAGACACGGTGGACAAGAACGCCAGCCTGTAACAGCCGTTTTGCAAAAGCGGGGGTTTCGTGCTTCTATGACAGCGAAATGCTAAATTCAAGTTTTGTGCATCTAATGAAGTTTAGTACTGAAAATCTCCGCCTTCGCAAAGCGGCAAAACGTTAGCGCAGATTCCTCCTGCGTCGGAACTTAAATCCGCAAATCTCGTCCGCTTCGCTCCCTCCGATTTATCTGCGTATTTAAGGGCTCTGCGCTAACGGGGCTGCTAAACCAAATTTTGTGCCCCATCTCCTGCTATCACTTCCGACGCGAATGCACGGCCTTAAAACAACTACTAAACCTCATAAAAAAAGGCCGTGCAAGGAACCACGCGCTAACATCAGCTAAACAAAATTTGGTTACACCATTTGCGAGCTCCTTTTTTGCAAGCAAATTGGCTTGCGCCATAATATAATTTGCTTGCAAAACCGCTCTCAATAGTGTAACTTCGTTTAGCAGCCCCGTTATAACCAATAGCGGGGACGACTTCCCGAAAAGACATTTCGGCTGACAAATGAACTTCCATGCTTTACAAGTGTACTGCATTTTAATTACCTTAGACCTTTATATGTTATCTTACCTTAAGACAGTTTTTATAACGACAATTGTTTTGTTCGCTTATACAACAAGGACGCAATCGCAGACCTATTCCAAAGAAATTGAAAATAAAATAAGCAGTGTAGAAAACAACCTGACAAGCGGTTGGTTTAAAGTTGAAGGGGAACGCAATTGGACTTTAGAAGAAAGAATGAAGTACTACAACGCACAGGGTATAAGCATTGCTGTAATTAATAATTTTAAAATTGAATGGGCAAAAGGTTACGGTTGGGCTGACTCTTCAGAAAAACGACCTGTTACAGTTAACACAATGTTTCAGGCAGGTTCTATTAGTAAATCTCTCAACGCTATTGGAGTATTAAAACTTGTCGAAGAAAACAATCTTGACATTTATGCCGACATTAATAAATACTTGACGTCTTGGAAATTTCCGTACGACACAATTTCTAAAAACAAACAAATATCAATTGCCGACTTATTATCGCATACAGCAGGCTTAACGGTTTACGGTTTTTCTGGTTATAAATACGACGACAGTATTCCGACAATATATCAGACACTCGACGGTAAAAGACCTGCTAGTTCACCACCTGTTCGATCGGAATTAAAACCCGGTATTCGACAATATCATTATTCAGGCGGTGGCACAACGATTTCTCAACTTTTACTTACAGACGTTTCAAAAAAACCTTACGACAAATATCTTAACGACAAAGTATTTAAACCCTTAGGAATGACAAATAGTTCTTTTACCCAACCGCAACCTAAAGACAGACTGAAATTCCTTGCGACTGGATATTATGCGGACGGCAAAGCAGTTCAAGGGAAATATTTTATTTATCCCGAAATGGGCGCCGCAGGTTTATGGACAACGCCGACAGACCTATGTAAATACATTATAGAAACACAATTAGCTTTAAAAGGTAAGTCAAACAAAATTCTCTCTACTGCAATGACAAAAAAGAGGCTAATTCCTTTAACGGACAGTTCTCTTTCTATTGGATTTACGACAAAGAATAATGCCTCGGGTATGGGATTATTTATTGACATTGAAAAAAACAAAACAGCAAAATATTTTTGGCATGGCGGAGGTGATGAAGGCTTTACTGCTCACTTTTACGGTAGCATAGAAAATGGAAACGGTGTAGCTGTTATGGTTAATCTTCACGCTATCTATGACGGGGGTAAATTACTGAGAGAACTTATTAATAGCGTTGCAATAACTTACAATTGGGATGACTTTTACCTGCCAATTTCAAAAAAGCTAATCGAAATACCTGACAGCACGTTAAATAAGTACTGCGGTACTTATAGATCCAAAACATCCAATAGAATTACCACAATAACTAAAAAAGACAACAAATATTGGTTCGACACCTATAACGATTTTCATTCGCCTAACGAAATGCTGTTTACTTCAGCGCTTGATTTTTTTAGCAAAGAACAAGGCAGCGAAAAGAGCTTCTACATGGACAACGCAGGTAAAGTAAAAGGTTTCCGAAAGTATTTCAATGGAAAAATGACAGAAGAATTTGAAAAAGTAGATCCACTTTTATTGCCAGCCGAGTTGCTTGGCAAATATGTAGGCGTATACGAAGACAGAGAACGGGAAGTATCGTTTACTAAAAAGGACAATGACCTTTACATGAATGTTGCAGGCAGTACATTTAAAGCATATTTCATTTCAACGTCTGAATTTTATCTCTTAGAAAACAATCAGGCTATTTATAAATTTGTTACAAATGAAAAAAACATTGTTGACGGCTATATTTGCAAGTCGGGTTTTAACGAGGACAAAGCCAATAAAAAATAAACTGTGTGCCCGCTACTGGTTATAACAGCACCTACTTGCAATTTTTTGCGTGTTAACGCTCAAATGCGTAACTTGACAAAGCAAAAAACTGCAAGTAGCCGCAAAACGTTAGCGCAGATTCCTCCTGCGTCGGAACTTAAATCCGCAAATCTCGTCCGCTTCGCTCCCTCCGATTTATCTGCGTATTTAAGGGCTCTGCGCTAACGGGGCTGCTAAACCAAATTTTGTGCCCCATCTCCTGCTATCACTTCCGACGCGAATGCACGGCCTTAAAACAACTACTAAACCTCATAAACAAAGGCCGTGCAAGGAACCACGCGCTAACAACAGCTAAACAAAATTTGGTTACACCATTTGCGAGCTACCTTTTTGCAAGCAAATTGGCTTGCGCCATAATTTAATTTGCTTGCAAAACCGCTCTCAATAGTGTAACTTCGTTTAGCAGCCCCGTTATCGGTCAGGCTAAAAAGACACTGTAACCAGTTGACATCTAATCAAAATGACAATAGAATAATATGACAGAAAGAAAATTTCCAGTAAAACTAAAACTTAGAATAGATTGGAGTGAACTTGACTATTTTGGACACGTAAATAACGTTTCATTTTTTAAATATATTCAATCATCACGAGTAAACTACTGGGACAAAATAGGTTTAACAAAATCACATAGAGAGACAAACATTGGCCCTATGCTTGCTTCCTGTAAATGTGACTTTAAACAACCACTTTTTTACCCAGGACAAATTACCATACTTTCACGCGTTGACTTTATTAAAAATACAAGTTTTAGCATTTGTCATAGAGTAATAGACGATAAAGGACAAATTGCAGCAGAAGCACAGGACATTATGGTTATGTTTGATTTTAACCAAAACAAAAAAATTGCATTTCCAGACGACTTGAAAAAGAAAATTGAGAAATTAGAAAACATAAAATTTTGAATATGGCAGCATTTGTAATCGTAGAAGTTTCAGTTCACGACCATAAAGAATACGAAGAATATAAAAAACTTACTCCAGCGACATTGGCTGCCTTTGACGGTAAATTTGTTGTTCGGGGCGGACAGACCGAAACTCTTGAAGGCGATTGGAAACCCGACAGAATTGTTGTTTTGGAATTTCCGACAGTAGAACGTGCAAAAGAATGGTGGAACTCTGAAATTTACACTCAAGCAAAAGTGATTAGACAGAGAACTGCAATAACTAAAATGATTGTAGTTGAAGGTGTATAAGGACTGTAAAACAGAAGCCCGAACCGATAACATGCGTTTGGCGTCAGGCGGGGTGACTTGCTTTGTTAAAAAATTTGTGTATATTTGAAGTTCGGTTCTTCGTATCGAGTGTAGTGCTAAAAAGCCCGCCCGAACGCAAAGCCCGAAAACGTTGTAGGCAATGTTAGACGACCTAACAACATTTTGAATGAGAGAAATGAATAAGGCAATAGAACAATACAACAACAATCAAACAACGATTGACAAAGAAATTTGCGATTTACTTGCAAAGACAATTGACACCGAACTAACAGAAGCCGAATCAAAAATTTGGCACTCCCATCCTGTTTGGTTTATAGACGATAATCCGATAGTTGGTTATAGCAAACAGAAAAAAGGAATAAGACTAATGTTTTGGAGCGGTGCGGACTTTGACGAAAATAAATTGAATGTAAAAGGAGAAAAATTTAAAGACGCTTCAATTTTTTACAACAATGTAACCGATATAAACACAGACGACTTGACAAGTTGGCTCAACAAATCAAGAGAAATTCAATGGGACTATAAAAATATTGTAAAACGTAAAGGAAAATTAGAAAGAATTAAATAACGATAACTTTTTTAAATTTGATTATGGAAAAACTACAATTCAAAATTGAAATAAATGCACCTGTAAGCAAGGTGTTTGACACAATGTTGGGTATTACTAACAAGTCAACTTATGAGCAGTGGACAGCATTGTTTAATCCAACTTCAACCTATGAAGGCAATTGGAATAAAGGAAACAAGATATTGTTCTTGGGTAGCGATGAATCTGGAGAGAAAGGTGGTATGGTTTCTGAAATTGCGGAAAACATATTAAACAAATTCGTTTCAATCCGACATTATGGTCTTGTAAAAAATGGTGTTGAAACCACCGAAGGACCTGAAGTAGAGAAATGGGCAAACGGACTTGAGAACTATTCATTTGAAGAAAACAATGGAAAAACATTAGTTACCGTTGACTTGGACACAACACAAGACTTTTTGGAGTATATGAACAACACATACCCAAAAGCACTTGATAAGTTGAAAGAAATATGCGAAAATTAAAATGACACAAAGAAAGAAACACTACGCACAACAGCCGTTTGCCGCAATGGGGGCTGACGTGGTTCAATCAAGGGCAGTGCTTCTATCAATCCCGATAGCTATCGGGATGCTTGGTTGACAGTTTAGTGCTCCGTAATCCCCCACTGCGGCAAGCGGCAAACCGTTAGCATTCATTGTAAAAAAAGGAAATGAACAAGAAAACAGAAAGCTAATGAATAAAGAAATAAAAGGCTTCTTTAACCAATTCACTCCCGAAGTTGCAGACATAGGCAAGGCTATTTACCAAGTAACAGAAAAGAAAATGCTTCCCGAGAAGAAAATGTGGATTGACCACGCAGATAAAATGATCTCTTTCGGGACAGAAAAAACATGAAAGGAGAAATTTGTTACATCAAACCGCTAAAAGATTCGGTAAACCTGGGGTTTTTTCACGGCGCAAACCTGAATGATCCAAATAAACTGCTTCAAGGAACAGGAAAACTGTTAAGACATATTAAGTTCAAAAAGAAAGAAAATATTGACATCCGCGCAGTGAAAGGGCTTTTAGAAACAGCCTTGAAGGAGCATAACAAAAGGCAGTAAAAGTGATTATGTAGTAAGATTATATTTTAATGAATTTTTTATAAAAACCTTACTTGTTGAACTTTTTTTTTACCTTTCATCCGGCAGTTAAGCCTGTAAAACCCATAAAATCGAAGTAAAAAATGAAAAAATTTTTATTCCTGTACGGAATGGTTGTAGTGATCTTTAGTGTTAGTTCTTGCTCACAGAATAAGGAAAAAAACGAAGAGTTAGAAAATAAAACAGAAAAATCGGGCCTTGTTAATTCAGAGATTTTAATCAACACAGATTCTATTGATAAGATAAGGGCTATGGTTGAGTCGGTAGCTGTTTCTCCTATAGAAATTGAAACTTCCAAACTCAGAGAAAAAATCAAGCAAAAATGGAGTAAAATTCACTTTTATACGGATAATAACATCGTTGTAAAAATAAAAACCTACCCTTACCCCGAAGTTTCAAAGAGAACAGAAGAATTTTACGCTAATGAAAGCGGGTTGGTGCTGGTAGTTATCGAAGATAATGGAGACGGAAAAAAAGGTAAAACAAAAGACGAAATAGATAAAATGTATTACTTTAACAAAGGGGCGATCATAAAAGAATACAATAATCAAAAAGAGGCCGAGCAAACAATAAAAGAAAGCGACGCTGAAGAATTGCTTTCAGAATTTAATGAATACATGAAAATTTACAAGGAGCTCCGGAAGTAAAATTTTTTATTAATCTGCCACGGCTTCTTCCAGCTTATCTACTTTATCTTCTTTATAGTCTCCGCTTACAATTTCCTTAATTTTCCCGTTTTTATCCAACACAAAAAACCAGGGTATTTTGTTGTCGTTTATACCTAAATCTTTTTGAACCTGTTTTATATCTGTTTTTTCGGTATCCATAATGTAAGGCCAAAATTCTTTTTGTGTACCGCTTTTAAATTCGTCGGCAATTTTTTTAAAGCCGCTAATCATAGGTATAAAAACAAAATTAACGTCATATACTTCAGCCATATCAAACTTATTTTCTTTTGAAGGTTTTTTCATAAATGTGTAATAAAGCGGATTTAACCACTTCTTTAATTCATCTTCTGCTCCTCTATGAAAAGCAATAGCTATAATGGTTTCTTTACCGTTCTTTAAAGGAACCTCCATGGTTTTTTCTTCTAATGAAACGCCTTTTATAACAGGAAATAATTTTCCCTTTTGAGCCTTTAAAAAACCTCCTGTAAATAAAACCAGTGAGATTAATACTATTATTTTTTTCATGAATTCAAATTTTAAAAATCTATTTTCTTTATTCTATCTAGGTGCCTTCCTCCTTCAAATTTTTCCCCTAAAAATACATCCACACATTTAACAGCTGTTTCATTATCCATAAACCTGGCGGGTAAAGCTAAAATATTTGCATCATTATGTTGCCTTGCTAAAGCTGCAATTTCCGAGTTCCAACAAAGGGCTGATCGAATACCCTTATGCTTATTAACACTCATATTTATTCCATTTCCGCTTCCACACAACACAATCCCAAAACAACTTTGAGATAAAACAGCTTCGGCTACTTTATGGCCATAATCCGGATAATCGGCCCGTTCAATACTGTAACAGCCCACATCCATAACATCGTGATTGTTCTTTTTAAGATGCGATATTAAAACTTGCTTTAATTCAAAACCGGCATGGTCGCTGCCTATAATAATTTTCATAAAAAGAGAAGTGTATTATGCAAGTACTAGTTTCTAATGTTTAAAATTACTAATAAACGTTAATTAACGAGTAAAAAATAATTATCTGTTTTTCAATACTTAATAACTAACAAAAAAATTGAATTACTTAGTTGATAAATTTAAAAGCTGTTTATAAAGAAATAATAATATTTTAACTAAAGTTCTCGTAACGTTTTTATGTAGCTGATTTTTTATAAAAACAAGCAATAAATTGATATAAGTTATACAGTATATTCTGCATAATTAACATTTTAATAAACTAATATTTTATTAAGAAAATATTTTTAATTCTAAACTACTGAAATTAATTTTACTTGATAATCAAGTAATTATTATAGTAATTTTGTTCATTATTTGTTAATCTATATTAGTATGTAACAAAACCAAATTCTATAATAAAAGTTATACCCATATTAACAGGGTTATATATTAAATAATAAATATTTTAAAATTTTATAAATGATATTATCGAAAGGATATATAGAAGAGGAAATTTCTCCTTCCTTAAATTTGGTAAATGAAATAAATTCACTCAAAAAAGAAAAAAAAGCGGTAATTTTGGCTCATTACTACCAAACCGGTGATATACAGGATATAGCCGATTACATTGGTGATAGTTTGGGATTAGCACAAGAAGCTGAAAAAACAGATGCACAAATAATTTTATTTGCCGGGGTGCATTTTATGGCCGAAACGGCTAAAATTTTAAATCCGGATAAAAAAGTCTTGATCCCCGATTTAAATGCAGGATGTAGTCTTGCTGATTCATGTAACCCTGCAGATTTTAAAAAATTTAAAGAAGCTCACCCAAACCATATTGTAATCAGCTATATAAACTGTACAGCAGAAATTAAAGCTTTATCCGATATTATATGCACAAGCAGTAACGCCTTAGGAATTGTGCAAAGTATTCCCGAAGAACAACCCATAATTTTTGCTCCCGATAAAAATTTAGGTGCCTATATCAATAAAAAAACAGGCAGAAACATGTTATTATGGAACGGAGCATGTATTGTTCATGAAATTTTTAGTTTAAAAAAACTCATTCAATTAAAAGTTAAATATCCGGCTGCTGAAATAATAGCACATCCTGAATGCGAAGAAGAAATTTTAGAACATGCTGATTTTATAGGAAGCACAACTGCTTTGTTAAATTATACTAAACGAAGCAATACTAAACAATTTATTGTGCTTACCGAAACCGGTATTTTACATCAAATGCAAAAAGCCAGCCCAAATAAAGAATTTATCCCGGCTCCGCCCGATAACAGTTGTGCTTGTAATGATTGTCCTTATATGAAGTTAAATACTCTGCAAAAAGTTTATTTAACCTTAAAACACGAGCAACCTGAGCTTTTAATGGATTCGGAACTTATAAAAAGGGCCTATCATCCCATTAAAAAAATGCTTGATATTTCAGCTTCTTTAGCACTTTAAATCGTATAAAACACTGTTTTTTTTGTACATTTATAGACCTGCTGGCACAGTATGAACAGGACAGTTTTTTACATATTCTTTTTTTCTTTCATTACGTTTCTCTTCCATGCACAACAAAACGTTAAAAATGGTTTTGTTAAATTTTATCATGAAAATGGAAAAGTAAGTAGTGAAGGAATTATGAGAGACGGAAAACCTGATGGTTATTGGAAAAATTTTCATCTTAACGGAAATATTAAAATTGAAGGAAATCGTAAAAATTTTCAGCTAGACAGTGTGTGGAAATTTTATGATGAGAAGGGAAGAATAAACAGGTCCGTAAATTACAAAGAAGGAAAAAGAAATGGTTTAACAACGTATTACGATACTTTAGGAAAAATAACTCAAACCGAAATTTATGAAAACGATATAAGGAGCGGATTTACCAGAAAATTCTATCCTTCTGGTAAAATTAAAAACTTAATTAATTATGTTAACGGAAAAGCAGATGGTTTGGCTTATGAATTTTCCGAAGATTCGACCATTATATCTATTGTTACTTACAAAGCAGGAATTACACTTAATAGCGAAAAAATTAATAGAAAAGATGAATTAGGCAGAAAACAAGGTCTCTGGAAAGAACTCTATGAAAATGGAGATACCAAGTGGGAAGGTACCTATTTAAACGATTCTCTTAACGGATTTACCATGACCTACGATAAAAAAGGAAACTTAACATCCATTAAAAAATTTGATAACGGAAAACAATTAGTAAGAGCCCCTGAAGTTAGGCCCGTTGAAGTTTATAAAGAAAGATATGAAGACGGGACCCTGAAGTATGAAGGAGTATATGATGAAGGAATTCCTATAGGTTCGCACTATAAATACAAGAAAAAATGGATGTGTGATTCCATGTTATATTATAACGATTCTATTGGAGGATATTACAGTAAATTGGTTTGCAGAAATTATGCTGTACCCGATAGTTGTATAGAATACAATAACGGTTATATTGTTGCTAAAGGAGCTGTAGATAGCGCCAGAAACAAAATAGGTTTATGGTATGAGTACCACAATACGGGGGAATTTAAAGCAAAAGGAATTTATATTACCGATAACAGAACCGGAGAATGGGAATTTTATTACCCCGGAGGAACCCTTGAACAAAAAGGTAAATATGATAAAAAAGGCAGAGCACAAGGGGTTTGGAAATGGTATTATGAAAGCGGAAAATTAATGAGGGAAGAAACCTACGTAAATGGAAAAAGGAACGGCATAATGACAGATTTTGACGAAAAAGGAAACATCATCACTAAAGGAAATTATGTTGATAACAACAAAGAAGGATATTGGGTTTATGAAAACAGTGAATACCTGGAATATGGAAACTTTGTGAATGATGAACCGGATAGTCTCTGGAAAAGCTTCTATAAACCCGAAAAAACAAAACTATTTGTGGGAGCATTCAGTAATGGAATACCCGAGGGAATGCATACTAAATATTACAGAAACGGTAAAAAAATGGTAGAGGGAATGTACCAAGGAGGATTAAAACAAGGCGACTGGAAATTTTACGATGAAATGGGATTTATGTATTTAGTAATACATTTTAAAGACGACATAGAAATTAAATGGCAGGGAGAAAAAATTTATCCTACCTACGAACAAAGCTTGAGAACATATAATATTAAACTAGGAGAAGATAAAACACAAACAATACGAAGCAAGCCCTAAAAAACTTTCTGTGAATAATAAAAGCTCCCAATACACCCTTGATATCAATTTACTCCCCTTTCCTGCTTTTATTTATGATAAAAACAGCATCTATTTGTACAATAATAACGCGCTAAGGGTTTTTAAGCTTCCAAAATTATTCTCTGTAAGCCCCTTAAAAATATCTGAAGTTTTTTCAGAAAAAAGCCTGAAAAACCTCCGTTCCGCCATAAGTAAGCTGTCTGATAAAAATAATATCGTTTCGGTTGCCTCAAAAAACAATCAAAACCAATTTGCGGCGCATATTAAAAAAGTAGTCTATAATAAAAAAACGTGTTATTTATCAATCCTGATTCCTCAGGAAGAACCTCAAAATACCCTGCAAAATCTACTACATAGTGCAGAAAGTAACGCGCATATAATTTTTAATTACGAAACAAAACCTGCTCCTCATCTTTGCTTTGTAAGCAAATCAGTTAAAACCATTTTAGGCTACAATTCCGAAGAATTTATAAGTGGCGGAAAAAAATTCTACGACAAAATATTGGTAAAAAACTTTCCGTATAACCTACCTTTCGACTCAAAGAAGTTTTTAAGTTTTATAAATAAAAACAAAACGGTAAAAGAACCCCTTATTGCTAAAAACGGAAAAGTTATTTGGTTTGAGTCGTCCTACTCCACTATTAAAAACAGTAAAGGAGAAGTTACCAATATCGTTGGTATAGCAAGAGATATAACACCTCAGGTTGATGCGGAAAAAAGACTGGAAGATGCCGAAAAACAAATTCAACTTATAGCAGAAAACGCCCACGACATCATTTACTTTTTTACCTATTTGCCCAAACCAAAATATTTATTTATAAGCGATTCCGTTGAGCATGTGCTAGGCTATAAAACCGAAGATTTTTATAAAGATTCTTTTTTCTTGAATAAACGAACTGTTGGTAAAAACAACGGATTAAAAAAACACGAAAAAGAAGCCCCAAATCAGCAAAAAAAAGGAGTCTTAAAGTGGAAAAAAGTAGTTTACCGGGTAAAAAATCATTCGGGAGAACCGGTTTGGATGGAAGATCACGTAACTCCAATTTTCGACGATAACGGAAAAATTTCTTTCCTGTTTGGTATAGTAAGAAATATAAACGAATTAAAACTAAAAGAACAAGAGCTCTCCCAAAAATGGAGCGACTATAAACTTTTATTAGATGAATCTCCCATCGCTTTTTATATTCATCATAATGGGATATGCTTAATGTGTAACAAAGCCGGAGTAAATCTGGTAAAAGCTAAATCAGAAAAAGAAGTAGTAGGAAAACAAATCATAAATTATATTATTCCGGAACAAAGAGAAAGAGCCCTACAGAGAGTAAAAAAAGCCCTCTCCGGAAAAGAACAAGAATTTTTAGCATACAAAATTAAAGATAGGAAAAACAACATCCTGCAGGTTGAAATAAAAACAGTGCCCATTACCTATAACGGAATAAATTGTGTATTGTCGCTTGTAAAAGACGTAACACAACAAGAAGCTATTGAAAAAAAACGGCTCAAGGCGGAAATTATAGAAGAACACAACCTTCGGCTTTTAGAAGAAATAAGTAAAAGAAAAGAAGCCGAACAAAAACTGCTAAACCAAAGAAACAAACTATCAGCCATCTTCGAAAACAGCCAACATGTTGTTTGGACAATAAATAAAAATTACGAGTTTACCTATTTCAATAAAAACTTTGAGAGGTTATTTCATGAAAAGAGAGGCACAAAGCCTATTATTGGAAAAAGCGGAAGACAACTAATCCACAAAAAAGAACAAACCGCATACGATGATTTTTGGTTACCACATTATAAAAAAGCTTTTTCGGGTAAATCAACAGTTTTTGAACTAGTTGATTATTCCCCGCAGGGGAAAGAAATAGTACGGGAAGTTTTTGTTAACCCCATCTTTAATGAGTCTGGTCAGGTTGTTGAAGTTTCCTGCATGGCAAATGATATAAGCCTTGCTAAACTCAGGCAAAAACAATTAGTGGAACAAGCGGTCCGTATCAGTTCTATTTTTGATAGCGGAGACCAAACAATATGGACGGTTGACAAAGAATTCAGATACACCTCTTTTAATAACAATTTTATAAGAGCTTTTATAGACTCCTACGATAACAAGCCTAAAATTGGCCAAACTTTTTTAGAAGCAGCCCAAAAGCACCACAAGGTGATCCAAATAAACACATTCTGGGAAGATAAATATAAGCAGGTGCTACAAGGAAAATCAATAGAGTTTGTTTATGAGATAGAACGAATTTCCGGTAAAAGAATAGTAAGACGCTTTTACCTGCAACCCATTTTTAATGAAAACAAACAGGTGGTAGAAATATCCGGCTTAGGAAAAGAAATTACGGAAGAGGTTTACACTCAACAAAAAATGATAACCCAGGCCGCTAAGCTCAATTCTATTTTTGAGGGAAGCTCCCATTATGTGTGGACGGTTGATAGAGAAAACAAACTAACATCCTTTAATCAAAATTATACAAACCTTCTAAATAAAGTATATAACTCCAGTCCTCAAATTGGCCAAAAACCAAACAGAGGAAAAATGATAGAAAACCAAAGTTATGTGGAGAGGCTGGAATTACATTATAAAAAAGCTTTTACCGGAGAAAAGGTAAATTTTGAACTCGAACTAAACACAAAAAATGGAGAATCAATATTTTTAGATGTATTTTTAAATCCGGTTGAAGACGGAAATCAAATAGTAGAGGTGGCGGGTATAGCACATGATATAACAGGAGTTAGATTAAACGAACAAAAAATAGTTCAGTCGCTCAAAGAAAAAGAAGTTTTGCTTAAAGAGGTACACCACCGGGTTAAAAACAACATGCAAATCATTTCCAGCATACTTAACCTCCAGTCTTCTTATATCCACGACGAAAATATACTAAGTCTTTTAAAAGAAAGCCAAAACCGAATTAAAACAATGGCCTATATACACGAAAGTCTTTACCAAAATAAAACCTTTTCGTCCGTTAATTTTAACGAGTATCTTTTACAGCTCACCAACAACATTATACACTCTTATTCCGTTAATCCCGAGCAAATAAAATTAGTGCTCAACTGCGAAAAATTAATATTGAATTTAGACTCTTCCATTCCCCTGGGCCTCATTATTAATGAACTTGTTACCAACGCTATAAAACACGCTTTTCCGGGAGGAAGAAAGGGAATAATTTCCTTAAATTTGACAACTCAAAACAAATTTGTATTTTTAACAGTGCAAGACAACGGCGTGGGAATGAGGGCAGAAATAAACCCGCAAAGCAGCGGAACGCTTGGCTTGCAGTTGGTTTATACACTAATTGATCAAATAGACGGAGAAATTACTTTTGGGCCTTCAGAAACAGGAGGAACGAAGGTGGATATAAAACTGTTAGTTTAATTTCAAATGGAAAATACAAAACTGAACATATTCATCGTAGAAGACGAAAGCATTGTTGCTAAAGATATTCAAAATTCACTTATCAAACTAGGATACAATGTGGTGGGCGTTGCTAATAACGGGGCCGACGCTTTGGAACAAATTAAAGCCAAGCAACCTGATTTAGTGCTCATGGACATTATGATTAAAGGCCCCATGACCGGTATTGAAGTTAGCGAAAAGCTTAAAGAAACCATGAACCTGCCGGTTATATACCTCACTGCCTACGCCGATGAAGCTACGCTTAGCAAAGCAAAAATAACCGAACCCTACGGATACATATTAAAACCCTTTAAAGAGATAGACCTTCACAGTTCAATCGAAATGAGTGCCTATAAGCACAAGAAAGATGCCGAACTAAAAAAAGAAAGAGATTTTTTATACTCTTTGGTTGAAAGTAAAGATGAGCCGGGACAAGATATTCTTTTCGTTAAAGCCAATAGTAAGCTGGTAAAAATTCTTTTAAAAGACGTTTACTACGTTGAAGCCCTTAAAGATTACGTAATTATAAACACACAGTATGCTCGGTACACCGTTCACAGCACAATGAAGGATATCGAGAAAAAGCTGGGAACAAAGGATTTTATAAGGGTTCACCGATCTTTTATCGCAAGAATTGATAAAATACAGTCAATAGAAAATCAAAACGTTGTTTTGGAAAATGAGAAAAAGGTTATTCCGGTAGGAGGCTCTTACCGCGAAGAGTTGTTGAATAAGTTAAATCTTCTATAGTCCCAAGGCCTGTAATTATTGTAAAACCATTTTCAAGCTATTTATAGGCTGTCCGTCCGCAAAAAGAGTGGCCGTGTATATTCCTTTTGAAAAATACTGTGCGTCAAAATAAGCACTGGTATATCCTCTCTCCAAAAGGTAAATATTTTTTATTTGTCGTCCGTTAATGTCGCATATAATAATGTTGGCCTGCTTAATTTCCGGAAGCACATAGGCTTCTACAGTTGTTATCCCATCAAAAGGGTTTGGAAAGTTTTTAATTAATTCACACTTTTTAAGCCCGGAGGTTTCTGCCGTAAAGGAGGCGTCTTCTTTCTTTTTGTTCGTATAATTTTCAGCATTTCCTCCAATTTTTATTTCAACCCTCCTGTTCATGTGTTTCCCAATTTCTGTTCTGTTATCGTATTCCGGCATGCTTTCGCCTTTGCAATCAACAAATATTCTATCTTCACTTATTCCTCTTGATTTTATGTAATTTGCTACAAGCTGGGCACGCTCACAGGACAGCGACATGTTATACTCTTTTTCTCCCTCACCGTCGGTGTGCCCGGTTATGATGATTTTACCGGCAGGATGTTTTTTGTACTCTTTGCTTAGGTTGTCTAATAATGTTTTGTAACCGCCTTCAATTTGTTTTTCGTTTTTTCCGTACAGCACGTGGTAAGTCCTTTCGTATGATATAAAACTTTTTCCTTCTATAAAAACCCCCGAATCGTAAGAATCATCAGAAACATCGGCAATAGCCAGTTTTATATGATAGGTTTCATAAGGAACAACCGCTTGCCGTATTTGCATCAACTTGGTTAAACCATCATACTCTACCCCAACATGCCCATCGGCGTTACTTATGTAGTATGTAGGGTTTGAGGGCTTACATTTATAAGAACCCTGTGCAGAGGGCCCGTTATTTATACTGTTCACGCTTACCGGTATATCTGTTCCGGGAATTACGGCAAGGTTTTTTTGTTTTTCAATGCCTTTTCCGTTTATAAAAAAAGCAAAAACGTCGTTATAGCTGCTCCCTACAAACTCATCGTATTCTTCTGATCCGAAAACATAGTTAAAACTTAGAGTATCGGCGGTAGGTATAAGATCCAGCTCTATTACACAGGCATCAAATGTTTTGTGTTTATTTGGTATAAGCTTTTCCAGGTCAGGATATCCGGTATATTCGCCCGATTTTTTTGAGCGCCCTTCTGCCCTATCATGAGTGTTGTTGCTGGTTCCGGGGCTGGTATTTTTTCCCGACAAACTGCTTATTCCTCCGGTTGTCATCACTAAACCTTTTTTCATTCCTAAGCGCTCCTGTTTATCTTCAAAAAAACCAAAAGCCTCTTCTCCCGATGTCTTCGTAATGCTAAAACTTTTTAAAACAACACCCTCACCTATTAATGACTCCATAAGCCTCTGAGCCGAGCGGGCTTCGTTTTTGAGAGATGTTTTGTATACTTTAAAATCGGGCTCATTTTTTTGCGTATAGTAATTGCTGTATAGTAAAATGCCGAGGAAGGATGCGTATAATTTTTTCATATCAAGCTTTTTTCAAAGGATGTAAAAGGGGCGTATTTTCCATAAAATTAATTGTTAAATAATGATTTTATTGATTTTTCTTTTTTAATGTAAAACAGGGTGGTGGTTGTGTATAAATTTTTATTCGGGTCTTTACCTATCTTTGTAACGCAATTATGCAAAATAGTTACGATATTATCGTGGTTGGCGCGGGCCACGCAGGATGTGAAGCCGCTGCTGCGGCTGCAAACATGGGCTCCAGAGTGCTTTTACTTACCATGAACATGCAAACCATAGCTCAAATGAGCTGCAACCCGGCCATGGGGGGCATCGCAAAAGGACAAATTGTAAGGGAAATAGATGCTTTAGGCGGATACAGCGGAATAGTTTCAGATGTATCGGCCGTTCAATTTAGGATGTTGAACAGAAGCAAGGGCCCTGCCATGTGGAGTCCGCGCACACAAAACGACCGAATGCTCTTTGCCGCAACCTGGCGCGAAATGTTGGAAAAAACACCTAATGTTGATTTTTGGCAGGACATGGCAAAAGAATTATTGATTTCAGCGGACGGAAAGCGAGTTGAGGGGGTTCTTACTGTTATGGGGAATAAATTTTATTCAAAATCAGTTGTTTTAACAAACGGCACTTTTTTAAATGGGATTATTCACATAGGGGAAAAGCAAATCGGAGGAGGAAGGATGGGAGAAGGCGCTTCAGGTGGTATAACGGAGCAATTAGTTAAACTTGGATTTGAGTCAGGAAGGATGAAAACCGGAACACCTCCCAGAGTAGACGGACGCTCTTTGGATTATTCTAAAATGGAAATTCAATACGGGGATGAAAAACCCGGAAAGTTTTCTTATTTATCCGGCACATCGCCTTTTTATTATGATATTCAGAAGCCGATAAATGAAATCAAAAAACAACTTCCTTGTTATATTACTTATACCAACAAGGAAGTTCATGATCTATTAAAAACAGGCTTTGAAAAATCGCCTATGTTTCAAGGAAGAATTCAGGGTTTAGGGCCCCGATATTGTCCCAGCATAGAAGATAAAATATCTCGCTTTTCGGAACGAGAAAGACACCAAATTTTTGTAGAACCCGAAGGCTGGAATACCGTAGAAATTTATGTGAATGGATTTTCTACTTCTTTACCACAAGATGTTCAATATCAGGCGATTAAGAAAATTCCCGGTTTTGAGAATGTAAAGCTGTTCAGGCCCGGTTATGCTATAGAATATGATTATTTTCCTCCAACTCAACTTTTTCCTACTTTGGAAACAAAGATTATTAAAGGGCTTTATTTTGCAGGTCAAATTAACGGCACAACAGGGTATGAAGAGGCGGCCTCTCAGGGACTTATGGCAGGTATTAATGCCCATTTATCAAACAATGAGAAAGAGCCCTTTGTGTTATCAAGAAGTGAAGCATACATTGGTGTTTTAATAGATGATTTAGTTGGTAAAGGAACAGATGAACCATATCGCATGTTTACTTCCAGAGCAGAATATAGGCTCTTGCTGAGACAAGATAACGCCGATTTACGTTTAACGGAGAAATCACATAACATTGGCTTTGCTTCTAAAGAGAGAGTAGAAAAAGTATATTCTAAAAGAAAGAAATATGAAGAGCTGATTTCGTTTTTAGCTAAAACAAGCGTTGAGCCTTCTGAAATTAATAATCATCTGGAGCGGGTTGCCTCCGCCCCTATTTCTCAAAAAATGAAGCTTAAATCAATATTAAGCAGACCAAGCGTAGATATTAATTTGCTAAGAAAAGGCGCTGTTACACTGGATAATTTTTTAAATAATTACACCGATGAGGAAATTGAACAAGCAGAGATATTGGTTAAATATGAGGGATATCTGGAGAAAGAAAAAGAAAATGCCGAAAAGCTGGAACGATTAGAAAAACTTAAAATTAATCCAGACTATGATTATGATAAAATAACATCATTGAGTACAGAGGCCAGGGAAAAACTTAAAAGATTTAAACCCTACTCTATAGGTCAAGCAAGTAGAATATCCGGGGTTAGTCCTGCAGATATTTCCGTATTATTAATCCATATGGGACGCTGATGTTCCACGTGAAACATGTATGCAAAAAATAACAAACTGCCCAATTTGTAGCTCCTCACAATCTAAAGAATTTTTGGTTTGCAAGGACTATACCGTAAGCCAGGAGTCGTTTACCCTTGTAAAATGTGTAGACTGTTCTTTTGTTTATACAAACCCAAGACCAAAGGAAGAATACCTTGGCAAATACTATGAGTCTGAAAATTACATATCTCACTCTAATACAGGAAAAGGATTAGTAAACAAACTGTACAAACTTGTTCGAACATTTACTCTAAGAAAAAAGTGGAGGCTTGTTGAAGCTTATATAAATTCCGGAACTTTATTAGACTACGGATCTGGAACCGGCATGTTTTTATCAAAAGCAAATTGTTCCACGTGGAACGTTTATGGAATAGAACCGGATTTGTACGCCAGAGAATTTTCCATAAAACAAAACAAGCAGAACGTGTTTTCTGATATAGATGACTTAGAAAAACAAAACCCCGGCTGTTATTTTGAATGCATAACCCTATGGCATGTTTTAGAGCATGTCCCCGATTTAAGAGAAACAACAGAAAGGCTCATTTCCAAAATAAAGAAAGGGGGCGCTCTAATTATCGCCGTTCCGAATCATGACAGCTGGGATGCAAATTTTTATAAAGAACATTGGGCGGCTTATGATGTTCCCAGGCATCTTTATCATTTTACAGAGAAAAATATTTTAGAGCTTATCACTCCTTTGGGCCTTGTTCACCAAGCATCATTACCGATGAAATATGATAGCTTTTATGTGAGCCTGCTCAGCGAAAAATATAAATATGGTACAACCAACTATATAAGGGCTTTTATAAACGGACTTAAATCTAATATGAGCGCAAGAAAGGCATCCAACTACTCCAGCGTTATTTATGTTTTTAAAAAGCCTTAAAAGACAATTTTAACGCCACTCTTTTTCTATTTTATTTCTACAATTAAACAAGCGCCTCTGTTAATTTTATTCATAGATCATAATAAAATTTAAGCACACTATTTTATAAAGCTTTTTGTCCTTTTTAAGTTTTACATAAATTAAAATAAGATTTATGTAAAAACTAAAATATATTATTTTGTTAATCTTGTTTATATTCTAAAATCAGTAGTAATAAAAAAATTAAAAAATAATTTAATGTAAATATTTAAAAAGGAATTAATGAATAATAATTTTATAAAAAATATAAAAACAGAAATAAAATTTAGTAATACCAAATAAAAAAACCCGCAAATAGCGGGTTTTTAATTTATGTTTTATAAAAAGAAAAGTTAAAGACCAAGTTGTTCGCCGCTTACTCCGGTGCTGGAGTAGCCCCCGTCGTGATAAAGGTTTTGCATGGTTACCATTTTTGTAAGATCGCTAAACAGGGTAACACAATAGTTTGCACAATCTTCTGCGCCGGCATTTCCTAGTGGCGATTGTTTTTCGGCAAAATCAAAAAAATCAGAAAATCCTTTTATTCCCCCACCGGCAGTTGTTTTGGTTGGTGATTGAGACACTGTGTTAATTCTTACCTTCTTCTTTTTTCCATAATGATAACCAAAAGTTCTCGCAATACTTTCCAGCATGGCTTTTATGTCCGCCATATCGGTGTAAAACGGATACGTTCTTTGAGCACCTATGTAGCTTAGTGCAACTACCGAGGCGTGTTCATTAAGCGCATCTAATTTATAAGCGGCTGCTAGCATCTTATGAAATGATAGAGCAGAAACGTCTATACCTTTTTGGAAGTATTCATAATTCAATTCCGTATAGGGAATGTTTTTACGGATATTCACGCTCATGCCTATAGAATGCAAAACAAAATCGATTTTTCCTCCCAACAGACTTATAGACTCATTATAAAGTTTTTCTAAGTCCTCCATGCTGGTTGCATCGGCTGGAATTATCTTTGAGCCTGTTTTTTCAGCTAACTTGTTTATTTCTCCCAATCGCATGGCAATTGGCGCGTTTGTTAGAGTAAAAACAGCCCCCTCTTCGTGACATTTTTCGGCAACTTTCCAGGCGATAGAGTTTTCATCTAAAGCTCCGGTAATAATGCCTCTTTTTCCTTTTAATAAATTGTAAGCCATAAAATTTGTTTTGGCAAAGATAACAGATAATAAAGAAACAAAAGCCTAAAGTATAATGATGAAAAAAAACAAACAAACCCCTGGTTTACAGCGTGTTAAGAAATCAGTTGACACCAAGCAAGTCTTTAGCGTTTTTAATTGCCGATTCGCCGGGTTTTCCGCTGCTTAACATTTTAGCTATTTCGACAATTCTTTCTTCTCCTTTAAGCTCCTTGATTAAGGACTGTGTTTTTTCTCCCGAATCATCTTTAAAAACAAACAGGTGATGTTTTCCTTTACTGGCTATTTGTGGAAGATGTGTAATACAAACTACCTGCATGTATTGTGACATGCCTAAAAAGATTTTTCCCATTTTATCCGCAACCTCTCCGCTAATCCCGGTATCAATTTCATCAAAAATAATAGAAGGCAATTGTTTTCTGCGGGCAAGAGTTGCTTTAATAGCCAACATTAACCTTGAAATTTCTCCGCCCGAAGCAACTTTGCTTATTTCTTTTTCTACCTGTCCTTTGTTTGCCGAGAACAGAAATTCAACAGTGTCTTGTCCGCTTATTGTAAGCGCTCCCGTTTTTTCAATTATGATTTTAAATTTGGAGTTGTTTAAACCCAACAAGGGGAGCGTTTCGTTTATTTCTTTTTCAATCAGATAAACAACGCCTTTCCTTCTTTTACTGAGCTCTTCGGCAAAATCACCGCATGACTTTTTAAGCCCTGAAATTTTCTTTTCTAATTCTTTAATCTTTTCATCAACACCTTCTATTTCTTCCAGTTTTTGTACAATCTCATCTTTAATGGAAATCAACTCTTCCGCCGTTTTTACTCCATGCTTAATGAATAGTTTGTTTATCTTATCCAGCTCGCTGTTTAGCTCAAACAGCTTTTCCGGCTCAAACTCCAAGTTTTCGTTTAGCTCGTATATTGTGGCCGAAATATCTTTAATTTCCACCAGAGCAGCCTCCAGCCTTTTTTGAACATCCGTATAATCTTCACTATATTTTATGATGCCGGAAAGGCGCTTGGTCATATCCCTGATAATCGAAACAAGATCGTTCTCACCACCCTCTATCCCCGAATATAAGGAAGACAGAACCTCTTTAATCTTTACCGAGTTTTCCATCCGCCCTATTTCCGCTTCTTTTTTTAATATGTCCTCGTTTTTATAGTTAAAACCCTCCAGCTCCTTTAGTAAAAAACTGTAATAATCCTCTTCTCTTTTATTTTTTTGGCTGCTTTCTCTAAGCCCTTCAAGTTCTTTTGTTAAATTCTGTAACTGAAGAAAACACCCGCTGTATTCTTTCAGTAGCGTTTTGTTTTCTGCAAAACTATCGATCATGTTTAATTGAAAAGAACCCTGATTTATGAATAAGTTTTCGTGTTGAGAGTGTACGTCAACAAAATAGGAGCTCAGTTCTCTTAATAGAGAGAGAGAAACAAGGCTGTCGTTTATGAAGCAACGGGATTTTCCTTCGCTGCTTATTTCTCTTCTTAAAACAACAGATTTATCGAAATCTAAATCGTTCTTTTCAAAAAAAGATTTTACATCAAGCTTTTCTGCCTCAAAAACGGCTTCCACTACACATTTTTTCGACGTATCTCCCAATATTCCTGATTCAGCCCTGTTTCCTAAAACTAAGCCCAGAGCGTCTAAAAAAATTGATTTTCCGGCCCCAGTCTCCCCGGTTATTACGGTTAAATTCTCCGGAAAAACAACATCAAGTTCCTTAATCAGAGCATAGTTATATATGTTCAGCCTCTTTAACATAATACATCACAAAAATAGCCATTATAGAGTACGGCTAATTTTATGACTAAAGCAGAAGTTATTAACACTAAACCGAAAGAGCCTTTTGTACATATTAGCATAGCATTAAGGATGAGCAGTTTAGGCGCAAGTAGTCCATTTACTCAACTAATAAGTCCATTTACTCAGTGCTATCAGCCACTTAAGTAATTTGACCAAACCAATAAAACAAGTACTGCGTACTAATTGTAAAGCAATAAACACATGAGACAGCTTAAAATAACCAAACAAATTACTAATCGCGAAACAGCTTCGCTTGATATGTATCTGCAGGATATAGCAAGAGTAGAGCTTATAAGCGCAGAGGAAGAGGTTGTTCTTGCCAAAAAAATCAGAGAAGGCGATCAGCGTGCGCTTGACAGATTAGTAAAAGCGAATCTTCGATTTGTTGTTTCGGTGAGTAAGCAATATCAAAATCAGGGCCTGAGCCTTCCGGACCTTATTAACGAAGGAAACCTCGGTCTCATTAAGGCCGCCCAGCGCTTTGACGAAACAAGGGGGTTTAAGTTTATATCTTATGCTGTTTGGTGGATTCGCCAAAGCATTTTGCAAGCCTTGGCCGAGCAAAGCAGAATAGTTCGCTTGCCTTTAAACAAAATAGGGGCTATTAATAAAATTAACAAAACTCTTTCCAAACTCGAGCAAGACCTGGAAAGGGAGCCAAGCATTGATGAGCTGAGCCAACAAATGGATATGCTTCCTGAAGACATCCAGGAAATTATGCGCAATAGCGGCCGCCACATGAGCATGGACGCGCCTCTTACGCTTGGCGAGGACGCCGGAAACATGTATGATCTTCTGGAAAACGATACTGCCCACAAACCCGACAGAACCCTGATGAGTGAAAGCTTAAAAATGGAAATTGACAGGGCTTTGTCTACCCTTACCGGCAGAGAGGCAGATGTCGTAAAATTATTTTTCGGACTAAACGGAACCCACGCACATACCCTGGAAGAAATTGGTGAAAAGTTCGACTTAACCCGAGAACGCGTTCGTCAAATTAAGGAGAAGGCTGTCCGCCGCTTGAAACACGGTAGCCGCAGCAGGCTCCTAAAAGCGTACTTGGGTTAATCTATCATATATGCGTTCTTTTAATTTTTTGTGTTTTGTTCTAGTTAGTTAGTGAGTGAAGCCCCTCGTTTAGTTGTGTTGCGGGGGGCTTTCTTTTTTTGTTTACTCTTTGTATTTAATAGCTACTCCCGAGGCTACCGGATACCAGGCCTGAAAATCATATTTTATGTTTATTACCGCGTCGGCGCCCAAAAGAACCGCCCTCTTCTTAATCACGTTAAGCAGTTTTTGTGGTGTGTGAAAAACACTTCCGTCGGCCTGTATATAAGCAATCTCATCATAGTCGTTTTTTGGAATTTTTGTTATAAATAAAGCCGGAGACCCCTCTTTCTCTTCTGTTTTAAGCCGAGCAACCCTGCCCGTAGCACACCCCGTTATTAGAAACCAAATAAGTATTACAGCAACCGGTGTCGTTTTTTTATTCTTTTTCATTATCCTGTTTTTTGACTTAAAACGAAGCAAGCAAAAAAATATTTTATAGCCCCTACAGGCATTTACCCAATAGAATTCTTTCTATCTTTGAACACGAAAAAAACACCCAATCCATGAGTAATTCCAAACCAAAAAAATCACTTGTAAAAAGAATTTTAAAATGGACAGGTATTTTTATACTCCTTTTGTTTGTTTTTATTATTGTCGCTCCCTTTTTGTTTAAAGACAAAATAGTTGCCATTGTTAAAGAGCAGGCAAACAAGAATCTCAACGCAAAGGTTGATTTTGGAGAATTTGATTTAACGCTTTTTTCTTCTTTCCCCGATTTCCGGTTTGTTATAAATAACGTTTCCGTTTCCGGAATAAATGAATTTGAGGGCGACACGCTGGCCTATATAGGGCTGCTAAAAACCGATATAAACCTTAAAAGCGTTATCAGCGGCGGACCATACTCTATAAACTCTATTGTTGTTGACAGGGCCAGGATTTTAGGCAAAGTTTTAAAAGACGGAAAAGCAAACTGGGATATTGCCAAGCCCTCAGCAGACACGCTCGATACCCCAAAACCGGAAGCAGAAGAGCCCACAAAGTTCTCGTTAAAGTTAAAAGAGTTTAAAATTAATAACACAATTATTGTGTACAATGACCAACAGGGGAATGTGTTTGCCAGGCTGGATAATTTTAACTACGATTTAAAAGGAGACTTTACACAAGATAATTTTACGCTTTACAATTTGTTGGATATAGCGGGCGTTACGGTAAAAATGAGCGGAATTAATTACCTCACAAACACCCACACCCGATTTAAGGCGGATATAGAAATGGACATGCCCAATATGAAATTCACCTTTAAAGAAAATGAATTTTCTTTAAACGACCTGATGTTGGGCTTTGATGGCTTTGTTCATATGCCCGATACCAACATAAACATGGATATTAAATTTGCGGCAAAACAAACAGCTTTTAAATCGATACTTTCCCTGGTTCCTGCCGTGTTTACCAAAGATTTTGCAAGCGTTAAAACAGAAGGAAACATCAAACTGGATGGGTTTGCTAAAGGAACATATAACAGCTCTTCATTACCCGCTTTTGGCGTGAATCTTTTAGTAACAAAAGCCATGTTTAAATACCCGTCATTACCAAAAGCTGTTAACAATATAGAAATTGATGTAAGGGTGAATAATCCTAATGGAAAGCTAGACGCCACAGAGGTAGATGTTAATACCTTTCACGTAGAAATGGCCGGTAATCCGGTTGATATGACGGCCCGCGTTAGAACACCTATTTCCGATCCGGATTTGAAAGCAACCGTAAAAGGATTAGTAGTGTTAGCCTCCGTAGGAGAGTTTATTCCTATGGATAAAGAAGATAAGCTAAGTGGGACAGTAAAAGCCGATATTTCCGTTGCAGGAAAAATGAGCGCAATAGAAAAACAAAAATATGAAGATTTTAAAGCTTCCGGAAGTTTTGAAATTGAAAAAATGGATTATAGCTCGCCCACATTAACGTATCCTGTTCAGCTTAATACCATGAAATTAAATTTCAGCAATCAGTTTGTTGAACTGGCCTCTTTCGATGCGCTGTTAGGAAAAAGTGATGTACAGGCGGCCGGTAAAATAGAAAATTTTATGCAGTATCTTTTCAAAAACGAGGCTATCAAAGGGCGCTTCTCTCTTAATTCTAAAAATATGGATTTGAACGAACTCAGCGGCTCGTCAGAAACCTCCCAAAAACCGGAAGCAACACAAACGCCAACTTCCTCGGCACAAACACCAACTTCGGCTACTTCAGTTGCAGAAGTTCCATCCAATATTGATTTTGTTTTAGACACTAAACTAGGCAGGGTGTTGTTTCAAAACATGCTCATTGAAAACTTAATAGGAAATGTGGTAGTAAGAAACAGTAAGGTGGAAATGACCAACTTAAAAATGAATACACTGGGAGGAACCCTTGCTTTAAACGGCTTTTATGAAACAACTAATCCTAAAAAACCAACTACCGGATTAAATTTAAAGGTTGAAAATTTTGATATACAAAATACTTTTAAAACTTTCAACACGGTTCAAAAAATTGCTCCGGCAGCAGAATATGCTAAAGGTGTTTTTAGCGCCTCTTTAGAAAACTTCAACACCTCGCTAAACGATAAAATGGAACCCGATTTAAATAGCGTAAAAGCAAAAGGGTATTTTAAAACGGCCAAAGTGGTGGTGGGTGGCTTCCCCCCTTTTGTTAAACTAGGAGAGGCTTTAAAAATAGAGCAATTAAAAAGTGCCGAAGTTTCTAATTTAAATGTGAACTATAAAATTCAAGACGGCCGCTTAATTTTAGAACCTTTTGATACAAAAATAAACAACATTAATACAAACATAAGCGGAAGCACCGGCTTTGATCAAACCATAGACTATCGCTGGAAAATGGAAATACCCAGAGCAACCTTAGGAAGCGCCGGAACGGAAGCAATTAATGGCTTGTTGTCCAAATTAAACTCTACTACCGGAACCAACATGCAATTGGGCGAGAAAATTAATGTCCATGTGTTGTTTGGCGGTACCGTTACCAAGCCCACTGTTTCAACCAGCCTGAAGGAAGAGGCCAAGTCGGCCGCCGCAACTGTTACAACAGCTGTTGTAAACACGGCAATTGATAAAGCAAACGAAGAAATTCAGAAAATATTAGATGACGCAAAGGCAAAATGCGAAAAGTCAAAAGCCGAAACAGCGGCCGAAGTAGAGAAAACCAAACAAGAGGGTTATGCAGCCGCCGATAAATTAGTAGAAGACGAAACAAACCCCTTGAAAAAAATGGCGGCCAAAAAATTGGCAGAAGAGGCGAAAAAGAAGGTAGACGCTAAATGCCAAAAAATGATAGAAGATGCCGATGCGCGCTGCAAAAAAATGATGGAGGAGGCTAAAGCAAAAGCCGACGCCAAAGCTGAAGAAAACAAAAAATAATGTTTAAAAACACCATACTGCTTTTTGCTTTAACCTTTTCTTTCGTTACGCCGAAGGCCCAGGTTGTCTATCAGCAAACCTTTTCCGGGCTTTCTATGCAATCATATACAGCTGCTAACGGAACAGGAAGCTATGCTCTTTTTCAGGCCCCTTACCAAACGATTAATGATAGTCGACAAAACAGGGTGGGAACTTCTCTAAATCCAAACACGCCGTTCAACGCACCCGCTCTAAAATCTGCCGGTTGGGTTATTTCCGCAAACGGACCCGATACCTTTGCTGTATCAACCAGCTGGCTCGACACAGCCGCTAATTCTGTAAGCAGGTGGTTTATTACACCCACCATATCTGTTCCGCCAACCGGAAATGTTATTTTTAAATGGAAAGCAAGATCCCCTTATCAAGAAGCGCGGGACGGATATGAATTATATGTTAAGGCAACAACTAACAGTTCACTTACTCCTCAAGATTTTGTTCCGGGAGACAGGCTATTTATAAAACCTGATAATAATACGCCCGGCGGCGGAGAAAATAGTAATTGGACAAATCGTTCAGTCCAACTGTTGCCTCAGCTGATGGGGCAAACTGTTCGTATAGCATTCAGAAACAACTCTAAAGACCGCTTTCAGCTTTGGATAGATGATTTAATTATGGAAACAGTTCCTTTTTTAAGAGACGTGGAAATGGCGGAAGCAGAAACTGGCCGTTATATAAAAGCTGGAAGTCCGGACAGCGTTCGTTTTACCTTTAAATCAAAAGGAGCGGCTACCATTTATTCTATACAGTGTGGCTTTCAGTTTCACAATTCCTCACCCGCGTATTTTTCTTACACAAACAGTTCCGGTTGGAGTTATGATGAATTGGTAAGGCTTACTATTCCTGTTACATATAGCCTGGGCTCTTCCGGCCGGTACAAGGTTCGTGTTTGGGTTAACTCCCTAAACGGACTTTCAGATCAAAATACACTCAATGATACGGCTACTGCCTTTGTTTGTGTTCAAACAACAGATGTGCCAAAAGGCGTTTTATTAGAGCAGGTTTTATCAGCCAATAGCGGCCAAAGCCCCGACGGAATGCAGAAAACGCTTGCCCTTCAATCTAATAGTGTAATTATAGTAAACATACACCAAAATGACTCGTTGGTAATCCCTTCTTTTACCGGCCACATAAGCGCAAACAACCTTTCCGTTTGTACGGCAATGGCCAATAGAAGATTTTTTAATGACATAAACGGAACTTCCTTTGGCCGGCTGCACTATGCTCCAAAAACGGCATCAGAGCTAAGCGCAACAGCTCCTGTTTCAATAAGCATTGTCAGTAAATCCTTTAATACCACAACGCGCGAATTGCTGTTTAATGTGAAAGTAGACGTATTTACCGAGTTGGCAGGAAATTATTCCCTCATTGCCTATTTGGTGGAAAACCAGGTTTACGGTCCTGTTTCAGACACCACTGTAAATGGATATAATCAGCTGAACGATTTTTATTCTGTTCCCTGGTCTTTTTATTATCAAAAGGGATATTTCTCTCCGGCGCTAGGCACCCACGTTCTCAATGCTTGGGAGTACAAGCACCAAAACGTTCTTCTTCATGCGTTAGACGGGCCTTATGGAGACAACAGCGTTATTCCTTCAGGTGGAGGAACCTTGTTTAACGATTATTCTAAAACCTATCTTTATACGCTTCCCCAAACGCCGGCAGGAATTCACAAATGGATTCCGGAAAATATCTATTTAGTTGTTTTTGTTGCCGAAAACGGAGGCGATATCAAAAACAAGCGGGTGTTAAACGTTATAAGGGAAAAAATGATTTCGGGCACTGAGGTGGTTGCTTTACCAAACAGGCAGCAAAACAACAACTCTTTTTTAATATATCCCAACCCAAGTGCCGGATATTTTTTTATAAGCACGGGAGAACATAAAAAAACCGACTTGTTTTCTTATTCTGTGTTTGACCTGAACGGCAGAGAATTGCTTTCCGGAAATTTTCCAGGGGGTAGGGAAGCAGTTCTTTCTTTTCCTGAGCTAAATAATGGGGTATATTTTATAAGGATAAAAGAGAGCCACAACACTTTCACACAAAAAATTGTGATTACTCGTTAAAAAATCATTACATTTGTAGCCCTTTTTAAAGCCTGAGCGCATGTGGCGTAATTGGTAGCCGCACCAGACTTAGGATCTGGCGCCGCGAGGCGTGGGGGTTCGAGTCCCTCCATGCGCACAACCCCCGATAAAATCTCGGGGGTTTTTTATTAGAAATTCAAGAGCCTCTCCCTTCAGCAGTAACTCTTGAATAAAAAACACAAAAAAGCTAACTTTGCCCGTAAAATGCGCATGTGGCGTAACTGGTAGCCGCGCCAGATTCAGGTTCTGGAGCCGAAAGGCGTGGGGGTTCGAGTCCCTTCATGCGCACCTAAGCCCAACGTACTGTTGGGTTTTTTGTTTTTAGAGTAAAGGTTTTGCGCCGTTGTATTAAACGGATATAAGAAAATATATGTTTATATTCGTTATATCAAACAAATGACCTTAAAACCAAAACAGTGGACTCTTGTATTTCTGCTAGTTGGAATAATTTCTTTGGTTTTATTGTTAATATTCGGCAAAAGAGTACCTATACCGTTATTTGTTTGCCTGATTGTATCCTCAGCCATTTTGATTCCTTTTGGCACAGCCTTTTCTTTTCTTTTTTCTCATTCCGTTTTAAGAAAAAAATATAAGATTCTTTTTTTAATTATTTCTTTAACGCTCCTTGTTTTAGGTTTGATGTCTAAATATTTGTATTACCCCGGGGCAAACATGGAAATAATTTTATCGGTTTTGTGGTATTGTTTTGCTTATGCTCCTTTGGAGTTAAAGGACAAATACGTCAGATGGGCGCCTTATTCTACCTCCAAAATAGATACGCTTATATTAAGTTCCGTAGATTTTATTGGTTTAAACCTATTGATATTGGGAATACTGTTTAAGCTCATGTATTGGCCTTTTGCCAACGCAATGATTGTGTGGGGAGTATTAATAAGTTTAGCCGGAATGTTTAGCTGGAACCGAAAATTTAAAAGAGAAGTTATTAGAAGAAAAGAGGCAGAGGACAAAATAAAAGAACAGTATAAAGAAATTCAGGACTCTATAAACTATGCCAAACGTATACAAGGCGCTATCCTTCCTTCCTTGCGCTTGGTAAAACAGTGTTTGCCTCAAAGTTTTATTTTATATAAACCAAAAGATATTGTTGCCGGAGATTTTTACTGGCTGGAACAACATCAAAATAAAATATTGTTTGCTGCCGCCGACTGTACCGGACACGGTGTGCCCGGGGCTATGGTAAGCGTAGTGTGTAACCACGCGCTTAATAGAAGCGTAAAGGAATATGGTCTTGGAGAGCCGGCCAAAATTCTTGACAAAACCAGAGAAATTGTTATAAAAGAATTTGAAAAAAGTGAAGAAGAAGTAAATGATGGAATGGATATTTCTCTGTGTGCATGGAATGAAAAAGATAAAACCCTGGAGTGGGCTGGCGCAAACAACCCTTTGTGGATTGTGAGGAAAAATGCGGATGTGGTGGAGGAAATAAGACCCAACAAACAGCCTATAGGAAGATATTTGAACCCACAACCTTTCACTAACCATGAGATATTGCTCAATACGGGAGACACCGTTTATGTTTTTACAGATGGTTATCAGGACCAGTTTGGCGGAAGCTCGGAAAACGGTCGTGGAAAAAAAATTTAAAGCAGGCAAGATGAAAGAGCTTTTACTGTCCATTAAAGATAAATCCATGGAAGAGCAAAAAAACAGTATTAATAAAGCCTTTGAAAGCTGGAAAGGGGAGTTGGAACAAATAGACGACGTTTGCGTGATGGGTTTTAGAGTATAGTATGTTGGGCTTCTTTGTGCTCTCTCTCCAAAAAAATAAATTAGAGTAAACCAATATACAGATGTCTAAGTTTAAACTAAATTTAATTGTTGTTTGTTTTTGCGTTTCGGCGTTTGTTCCTGTTTTTGGCCAAAACCAAGACAAAAAAAGCGTTTTATACGATACCAATTTAGTTAATCATTGGTATAATAAAGCCGTGTCGTTTCAAAGTAATCAAAATGATTCGGCCTATTATTATGCGCTTAAGGCCTATAAAAAAAGTAAAGCCATCAATTATCCCGGCGGCCTTGCCAGGGCATTAAACGAAATGGGGCAGTACTATAACGGAATTTCTGAATACCAAAAGGCAGTAAATTGTTTTTTAGGCGTATTGTCGTTGATTAAAACAAACCCTAATCAGCGGCTAGAGGCCGAATGCAAGGTAAATCTTTCTTCTTCTTATTTGGGGCTTCAAAAACACAGCGAGGCCCTTTCCCTATATCCGGAAATATTGGCGTATTTCAGAAAAATAAACGATTCTGTAAACGTAGGCATTGTTTATAACAATATTGCTGTTTGTTACGATAATATGGGAGTAAAGGATTCTGCTATCACTTATTACGACAGAGCGTTTCCTTATATTACAAAATCTCCCGATCTTTCCTTTGTTGGGTTGTGGTATTTAAACGTGGGAGACCTGCTTCGCCAGCAAGGAAAGCTAAAACAGGCTTTGAGTACCCAACTAAAGGCCGAATACCTCCTGAAAAAGATTGATAATAAGCCTTTTTTGTTAACGCTCTATGCCGGAATGATTACTACCTACGACTCGCTCAGGCAATTCAAAAAAGCGGTTGAATGCGGTTTAAAAGCGGCCGAGCTGGGCCGCTCGTTGGGGGCTAAAAACGAACTGTCGGAGGTGTATTTTTTGTTGGCAGGAATTTACGCTAAACAAAAAGACCATGTGCTGGAGGCAAAAAATCTTAGGCTTTATGCCAAATTAAGAGATTCTGTGTATCAGCAAAATAGCGCAGAAGCCCTGGCCGAGCTTCAGTCTAAATACGAAACGGAACAAAAACAAATGATGATAGAAAAGCTTCAGTATGAGAAAAAACAAGAGCAATTGCTTTCAGCAAAAGATAGAAAAACAAGAAACGTAATTATTTTTTCTGTAGGTTTTTGTCTTTTAGTGCTGCTGGTTTTTTCTGTTTTCTTGTACAAAAGATTCAAACTTACTTCTTATCAGAAGAAAATAATTGAACAACAAAAAAATGTAGTAGACGAAAAGCAAAGGGAAATACTGGACTCTATTGCCTATGCCAAACGAATACAAATGGCTATTTTGCCTTCCGAGCAGTATATAGAGCGCTGTATGACGAAACAACAATGAGCAACGAAAAGAGTATTTTACTTTTTTAAAGAGTCAATAGAAAATCACTTATTGTATGAGCTTTTTCTATGGAAAAATTTCCGATTCGTGTTCGGCGAAGCTCTGTTAAATGCGCTCCGCTATTTAATGCCAGCCCAAAATCTCTTGCCAAGCTCCGAATGTATGTGCCTTTACTGCACACAACCCGAAATTTTATATGTGGCATTTTAATTTCTGTTATTTCGAATTCTTGAATTTCTATGGTTTTTGGTTTTAAAGCAACTTCTTTTCCCTGTCGGGCAAGTTCATAAGATCTTTTCCCTTCAACCATAACGGCGCTATATATGGGAGGCAACTGCTCCTGTTTTCCTATAAATTTTTTTGCTGTTTTGTAAAGAAATTCTTCTGTAATATGCTCCGTGGGAAAGACGGCGTCTATTTCTTTCTCCAAATCAAAGCAAGGCGTGGTGGCCCCGACGTGAAAAGTGCCTGTATACTCTTTTTCCATGCCCATAAATTCATGAAGCGTTTTGGTTTTTTTTCCGGTGCAAATAATTAAAAGCCCTGAAGCCAGAGGGTCAAGCGTTCCGGCGTGCCCCACTTTGGGCTTTATTTGCTCATTGTTTACAAAAAAAGAAGGGTGTTTTTTAATGGCGTGCTTTATTTTGTTAACCGCCTGAAAGCTTGTCCAGCCCAGGGGCTTATCAATCAGCAAAACTTCTCCGGTATAAAAATCGTACGGCAATTAAAACACTTCTTTTGCAACGGCCTTTGTTGTTTCCGACGCCCCCATGGTATAAAAATGCAAACAGGGAACTCCTGCTTTAATAAGCTCTTTAGATTGTTCAACACACCATTTAATGCCTACTTCTTTTATTTGCTTATCGTCTTTACACGTCTCCAGCTCTTCATAAAAAGCCTGAGGAATATCGATATGAAAAATTTTAGGCAGCGTGGTTATTTGTTTTTTCCCGGAGAGAATTTTTAAACCCGGAATAATGGGTACGTTTATCCCATTTTTTCTGCACAAATCAACGAAGTCAAAATATTTCTTGTTATCAAAAAACATTTGTGTTACAATATACTCGGCTCCTGCATCAACTTTTGCCTTTAAATAGTTTAAATCGCTGATAAGGTTTGGCGCTTCAAAATGTTTTTCCGGATAACCGGCAACACCCACGCAAAAGTTTGTGGGAGCAGCTTCCTTCATGTCGTCATCCAGGTATATGCCCCTGTTCATGCTGCTGATTTGTTTTACTAAATCAAGCGCATACGGGTGTCCTCCGGGCTCGGGAACGAAAGCGGGTTCCGTTTTTATGCTGTCTCCGCGTAAGGCCAAAACATTGTCTATTCCCAAAAATTGTAAATCAATGAGTGCGTTTTCCGTTTCTTCTCGGGTAAACCCTCCGCAAATAATGTGGGGCACCGCTTCCACATCGTATTTATTCATAATGGCCGCACAAATACCAACCGTGCCCGGGCGTTTGCGAATGCTTACTTTTTCCAGGTATCCGCCGGCACGCTTTTTATAAATGTATTCCTCTCGGTGATACGTAACATCCACAAAAGCGGGCTTAAATTCCATCAGGGGGTCTATTCCGTCGTAAATACTTTGTATGCTCTTTCCCTTAAGAGGAGGCAGTATTTCTATGGAAAAAAGCGTTTTTTTATTTTGTTTTAATTTCTCGGTAAGTTTCATATGCGGTTACGTATTTACGGCCTCTATGTTCTTTATTTCAGGGACAGACCTTTTTATGGTTTCTTCAATTCCTGCGCGCATGGTCATGTGGCTCATATTACAGGTTTTGCAGGCGCCCGTTAGCTCCAGTTTAAGAGTTAATTCCGGAGTAATTTCCACCACGGAAACATTGCCCCCGTCGGCCTCCAAGTATGGCCTTATCGTATTTAGAGCTTCTTCTACCTTATTGAGCAATTCTTGCGTTACCATAGAAGGGGCAAAGATACAATTAGTTTTTAATTGGCTTCGGCTGGTTCAGGTTTTGCGTTTTGAATGGCAATTTGTTGAGCAACATTTTGCGCCAGTTCTATAAAAGCAAAAGATTCGGCAGAAGACTCGTTTACTACCGAAGGCCTTCCCTCATCAGCACACTCTCTTATGCTTTGTACCAGGGGAATTTGTGCCAGCAAGGGGATGTGAAGTTCTTCTGATAGTTTTTTTACACCGTCTTTACCAAATATATAGTATTTGTTCTCGGGAAGTTCTTTTGGCGTAAACCAGGCCATGTTTTCAACCAATCCGAGCACAGGCACATTTAACTGAGGGAGCCGGAAGAGCGCAATTCCCTTACGTGCGTCGCTAATGGCCAATTCTTGTGGCGTACACACCACTACAGCCCCGGTTAGTTTCACCTGGCTGCATAAACTTATCTGAATGTCTCCTGTTCCCGGAGGGAGGTCTACAATCAGGTAGTCCAATTCTCCCCAGGCCGTGTCGTAAAACAGCTGGGAAAGCGCTTTAGTGGCCATTGGCCCTCTTAGAGCAACGGCTTGATTGGGGCCTGCCAAAAAACCAATGGAATTTATTTTTATCCCGTAACTCTCAACCGGCTTCATTTTCTTTTGACCCATAAATTCTGCCGGCCCGGGAGAATCGTTTTGGCAACCAAATAAAATGTGCTGAGAGGGGCCGTAAATATCCGCATCTACAATTCCAACTTTAGCGCCTTGTCTATGGAGTCCTAAGGCCAAATTAGCCGCGATGGTACTTTTTCCAACACCGCCTTTTCCGCTGGCTACCGCAATAATGTTTTTTACGTCACAAAGTGTTGTTTCATCTTTTGCTTTCTTACCCGTAACTTGAGCCGTCATGTTAATTTTTACTTTGGCCTCTTTATCAACATAATGCAAAATAGCATTCATGCAGGCATTATGAATCATGTCCTTCATCGGACAAGCCGGTGTAGTTAACACAACAGTAAACGAAATGTTTTTTCCCTCAACGGCAACATCCTTAACCATATTAAGGGTAACCAAATCTTTTTTAAGGTCGGGATCGTCTACATACCTTAGTGCGTCTAACACTTTTTCAACAGTAATTTCCATAACAGCATTATTAGTAGTTAAACAACCTTTGTTGCCTTTTGGTTTATTGTCCGTTTTTTGCAGTGGTATCGGTTGCCTGTTGCTGTTGAGCAGCGGCTTCGGCATTCATTTTGGCGCTGAGTGCAGCGTCGTCCATGGATGTTTTTATAACGTTGGCAATAGAGTCTTGAAAAACTTTTGCTCTGGCGTACATGGCCTCCCGGTCTTCGGCTGCCGGCCCGCAAGCCGAAAAACAAAGCGTAAAAACGGAAAGAGATATTAATAGACGTTTCATAAGCAGATGAGCGTTAATATTTGCGGTAAACAAAGGTAACAATAATTAAACAAAAAAGCCCCGGCATTATGCCAAGGGCCTTTAAGCTAACTAACAGAACACAAAATTATTTTGCTTCGGCAGGAGCAGCTTCAGTAGCGGCGCTATCAGCAGTAGCTTCATTAGAAACTTCTTCTACCATTGCTTTAGCAGCAGCCTCCATAGAGTCCTGCATTCTTTTTAAGCTTTCTTCGATTTTAGCTTTTTCTTCAGCTGAAGGTCCGCAAGAAACCATAGTAGCCATAGCGGCTACAGCGATTAATGACAATACTTTTTTCATTTTTTAAACGTTTAAAAGGTTATTATGCTCATTTATACCCAAACCGGAAAGAAGTAACCCTTTTGGCTTACAAAAAAACACAACATGTTGATTATCAGTAACAAAAAAATAAAAAAGATGCTTTAGTCCGTTTTTAAAGACCTGCCTTGTAAATTATTTATAAATAAAGTACGTTTTTGGGTTACCTTTGTTTTTAAACGGTATTTAAAAGTAACAACGCATGATAAAAGCGGGTTCTCGGCTAACCGATGAGGATTTTCTTTTAGGATTAAGGAACGGCGATGATGCCGTTTTGTCGGCGTTGTACAAAAAGTACTATAACCTCGTTCTTAAATTTGTTGTAAGCAATAGCGGTTCTTCCGACTCGGCAAAAGATATTTATCAGGAGTGTATTATTGTGCTTTACCAAAAGTGTAAAGATCCCGGATTTACGCTTAACTGTAAATTACAAACGTACATATACTCCGTTGCTCGAAACCTTTGGCTTAAGCAGCTAAAAAAGCATGGCGGTAACACGAGCCTTAAAGAATTTCACGAGGAACAAATAGAAGACGCCGAAACAGACGTAAAGGCACACAGATTAAGAGAGAACGAGCTTTTAAAACTGGAAGAAAGTTTACAAAACCTGGGAGAGCCTTGTGCAACCTTATTAAAGGACTTTTACGTGAAAAAAATGAGCATGGAGGAAATATCAGACAAGTTTGGTTACACCAATGCCGATAACGCGAAAAATCAGAAATACAAATGCTTGCAACGTTTAAAACGGTTATTTTTTGAAACGTTTACACTGGTAGATTGATAAGAAATGAGAACAACAGATTGGTTTGATGACTATTTAAGCGGAAAACTCCATGGGCAGGTTTTAAAGGATTTTGAAGAAAGACTGGAAAAGGACTTACTCTTTAAAAAGGCTTTTGAAGAACATAAGTTTCTTGTTTCATTATTAAATGAAGCCGGCGAAAATCAAACACTTAAAAGCAAGCTAAACCAAATACACCAGGTTGAGTTTGGCAAAGATGCGAAAATAATTTCCATAAGCCCTCCGGAAAAACTTACCAAGCGCATCGGTAAAACCTTTGCTGTGGCGGTTAGTGCCGCCAGCGTGGCGGTTATTGTAACCATTGCTCTTTTAAGTGCGGGCGGTTATTTGCTTAAAAAGCAGAAAAATGAAATTACTGACTTAAAAAGAGAAGTGAATGGCTTAAAATACTATCAGGATGCCATCGTTCAGAAACTTAAAACAAGAGCTGCAAAAAACACGGCACCGGCAGCAAACTTTGAAGGAACCGGCTTTGCGCTTAATAATGAGGGGATGGTGCTTACCAGTTTGCACATGGTAAATGGAGCCGACAGCATTTTCATCAGCAATGCCGGCACTGAGCGCTGCTTAACAAAATTGATATATAAAGATGCCGCTTTGGATATTGCCGTTTTAAAGATAGAAAACCAAGACCTGTATAAATCCTGGCAAGTGCCTTATGCCTTTTCCATAAAACCAACCGATATGGGAGAGAGTGTATTTACACTGGGATACCCCAGGAGAGATGCTGTTTACGGAGAAGGGTCCTTAAGTTCTTTAAGCGGCTATTATAACGACACCACCATGTACCAGGTGTCTATTCCGGTAAATCCCGGAAACAGCGGCGGGCCTCTTTTAGACAGTCAAGGGAATGTAATAGGCCTCATACGCGGTAAAATTTCATCAGCCGAAGCCACTGGGTTTGCTATTAAATCAACCGAAATTATAAATTCGTTTTCCGCCTCTTCATCCTCGGAAAACATGAAGCCTGCTAAAAAGAATCAGCTTAAGAATTTGAAAAGAAGCGAGCAAATTAAACGCATAAGCCCGTACGTATTCAACGTTATGGTGTATAAGAACAGTTGATTTTATTTGTTGGCAAAAGCAATAGAAATTAACGAAACCCTTATTCCCTCAATCTCTTTTATGGCCTGCCATAGCGCCTCAATGGTGGCCCCGGTGGTAACCACATCGTCAACCAACACCAGATGTTTATTACTTAGCGAATTTTTTTCTTGAAGAGCGAAAATCCCTGCCACGTTTTCCCAACGCTCATACTTTCTTTTTTTGGTTTGCGTAGCGCTTTCCGTTTGCCTAATTACGCTTTTTGTGTTAAGTGGAATTCTCAGCACCTCACTTATTCCTTGTGCAAACACTTCACTTTGGTTGAATCCCCTGCTTTTGAGCTTTTTGTAATGCAGCGGAACGGGAATTAAAAAATCTGCCGAAGCAAAAACAACATCATTTTTTACTTCTTCAGCTGCCATTTGCCCCAACATAAAGGCCAATTTTTTTTGATTTTCATATTTTATGGCGTGCAGCAGTTTTTGTACGCGCCCTCCTTTTTCGAAAACATACAGTGCGCTTGCATTAAGCAGCGGAACCCTCCCTGCCATAGTTTGTAAAATGGGGTTATTCTTATTCAGATGGAAGTTGCTTTTGGGAAGGGTAAGAAGGCACTTGTTGCAAAGCATTTTTTCATGACGAAATAAAATTCGCTCGCAGGCTTCACATTGTCGGGGATAAATTAATGACAAAAAATCGTTAATAAGTGCCCCATTCATGAAGCGAATATACCCCTTTTCTTAGTAATTTTGACGAGGCAAAAGCCCTAGTTTAAGATGAGCGAAGAGCAAAAAAAAGACAGGAAAAGAGCCGTTTTGTGGCTGTTTATTGTTTTATTAATTCTCACAAATGGCATAACAGCTTGGTTTTGGTGGCAAGAACGCAATAAGGCAGCAGAACAGATTGTGCTTAAAGAGAAAATTTATATAGAAAAAGAAACCATTGAAGCAGACCTGGCTGCCCTGAAAAGCGATTACGAAAGCTTAAACACCAACAACAAAGCCCTGCAGGCGGAGATAGAAGAGAAAAAGGCACGAATAGAGGAGTTGATGGAAGAGGCTAAAAAGCACAAAGGAGATGCCTATATCATTGCCAAACTCAAAAAAGAAATGGAGACCTTGCGCGAAATTATGAAAGGCTTTGTAAGAACCATTGATTCTTTAAACACACTCAATCAAAATTTAATAGTAGAGAAAAAACAGGTCCTTAAACAGCTGGACCAAGAAAAGGAGAAGCAAAAAAACCTGGAACAGGAAAAAGAAGAGTTGAAAAATACGATTGCTAAAGGCAGTGTGTTAACCTGTTTTAATATCAGCGCCAAGGCCGTTGCGTATAAGCGCGGCGGAAAAAAAGAGGTAGAAACATCTAAAGCGCGCAAGGCCGAAAAAATTAAAGTAAGTTTTAGTTTGGGAGAAAATAAAATTGCTAAAGCCGGAGAAAAAACTGTTTTTATTCGCATTATGACACCGGACGGAAAAGAGATGGCAAAAAGCTATGATGATAGTTATCGGTTTACTTTCAATCAAAGCAAAGGCTATTATGCCGGAAAAGTAACCATAAATTATGCCAATACCGAATTAAGTGCTGTGGGCTACGGAGAGGGCCAGGGGGAAATGGTTGCCGGAACGTATTTGATTGAAATAACCTGCGACGGAACCGTGATAGGAAGCACCAGCCTGAAGTTGGATTAATAGATTCATTAACCAATCTTAATTTCTTCAGCTACTTTTTCAGAAACCATTTCTAAAACGGCGGCAGCAATGGCTTTGGCAGAAAACCCACACTCTTCGTACAACTCCGGCTGTTCGCCGTGGTCAATAAAACGGTCGGGAATGCCCAGGCGTTTTACCTGCGCAGTATAATTATTATCGGCCATAAATTCCAATACGGCACTCCCCATTCCTCCGCTAATGCAGCCGTCTTCCACCGTAATAACTTTTTTGAATGTAGAAAAAACTTCGTGCAGCAATTTCTCGTCTATGGGTTTAACAAAGCGCATGTCGTAATGTGCTACCGAAATGTTTTCCTTCTCCAATTCTTTAACGGCTTCGGTAACAAAATTTCCGGGATGACCAATAGAAAGTATGGCAAGGTCTTTTCCTTCTTTTAATTTTCTTCCTTTACCGATTTCTATTTTTTTGAACGGAGTTTTCCAGTCTGTCATTACTCCGTTTCCGCGCGGGTAGCGTATGCTAAAACAACCGGGTGTTTCGTCCAGTTGGGCGGTATACATCAAGTTTCGCAACTCTTCTTCGTTCATGGGAGCGCTCACAATCATATTTGGGATACAACGGAAATAAGCCAAATCAAAAGCGCCATGGTGGGTGGCTCCATCGGCACCGGCAAGCCCGCCGCGGTCCAAACAAAACACTACTTTTAATTTTTGCAACGCCACATCGTGTATTACCTGGTCGTAGGCCCGCTGCATAAACGAAGAGTAAATGTTGCAAAACGGAACAAGGCCTTGTGTTGCCAGTCCGGCGCTAAAGGTTACCGCATGTTGTTCGGCAATACCCACGTCAAAGGCCCTGTTTGGCATGGCCTTCATCATAATATTTAATGAACAACCGCTGGGCATAGCGGGAGTAATACCCATTATTTTCGGGTTTTTTTCGGCTAACTCTACAATGGTGTGACCAAATACGTCTTGATATTTTGGTGGCTGAGGTGTTTTAGGGGTAACCTTAATAATTTCTCCGGTATCTTTATTAAAGAGACCCGGAGCATGCCAAAGGGTTTCATTTCCTTCTTCCGAAAATTTATAGCCCTTGCCCTTTTTGGTAACTACGTGTAGAATTTTTGGGCCGGAGATGTCTTTTACGTCGTTTAATATGGAGGTAAGCCGCACAACATCATGCCCGTCAACCGGACCAAAATATCTAAACTTCAGCGATTCAAATAAATTGCTTTGTTTTAGCAGAGACGTTTTTACGGCGTTTTCTATTTTAGAAGCAATTTCCTGAGCGTTGGGGCCAAACTTACTTATTTTACCAAGCAGTTCCCAAACAGCATCTTTTGCTTTGTTGTAGGTGTGCGAGGTGGTAATGTCGGTAAGGTAATCTTTGAGTGCCCCTACGTTGGGGTCAATACTCATACAGTTATCGTTTAAAATAACCAGCAGGTTGGCTTTTTCGGCGCCTGCGTGGTTTAGGGCTTCAAATGCCATTCCGGCGGTCATGGAGCCATCGCCTATAACGGCAATGTGTTGTTTGTCTTTTAGGCCCTGATATCTGTTGGCAACCGCCATTCCCAGAGCAGCGCCAATGCTGGTAGAAGAGTGGCCTACGCCAAAAGTGTCGTATTCGCTCTCGGAGCGTTTTGGGAAGCCGCTAATACCTTTGTATTTGCGGTTGGTATGAAAAACGTCTCTGCGTCCGGTAAGTATTTTGTGACCGTATGCTTGGTGACCTACATCCCAAACCAGTTGGTCGTAGGGAGTATTAAACACATAGTGCAGCGCCACGGTTAGTTCTACTACGCCTAAAGAAGCGCCAAAATGCCCGCCTTTTACCGACACCAAGTCGATGATATATTGCCGGAGCTCATCGCATACCTGTTTCAGTTGCGACTTATCCAGTTTTTTTAAATCGGCCGGCGAATTTATTTTCGCCAAAAGTTCGCCGGGAATAAAGCCCGGCCCCTCTACAATGTTCATTAGCACAAAGATAGCTTTTTTTAGTGAACGTTAAGCCTATAATTTATTGTGACAAAGGCTGTTAATTTAGTATAATAACAATGGGGCGAGGGATAATGTTTAGTTTTTGATGAAAAGACAAGGAATAAAGACCATAATTTGGAAACTATTGGGAAAAAGAAACAAACTGCCCATTAAAAATACAGATATTGGGATGTGAAAACCAAGCCACTAAAAATTTAAACCCGAATACCCATAATCGTAACGTCATCCACCTGCTCTAAACTTCCTTTCCAATTTTCAAAGACTTCATTTAACTTTTGCTTTTGGCTGGACATCGGTTCATGTGCAATTGACAATAATAATTCCTGCAACTGTTTATACTTAAATTTCTTTCCGGATGCTCCTCCAAACTGATCGGCAAAACCATCGGTTAATAAGTAAATTACATCACCTCTTTGTATATCTACCTCGTGTAGGGTAAATGGCATCTTGTCTCGTTCATGTTTACCTATGGGATAACGGTCGCCTTTTATTTCTATAAGTTCATTTTCTCTCACCATCCAAACCGGATTTACTGCGGTGGCACAATAAAGTTTATTTTTACTAAAATCGAAACTGATTAAACTTCCGTCCATGCCGTCTTTTCCACCTTCCGCGCTGCCATCATTTTTTAATGTTTCAATAATTTTTGTTCGGGTGTAGTTTAATATTTCGTTTGGCAAAAACAGTCCTTCTACTTCCACTGATTTTTCCAGACATGCAATATTCAAAATACTCATAATGGCTCCGGGCACACCATGTCCGGTGCTATCGGCACACATTAAAAGGAACTTGCCATCGGCATCCGAAGTTTGAACGAAGGATGCCCAATAAAAATCGCCACTCACCACATCCTTTGGCTTGAAGAAAATAAAATACTCATTCAGGTTTTCATCCAATAATTTTTTACTGGCCAATAACGACCGCTGTATTCTTTCAGCATAATTAATACTATCGGTAATTTCTTTGTGTTTCTCTTCAATCAGGTGTTTCTGCTCTTTTATTTCTGCTGTAGCTTCATCCACTTTAACTTTTAATTCTTCTGCTCGTGCTTTTAATTTTTTGCTATTCCATCTCACAATTAAAACAACAACAGCTATTGCAAATAATCCATACAATGTATAAGCCCACCAAGTGCGCCACCAGGGCGGATGAATAATAAATGAATACTCAAATGTTTTACTCCATTTACCTGCGCTGCCAATAGCTTTTACCTTAAAGGTATATTTTCCAAATGGGATATTGCGATAATCGGCTTTGTTGTCGGCGGTTAAATTGCTCCAATCTTTATCTAAACCTTCTAATTTAAATTGGTATTTTAGTTTGTGTGGAGCATACCAATCAATGGCACTGAAATTAAACGTAAGGTGATTCAAATAGTAAGGCAGCTCCAATGCCTCCGGGTAATTATGAAATTTAGCAACACCGCTGAACCGGATATTTTTTAATTCGTTTCTTTCATTTACTGCAACACTGTCAGTAAGGGTATCATTCAGGTGGCGGTAATCTACAAAATTTTCCTGCAGATAAATATTATCCAATTGAATCTCGGGTTCTTTTTCGTTCAGCTTAAACTCATTCAAATTAAGCATGCTTAACGCCTTGCCACTGCCCCACCAAATACGGTTTTTGCTATCGAGTAAAACCGAATTTAGAAAAAAGTCTTCTGCTTTTAAACCGTCTTCTTTATGAAATACCATAATTTGGAGATTGCATTTTGCCGAGCCATTTGGTAGTTTTGTAGTGGACAAACCGCCCCCACCCACTACAAAACAGTTTAGCCCTTTCTCTGTGCTTAACCACAGGTTTCCGGATTGGTCTTCTAAGATCGACCAGACGGTATTGTGGCTTAAGCCTTCCTTGTCGGTATAATGCGTAAAGGATTTCCCATCGTATTTACTGACCCCT
>CAZPEC010000009.1:0-61769 GCA_964585565.1 uncultured Akkermansia sp. | reverse complement strand
TAAAGCCGGCCTTCGCTTCGCTGCGGCCGGCAGGCCCGGAAGCCCCGATAGCTATCGGGGGTCGATGCCAGTTTTATCAAAATCCCTGCACTTCTGCAGGGATTTTTTTTGCATGATATCTTCATTTTTTTCGGGCAGATATTTTTAGTTTCAACGCATTTTTTATTACCCATACCCTGCAACAAGAGTGTTGATAAAATAAATTTTACTGAAAATCCATAAGGTTATTTTTGTTTTTGGAACTAATTGCTATGAGTGAAGTAAAATTATACTTTAAAATTTCGGATTTAACAGGTATTAGCACGCAACAAGTAAATGCAACCGTAAAGTTATTAGATGAAGGAGCTACTGTACCTTTTATATCCAGATATAGAAAAGAAAAAACAGGTAACTTAGATGAAGTACAAATTCTGTCAATAAAAACAGAAATTGAACGATTAAGGCAGGTAGAATCCCGGAGGGAAATAATAATAAAGTCAATAGAATCTCAAGGATTTTTGAATGAAAATCTAAAAAAACAGTTAGAGGAGGCCGACACCCTTTCTAAGCTGGAAGACCTATATTTACCATACAAGCCAAAGAGGAGAACAAGGGCTACCATTGCCCGAGAAAGGGGATTAGAGCCTTTAGCACAGTTAATCCTTGAGCAAAAAACGGTTTCGCCATATATCGAAGCAGAAAAATTTATAAATCCCGAAAAGGGAGTACTTAATGTCGACGAGGCCATTGACGGAGCAAAAGATATTATTGCCGAAATAATATCAGAGAACGCAACTGTAAGAGACATCATAAGAGAGCTATTTAAAAAAACGGCAATTATAAGAACTCACGTAATAAAAGGAAAAGAAGAAGAAGGAGAAAAATTTAAGGATTATTTTGAGTGGGAAGAACCTCTTGCGTCTTGCCCCAGCCATCGATTACTGGCCATGCGAAGAGGAGAAAAAGAAAATGTTCTTATTTTGGATATAGTGATAGATGAAGAAATTGCTATAAAAAACATTGAAAGAACTTACATAAATAATTCTTCAAAAGAATGTGCAAATATTATTAAAGGGGCTATTTCAGATGGATATAAACGCTTGTTATGCCCATCCATAGAGGCAGAAATTCGTATGCTCAGTAAGCAACTTGCCGACGGAAAGGCTATTCAGGTTTTTGCAGATAATCTGAGAGAATTGCTTCTAGCCTCTCCCTTAGGAGAAAAAGCCATACTTGCCATAGATCCTGGTTATAGAACAGGTTGCAAAGTTGTAGCGTTAAATGCGCAAGGAAAATTATTGGAAGATACTGTTATTTATCCACATGAACCTCAGAGAAAAGTTACAGAAGCCGAACATACGATTCTTGCATTATGTGCCAAGCACAGTATAGAAGCAATTGCGATTGGAAACGGAACTGCCTCAAGGGAAACCGAACAGTTTGTAAGAAGTATAGACATTCTTCCAAAATCAATTCCCGTAATTGTGGTTAATGAAGCAGGTGCTTCCGTCTATTCTGCATCGGAATTAGCCAGAGAAGAATTTCCAGCACACGATGTAACCGTGAGAGGAGCTGTTTCTATTGGAAGAAGACTAGCCGATCCATTGGCAGAACTCGTAAAAATAGACCCGAAATCTATTGGTGTTGGCCAATACCAACATGATGTTGACCAAATTTTACTAAAACAAAAACTGGATGAAGTAGTTGAAAGTTGCGTAAATGCAGTAGGAGTTGAATTAAATACGGCCTCCAAACAATTACTCTCATACGTTTCCGGTATTGGTAGTTCTGTCGCTGAAAATATAATTGAGTATCGAAACCAACATGGCGCTTTTCGTTCAAGAAAGGATTTACTAAACGTTCCCAGATTGGGTGAAAAGGTATTCGAACAATGTGCTGGTTTCCTCAGAATCAGAGAAGGTGAAAATCCGCTGGATAGGAGTGCCGTTCATCCGGAGAGCTATCATATTGTAGAAAAAATGGCTGAAGATTTAAGCTGCAGTATAAATGACCTAATAAGCAACAAAGAACTACGAAAAAAAATTAAACCTGAAAATTACATAAACGATAATGTAGGTTTACCTACACTAAAAGACATAATGAACGAACTGGAGAAGCCCGGAAGAGACCCACGCAAAAGTTTTGAAATTTTTAGTTTTGATGAAAACATACATGAAATAAGCCATTTAAGAGAAGGAATGCGATTACCGGGAATTGTAACTAATGTAACTAATTTTGGTGCTTTTGTAGATATTGGCGTTCATCAAGATGGCTTAGTGCACATATCACAACTTAGCGATAGTTTTGTTGATGATCCTAATAAACTTGTTCGGGTTGGACAAAAAGTGTGGGTACATGTAACAGAAGTAGACATCAAACGAAAACGTATTGGCCTTTCCATGAAAGGTGAAGCTAAATCAATCAATACCCAAAATAAAACCAAGGAAGAAATAAACTATAATCCAAATGACATGAGTTCAGCCCTTGCTGCCTTAAAAATGAAATTTGGTAAATAAAAATGAGTCCTGTAAAAAAAATACAATGTACGGGTTGTGGAGCCACCAGCGTTTTTAAAACAAATGATGGAGCGTACAAATGTAATTACTGTCAAACTAATTTTGTTTTACAAAATAAAGATGAGTATTCTAATGTAGAGCCTGCATATACATTTGACACAGAAACCATCATAAAAAAAAATAAAACACTTAAAAAAGTTATCATCTCAATTATTTTTACCTTCGCCATTATAACAACAAGCACTACGTTTCTTTTGTCGTTTTTTGAAAATACCTCAAAAACAATTGTAAAATCACTAAAAAATTATACTTCAAACTGGCAAGAACCTTATATAGAAAAAACCTTCTTTTATGACGATAAGCATATTGGTATAATTGGAAAATCACAAACAGGCTCACTCGACAGTGCGGTATATTTTATCAGCACTTTTGATCTTTCGTCAAAAAAAAACGTAAACAAAAAAGTAATTTATATAGGAAGCTGGCATTATTTAACTTTTAAAAATATTCCTGAATTTTATTACTTGAATAATTTAATATACTGTTTTGATAAGGACAGTGGACTGATTGCTTTTAACCCCAAAACTTTCAAACAAACGCTCTATTCCACAAATTTTAAGAATAACTTTGAAGTATTAAAAAACGGAATTTCGAAAATATATAAAGCCAACGAAGAGGATTATTTTGTCATAGAAAATATCAATAACGACTCTTACTACTATAATGTAAGCACTAATGAATTAATGAGCTCAGAAGATTTTAGAAAAAATAAAAAATCTGAACAAACTGAAATATCAACCGTATTCTTCACTCAAAACGAACACCCGATGCTGGTTTATGCAACCATAAAATCAAATTTATCTGATATAAAATATAAAATCCCATTAAGCGATACTAATTCTATCAATAAAATAGAGAAAATGAGATCAAAGCCCCACGGGATAAAGTCGATTAAACTTGTAGACCGGAAAAATTATTGTAATCCCACCTTTCTGTGCAGGTATAATGAGGGTATTATATTGAAATACAGTAAAAACATATCTCCATCATCCGAAATCATAATTTCTTATATCAATAAACAAGGTGTTACCGAATGGGAAAAGTCAGATAAAGATTTACAATCTATTTTTAAATCGGAAGAACGTGTTTATAGTTCTTCATGCTACATACTAAACGATAAATTATTCGTAACTATTCAATCTTCACCCAGAAAATTTGTATGCATAGATACAAAAACGGGAGAGATTATTTGGCAATATAGTAGCGAAGATTTAAAAATAGAACTATAGCTATGCAATACGGCCTTATTGGAAAATCATTACGTCATTCTTTTTCCAAGAACTACTTTGAAAAAAAATTCAGAGATCTCAACCTGGAGGATTCAACATATCAAAACTTTGAATTAAAAAAAATATCTGAATTTAACGATCTGATAAATAAAAATACCGGGTTAAGAGGTTTAAACGTTACCACTCCATACAAAGAGAGTATTATACCCTTTTTACACAAAATAGATTCAGAAGCCAAGGAAATAGGCGCAGTAAACTGTATTAACATAAAAAACAATATTCTATATGGATATAATACCGACGTTTATGGCTTTGCTCAATCAATAAAACCTTTTTTGGAGCCTAAACACCATCGGGCATTAATTCTGGGTAGCGGCGGAGCCGCAAAGGCTGTTTCCTTTGCATTAAAAAAAATGGGAATTGAGGTTTTTTTTGTCAGTAGAAAAAAAAAAGAAAATCAATCTTTTTTTCTCAGTCGTGATATTAATAAAGAAATTATACGCTCCATTTTATTCATCATAAACTGCACCCCTATTGGGATGTATCCGAAAGTAGATCAGTATCCCGAACTACCCTATGAGAGCATCGGCGAAAATCATTTTTGTTATGACTTAATATACAATCCGGAAGAAAGTCTTTTTCTTAAAAAAAGTCGAGAACAAGGAGCATTTACCATGAATGGATTGAGCATGTTGAAACTTCAGGCCGAGAAAAGCTGGGAAATTTGGAATAGCTAAATAAGCTATTTTTTAATAAGAAACTCCACGCGCCTGTTTTGGGCTCTCCCTTCTTCCGTATTATTCGTTTCTATGGGCATTGAACTTCCATATCCTTTATAAAATACATTACCGGGATTCACCCCTTTCGCTATTAAATAATCTGCTACAGCCTTAGCCCTACCATTAGAAAGTTCTATATTCTTTTTTTCATCTCCTACGTTATCTGTGTGACCATATATTTCTATATAAAGTTTTGGATCTGATTTTAGCTGAACAGCCAAAATATTAAGCTCAGAAAAAGAAGATTCTTTGATAATAAACTCGCCCGTTTTAAACAAAAGGTTTTTGAAAGCCGACACCATACCCGTACTATATCGTTGAACCGTATCTGTAGTAATATAGGATAAAACCGGTTCATCTTCGAGCATGAAACGAAAATAAGGGTTTTCATAAACAGTAGTATCCTCTACTTCACGTTTATATTCATAAACGCTTATATCATCAAAGTAATAATATGCATCTCTAGGCATTTTTTTATAAATAGGAGTGCTTACATTTTGAGGAGGAAAATTGTCCGTCATCCATAATCTCTTTATGGCAAAACTTCCTATGAGTAGAGTATTCTCTCCGCCTTTTGCCTTATATAACAAACTAATTTTATGCCAGTCATTTACATCTATTCCTACCTCATCCTCTAAATTAATATACAGGGGAGCAAGATTACGAATAACCTCAGAATGGTCATATTTAACGGGAGCGTTAAGTAAGCATACACCTAATCTATCAATAGCCAAAGGAGAATAATCTGATAAACTAACATGCATGTTAATGACATACTCTTTACCTGCCTCTAAGGGATATAGTAAAGAAGTTTGTAAATATTCGCGATAATATCCATGCGAAACACAAAATATTCCCGCATAACATTTCCCGGAGTGAGCCTCTTGAATCCCCATAGCATTTGCAGGAACATTTACACTGGATAACTTAGCTTTCTTTTTATCACACTTACAGAAAAGATCGGTAGTACCTCTGGTTGGCGAATTCCATGAATTAGACGCTCCAATAGAAGAGTATTCTATAGGGATAAATTTATTAAACTCAAAACTGGAGTCGGGTACAAGATTTTGAAGTTGAGCGAATACAATGCTTTTTACAAGTAGTAAAAAAAATAATGCGATTCTTTTCACGCATTTAAAATACATGAAATATTTGAAAAAGTATAGACGTATCAAAACATCTTACAAACCTCAAAATATAATGGCATTCCTATAGTAATATTAACCGGAAAGGTGATGGCTAAAGCCATTGGAATATATAAACCTTCATTAGCTTTTGGAACTGTAAGTTTCATGGCCGCAGGCACGGCAATGTATGAGGCGCTGGCCGCTAATACGGCAAACATAAATCGGTTACTGATATCGGCAGTAACTAACTTACTTAATAAGGCAAATAAACAACCATTAAACAAAGGAATAAACAGGGCAAAAAGTATCGGAAAAAGCCCCTGCTTAGAAAAAGAATCTAATTTTTTTCCGCTAGATATTCCCATATCAAGCAAAAAAATGGATAGAAAACCATTAAAAATATCATTAGTAAAGGGTTTAATACCTTCCGCTTGTTTTGCATTGGCTAAAATGCCTATAGCTAAACTTCCCAATATTAAGTACACACTGGCATTTGTAAATGAATGTTTAACTAAATCTAAACGTTTAAATCCAATGCTTTCATCTTTTTTATAAAAAGACAGTAAAAGAAGCGCCGTAATAATTGCCGGAGATTCCATCAAGGCCATAATAGCTACCATGTGGCCATGCAAAATCAACTTCTGATTTTCCAAATAAGAAGCTCCCGTTACAAATGTTACCGCACTAACCGAACCGTAAGCGGCGGATAAGGCAACGGCATCATAGAGAGATAGTTTTCTTTTCAGAATAAAAAAAGTATATAAAGGAATCAGTACGCTTATTCCCATTCCAAAAATCATTGACACCAATATTTCTGCGGAAAATGTTTCATGACACAACTCCTGCCCTCCTTTAAAACCAATAGCAAACAACAAATACAAAGAAATAAATTTTGCAGAATTAGGCGGAACTTCTAAATCACTTTTAATTCTTACGGCAACTACCCCCAAAATAAAAAATAAAAAGGCAGGATTGGTCGCATTCGAAATCAGTAAATCAAAATTCATAATACTCAAATGTAATAACACATCATAAAAATATAATCAATAACTTTTTCTGTAACACACTATTTCTATGGATTACAAAAATCGCAATAAACAGCCTCCTCTACTCTTTTACTATGTGGATACTTTTTCTCTTCAGTATACTTACACGATTTACATAAATACACATATTTCAGAGTAGATTTTGTAGGCATCGAGCAGTTTTCACAGGGTAATCCCGGTATTGTTTCCGTTGGCACAAACCCGGGGTAATTACAATTCGGGCAGGTTGACTTTATATTTTCAACTAACTTCTTCGCACACTTTTCAATAACGCCCATTCGAGTGGGGTTCATGTGTGCTCTCATATCTGTTTCTGCTTTAACAAAATCGGCTAGTTTCTTGGCCTCGTTAAAAAAATACTGCAACTTATCCCAATCGTTTACCCCCTTTGCCAGTAAATTACCCAATGCATCTTTGATTATAAGTGCATGAGAAGGAAATAAACATTTATTGGCAAAATCACACAATTCCTGATAATGATAAAAATCTCCTGAAGAGAAATTCGTTTGAAGACTTAGTTCTTTGGCTGTTATTTCAAAACTGTTTTTTTTGTCATACAAAATCATTATCTCTTCATCGAAAGGAACAAAACCCAGGTGTGGATGAGGCCCAAAAGATCCTTCATTAGCAACGAGTAAATCTGTACCGGTTAAATTATAGGCCAGTTCACATTTTTTTCTGGCAGTTTGAAGCGGAGAATCCATCCTTTCTACCTCTCCCGAAAATGTTCCGAGCATATCGGTGTTTATGTTATGCGGAACAAAGCAGGTAACATTAAACTCTTTTTTCAATACGGGGGCAATCACGCTTTCTTTTTGGTGCATGGTAGCAATACACAAAGGCCTTCCCGAAAAAAACTCATTAATCACTGCTACTAACAATAGTCATGTTAACCCTACAATCAAGTTTAATCATATTGTTTGGTGAATTCACCGATTTTATGGCATCCACCAGTCTGTCCAAAGATTCCATCAATTCGTTTCTTCTGGAATTATCTTCTGCAGATTCTTTTCCCTCTTGAACAAGAGAACTGAAAGATGAAAGCGAATGCATTTGTATTTTACTTCTAAATAAAGTAGTGATAACGGTTAATGCCTGCTCGGGCGTAAAAACACCCTTAATCAAATATTCCTCTGCAGAAGATTTCATTGTTGTAATTTTTATTTGATTAGTAAATAGTTACAGAAGAGTCTAATTTAAAGCAAAGTAACATCGCTTAGTAATTCCACTTTTCCTTTTTTATTTTCTACCATTTTGCGAGCCTCAAACAAATTTTGTTGCAATTGCTTTATTCGATTTTCCCTCATCTTGATGTCTTCTTCGGCATCTGCATGCTGTATTTTTTCTTCGTGATATTTTATTTTGGCGTCTACCAGCCTGGTTAACAGGCTGATGGCATCTTCTTTAGAGTAAGCACCCTTGATTAGTTGAAAACTATACTTTTCCATAGGAATAATTTCAAATAAATTACTGACCTTGGCCCAATGAATAGGCCGGTTTACCTTCAAAATTGTATAAGTTCTCTGATTTGATAACTTCCAATCCTGATTCCACCGCTTTGGTCATAATTTCTAAAATTTCCGTTTGTTTTACCGGGCCGTTTGTTGATTTAAAACGACAACGCCAGTGATCAGTACAAAAAGTTTCTTTCAATCCTTCCGGCCAAACCTTAATACCGCGGTTACTAATCATGTTTAACGACAGTTTTGCACTTCCTATTTTTGAAAGCTTTTCACCAATCTCATTAGGATTGTTTCCACTCCAGTGAATAAATAAGTCAAACCCGGTTAGCTCTTTTTTCATGGAAGGTTTCCTAGTGTATGGCTTTAATTTGATAGGCTTATTTTCAAAAACAGCCGGCTTAAGTTTCTCAGGTTTTTTACCAAGTCTTTCTATAATAGCATCTGCAAATTCGCTGGTGCCAACTTTTTGCTTACTGATTCCTTCTTTAAAAATATCATATGTATGAATACCGTCTTCCATAGTTTTTAGCCAGGCATTTTGAATTTTCATGGCGGCTTCTCCTTCTCCTATATGATTTAGCAACAAAATAGCACCTTGCAGTAAACCGGAAGGATTAGCCATATTTTGTCCGGCTCGTCTTGGAGCAGAACCGTGAATCGCTTCAAACATGCTACACTCTTCTCCTATGTTAGCAGATCCTGCTAAACCAACAGAGCCTGCAATTTGCGCAGCTACATCAGAAAGAACATCACCGTAAAGATTTAACGTTACAATTACATCAAAAACCTCAGGAGTATCAGCCATTTTAGCAGCACCAATATCTATAATCCAATGTTCTTTTTCAATGTCGGGATACTCCTCCCCTATTTCGTCAAATATTTTGTGGAATAATCCGTCTGTTTGCTTCATGATATTATCCTTTGTAAAGCAAGTAACCTTTTTTCTTCCATATTGCTTAGCATACTCAAATGCATAACGAATTATCTTTTCACAACCCGGACGGCTGATAAGCTTTAAGCATTGAACCACCTCATCTGTTTGTTGATGCTCTATCCCCGCATACAAATCTTCTTCATTTTCTCGAATAATTACAATATCCATGTTTGGATGCTTGGTAGAAACAAAGGGATGATAACTCTTGCATGGTCTTACATTGGCATATAGGCCAAGCATTTTTCTGGTTGTTACATTTAAACTTTTATAGCCACCGCCTTGAGGAGTAGTAATAGGCGCCTTTAAAAAAACCTTATTTTTTCTAATAACATCCCATGATTCCGGACTAATTCCGGAAGTGTTTCCGCTCAAATAAACTTTTTCTCCAACTTCAATTTCTTCAAATTGCACCTGAGCACCGGATGCTTTAATAATTTTCAGTGTAGCGTCCATTATCTCCGGACCTATACCATCTCCTTTGGCAACAGTTATTGTTTTCATATTTTTTGGGTTTTGTTGGGACAAATTTGAGGATAAATATTCATAAATTATTATTTATATTTGTTATATTAACAATAAATATTTTTTATGAATTATACATTGCATCAATTACACGTTTTTAGCAAAGTGGTTCAAACAAAGAGTATAACCAAGGCATCCGAAGAACTATTTATGACCCAACCGGCAGTATCTATCCAGCTGAAAAAATTGCAAGAACAATTTGATATTCCTTTAACAGAAATTGTCGGAAAAAAATTATTGGTAACAAATTTTGGAATGGAGATCTATGAAATGGCACAAAAAATACTAAACGAAGTATATGCCATTAACTACAAAACCCTTACTTACAAAGGTTTATTAAGTGGCAGGCTCAATATCAGCGTAGTATCAACCGGAAAATATGTTATGCCCTACTTTCTTGCAGATTTTATGAAAAGACATAAAAATATAGAGCTGGTTATGGACGTTACCAACAAGTCTAAAGTTATCGAGAGTTTATCCGGCGGACAAATAGATTTTGCGTTAGTTTCCATAGTTCCTAAAAATATAAATATCATGGAGGAAGTATTAATGGATAACGAACTATACTTTGTGGCAAGCAAAAATTTTAAATTGGAAAAGGATAAATTGACTAAAGAAGAACTTGAAAAACATCCGCTGCTTTTCAGAGAAGAGGGCTCTGCTACCAGAAAAGTAATGGAAGAATATTTCGAAAAGAAAAATTTACGTGCCGGAAAAAAAATAGAACTTACCAGTAATGAGGCTGTTAAACAATTTATACTTGCCGGAATAGGAATTTCCATAATGCCTGTAATTGGCATTAGAGAGGAAATAAAAAATAAAGAAATAAAAATAATACCTGCTAATGGTTTACCCATTAAAACCAAGTGGAGACTAATTTGGCTCAAAGAAAAAAAGCTAAACCCGGTTGCTCAAGAATATTTGCATTTTCTAAAGTCAAACAAAAATAACCTCATTAATAAATACTTTAAAACTCATAAAGCCAATTGAAACAAGAAAGAAAAGCTACTAAAACTATATAGATTTATCTTGTAAACAATTTTAGCATATTTTTGGTTAGTAATCTCAATTATTCATGATTTTTTTCTTTTAATTCTATTCTTTATTGTGTCTTTAACAAAACATAATTACTTAATTGTAGTTTTTGTTTGCTTATGGCTTATTGGTAAAACACAAAAAAGCCTGTCATGTTACATGGCTACTCATTATGGATTCATCATTCCTCACAGCGTAGAGGTCCAAAATACCCAAGGAGCAAATCCTTTAGGCATAGAAGCCGGGATAGCCTTTACCGATACTTCCGATAAGGTATATAACCTAGCTAGATGTATGGCCACTAGCGGTTTAAATATGATGTACTTTAATTACGACAGCAAAATACTGGGACAATCCGTAGGGATAAACTATTTTTTCGAACCTTCTTTTAGATTAAATCGGTCTCTTCAATACTTGGTAAGGGGGCAATTTGGTTTGATTTATCTGACTAACCCACATCACCCGGTTCATAATCCAACTAACATGTCTTACAGCACTAAACTCAGCTTCTTTCTCGGTATTTCAACCGGTTTAGGCTGGCAAATCAACCATCATTGGCAAACTTCTTTATACGCAAATTTTTTACACACCAGCAATGGAGGACTAAAAGACCCCAATAAAGGTATTAACTGGCCAAGTGCACAACTTCAATTAAATTATTATCCAAAAGGTTTTACCAGTCCCAATAAAAAAGAGAGAATAAAACCCAATCAAAAGACTCATGGAATTTCTTTTTACGGTTTATATACCAGCCGTTTACTGAATGTAGGAGATAAAGTACGATATTCTTTATTTGGCATAAGCTCAGAAGCTTTTAGCCAACTTGGCAGTGTAAACGGACTTATCTTAGGAATAGAAATTTATGAAGATTACTCCCTTAAGAAAAAACTGAGTGTACGAGGAATGAATAATATCTCCAGTATTCGTTCAGGAATAAGCGCCGGCCATGTATTTATTTTAGGAAATGTGCAGTTTTCTCAGCAAATAGGCTACTATTTATACAGCCCAAGCCCTTTCTTTGATAAGATATATCACCGGTGGGGACTAAATTATTGCCACAACAAGCAATGGACGATAGGAATATCGCTAAAAGCACACCGACACGTAGCTAATTTTGTTGATTTCAGGTTAGGCTACCGAATAACCAAATCAAAATAAAATTTAAAGTATCTGAGTTATTTAATAAGGAGTTTTTCCACTTTACTGCCTTGCTCACTTTTAAGCTCAACAAAATAGGCTCCCTGTGCATATCTATCAGCATGTAAAAATAAATTACGTTCTCCAGCCTCCATTACACCTTCGTGAATTACATCTACTAACTGGCCCGTTACATTGTACAAACTAACCTTTACATATTGAGGCTTAGGATTAGTAACAGGTATGCACGTAATTGCTCCTGCAGGATTAGGATAAATAGACTTTGTAAAATATGCCGGAGTGTTTTCAGAAACAGCAGTTGCTGCACACTGTACGGTTTTGAAGGTGTACCTGCCTAAAGGGGCTGTCATTGGTCTTTCCATAGTTTTTCCGCTTGTTGCTAAAGCTTTAATGTAGTAATAAACCGTACTGCCTAAAGCTTGTTGCGGAATATTTGCCGTATACTCATTTGCCACAGGATTGCTTAAGTTCATGGGCACTTGATTAAAACCAAGCAGGGTATCTGTTGTCCAATAAACGTAGGCAGAGGCTATTCCACTACGATGCATGATTTTTGCCTTAACCAAATAACCACTTGGATTTTGACAACCTTGGGTTATTTTTTGATGTGATATTAAAAGAGGATCGTTTACATGAACCGCGTGTGTAATACAATGGATAGCCCCTCCTTGTGATATTAGAGGACTGCTCCCATTATCTACATCAATTGGCACAATTTTATATCCGGGGAGTTGTTGTTTAAAAATACGAATAGCCGTTGTATCGTATTGATCGTAATAAGACGGAAATATAAAGGTTTTGTTTACAAATACTCCGTTTGCATAGGTGCAGTACCAACCGCCGCTCTGATTAGGCCATTTATTGTTTTTGTCTTTTGGCATGGGAATTCGTACCAATTTATATGGGGTTCCATATACTGAATTAAAATTATTTAAAACATACTGAATATTTGCCTCAATTTGAGGACCGTCGGCAATGCCTATAGGATATTCGCCAACCAATAAGGTTTCCTCATCCAGCAGCTTCATGTGCATATCAATATGGTGTATGTCATCATAGGGTAGCACCGTCATTTTTACGTAGCGGTCAATTCCCATAAATAACTTCATAATACTATCTATTTGAGCTACTGTTTTAGACGGATTTTCCATTACCACCAGGCTTGATGAAAAGGCCGTGCCAAAACCGTCGCTCATGTAATTTCCTCCGGTATGTATTAAATTCCAGGGAGATTGTTTGGTTTCATATATGGGTATTCCAAGGGAGTTGGCAATAGCAGTGGGGGTAACATCATCTAAAGGACGAGGACGATTATATATCCAATCTACCAATATAAGCGAATCTACATAGGCTCCATAAACAGAATTTCCGGAATAATCACGTGTCCAGATGGAATTAAACGGAACCTGTAAAAAGCGAAGGTTTACCAGTGGTACAGAATTTACGATTAAATTATTTTTAACTGCATTTGAGTCGGAACAAATAATGGTTACCTTGGTTTCTTGCTGAGCTGCCTGTATAATTTGACGATGTATGCTGGTGTAGCCTCCTGTCCATGTTATATTAAGCGTTTGCACCTCTTCCCATTCTGCTGCATTGCGCAATTTTGTATGTGGTGGCGGAGTTACAATCATTGTTTTTCCGGCAGAATTTTCAATTTGATGAAGGTAAGAGTTCATCAATTCTCGCTCGCCCGGAGCAAAACCCTTAGGCAATTCCTGGCAGTGATAAGCTCCTAAAAAAGAAAAAAGAAAAGCAGTTTGTAAATACTTGCGCATGGTATAAAATTTATGTTATACCAAATGTACTCATTGAAAATGTTAAATCAAATTTTCAAAGCATCCCATCCCTGGGCCTTTAGTTCCGTCAATACACCGTTTTTAGTAATAAGGTTTTTACCTTTCTGTTTATCAGTAATATGGCCTATGACAGTGATATCGGGTAAATTTTTCACTTTATCATACTCCCCAATAGGAATGGTAAATAACAACTCATAATCCTCTCCTCCGCTAAGCGCACATAAGGTTGGGTCTAATCCAAACTCACGGGCTGTTTCATAGGTAAGAGGGTCTATGGGGATTTTTTCTTCGTACAATTCAACTCCGCAATCGGAATGTTTGCATATATGCAAAATTTCAGAAGCCAAACCGTCACTAATATCTATCATAGATGTTGGCTTTATATCTATTTGTTTAAGTAGTTCTACAACGTCTTTTCTTGCTTCGGGTTTCAGTTGTCTCTCCAACAAATAATCTTTTCCTTCCAGGTCGGGCTGTATTTTGGGATTTTCTTTAAAAACAGCCTTTTCCCTTTCCAGTATTTGAAGTCCCATATACGCCCCGCCCAAATCGCCGCTTACGCATAGCAAATCCGTTTCTTTGGTTCCTTTGCGGTAAACTATTTCATTTGCTGAGGCTGTTCCCAAAATACTGATAGAAATAACCAAGCCGCTTAAACTGGAAGTGGTATCTCCCCCAACCAAATCAATACCATACTTTTTACAAGCCAATAGCATGCCCGAATATAACTCCTCTACAGCTTCTAAACTAAAACGGTTGCTAAGCGCCAACGAAACGGTAATTTGCTTAGGCACACCATTCATTGCATAAATATCGCTGGCGTTTACTACCACACTTTTGTATCCTAAGTGTTTTAAAGGAACATAAGTTAAATCAAAGTGAACTCCTTCCACAAGCATATCGGTACTTATTAACACCTGCTTATCATCTGACTTGATAACAGCTGCATCATCCCCTACTCCAAAAAGAGTTTCGGTATTTTTTATTTCTATATTCTTAGTTAAGTGCTCTATGAGCCCAAATTCTCCTAAAGAAGCTAATTCGGTACGCGAGGTATTATCAAATTCCATGGTTTATAATTTAACACAAACGTTTTTTGGTTCGGTAAAGAAGTCGAGAGCTTCAAATCCTCCCTCTCTTCCTACTCCGCTTTGTTTAACTCCACCAAAGGGAGTTCTTAAGTCACGCAGAAGCCAGCAGTTTATCCACACGATACCGGCATGAATATGAGCCGCCATACGATGCGCACGCGTTAGATTTTCAGTCCATATAACCGAAGCCAATCCATATTTAGTGCTGTTGGCCATTTCTAAAACTTGTTCTTCTGTTTCAAAAGGCGTAATGGTTACAACCGGGCCAAAAATTTCTTCCTGATTTGTGCGACAGGTATGATTTAATCCCTCTATAATTGTAGGAGCAATAAAGTAACCGTTTTTATTCTCTCCTTCCGGCCTCACTTCATAGCCGCCACACAACACTGTTCCACCTTCTTTCTTAGCCAATTCTATATAACTTAGTATTTTTTCTTTGTGAGTTTTTGATACCACCGCCCCTATACGTGTATTTTCATCTAGCGGATTACCAATAGTAAGTGTTTTGGTTTTAGCAACAAAATCAGTTTTAAATTTTTCATAAATACTTTTTTCTATATATATGCGGGAGCCGCATAAACATATTTGTCCCTGGTTGGCAAACGAAGAGAGCATGGTGGTAGAAAGCATTTTTTCATAATCGCAATCGGCAAAAATGATATTAGGATTTTTCCCTCCCAACTCCAGAGAGAGTTTCTTAAACATAGGGGCTGCAACCGAAGCCAAATGCGCTCCTGTGGCTGTTCCTCCGGTAAATGAAATGAGTGGAATGCCGGGGTGAGAAACAATGGCATTTCCGGCTTTACTTCCCAAACCATGTACAATATTTAATACGCCCTGGGGCAGCCCTGCCTCTATGCAAAGCTGTGAAAGTAAAAATGCCGTCATGGGTGTTATCTCAGAGGGTTTGGCAACAACCGTGCATCCGACCGCCAAAGCAGGGGCAATTTTCCAGGTAAATAAATAGAGTGGTAAATTCCAAGGTGATATGCAACCCGCAACACCGGCTGGCTGGCGTAATGTATAATTTATAGCCGTATTTTCCATACTGTGCGCATGCGAAGCATAGTGCAAAATAGCCGTTCCGTAAAAGTGGAAATTAGCTGCTGCACGCGGAATGTCTACTGTTTTAGCCAGCTTAAGAGGCTTACCATTGTCAATACTTTCTGCCAAAGCCAATTTATTTAAATTTTGCTCTATCAAAGAAGCTATTTTAAGCATGTAGTGAGAACGCTGTTCTTTCGGAGTAACACTCCAGGAAGCGAAGGCCTCTTTTGCAGCTTTATAGGCATTATCAACATCCCTATCATCGCTATCAGGAATAAGGGAATATACGTTCCCGGTAGCCGGATTATGGTTTTCCATGTATTTACCGGAAACCGGCTCCACCAGTTTACCGTTAACGTAGTTTAGAATTTTTTCCATGACGCAAGTAAAACACGAAGGTAATAAATAGACCTGAAAAGAGGCAGGTTTACTTATTTAAGCATTTTTTTAAGCCTTTCTGTAATTTCAAGTACGGCAGGGCACACCAGCGTGTTTTTAAAGGTAAGCTCCGTAATTTGGGCTATTTTCTTTCGAGTTGTATGAGGATACTCACGACAAGCATTGGGCCTGTGTTCGTATATAGAGCAATGGTTATCCGGCAATAAAAACGGGCAGGGAGAGGATTTTAAAACAGCATCATTGTCCTCATCCATTTTCAGATATTTCTCAAAAAAACTTCCGGGTTTCATTTTAAGTGCCCTGGCTGCTCTCTCTATATCTTTTTCATAAAATATGGGCGAAGTAGTTTTACAGCAATTAGCACAGGTTAGGCAGTTTATATCCTCAAAAACTTTGTGGTGCAGAGTGTGCACCATTTCATCCAAATTAGCAGGAGGTTTTTGCTTCAATCGTCGGTAAAACCTTTGATTTTCGGTAGAAAGCTGGAGCGCCTTTTGGTTAAATTTTGAAATATCCAAGCCTATACTTTATTTACTTACCAACAAACACAAACACGTCTTCATTATCCTTCTTCATTAAGTATTTTTCGCGGGCAAATTTTTCCAAACTTTCAGGATTAGTTTTAAGTTCTAGTAATTCTGTTCTGTTTTTTTCTATTTCGGCTTTATAATAAGCTTGCTCTCTTTTAAGCTTATTAAGTTTGCGAACCATCTCGTACTGACTGAAAAAATCATTTTTATCAAAGAATAAAAGCCACACAAAGCCGCCTAAGAGGGTTAAAAAATACTTATTCTTCAATATTTTGAGCAAAAACATTGTACCTTTATCAAACACGAAGTTACGCTATTCTATATTAAAAAATGGTTTCCGGTTTGTCGTTTTTCAAAACACTAATGTTAGTTTCGGTAATTTGGAGCCTGGTATTTGAAACTAGCGCCAATTTTAAGGAAAACCAGCTTAGGTACCCAAGGGTTAAAAAAGCTTACGAAACAAAGTATAGTAAACTCAAAGAAGCTTTAATTTTCCAACAAATTAACCCCGATAACTTTGAAATTTTTTTACGTGTATTTAAACAGGAAAAAGAACTAGAGGTATGGGTGAAAAACAAGGAAGAAAGTATCTTCAAATTATTTAAAAAATATCCCATATGCGCTTCCAGTGGCGAACTTGGCCCAAAAAGAACTCAAGGAGACGGGCAGGTTCCCGAGGGATTTTATGAAATTGAGGGTTTTAATCCGGCAAGCTTGTATCATTTAAGCATGAAAGTTAATTACCCCAACTCAGCCGATAAAATAAAAGCCAAAGGAAAGCCCGGAGGAGATATTATGATACATGGAGAGTGCGTAACTATTGGGTGCGTACCCATTGAAAATAATCCCGTAGAGGAGCTTTATGTATTAAGTGTTGAAGCCAAAAACCGGGGACAAAAAATTAAAGTACACTTCTTTCCTTTTCGCTTTGAAAGTTTTACTTACAAAGAGTCCGGAAAGTATGACCAAGAACTAGTTAGCTTTTGGGATAATATAAAAGCCGGCTATATGTACTTTGAAAAAAAACACATAATACCAAGTGTAAAAACCGACAAAAATGGGAACTACCTTATTACGGAATAATGGGAAAATTTGGCTGATAATTGGCGTATTCCATCTTATAGGATGCACCCGCAATAATGAAGTAAATTACCCGGATTATTTGATTGAGCGAGATAAGTTCATACAGATACAAAAAGACATGGCTCTTGCCGAAGCTATGCTGAATACCAATATTGAAAATGCAAACGGAGAGAAATTTGACTCTTTATACAACTTTAGAATATTTAAACAATATGGTATTAACAAAACCGACTACGATACCACTCTATACTTTTACAGCCATCACCCGAAGCTTTTCAGGGAAATTATGGAAGAGGTTTTGGAACAACTAAACATAGAAAAAACATCCATACAAACCGAACAGAATCCTTAATGCAATATTTTATACATAAGTTCTTTCATTAACTCTCCGTGATTAATGGAACTGTTGTTTACGCCTTTAGACTTTAAATCATATTCCCGCAGATAAGCAAAAATATTTTTTAATTTACCAACTGAATAAAGAGAAGCTGCTTTGCCGTAGCTGTCTATAAAAAATGGATTAACCCCCAACGCAGAGGCTGCTGCAGCCTTTGACTTATCCTGCAAGTAATGATACCGTAAAATTTTAGAAAAATAATTATACAGAGAACTCATTAACATCACCATGGGGAACTCTTTTTCGTTTCCGGCAAAATAGTTAATAATTCGGTTTACTTTTAGTATTTCCTTATTCCCAATAGCGTTTTGTAACTCAAAAACATTAAACTCTTTACTTATGCCAACATTTTCCTGAACCATATCTGCGGTTATTTCCGAGCCGCCGTTCAGATTTAAAATCAGTTTATCTATCTCGTTGGCAATTTTACTTAAGTCATTCCCCAAAAATTCAGCCAGTAAAAAAGAGGCCTTGGGGTTAATGCTCAGCTTTTTCTCCTTAACATAAGCACTTATCCAATCGGGTATTTTATTGTCGTATATTTTTTTGCTCTCAAAAAAAACAGCATTTTTTTGTAAAGATTTGGCTATGGCACTTCTCTTATCAATTGTTTTGTATTTATAACAAAAAACTAATACCGTAGAGGGCTGCGGGTTTTTTATGTAATTTAAAAATGCTTGAGTAACCGTGTCGGAAGAAGAGGAATTTTCCTCTTCTTCATCAGTGTTTTTTTTACCCAACTCCTTAATATATTGAGCCTCTTTAACAATCAATACCCTGTACTCGCTCATCATGGGAAACTGCTTAGCCAGGCCTAAAATGGTGCTCAGCCCCGTATCTTTACCATAAACAATGGTTTGATTAAACTCACGTTCGGCCTCATCCAATAAATTTTGTTCAATATAATCACTTATTAAATCAATAAAATAGGGCTCTTCTCCGCTTAAAAAATATAAGGGTTTCAAAATTCTACGCTTTAAATCCAGCAATATCTGCTCAACCTCTTTCATAGTTAAAATAGCAAGACGGAAAATACAAATTCACCGCCCGTGTACGAAAGTAAATTTATCTATATTTTTACACGAATGGAAGCTGTTCGGATAGATACTTACTTATGGGCAATTCGCATGTTTAAATCTCGAAGCATTGCATCTACTGCTATAAAATCAGGAAAAGTAACATGCAGTGATGTTTCCATAAAACCCTCACACATAGTAAAAAAAGGTGAGAATTATCGCATTAAAATCGGGGAATTTACCCGAATTATTGAAGTTGCTGAAATTATCAATAAGCGGCAATCATACGAAAAAGTAAAACATTGCTACATAGAGCACACGCCCAAAGCAGAGAAAAAAGAAAAATTAGAAGATATGTTTTTCCGTTTAAATGTGTTTAGCAAAAAAGGTAGTGGGAGACCCACGAAAAAAGACAGAAGAAATTTGGGAAAAACGGGAGGTTGGTTTGAAGATTAAAAATCTCCTCTTTCAACCATCGCTATCGCCATCTCTATCATCAAATCTTCCGAATCGGGCTCGTATTCATCCTTCATGTTATTTCCGAATAAACGAGCAAGCGCCTGCCACATGTTGGCTTGAAAGGACCCGCGCATTTCTTTTACAATTTGGTAGGTGGTTTTACCTGTCTCTCGATTAATTAATTTCATTAATACCCTACCCTGCGACACGGAAAGTGCTTTGAGTTCGTCTTCAAATTCTTTACGCAGTTCTTTTTCACACATTTTAATGTAGGCTTTTCTGAGTTTTTCCTCTTTAATGTTGGCTAACACCAGGTCATACTGCTTAAGCTTTGCAGAGGCCAGCAAAGCGTAGGGATAAACAATTTTTACATTGTATTTAACCCGTGTCCAAGCTTCGTATTGTTTCTTTGTTTTAAAAACGAAATTCGTAGCCACCATAACCGTTTCATGATAAAACTCGGGAACAGTATCATTGCCCTCTATAACGGCCCTGCACCATACCCCTCCTGCCGGTGGGGGCTTTGTAAAATCTGTTTGACCATAAATTATCTGATTGAGCAAGGTAAAAAAACACGCTGCCGTTATACCTAATATCCCGCTATTTTTTTGCTTAAAGGACATTTGCTTACTCTTGTTTACACTTTATTCGAATTATACGAAAAAGGTAACCTCAAGTTACCAAAAACTTAGGCTCGGTTTTGCTTCCATTTGCTTTTTTTAACCGAATTGTCTGTTTTAACTGCCGGCTTAGTTTTGGTTCCCTGAAAAATTAAATTTGCTGCAATGGCTGCCACCTCCGGTTCGGAGGAAGTTGCTTGTAATAATTCCGGTTTAAAATACCTGGAAATAAATCCCGTATCAAATTTTCCGTTCAAAAAAGCCTCATGTTTTAGTACGAATTTGCAAAAATCTAAGGTGGTTTCAATTCCCAAAATAGTATAATCGTCTATGGCTCTTATCATTTTTTCAATAGCCTCCGTACGATTTTTTCCATGTACAATCAACTTTGAAATCATGGGATCATAGTAAATAGGAATTTCCATTCCTTCTTCAAAACCGTCATCTACCCTTACTCCTACGCCTCCGGGTGTTTTGTATACGTGCAATTTACCTATATCCGGCAAAAAATTATTAGCGGGGTCTTCGGCACATACCCTTACTTCAATGGCATGTCCGTTTATTTTTATATCATCCTGTGAAAAAGATAGTTTTTCTCCTCTGGCTACCTTAATTTGTTCTTTCACCAAATCTAACCCGGTAATGAGTTCGGAAACAGGATGCTCTACCTGTAAGCGGGTATTCATCTCCAAAAAGTAAAAATTCAATTTATCGTCAACCAAAAACTCTACCGTTCCTGCCCCGCTATAGTTACAAGCTTTAGCAACCGCTACGGCACACTCTCCCATTTGCTTTCTTAGTTCGGGGGTTAGCACACTGCTGGGCGCTTCTTCAATTAGTTTTTGGTGGCGACGTTGAATACTGCATTCGCGCTCAAAAAGGTATACACAATTACCGTGGTTATCAGCAATAAGTTGAATTTCTATGTGCCGGGGGCCGCTCGCATACTTCTCAATAAAAACAGCACCATCTCCAAAAGCCGAAATGGCCTCGCTCACCGCCAGCTTCATTTGCTGTTCAATATCTTCTTCCTTTTCAACCAATCTCATTCCCTTACCTCCGCCGCCGGCAGATGCTTTAATGAGCAGCGGAAAACCAATCTGGCGAGCAACCCGAATGGCTTCCTCTACATCGCTTATAGCTCCGTCTGAGCCGGGTATCATGGGAACCTTGTGTTTTTTTGCCGTTGCCTTGGCGCTTAGTTTATCGCCCATCATGTCCATACTTTCGGGACTTGGGCCTATAAAAATGATTCCTGCCTCGCGTACTTTTCGGGCAAAATCAGCATTTTCACTTAAAAACCCATACCCGGGGTGTATGGCATCTGCCTGCAACTTTTTACAAACATCAATAATTTTATCTCCCAATAGATAAGACTGGCTGCTGGGCGGAGGACCAATACAAACAGCCTCATCGGCATACTTCACAAAGGGGGAGTTACGATCGGCTTCCGAAAATACGGCTACCGTTTTTATTCCCATTTCTCTGGCACTTTTCATTACCCTGAGTGCAATTTCACCACGATTGGCTACTAGAATTTTTTTCATAGGCTTTGTATTCAACGAAGTAAAGATAACTTTATTTCATTATACTCAGGCGAATGCAGTTCACCCATTTAATTCGTATTTTTAAGCATGTTTTTTTACTTATCCAAGCTGCTGACTTTCCTTTTTTCTCCTGTTGTTTGGGTAGTTGCGCTTTTGTTATACTCATTTTTCAGTAAAACCGAAAAACGAGCAAAAAAAAGCAGAATTATTGGGTTGGTGATACTGTATTTGTGTACAAACTCATTTTTGGTTGATGAATTATTCAGAGCGTACGAAACCGTAACCCCTGACTACGATTTTATGGATACACGCTACAAGGCCGCCGTTGTTTTAGGAGGTATTGGAGAGGTAGATGTTCGGCTAAAAAAAATAAACTTTAAAACCAGTGCCGACAGGCTGTTTCAAACCTTGCGTTTGTACAAATTAAAACGGATTGAAAAAATTATTTTTACGGGAGGCTCTGGTAGTATCGAATTTCCTGAAAAAAAAGAAGGATTGTATGTATACAAATACCTCCGAGAAATAGGTATTCCCGACTCGGCTTTAATCATCGAAAAAACGAGCCGAAATACCTACGAAAATGCCGTTTTTACGAAACAACTGCTGGACAGCTCCATGATGAAAGAACCTCTTTTACTGGTTACCTCTGCTTACCACATGCCAAGAGCCCTAGCTGTGTTTAAAAAAGCCGGTTACGAGAACCTAACTCCCTATGTAACCGATCGCTATAGCGGCATAAGAAGGTATACCTTTGATCATTTATTTATCCCCAACCCCAATGCGCTCTTTCAACTCCAGTTTTTAATACACGAATGGATAGGTTTTGTAGTTTATAAAATTAAAGGCTACGCGTAGTATTATGAAAGAAGATTTGCTGCAATTTGCATGGCAATATAAGCTTATAAAGCCGGGGGTATACCATACCGTTAAGGGAACCGTGCTGGAAATACTACATCCGGGAGAAAAAAACACTAATGAGGGCGCCGACTTTTTTAACGCGAAAATTAAACTCGGAAACTTAATACTGGCCGGTAACATAGAATTACATGTAAAAACCTCCGATTGGATAAAGCATCATCACGAACAAAACCGTTCTTATGATAATATTATTTTACATGTGGTATACGAACACGATCGGGAAATTGAACAAAATCAAGTTTTTAACGTAGAGGTATTTGAACTCAAAAAACACTTTCCAAAACATATAGTTGCCAATTACACACAGTTAATTAAATCAAAGAGCAAAATTCCCTGTGAAAAAAATTTCAGTGCCGCAGGCTCCTTATCTATTGAAAGTTGGATAAGCCGAATGACTGTTGAACGAGTAGAGAAAAAGCGAGAACAAGTAAAACAAGTTTTTGATTCGTGTAACGGAGATTACAGCCAAACGTTTTATACACTGCTTTTAAGGAATTTTGGTTTTAATGTGAACGCTCAACCTTTTGAAATGCTGGCAAAGGCGGTTCCGCTTGCCACCCTGTTAAAACACAGCAACCAACTGCTTCAACTAGAAGCACTGCTTTTGGGAGGAGCAGGATTTTTAGGCGAATTATCGGAAGATAAATACATTCAACAATTACAAAACGAATTCAGTTTTTTAGCCGGCAAATACAAAATAATTCCGCTGAAAAAAGAATTGTTTAAACAGGCGCGCATGCGTCCGGCTAATTTTCCCAGCTTAAGGCTTGCCCAATTTGCCTCCCTCATTCATACGCAAACGCATTTATTTACCCATCTGCAAAATCCACCACCGGCAAAAGAATTGGTTAAGCAACTGCAGGTAAACACAAGTGAATACTGGAAAAACCACTACAAAACCGGGGTAAAAACAAATCGTGGGATTACCCGATTGGGAAAAGAATCAGCCGAAATACTCCTCATCAACGCCTTTTCAAACTTTTATTTTTTTTACGGGCGAATGCTGGGAAAAGAACATTTTGAAAGTTACTCACTGGAATTGCTGGATGAATTGAATTTTGAAAATAATTCTAAAACCAAACTTTTTCCGAATATTTCAGAAAAAAAACAAAGCGCTTTTCACAGCCAGGGACTTATACACCTATTTGATAATTATTGTGCAAAAAAAAGATGTTTGCATTGCGGAATTGGCAACGCCATTCTTAAAAAGGATAATCTAATGTAGTATATTTGTTATATGATTTCCAAAATAATACACTGGTTTGAACAACAGGCTTTCGGTGTTTGCGAATGGTGGGGAAAAAAATTGGGCATTAAAACCACCAAAGTAAGAATGTACTTTATATACCTGTCGTTTTTCACCTTTGGCAGCCCTATTATTTTGTACTTCATTATGGCATTTATATTGGAGAATAAAAACTATTTTAAACCCTTTAAATACCGAAAAAGGGCCAGTGTTTGGGACTTAGATTAAATAACATTATATGAAAAAACTATTCTTGCTTGTATCCGCTTTGGCTCTTTCATTTTCGTTGAAAGCTCAGAAAATTAAGGTGGAAGAGTATTCCGAAAAATTCAGTACCGGATCACAAAATGCCGCCAACACCACCATTTACGAAGCCACAATTGATTACGTGATAAAGGAATGGAAAAAAACACTGAAAGAATACAAACACGAAAAAATAAAAGACGAAAAAAACGAAGTGTTTGGCGATAATATCCTGATTAAAGAATGGGGAAATAATCCTGTAGATATATACACCCGCTTTAGTGAGGATAAAAAAAACAAAACCATAAAAATGAGTACGGCAGTTGATTTAGGCGGAGCCTATTTAAAATCCTCTGAACATAATGACAAGTACAAGTACATAGAAAAAATGGTGAAAGAGTTTGCCGTAAAAATGAGCAAAGCCCCAATAGAAGAAAAACTGAAAGAGGCCAATAAAATTACCCTGCGCGAAGAAGAAAAACTAAAAGATTTGGAAAAGGAAAATAAAAAGCTGCACGAGGATATAAACAACTATAAAGGAAAAATATTAAAAGCCGAAAAAGACCTGGCAGTAAATGAGAGCAACCTGGAAAAAAAGAAAAAAGAAGTAGAAGTACAAAAAAAGGTTGTTGATGCCAGCAACGATGCAGTAAGCGAACAAGCCAAATCTTCCAAAAAAATTTATGACAAACTGCTCGACCAACAAAAAGATTTGGAGAAGGAAAACAAAAATCTTAAAAAAGATATTGAAGAGTACAAAGAAAAAATTAAAAAAGCCGAGCAAGAGCTAAAAGAAAATGAGGGCTACCAAGAAAAAAAGAAAAAAGAAATAGAACTGGCAAAAAAAGAAGCCGACGAAATAAAAAAGAAACTGGATGGAATAGAATAATAACAAATGCCTAAAATATCTGAAATAACAAACTGCATACAAGAATTTGCACCCATTCCCTTACAGGAAGAATACGACAATGCCGGATTATTAACCGGAAATAAAAACACCGAGTGCACAGGAGCCCTGCTTACGCTTGATTGTACCGAGGAGGTTGTTCATGAAGCATTAGAAAACAAATGCAATCTTATCATAGCACATCATCCCATTATTTTTAAAGGACTAAAAAAAATTACCGGCTCAAATTATGTAGAACGCACCATTATTAAAGCCATTAAAAATGATATTGCCCTGTATGCCTGTCATACAAATGCAGATAATGTAAAAACCGGTGTAAATCAAAAAATAGCTCAAAAAATAGGTCTTGTAAATACACGCATACTCCTACCCAAAAAAAACACCTTACAAAAATTAGCTGTTTTTGTACCGGAGAGTCACGCCGATGTTGTACGGCAGGCAATCTTTGAAGCAGGAGCCGGAAGCATAGGAAACTATAGCCACTGCAGCTTTAACACAAACGGAACAGGTACTTTTAAAGGGAACGAAAGCAGCAATCCCTTTTTGGGAGAGCCCGGTAAACTGAGTAAAGAACCCGAAATACGCATTGAAGTAATCTTAGAAAATTACATCAGTTCGCGCGTAATAGAGGCTATGCAAAAAGCGCACCCCTACGAAGAAGTGGCTTACGATATTTATCCACTTAGCAATAACCATCCGGGTATTGGAAGTGGATTGCTGGGGGAATTAAACTCGCCAATGCCTGAAAAAGATTTTTTAACACTTCTAAAACAGGTTTTTAATCTTAAAACCCTGAAACACACAAAATTAACCGGAAAAGAAATAAAAAAAGTAGCCCTCTGCGGAGGCAGCGGACAGTTTTTGCTCCAAAACGCAATTAATTGTGATGCAGACTGTTATATCTCGGCCGACTTTAAATACCATGAGTATTTTGATGCCGATGGAAAAATACTCATCGCAGATATTGGACACTTTGAAACTGAGCAATTTACCCCCGAATTATTTTATGAAGTTATTCAGGAAAAATTTCCTAAATTCGCACTCCATTTATCGAAAATAAACACAAACCCGGTAAATTATTTTTAAAGTATGTGCGCAAAAATTAAAGAGAAAATCGACGCTTCTGTAGAAGGAAAATTAAAATCATTGTACCAATTACAACTTATTGACAGTAAAATTGATCGCTTAAGAACCATTCGCGGTGAACTTCCTTTGGAGGTAAGTGATCTGGAAGATACTGTTGCCGGTTTGGAAACCCGCGTGGTAAATTTGGAAGAAGAACTTGCCGAATTAGAAAATCAGGTTACCGAAAAAAAACAAGCCATAAAAGATTTTCAGGCCAATATAAAGAAGTACGAAGCTCAACAAAACAAAGTTCGCAATAACCGCGAGTATGATGCCATTACCAAAGAAATAGAGTTTCAAAACCTGGAAATACAATTGGCAGAAAAACGCATTAAAGAAGCTAAAGCAGCTATTGTAGTAAAAACAGAAGTTCTTGAAAAGAGCCGTGAAGAGTTTGAAGAAAGAAAGAAAGATTTGAAAGTAAAAAAAGGCGAACTGGACGAGATTATTGCCGAAACAGAGAAAGAAGAAAAAGAACTGCTCAAACAAAGCGAAAGCGCTGCAGTAGGAATTGAGGACAGGCTGCTGAATGCCTATAAAAGAATTCGTTCAAACACCCGCAATGGTTTGGCCGTTGTAGCTGTTGAGCGCGACGCCTGCGGTGGTTGCTTTAACAAAATACCTCCTCAAAGACAGTTGGATATTCGCACCAATAAAAAAATTATTGTATGCGAACATTGCGGAAGAATTTTGGTAGACGGAATGTTAATTCCCGATGCGCAATAGTTAGTTATAAAGTATTTTAAATTCTATAAAAACAGAAAGCCGGCCTATAAAGACCGGCTTCTGCTTTTTTGCGCCCGCCACACTCGCCAATAGCGGGGCAAATTATAACTCTACATCCACTATAGAATTGATAGGGATAATAATTCCTCCTTTCAAAACAACATGTTTCTCAGAAACAAACCACACTGTAGTATAAACAAACTTAACCTTATTTGGTTTAGATTCTTTTCTGTCAAATTCATCAACAAAATAAATCTTAACCTTATGCTTAAGCGCATTTCCTGTTACCATAGCTTGCTTTAACTTTTCCAAACGGATATGCTGCTTGTTAATGTTATCAATCACATCATCTATCGGAAAAGACAGATGAACAATGTTTTCTTTTTTTATTTCTAATTTTTCTAAACTTTTCATGATTCAACTCCTTTTTAATTAATGACTATACACTTACTTGAAAATATGGCTGACCTTACCTAATAAAACAAGAGAGTGCCACGTACCTTGTCAGATATTATTAAGAGGAGATGTTTAGATTATCCAACCGCGAAGCAGAGGCCGGTGAGGCGCTTTGAGTCTGATTAGTTCAGAAAAATCAATAAAATTGAAATCCTGCGTGCCTTCATCCGAAATTAGGGAATACTTGCGGGTACTAAAAAAGCTGGAAGAAAAAACGATTTGTGAAAAAGCTCTTGATCTTTGATTGGCATTAACAATGCCCTCTTGAATATTCTCCAGGCTCTCCCTCTCGTTTTGCTCCTCGGCTTTTGTTACTTCTTCTGAATATGCAGCACAACTAAATAAAACCGGAATGGCAGAGTGGCTAAGAGGTTTAGCCACAAGAGCAAGCAAAAGAGAATAACTCAAGAATATTATAGTGGTGTATTTCCGCATACCGGTTACACAAATATAATACAGGTGCTCGTTAAAAAACAGAGCTTTAATAAATATTAAGAAAAATTAACCACCTGCCTTTTTAGCGGCATAGCCCTGATCGAGCAACAATTTTAACAGTTTATCACGATGATCTCCCTGAATCAAAATTTCTCCTTCCTTCACGGTTCCACCCACTCCACACTTTTGTTTCAGCATTTTTCCCAGTAATTCCAAATCCGATTTTTTTCCGACAAAACCACTAACCCTGCTCAACAGTTTGCCACCTCCTAAACGGTCTAAAAAAATTCTTAATTGTTGTTGCTCGGGTTGTAATGTCGTATTTTCTTCTTGTTCCTCACTTTGGTACACAAAGTCCGGGTTTGTACTGTACACTACGTTTACTCTTCCCTTTCCCTTATTTTTTCCTTTACTCATTTTTTATTGCGCATTACTACATAAAACAAAAAACCGGACCCAAAAACTAACACAAATAACATCAAATAAGGAAAGCGGAAAGACTGTTTTTCCTTTGCCGATAATTCCTTGCTATCATAATCGGTAAAATTATAGGAAGCTGCCAGTAACTGTTTTTCTGTTAGCAAACTGTCTTTTAACTCGGTAAATCGTTTAAATGCCGTTAAAGCAGCCTCATGATTTTTATTGTATTCATATATCTCCGAAACCAAACGGTAATATTCAAACTGAGCTTCGGTATAATTATATGCCCTCCAAAAACTATCCGCCTTGGCCAGATAAAAATTCATATTCTTAAAATCTTTAAGATAAAAAAAAGCCTTGGCTAAATTTAAATAACTGTCTGTTTTTTCAACTTCGTTATCCATAATGTCTTTTGCCTTCAGAGCGTCAAAGCATTTACTTACCGCCACTTCATAATTTCCTTTTAAAATGCTGATATACGACAAATTATTAAGAGCCAGGGCCTCCAATTCATAATCTACAATAGATTTAGCAATTTTAAAGGCCTCATAAAAATTTTTTTCAGCTTCGTCGGGCTGTGCTTGACTCATTTTTAGTACACCAAGATTTATATAGCAATTACCGCACTGCTTAAGTGTACCCAATTTACTGTTAATCTGAAGAGCCCTGGCATAACTTAATTCCGCTAATTCATATTTCTGCAAATCGCTCAATATATTTCCTATATTAATTTCGCTAAGCGTAATGCCATATTCATCGTTTTCGATTTCTCGCAGTGACAGGGCTTTTTGATGATAATCAAGCGCCGTTTTAAGATCTCCCTTTTTATAAAATAGTATGCCCAACAGGTTATATGCCTTGGCCAAATGCTTATTAGATTTTGCCTGCTGACCGAAAAATTCGGCCTGACGGGCACAATTGTATGCATATTGCGGGTGCCTATTTCTTTTTTCGAAACCCTCCGAATAAAAAAGATTTACCTTGGCGGTATCCGTAGATACTTTAACGGCATACAACAACAAAGAATCAAAATTTTGAGAAAAAGCCCTACTGATAAAGAGAAATAAAAAAACGAAAAGGTACTTTTGCATAGGCTTCCAAATATATAAATTTAAATTTTTCAAATACTGCGTATGATTAAATTTAGTTTCTCACAAAAAAATGCCAACTCTCACTATGTCTACATAGATTTAGAAATTGATAACATAAACAACAACTCCATAAAACTTCAACTGGCTTCATGGCGGCCGGGGCGCTACGAACTGGGAAACTTTGCAAAGAATATCAAAAAACCCGAAGCCTTTGACGAAAAAGGCAATGCATTGATTATTAAAAAATTTAGTAAAGATGGTTGGGAAATTTTGTGCAATGGAACAAAGAAAATACTTTTTAAGTATAGTTACTATGCTGCCGAACTTAATGCAGGAGCTTGTTATGCCGATTCGTCGCAACTATACATAAATCCCATTCACTGTTGTTTTATGATTGAGGGGAGAGAAGAAGAAGAGCAAATAGTGGAATTAAACATCCCCGAAAATTATCGGGTGGCCGGCTCCCTGCTTAAAAGAGATAATAAACTGGTTGCCGCAAATTACCATGAACTGGTTGACTCACCTTTTATCGCCTCGGCAACATTAAAAAGTTTTTCTTACGAAGTTAGTGGTGTAAAATTTTTCCTGCATTTTAACGGAAATTGCAATCCGGACATAAAACGAATTACTGCTGATTTTGAAAAGTTTACTGCTTATCAAGAAAAATTTTGGGGAGACTTTCCCTTTGACGAGTATCATTTCCTTTTTCAAATAACACCTCACCGTTTTTATCATGGTGTGGAGCATCTTAAAAACACGGTTATTGCCTTGGGGCCGGGATACGAACTAAACGAGCGGCTATACGAGGATTTGCTGGGTGTATCTTCTCACGAACTATTTCATGCCTGGAACATAAAAACTATTCGTCCGGCCGAAATGCTGCCCTACAACTATACTAAAGAAAACTATTCGGAAAGCGGTTTTGTATATGAGGGGTTTACTACCTACTATGGAGATAAAATATTATATAGCTCAGGTGTGTTTAATGCCCATCAATACCTGCAAACACTTGAAGAGCGAATAAACAAGCATTTACACAACTTTGGGAGATTTAACTACAGTTTGGCGCAAAGCAGTTGGGATACCTGGCTCGACGGTTACGTACCCGGGGTTCCCTATCGTAAAACCAGTATATACGACGAGGGCTGCCTGCTTGCGTTCATGCTTGATGTGCTTATAATAAAACACAGTTCACACAAATATTCACTTAAAACGGTTTGTCAAAAGCTTTACCACGAATTTGGAAAAAAAACAAAAGGATATCAAACTCAGGATATTATTCATCTTTGTTCAGAAGCAGCGGGAATAAACATGCAAGATTTTTTTCAAGAAACGTTGTTTAAACCCTGCGACTACCATGCGCTTTTACCGGATATATGTCACTACATTGGCATAGATTATCTGTGTAAAGAACCAATGAATCCTGCCGAGGGAAAACTTGGAATAAAATACAGCGAAAACGAACTGGGTATAAAAATAACCATGGTAGCACCTCACTCTGCTGCCTGGAAAGCGGGCCTGTTCATAGGTGATGAAATTTTGGCAATAAACAACACCCCCGTAAGGAAAAATTTCACCGATTTACTGAACTACTTTAACCATAAGCAAAATATTGAATTACATATTATTTCAAATGAAATAGTTAAAACAATTTATATAAATAGCGATATGTTGGGTAAAAGCGCTTATCAGACGGTTAAATTAGAGTTTAAACAGGATTCAGATGTTGAAATACAAGCAAATAGAGCATGTTGGCTTAATAACTAACGTAACAATTTGTTGAAAACTTAACATGGCAAAACCCTAATAAGTGTTAAAAACCACTTTCTTTGTATAACATAAACCTAAAAAACTAGAAAAATGGAAGAAACAACACAATCAAACGCAGGAGGAACTGCTCCTCAAAGACCGGTATTTTTAACTGTTCTTTGTATTTTATCATTTATTGCGGCAGGTTTTGCCATTATAGGCTACGTATTTGCCATTACTGCCATGGGAGCAGTAAGTGCCATGGCCTCAGGAATGTCTAATATGGCGGGTGAAGCCGGTGAAGCCGGAGCTGCCTTATCTGCGGCTATGCAAAGTGCCGGCCCAAGCATAGGTCTTACCTGGGCTTATGTTATTGTTGGTTTTGTTACCGTTTTGGTTGGCCTTTTCGGGGTTATCAAAATGTGGAAACTCCAAAAACAAGGATTCTTTTTATATGTAGGCGCCAACGTAGTTTCCGTTATTATGACTATTGTTTACAGCGGATTCAGCGTAATGGGTCTTGTATTTCCGGTATTATTCATCGTTTTATACGGATTAAACCTTAAACACTTAAAATAAAACAAACCAATAAGTTAAACCCTTCCGAAATAAGCAAACCCCGGAAGGGTTTTTTATTGAAAATAAAACCGAACTATGGAACAAAATACAAATACTACTAATCCTAACGCCGGTAAAAGTTTAGGCATAGCCGGACTAATTGTTGGAATCGTTTCCGTTCTTTTCTCTGTTATTCCCTGTTTGGGTATGTGGGCTATTATACCTGCCATTGTGGGTATTGTGATTTCTGCTATATCCATGTCTCAGGCCGGAAAAGCAGGAGCGCCTAAAGGAATGGCCATAGGCGGCCTGATATGCTCCATTATTGCCCTATTAGTTGCCGCCTATTGGATTTATGCCTGGGCATTTATTGCCAGCACCGCTTCCGGAGCAATTATTAATGAATTGGAAAAAGCAGGTGCCATGGACTCATTAAACAAAGCCCTTCAACAGCTTAAAGAAATAACCGACACGCTTAACAACAGGTAATGACTAAGGCAAGTCCTTACCTTACTATTAACATTGTTTTTATTTTAATACTGGGAATAGGCTTTGCCTATTCCTGGTTTTTTTTTCCGGATACTCATCCCATAGATTGTTACATTAAACAAAAAACAGGAAAAGACTGTCCCTCTTGCGGAATATCGAGAGCTTTTTCGTGTTTTACACACGGACTGATGGAAGAGGGAAAAAAATTCAACGGGCGGGCGCTTCCAATATTTTTATTCTTTTTAATTCAGTTTTCGTACCGATTAGGTTTAGTTGTTTTTCAATTATCATATAGAAAAAAAATTACACCATCGGTTATATATACTGACGTTCTAATAAGCGTCTTACACTTTTTATACGCATTTTTACCAATGTTTAAGTAATAAGCCTATTTTTTATGGAAGAAGTTCAATCATATACTACAAATCAACCATCGGAAGAATTGAAAAAGAGGCCAAAAATGTTGCAAGTACTCTGCATACTCTCCTTTATTGGCTGTTCATTGATTTTTATTGGCTCTATCATCGGAATTATTTACGACACCCCGGAAAATAGAGAAAAAAACATTGAACAAACCCGGCAATTTAGTCCGGCTGCTGCCGAAAAACTGGAAGCTCAATACCAAGAGATGGAAGAAAACGTTTTTTACCAAATACAACCCTATTTAAATATCCTGCTCTGTTTAACCAGCTTTTTAGGTGCTTTTATGATGTTTAAACTTCAGCGAAAGGGTTTTTTTGTGTATGCCGTATCAGAAATAATACCCTACACCTTCTCTATTTTTACAGGATTAGGCTCCATAAGCGGAAATGGGATTTCAATTGACAATATAGCCTGGCTTTCGCTAGTTGTTATGCTGGCATTTGACCTGGTTTTTATAGTTTTATACGCAACTAACCTGAAACATATGAGGTAGTTCGCTGCCTTTTATGCGAAAATTAAAGACTGATTAAAATCAATTAAATAAGTAACATAGGTTACATAGAAGGGTATTTTTCTGATTTAACTTCGCCCAATACTTAAATCTGTAATTTATGAAAAAGAATATGGGGACTATAGACCGGGTTATTCGTTTGCTGGCAGCAGCAATTTTTGTGATACTTTATTTTACTAACGCTGTTGAAGGAACTCTTGGAATAATACTGCTGGTGTTGGCGGGTGTATTTACTCTTACAAGCACAATCAGCTTCTGCCCACTATATCCGATATTAAGAATTAATACGTGTAAGAATAAAAGCTAATTAATACCGCAGATTTTAAATGGGGGTGCTAAATTTCTATTATTTCCTTCTTTTTTTCTGAAATTATTTGGGATGGAATGTGTTCTTTTATATTGGAAGCAAGAGCTTCCGCCAGTCTGTGTTTGTAGAAAGTTTTATGAAAAACCAAACTTATTTCTCTTACCGGCTCGGGAGATTTAAAACGATATATATCATTTAGTTTAGACCTACTCAAAGAGCTCGTCATTAATTCCGGAAGTATGGTTATTCCCTGGTTTATTTCGGCCATTTTAATAAGTGTTTCCATGCTTCCCGCTTCGTATCGGAGATTTCCTTGTATCGCTTCTTTTTTTCTGAGTTCACATAAATTAATTATCTGACTCCTCAAACAATGCCCCTCTTCCAATAACCAGAGTTTGGAGGTGTCAATATCTCCGGGTAAAATATACTTTTTGTTTTTAAAAAATTTTCCGGGCGCGTATACCAAAAAACGCTCATAATATAAGGGCATTTCTTTTAATTCAGGGTGCTCAATGGGGGTTGCTAAAATGGCAATATCTATTTCTTGTCGATTTAATTTTTCAATGATTTCGGCCGTTGTATGTTCGTGAATCTTCAGATATAAATTTGGGTATGCCGTACAAAATGAGTTTATAAATAATGGCAATAAGTATGGTGCAACTGTTGGTATCACAGCCATATTGAGTTCTCCGGAAATCTCTTTTTCATTATTAACTTCTTCTTTCATTTTGTTTATCTCACCCAATATAAAACGGGCGCGGTGAATAATACTTTTTCCAATTAAAGTGGGTTCTACCGGATGTTTACTTCTGTCAAAAAGTAAAACCCCCAGCTCCTCTTCCAATTTTTTGATCATCATGCTGAGTGTGGCTTGTGTTACAAAACACGATTGTGCAGCTTTTACAAAATGCCTGTGCTTGTCAACTGCTACAATATATTCCATTTGCTGTACCGTCATATAATATAGTTTTTATCTATACAAATATAGAAAATATCAGTTTGATTTATATAAAAGTATAGCCGTACTTTGTTCTCATAACATCACTAAAAACCATTAACATGAAAAAAACAAACTTATTCATAGGCCTAATGGCAGTATTTATCAGTTTATCTACTAACATAAAATCTCAAAAAAGTATGGCAACAAGCGGAAAATGCCCTTTTAATCACGAGGGCTTAAAAACTACCGAAGCTAATAAAGTAAGCTCAAACAGCATAGATGGTACAAATAATAAAGATTGGTGGCCAAACCAACTTAACCTAAAGGTGCTGCGACAAAACTCCTCCTTATCAAACCCGTTAGACAAAACATTTAATTACCGAAAAGAATTTTTAAGTCTTGATCTTAAAGCTGTAAAAAAAGATATAGAAGCCGTGCTCACCAAGTCAGAAGATTGGTGGCCTGCCGACTTTGGCAACTATGGTCCTCTTTTTATACGCATGGCCTGGCACAGTGCGGGTACTTATAGAACAGGCGATGGAAGAGGCGGTGCCAGAGCAGGACAACAGCGTTTTGCCCCACTAAACAGCTGGCCGGACAATGCCAATCTTGATAAGGCCAGGAGGTTGCTTTGGCCGGTAAAACAAAAATACGGTCAAAAAATTTCTTGGGCAGATTTAATGATACTGGCTGGAAATGTTGCTCTTGAATCCATGGGATTTCAAACCATTGGCTTTGCAGGTGGCAGAGAAGATGTATGGGAACCCGAAGAAAATGTTTACTGGGGTTCTGAAAAAAAATGGCTCGATGATAAACGACATGCCGAAAACAGAAAGTTAGAAAATCCTTTAGCCGCCGTTCAAATGGGTTTAATTTACGTGAATCCGGAGGGGCCTAATGGAAACCCCGACCCCGTTGCTGCTGCAAAAGATATTCGTGAAACATTTTCGAGAATGGGAATGAACGACGAAGAAACAGTAGCCCTAATTGCCGGAGGGCATACATTCGGTAAAACACATGGAGCCGGCGATGCTTCCTTAGTTGGCCCTGAGCCGGAAGCAAGCAGTATAGAAGAACAAGGTTTGGGTTGGAAAAGTAGTTACAAAACCGGAAAAGGAAAAGATGCAATTACTTCGGGACTAGAAGTTACCTGGACCCCAACACCCACAAAATGGGGCTATGGCTTTTTTACTATTTTATTTGAAAATGAGTGGGAGCTTACAAAAAGTCCGGCCGGAGCTCATCAATGGGTTGCTAAAAATGCCAAAAAAGTTATTCCGGATGCATACGATTCTACGGTATATCACAAACCAACGATGCTTACAACAGACTTATCGCTGAGATTTGATCCTATTTATGAAAAAATATCCAGGCGATTCTACGAAAATCCGGAAGAGTTTAAAACAGCTTTCGCTAAAGCCTGGTTTAAATTAACTCATCGTGATATGGGTCCGCGCACATTATACTTAGGAGCCGAAGTTCCAAAACAGGAATTTATTTGGCAAGACCCCATACCTGCATTAAACCACGAAGTAGTGAATGAGGCCGACATTGAAAAACTTAAAAAAGAAATTCTTAACTCCGGGCTCAGTATTAGTGAGCTTGTTTCCACTGCCTGGGCTTCTGCCTCTACCTTTAGAGGCACTGACAAAAGAGGCGGAGCAAATGGTGCAAGAATTCGCTTAGCTCCTCAAAAAAATTGGGAAGTTAATAACCCCAAGCAACTAGAAAAAGTTTTAAATACGCTAGAAGTCATACAAAAAAACTTTAATAAAAACTCGGCTAAGAGAAAAATCTCTATGGCAGACCTCATAGTTTTAGCAGGAAACACAGGTATTGAAAAAGCCCTTTTAAATGGAGGTTTTAAAATAGCAGTTTCATATACTCCCGGCCGCATGGATGCCTCACAAGAACAAACAGATGTTGAGTCCATGAACGTTTTAGAGCCAATGGCTGATGGATTCCGCAGTTACTTAAAAACAAAATATACCGTGCTAACAGAAGAATTGCTGATTGACAAAGCTCAGCTCTTAACTCTTACCGCCCCTGAAATGACAGTATTAATGGGAGGATTGAAAGTTTTAAATATTAATTATGATGAATCTAAAAAAGGTGTTTTAACCAACAAAAAAGATGCGCTAAGCAACGACTATTTCATTAATTTGCTCGACATGAGTACCGAATGGAAGTCAACCTCAGAGAGCAAAGAAGACTTTGAAGGAATTGATAGAAAGTCAGGAAAAACCAAGTGGACAGCCACCAGAGCTGATTTGATTTTTGGTTCTAACTCAGAGCTAAGAGCTATTGCCGAAGTTTATGCAAGTAGTGATGCAAAGGAAAAATTTGCAAGAGATTTTGTAGCGGCATGGACAAAAGTAATGAATCTTGATGGGTTTGATCTGAACAAATAAGGAATCTTAAAATTCAAGAATGAGGTATAGTATATACCTCATTCTTCTTTGTAATGGTAGCCATTCACGAACAAATATTTATTTTCTATTACATCAAAAAATTCAATAAGTATACGGGACTTATTCAATTCCGTTGTTCCATCAATTTCAGTAAACTGAACTAATTTATCCTCTTTAAAATTTCTTTTCCAGTCTTGCTTATATACAACATGATACTTTATCCCGGGCGTATAAATTAACTTATACAAACTGTCTTCGTATATCTTTTGAAATGTAGCATTATAAATTCTGAGCTCCACACGGGATTTTTGGTCATCACTTAACCAAAAATAAAAAACATCACTTTTGTTCTTTAATATAAGCGTGTCGTTATCAGCTGCTACCTGCCGGAAGTAAATCTTTTCTCTCGCCTTTATCTTAACTTTCTTTGGTGTGTTTTGAGCTATGGAGATAATACCGGTAAAAACCAGCAAAAAAAGGAATCTACTCTTTCTCAAAATCAATTTCTTTTTTTACAACTTGTATATGCTCTTCTACCTCCTTGGCAAGCCCCCCCGTACTTTGATTGATGTCTTTTTGAATATCGTTTGTGGCATTTTTAAATTCACGAATACCCTTGCCAAGAGTTTTTGCCACATTAGGTATGCCTTTTCCTCCAAACAGCAATAGAATCACAAATAGTATAAGGACTATCTCTCCACCTCCTAAATTCAGAAACAATATGTAATTATAAAACAACATTAATTTTTATTACGCATAAATTTAAAAACAGTGTAGGCTCCCGTAAAAAAAACAACAGCAATAAAAGCAATAATAAACAAGTCGCTCAAATCCAGGGGTTTTGCCATATACAAATTTACAAATAATCTTTTTGTTTAATAATCGGTTTATACTCGGTAATTTTTAAAAAATGATTACAAAAGGAAAACTCATCAGCAATCTCATTGGAGCAAACTACGATAGTTTTTTCTTTAGCATACAATTTTATCATCTGCTGATACCACTTTATTGAATTTGCGTCTAAATTACTGGCAGGTTCATCCAGTAAAAGTACAGGGGCAGTATCCAGTATGGCTAAGCCAAGCTTTACCCGCTGCTTCATTCCGCTTGAAAAGTTTTTAAGCGGGAGGTTTGTGTGCTTATCCAACTCCAAAATTTGTGCTATCTGCTGCTTATCCATGGAAGCATGATATTTCCTGAAAAGAGTCAAATGGCTTACTAATTCGCCCAAAGTTAGTTCCTCATTAAACTGTAAGTACGGGGATGCGAAAGAAACATAATAAGGAATGGCATCACTTGAGAGTGTAATGTTTTCATTTAAAAAACTAAGCTGTCCTGCGTCGGGTGTAATGTACCCCGACAGTAACTGCAAAAAGGTAGACTTTCCTGAACCATTCCCCCCCAATACAACCCATTTCTCAGCAGGTTTAATTTCTATACTGATATTTTTAAAAATCCACTCCCGACCAAATTTTTTGGATATATTGTTAAGAACTATTCGTATCGAATTTTCCAAAATTTAAATTCCTTTTACGATACCGTCCTTTTGGGCTCTTATAAAATCAAGTATCTGTTTTTTTTCGGGGGTTTCGGGAATTTCTGCCTGAACAACTTCAAGTGCGTTGGTGATATTATGACCTCGAACAAATATTATACGATAAATGTCTTCTATGTTTTTTATGGTTTCTTTATCAAATCCTCTTCTGGCTAACCCTATGGTATTAACGCCTATAAATTGCAAAGGCTCTCTGGCTACACGTATGTATGGAGGTACGCTTTTCCTTACCAGCGAAGCACCCGCAATAAAAGAATGTGCTCCAATATTTACAAACTGCTGGGCAGCCACTACTCCTTCTATTACTACATGATCTTCTACTGTTATATGCCCTGCCAAATTTCCGTTATTGGCAACGATAATATTATTTCCCAAAATACAATCATGCCCCAAGTGAGTATAGGCCATTAATAAGCAATTATTCCCTATTTTGGTGGTCATTCTGTCGGCAGTTCCTCTATTAATGGTTACAAACTCACGAATGGTGTTGTTATCTCCAATCTCTGCGAGGCTTTCCTCTCCTTTAAATTTAAGATCTTGGGGAATGGCGCCAATCACGGCTCCCGGAAAAATTTTATTGTTTTTTCCTATACGCGATTTATCCATAATTACCGCGTTGGAACCAATCCAGCAATTATCACCAATTTCCACATCGCCGTGTATCATGGCGAATGGCTCAACAGTTACATTATTACCCAGGCGGGCTTTGGGATGTACATAGGCAAGATTTGATACCATGTTGTCAGGCCTCCACTGTTTGTTTAACTTCCTTTCCTTTTACTTTTGAGAGCAAGGCCATCATTTCTGCCTCCATTACTTGTTTTTCTCTTACAAAGGCCTCTCCACGCATATGAACAATGCCCCGGCGAATAGGTGAAATAAGCTGGAGTTTAAATACAATTGTATCTCCGGGAAGCACTTGTTGTTTAAATTTTACCTTATCAATGCTCATAAAATAGGTAAGATAATTTTCCGGATCGGGAACTTTACTAAGCGCAAATATTCCTCCTACTTGGGCCATTGCTTCTATCTGGATAACACCCGGAAAAACAGGAGACTCAGGAAAATGTCCTTTAAAAAACTCCTCGTTCATGCTCACGTTTTTTACTCCAACAATACCTTCCTCGCTTATTTCCATAATTTTGTCTACAAATAAAAATGGCTGGCGATGGGGTAGTATTTTTTGAATTTTATTGATATCATACAAAGCAGGCTTATTCAAATCATAAGGTTCATGAATATTTTTCTTTTTGCGTAAATTCTCCTGTTTTATTATTTCTTTAATTTTTTTTGCAAAAGCCACATTACCGGCATGCCCGGGTCTGGCGGCCAACACATGTATTTTCATTGGCTTGCCCACTAATGCTAAATCGCCAATTATATCAAGTAATTTATGGCGGGCCGGCTCATTGTAGAAATGAAGTTTTGTATTATTTAATACGCCGCGTCCTTTTACTTCCACATCTTGTTTGTTGAATACCTTTTTAAGATAATCTAATTTTTCCTTAGGTATTTCCTTATCTACCATTACGATGGCATTATCCAGGTCTCCTCCTTTAATGAGGTTGTGCTGAAGTAACATCTCCAGCTCGTGTAAAAAAACAAAGGTTCGGCAAGGGGCTATCTCCTCCCTAAACTCCTCTATTTTGTAGATGCTGGCATGTTGTGTTCCCAACAAATCGCTGTTATAGTCTACCATTACCGTAGTTCGATATGTTTCCTGAGGTACGGCAAGCATTTCTACTTTTTTAATCGGGTCTTCGTAGGTGATATTGTCTTGCAAAACAAAATATTCCCTTTCCGCTTCTTGCTCAGCTATTCCGGCACTTTCCAGAGCCTCGATAAATTTAATGGAACTTCCATCCATAATGGGCATTTCTGCCCCATTTACCTGTATCAAACAATTATCAATACCCATCCCTACCAAAGCCGCCAACACATGCTCGGTTGTATGTACTTTTACTCCGTTTTTTTCCAAGGTAGTACCTCTGGAGGTATCCGAAACCAAATCAGCATCCGCTTCAATAATCGGCTGCTCCGGCAAATCAACACGTTGAAACTTGTACCAATGGTTTTCGGGAGCCGGACAGAAGGTAAGGGTAACTTTTTGTCCGGTATGCAATCCAACCCCTGTTAACGAAACTGATTTTTTGATTGTTCTTTGCTTCTCATTCATATTTGTTAGCCTTGGAAGGCTAATTTACTGATTTTTTTTATGTTATGAAGAACAAGGACCTCCGTTTATGCAATTAAAATTCAACATAGGGAAGCAGTTTTTTAACCAGTTCATCATCCTGAACAAGCTCCGAAAAAACAGCTGTGTTTAACCTGTTTTTTTGCCTTGTTTGAACGATTAGTTTAGTTAATTCGTAACTTATATAGGGATGCTTGTTAATTACTCTGAAATCGGCGGTATTTAAGTTTATTTTCTGTACCAATTCATTATTTACTATGCACTGTTTGCATAACAATTCATATAGTTCGCTCGTCATACCATATACTTCCATTAATTGTTCCATGGTTGTAAATCCTCCTAGCATGGTGCGATACTTCATAATTCTTTTGGCGTATGAGGGACCAACCCCTTTTAATGCTATAATTGAGATACTATCGGCCTGATTGATTTCTAGCTTTTGCCTGTTATCGGATTTATCTTCTGATTTGGAAAAAATTCCGGAAGCTTTCGATACGTCTTTAATTACAATATAACTCTCCAGTTTTTTATAAAAATTTTCGGAAATGCCATATACTTTTTTCAAGTCTTCTTTTTTCCTAAACACAAAGCCTCTGCTTCTGAACTTTATAAAAGTTTCGGCAGTTTTTTCCCAAAATCCAAGTTTAATCAACTCTTCTTTTGTAACCGTATTGGGATCAAAAACAAATAACTTCTCCCCGCCTCTACTATAACTTTTTCTTTTATATTTCTTTTGTATGGCGCTGTCTACAAGATTTTCATATTGCTCTACATCTTCAATTATAACATCGTCAGGTTTAATAAAGTAATCGAGACTTAACCTCAGCACAAAAAAAATTATCGAGATAAAACAAAGTACATAAAGTCCGTTTCGTTGTTGTTTATTAAACCCAAAATATGAAGACAAAATTTTTTTCAAAACCGAAACTTTTTAAACAAAAAATAAATCGGAATACCCAACAAAATAATAGCAACTCCTATTATAGCATTTATAAAACTAAACCACAATAAATTTAAGCAAATGCCCAATGTAATAAGTATATATAATGCCGGAATAATAGGATATCCCCAGGCTTTATAAGGCCTGTGGGTATTAGGCTCCTTTTTCCTTAAAACAAATAAGCCTGATATGGTTATTACATAAAAAAGTAAAGAAGCAAAAGTGGCATAAGTGAGCAACTGACCGTAAGAGCCGCTTAAACACAACAAACAAGCCCACAAACACTGTATCCATAAAGAAACTGCAGGAACACCGCTGCCATTAAGTTTTTCGGCAATTTTAAAAAAGAGCCCATCTTTTGCCATTGCCTGAAAAAGCCTGGAACCTGCCAAAATAATTCCGTTGTTACATCCAAAAGTGGAAACAACAATTAGTGTTGCCATTAAGTATGCCGATGCCTCTCCAAAAAAAGGGAATAGGGCGGCGGTAGCTACTCTGTCGTTAGTGGCAAACATAACTCCCTGTTCCAAGGTTCCGGTAGCATCCGGAGAGCCCTTAAGCGGTAATAAAATAAAATACGCTAAATTAGACAATATGTAAAGTATTGTTACCAATAAAACCCCCACCGTTAAGCCAATCGGCAGATTGCGAGCCGGATTTTTTATTTCTCCGGCCAAAAAAGTAACGTTATTCCAGGCATCGCTGCTGAATAAAGCTCCAATTATGGCAGATCCTAAAGCAAAAACAATGGCTAATCCGTTCATGCTAACAAATCCATCCTGAACATGGTAAGATGCAGCTTGAAAAGGATTGGAAAAATTCTGAGCGAGAAAATTATCTCCAAAAAGTTTGCTAAAGCCCAAAATAACCAGTACCAATAAAGCTGCTATTTTGGTAAAAGTAAAAATTCGCTGAATAACGGCTCCGTAGTTTATTCCTCGGGTATGAATAAACGTAAGTAAGCAGATAGAAAGTAAAGCAACTAAATCTGCTGAATTGAAAGTAAATCCTGCCAAAGATATTATTACGTGCTGCTCACCAACAACCGGAAACAAAACACCCATATACTTGGCAAAAGCAACCGCCACGGCAGCTATTACTCCGGTTTGAATAACCATAAACACAGTCCACCCGTAAACAAAAGCTACCAAACTGCCAAATGCCCGTTTAATGTATACAAATTGTCCGCCGGCCTGTGGCATCATGGCACTTAATTCTCCGTAACTGAGGGCCGCTAAAAGGGTAATTAATCCACTTAGTGCCCAGCACACCATAACCCAGAAGGCAGAGCCCAATGTTCGAGACATATCGGCTGTTACAATAAAAACACCGGAACCTATCATGCTGCCCGACACCAGCATAATCACATCCAAAAGTTTTAACCGCGGAACAGAGGCCATCATGTTTTTTGTAAGGAAATAAAGATATGTAAATTTGCAAAACACCTCTTCATCATCTAATTTTTTGTTAAATTGAAAATTATCGGAGAAAGAATAAGTATTTTAGAAAAAGACGGCCTACTTAGCGTGGTTATTTTACCCGCACGCGATAACAAAAAACTATTTTTTATGTTTTTATGGCTGATGGCATGGACAGTTTGCGGAGTTATTGTAATGGCCTACTACTTTAAGCTGCAAACTAAAGAACAAAAACTATTTACAATAGTATACTTGTCTTTCTGGCTTTATTTCGAATTTAAAATTACCCGAGCTTTTATTTGGCGACGATGGGGCAGAGAAAAGCTGTGGATTCAAAATGGCTTTGTTCACTACCAACAAGAGGTAAACGGAAAAGGAAGAATAAAAAAGTTTGACAGAGAACTAATAGAATCTTTTGAGTATATCGACACGGCCAACCATAATTTTTCAGACTTCATTAATCAAAGTTTTTGGATAAAAGGCGGAGAACGAATAAAGTTCGAATGCCAGGGGAGACAGATAAGACTGGGACTTCAACTAAAAGATCAGGAAGCAAAAAACCTGCTTAAAGCATTAAATGCTTTTCTTAAAAAGTCTGTTAAATAAGGAGACTTATCTCTTTTGAAGCTCTCGCTGCTTACGTGCCATTTCCTCCAAACGCTTCTGAAATCCTGATTTTTTGGCCGGCTTTTTCATATTAGCTTCAATCTCGGCCCTTAATTTTGTGTCGCTTATTACCTTTTTCATTATAAAATTTTGCAGAAATGTAATCATATTGGCTAAAAAGTAATACCAGCTTAACCCGGCAGCATATTTGTTCATCACCGCCAAAAATATAACCGGCATAAAATACATCATAAACTTCATGCCGGGCATTTGGTTGTTCTGTTGGGGCATTAAATTGCTGTTCATGTAGGTATATATGATTGTGCTTATGAACATGAGCAAGGCAAACAAACTCACATGATCACCGTAAGCCCAACCTATGAATGGCAGGTCACCAAAGGTCCAAATACTATCATAGGTACTTAAATCATCTGCCCACAAAAAGCCTTTTTGACGCAACTGTATTGCAGCAGGAATAAAGGCAAACAAAGCAATTAGTATAGGAAATTGAAGCAATAAAGGAATACATCCCGACAAGGGATTTACTCCTGCTTTTCTGTATAAAGTCATTTGCTCCTGCTGCTTTTTCATGGGGTCGGCCTTATCTCCCAACTTAGCATTAAGCGCGTCCAATTCAGGCTTTAATACGCGCATTCGAGCACCACTCAAATATGTTTTGTATGCAATAGGAAGCAACAAAACTTTTATTATTAGCGTCAAAATAAGTATCACAATTCCCATATTCATAAAGGAGAGAGAATCGAACAAAGGAATTACTAACCACTTATTGATATAGCTAAAAATCCACCAACCTGTGGGGATAATTTTTTCCAAATCCTCATTCAAAGACTTCAATATATTGTAATCATTCGGTCCAAAATAAAAACTGTATGAAAACTTTTCTGAAGCGCCGTGATTGAAAGGGATTCCCAGCTCTGTTGAAAAAGCCTTTACAATGTTAGGAGAGTTTTCGCGCAAGGAAGATTTCACATAGCTTCCTGCTTTAGCAAATGAATTTGAAGCAATGATTGTTGAATTAAAAAATTGCTGCTTAAAGCTAACCCACTTAATATCAGCTTCACTAATACTCAACTCCTCCTCCCTAAAGGGATTGATGTTATCCGGTTTATCTATAGTGTTTTTATAATATATGGTGGCAACCTCCTTCTCTTTTACAATGTATTTTTCCTGTGAGGGAAGCAACATAGCCCAGTTTAACTGCATTTGATCTTCGGTAGGCGTAATAATTTGCTGCATATTTTTAAATACAAATTCGCTTTGTACCTTATAAGAACCGGGTGAAAGAGAATAAGTAAAATCAATGTAACTGTTTTCCTTAGCAGTTTGTAAGCGGAGTGTTATTTTACCGGCCGATGCATCAACTTTCTTGAAATAAAAACTATCCGTACTAAACACCCTCGAGCGTTCATAAGCATTAATTTTTAAAGAAAACTGAGTGGAATCGGGTTCAAAAAGGGCGAGTGGTGCCTGCCCGTCAGCTCTGTGAAAATTCTTCAGCTCAGCCTTTACAATAGCGGCCCCACGTCCGGCTATTGTTAGTTTTAATAAGTCATTTTCAATAGTAAAATACTCCGGGGTTCCCTCTGTGGCCGGTTCAAAATCTTTGTAATATTCTTTTTTTAAGCTTTGCTTAACGGAGTCAGAAACGATTTCAACTGAAGACACAATGCCTGAGGATAATGAGTCTTGCTGTTTTTGTCTGGCAATATCTTCCTGTAAAATCTTTAGTTCTTGCTCTCTCTTAACCTGTTCAACAGAATCTTTAACAAATTTGTTACGAGCTATCTGTTCCTTGCTTGGGCCGCTAAACCAAAGCCAAACTCCCAAAATTACTGCTATAAGCCCCAGGCCTATTAATGAGTTCCTGTCCACTTTCTAAAAAATTAGGCTGCAAAGTTAATGTTTTTTGGGACATGGATTTTTTCCCATTTTAATTTAATGTAAATGCTAAAATTTTCTATTGAAGTCTCTTGACTAAAAGCAAAAACCCTCGGTATACCGAGGGTTTTTAGGCTTAAAAACAATGTTATATCACTCTACAATAAGTTTCTTAACGGTTTCTCCTTGTGTGGTTTTAATTTTTACAAAATAAATACCCGAATTTATATTGTTAAGAGCAATTACTGCGCTGTTGCTTCCTGCAAAACCGGATTTGCTTTCGGAATGTAAAAGCTGGCCTAAGGCATTCACCATTTGTATCTCGTAGTTGGCACTATTATTTAGTGTTACCTCTATATTAACCGAGTTAATGGCAGGGTTCGGGAATAACTTTACCTCGTTTACATCCGATACCTTGGTTAACCCAACGGTTGACAGACAGGAGGGATTACTTGAAAAATTAAACTGAACGGTTACGTTGGCGTAATAGGTTCTTACCGGAGCTCCTCCATCCGTAATATCATTATTCGTTACCGTAATCGGAACGGTAGCTGTAACAGCGGAAGCTGTTGCAGAACCAGCCTTACATGTTGGAGAAACAAAATGGAAAAAGGCCTTATCTCTAACTTTTGGATTAAAGCCAACAGAGGGTGATGTTACAGTTAGCTCATTTGTGCTTATTGCACCATCGCACACGCGAAGTGCACGCATTTTGATATTTGGGTACTCATTCCACTTCTTAGAACTGGTTGTTAGCAAGGTGTCTGATTCTGCCCAGGTGTAAAATATATATTCTCCTCCGATAGAGCGTGACATTTGAAAACGCATACCAGATGAGACCGGATTAGCCTGAGCCTGATTTGCCCAAGGATTAAAGTTAAACCCGGGTCCGCCTGATTGATCTGAAGGACCTTCTGTTCCTAAAGAATCTACTGTATGCAGCGCCCAGTTTGACGAGCCGTCTCCATAAAAATCAAATACATAAGGCCACCCGTGATTTACAAAAAACCAACTATAGCTGTTTCCTGAATAAAAGGTATAAGTGTAATCCAAAGAATCTTGATGATTGCTGTAACCACTTTTTACCGGGCACACAATGTGTAATTTACCGTCTTTATCCACAGTACAATCTCCTCCTTCCGACATATCAAACCAAGGAGCTGCAATAATGGTACTGGTAGAAATGGTTTGTAACCCATCTAGAACTTTATCAAAACCGGGTCCGTTAAAATTAATAGGGTTTGTTAAAGCCCAAGTGTTTCCACTATTAGTTGTTTTATAAACTAAAGGTTGCCATGCTACATTAGAACCGGTAGCTCCCTGACGGCCACCTATCATTACTACATAACCAATAGTTCCCTGATCATTCCATGCCATCATCATACGCCCCCCCCATAACTGTCTTGAACCGTCTGTGCGAGTCACCACCGGAGGAATAAGCGTATCGGGAGTCCAAACAAACACACCAGCATTAAATGTTCCTTTTCCAATAAATGCTCCACGGGGGCCATAAGCTAAATTTGACGTACCGTTGGGGTCGTTTACTACACTAGCTAAAGTTCTAACAGCCCCATCGTCGGTAGAGGCAAAACCAAAAGCAGGAAAGTCATGCTTAGTCATGGTAGGCGATGTTGTAGTTGAAAAACTTCCGGCGTTGGGAAAAAACTGCTGATCGGCTCCAGGAGAGGTAGTTCCGGCAGGACCGATTAATTTACTGGCATACCAACTTCCAATCCAGCTTCCACTTACTACCGGACCCGTACCTACAACATAAGCATTTGCAATATCAGTATTTCCGGGAGGATTGTAAATAGCTCCCTGAGGATAACGTCCTGCATTAGTGGCATCGGCCCATATACAGGTACTATCCCATACGGTTCCGTAGTTTTTACCTATCATAGCCACCATGGTACCTGAGTTACCATTACTGGGTGGTGTTGGTGTATAACTTTGGCTTTTACGTTGAATGAAGGTAACGGCATCCACATATCGGCTGTATTGAAGCGGCTTTTGGTTATTGATTAGCATCCCAAAAACATTCATAGAGCCTGAAATCACTTGAAAATTAGCACTCAAAATGGGGCTTGAAGCACTTTCTGACGTTTGTGAATTTTCTATAGGTTGAGGGTTATTCGCCGGCAAAGCTACCCGTTGGGCATCTTGTTTTTCAATGGGTAAACCATAGGCAAAATGCCTCTCACTCATTTTTACAAAACCTGAAGGCCTTGCTTTTTGGTTTTGAGCAAAGCTTCCTAAGGAAAAAAGTAAAACTCCACTCAACAGTAATTGTTTTTTCATGATAAATAATATTAACTTGGTTTTACGATAAATTTACAAAAAATAAATATTCACACAAAATAAAAACCCGCTCTTTAAAGAGCGGGTTTTTAATGTAAAAAACTGTGGTCTACAATTATTCTACTACTAATTTGTTTGTAGTTTCATAGTTGCCTGATTTAACTTTTACGAAGTAAACTCCGGCATTAAGGCCACTTACACTCATGTTAATATTGTTCTCACCAATATACCCTTTGCCTGTAGCAGTTGCCACCTTTTGACCAAGAGCATTGTACAACTCAACTTGAATGTCGTTAGCTTGTCCCTGAGTTACATTTATAGTAACATTATCCTTAGCAGGATTGGGGTACAAACGAGTGGTAACAGCATTTTTGTCATACTTGTTAAGCGATGTAGTGATAGTATTTCCGCAAGCTGCACTTGGGAAGGCGAAACCTATAACAGCATTGCAGTATAGCGTTCTAACGCTAGCTCCCCCGTCGGTAGAGCTGTTGTTGGTAACGGTAAAAGGAACGGTAAATGTTGCGCTGGTAGAGGTGCTGGCTCCTGCCATTACCTGAGAACTCATATAGTGAAAATATGCCTTATCTTTTACGGCACCATTGCTATTCATACCACCGGCTGAAGTAGCAGGTATACCGTATTCATCGGTACTAACTTTTCCGTCGCAAACACGGTAAGCACGGGTTTTGATGTTGGGGAACTCGTTCCACTTTTTAGAACCGGTAGTTAAAGTAGTATCAGACTCAGCCCAAGAGTATACTATATACTGTCCGTCGTAACTACGGCCAATTTGTAGGCGTAAATCAGAAGCAACAGGATTTGTTTGACCTTGGTTTGCCCATGGGTTAGAATTAAACCCAGGTCCACCGGACTGTGAGGAAGGTCCTTCTGTAGAAGCAGAGTCTACAATAACATGTGACCAAGCTCCAGCTCCATCCCCCATAAAGTCAATCAGGTACGGACGAGCAGTATTTTGATGTAACCAACCATAACCTTCAGAAGTAAACTGCCAGGTATAAGCCAAGGAATCATCGTGTGTTCTGGCAGTACCCACCACAGTTGAGAAGATATGTAACTTATTATTAGCATCCACAGCAACGTCTATACCCTCGCCCACATTGAAGAAAGGAACAGCGAGGGTTGAACTTGTGTTAACAGTTGCCATAGAGTTTAAGATTTGATCCCAACCGGTAGAGTTAAAGTCTATACCGTTTACCAATGCCCAGGTATTACCGCTGTTAGTAGTTTTATAAACGATGGGCTGCCAACCTTTGTTAGCCAATGTAGCTCCCTGGCGGGCACCAATCATTACTACATAACCAACCGTACCGGCCTCATTAAACGCCACGTAAGGCTGGCCCCAAAGTTGTTTGGTTCCTTCTGAACGCATGATACAAGGAGGCAAGAAACTGTCCGGAGTCCAGGTGAAAACACCAGAAACAAAGGTACCTTTAGCTACCAAAGCCCCACGAATATTCTGAGCCAAGGTAGTAGTACCATTCACGTCCTGATAAAGAGTACCGGCAGTACGCATCAAACCATCATCTGTAACAGCAAAGTTGTAGCGAGGAAAGTCGTGCTTAGTCATGTTCGGAGAGGTAGTAGAGTTAAAAGGACCTCCGTTAGAAAAAAACTGTTGATCTGGTCCGGCAGAGTTGGTGCCACCCGTTCCGTACATTTTACTGGCGTACCAACTTCCTACCCATCCGGATCCTGTAGTTACTGGGCCTGTACCGACAACATAAGCATTTGCTATGTCGGTATTTCCTGGAGGATTGTATATTCCGCCCTGAGGATAACGAGCTTGATTGGTAGCATTAGCCCAAATTACAGTACTATCCCACATAGTACCATTATTTTTACCTAAATATCCTAATATGGTACCAGTATTGCTATCACCGGCAGGAGAAGCCTGATAAGTTGAGCTCTTACGCTGGATAAAGCAAACAGTTTGTAAGTAGCGATTATAAGAAAGCGGCTTACTGTTGGATACCAGCATACCAAAAATATTCATAGAACCCGACATAAGCGTAAAGGTTGCAGAAACCAAGGGACTTGATGCCTCGGAGGTAGAAGCTCCCGAAACGCCCACGTTAGGAAGCGCAACTTTAGCTGTACCTGCGGAGGGCGACTCAACCGGAGAATTAATTACGGCATATTTGGCAGCCAACCTTTCGGCCATGTCGGATACACCACTTGGTTGGATTTTTCTTGCATTTTGCGGAAAGGCGACTGCGGATAGCAGAAGCGCACCGCCTAAGAGTAATTGTTTTTTCATAACTGTTGTTCTTTAGCTTAACATTAATGTATTAATAGCCTAAAGTTACGAAAAAATAAATTAGCTCCAAAATTGGACCTATAAATTTAACAAAAAGTCATGGAAGGTAAATCCAAATTGCTCATAATCAATCTTTGAAAGAGTTTATCTTTTGAAGCAATTGATGAATTATTTTTTCCCAACTAAACCGCATCTGTATGTACTTCAAAGCTTCTTCTTTTTTATCATCTATAACTTTTTTATCTGTATTGCACAAACTCTCGATTAAACGATAAAGCGTAGATGGGCTGTTATCTTTTAATAAATAACCATTTTTCTCATTCACCAGTATTCGAACTGCTCCCACATCAGTTGCTGCCACCGTTAAGCCCAGAGCCATTGCCTCCAATATAACATTTGGAAAACCTTCGCTATAACTGGGACAAATCAATACGTCACATTCACTTATTTTTTGCCTTAACTTTTCCGGATCTCTTATTTCTCCGTGATACACAACCTGTTCATGTTTTATTTTTTTACTGTCGGGAATAGGTCCGATGAAATGAAACTGAAATTTATACTGCCCTTTTTTAAAATTAAGCAAGGCCTCTGAAAGTTCGCTTATTCCTTTTCTTCGTTCATACCTTCCCAAATAAAGCAAGTTTAAACCCTCATAACAAGGTTTTATATTTTTTGTTATAAACGTTTCCTCTACACCCGATGGAATTTCGATAATTCTACTTTCAGGAATACCCAACGATTTAATAATTGATGTAATTCCTCCTCCGTAAGAGAATACCGTATCTACCCTCTGTGATATTTTTTTAACGGGCAAACGGAGCAATAAATGTTTTAAATAAGAAAGAAAATCGGGAGCTTTTTGGAACATTTCATATCCATGAAAATTAACTCCAATCTTGGGTAAATTAGGCTTGCCCGAAGCTTTTTGATTAATGATTACCCAACCCGTAAATCCTTTGGTATATATAAAATCATACTCGTTCAGTGTGGGTTTAAGGCGTTGATATATACGTTTGGCATGTACAAAAGAATTATAAAGATAATGACCGGGAAATTTAAATGAACTTGGAAAATCAACCTCTATCGAATTGATATACTTTTTCTCATCCGGCGAAAAAAATTCTAGCCGGCTTATATCAAAATTGCTGCGATTAAAATGTACCAAATCAACCTGTACCTTTTGCTTAGCTAAATACTTACAAAGATAGTAGGAATGCTTTTGCATGCCCCCCATTACGTAAGGCCATATACCATCGGTTATTAAAGCTATTTTCAAGAAAAATTTTTGTAAATATAGGCAACTGACAGATACGAGAAGTTCTTTGTTTATTTCGGTTAATTTTAATCGGACTATTGCTATTAATATTTTTTTTGTACTTTTAGAACGCAGGTGAACTATCGCTGTGCGTTAGCGTACAGAGGAAAGTCCGGGCAACACAGGGAAATCCGCCCCGTGAAAGCGGGGGTGCACAGGTCAAAAACCAGTGTAACAGAAAGTGCCACAGAAACCAGGTAGCCTCTTTTGATGTTTCATCGAAAGCGGGTGATAGTGAAAATGTGGGGTAAGAGCCCACAAGCGATTTTGGCAACAAAATCGTTTGGAAAACCTCGGATGTTGAAAGGCCAAATAAGTCGCATAAAGGTTTCCCGCCTTTTTCCGAAAGGAAAGTGCGATGGGTAGGCTGATTAGATAAATGATAGTTGTGCATTTCTTGCCTATGGTAAAAATGCAACAGAACCCGGCTTACAGCCTGCAAAAACTATAAATGAAGAAACAGTGAATAGATTTTTTTACTCGCTTTTTGCCCTTTTTTTGTTTAAAATTTCCGAGGCACAATGTCCTCAGGTTTATGATGGGCTTAACAATCTGAGCAGTAATCCATACTGGATAAGTTGCAGTGGTTCTAATTACACGCTTAATTTTCAATCCAACTCATCGTGGGGTGCTTATACGATAGATTGGGGTGATTTAAGTACGCCACACAACGCGGCAAGTTATACCGCCAGTACCACCATTACACATGTTTACACGGCTACCATTGATACATTTGTTGTAAAATTGATGATTCCATCACAAAATTGCACGCTTACCGGGGTGGTAGTTATGGAACTTCCGGTTACGGCCGGAATTTCTGTGCCGGCGTTGGGTTCAACCACTGCTTGCGCTCCCGGAAACTTTCAGTTGATAAACAACAGCACCAACAACAGCCCAACAACAAAATATTCTTGGGATTTTGGAGATAATACTCCCTTACAAAATTATAATTATCTAAATCACGCATCAGTAACCAATCACACCTACGCCGCAGGTCAGCCCACTTGTCAAACGGTTGTTACCTTAAAAGCCTGGAATTACTGTACGTTTACCAGCACCAGTGTGGCAACCATGAATATTTCCATTTTTGAAAAAGATCAGGCGGCCATTACTACTTCAACTACCATTAAGTGCTGGCCACTTGGTGCCACATTTACTTTTTCTGCCAATACAACACCTAATTGTATCAGCCAGGGCAATACTTTTCCGCGTAAAAGAAAATGGTTTTTGGGTAATTACTGGGCGTATAACAGTTTTAACGATTCTATTGTAGATTGGGCTGTTTATCCTCCATCTAATCCTGTTACTGTTGCTTTCCCTAACAGTGGTTCATACCAGGTTGTGTTATACGACAGCAGTTATTGTGGTGTTACAAATGCCTCTTTAACCGTAAACATTTTTACCGCCCCAACGGCTTCCATCATCCCTCCGCCCACTCCACATTGCACAGGTGCTTTTCTTACGTTTACCAATGCCAGCAGCGCAGGGGCCGTATATAAATGGAATTTTGGTGATTTACCGGGGTTTTCCACTCAGCCGGCAGGTCCTGTAACACACAGTTATTCAGCTCCGGGTACTTACACGGTTAAACATGCCGCTATTGTCCCTTTTCACAATTCCTGCCATGACACCGATGCGGTGGTAATTAACGTACTCCCATCGCCAACTTCCAATTTCTCCATGACTCCGGTTTCTGCATGCGGCACGCTGACTAATGTAACATTTACCGATTTATCGTCTTCGGCAGCAAGTTGGAATTGGAATTTTGGCAACAGCGTAACATCCACGCTATCTACTCCACCTGCTCAAAATTATACTACAACAGGTACTTATACTATTTCATTAGTTGTAACAGCAACGAACGGTTGCACTCATTTAGCGCAAAAAACAGTAAGTGTGTTTCCTTTCCCTACAGCCTCTTTTACACAATCTCCCGTTTGTTTAAACGCAGCCACTAACTTTACCGACCAATCGATTGCTCCACCACCACTAACCGGTTTAACTTATACGTGGAATTTTGGAGACGCCAGTCCGCCTGTATTTATTGTTAATCCATCTCATACATATAGTACATCGGGAACGTTTACTGTTACCTTAAATGTAAACAATAGTCAGTGTAGCAGCACCTTTACCGCCCCTGTAACAGTAAACCCAAAACCCAATATAAACTTTGTGTTTACACCAACGGCGGCCTGTCATCCTTTTACGGTAAACCTTAATAATACCAGTACCGGTGCAACTTCGTACACCTGGAACTTCGGAGATTTAACTTCAGGTTCAAGCGCAACAAATACTTCTCATACGTTTAGCAACACAACCACCTCTAATGCTATATACACCATTACGCTAAGCGGAACTAACTCATTTGGATGTTCTGACAGTACAAAGAAGCCAATAAGCGTTTATCCTTTACCGGTAGTTAGTGCCTCTTTTAGTCCTTCGAGCGGATGTTCTCCTTTAAGCGTAACATTTACCAATACGGGAAGCGGTTTTGTATCCAGTTTTTGGGATTTTGCCAATTCTCATACAGCCACTACCAATCCGGCCAGCACAACTTATACAAATTTACCCGGAGGATCAACGCCCAATTTTTATAATGTTAAACTGGTAAGCACCAGTGCAAACGGATGCAAAGACTCTTCATCTTTCCATATAACCTTGTTTCCAAGACCTATTGCCTCTTTCACATTTGTAAGCCCTGTATGTGCCCCTAAAACAGTCAGTTTCACCAATCAGTCTGTAGCTGCCAACAGTTATTCTTGGGATTTTGGGGGACAGGGAACAAGTACTTCAACGAACAGCTCGCACTATTTTCAGAATACATCCGGAGTAACTCAAACAAGTGTAATAACGTTAGTTGCTACCAATTCTTTGGGCTGTTCCTTTACACAAACCCAATCGATTGTTTTGTTTCCCAAGCCCGACATTCAAATAAATTCAAGTGTTGATAGCGGCTGCACAAGGTTAAGAGTTATCTTTCCTTCTATCGGTGGTGTAAACAGCTACTCGTGGAATTTTGATAACGGAAATTCTGCCACTACCCCTAGTGCCGTTGTATTTTTTGATAACCCAACGCATTTGACAAAGCTATACAACGTTCGATTAATTGGTACGGATGTAAATGGATGCATTGATACCGCTTTTAAAACTATTAAAGTATTTCCAAAACCGGTTGCCGAGTTTTCTCTAAGCTCATACGAGTATTTTTTACCGGGTGCAATAGTAAGTCCAACCAATTTATCTTCAGGAGCCAGCACTTATACCTGGACGTTTGGCGACGGAGGTTCTTCTAATCAAACAAACCCCAGTTATACATACAATAATAAAGGAAGTTACACAATTACCTTATTCGCCTCCAGCAACAGAGGATGCAGAGATACCTTTAAGCTAAGTTCTCCGGTTCTGATATTGGATGATTCCTTTTTTGAAATACCCAACGCTTTTACACCTAATCTATCCGGATCTCCGGGTCCGGTTTACGACCCTAATTCTTTGAATAATGATATTTTTTATCCTAGAATGAAAGGAGTCACAAAATACCGTTTTACCATATTTTCCAGGTGGGGTGAAGTAATGTTTGATACCGATAAACCCTCTGAGGGGTGGGATGGCTATTACAAGGGTAATTTGTGTAACCAGGACGTATATGTTTGGAAAGTATATTTAGAATTGGCAAACGGACAAAAACTAGATAAAACGGGTAATGTTACTTTAATTCGATAATTTGAAAAAAATTGTTTTTATAACCTCTCTGATTTGTTGTTTTATTACTTATAAGGCACAGAGTCTCGTTGATCAAAAAAAATTGTCAAGAGACGCTTTCTTCTTTTACAAAAATGGGGACTTTTTCAGCGCACTAAAATGTTATGAAAAACTAATCGAATTAAATCCTAAAAACGATGATGCCCATGTATCAGCCTTTATTTGTAAAACTAATCTTAATTACATTTCCGACAGTTTGTTGCCCCACGAATCAAGACTAAAAAATGCTAAGGGTCCGGATGGTAAATATTGTTTGGCTTTGCTTAGTCATTCCAAGAAAAATTTCGACGAAGCCGAGAACATGCTTACTACACTTAAGAAAAAGAAATTCAAAAATATATACATCAAATCCGACGATGTAAACTATCAGTTGGAAGTTAACAGAAACGCAAAACTAATGGTTTCTAACCCAAAAAAAATTGTTATAAAAAATTTGGGCGAAAAGGTTAATTCTTCTTATCCGGATTACATTCCAATAGCAAGTTCGGACGAGAGCGTACTTTATTTTACATCTCGCAGAAAAGGGGGCACCACCGATAAATTAGACGAATATGGCTATTATTACGAAGATATATATATAAGCCGTAAACAAAATCAGGTTTGGCAAAAAGCAGAAAATGCCGGAGCTCCTTTAAACACTGAGGTAAACGACGCTTGTCTTTCTCTAAGTCCTGACGGTTTTCAAATACTCATTTACCGGAAAGCCGATGGTGCTCGCGGGCTGCTATGCATTAGCAGGCTTAACGAACAAGGCAAATGGGATAATCCCAAGCCATTAGGACCGGAAGTTAACTCAACATTTAATGAAACGAGCGCTTGTTTTACTAACGATACTAGTGAAATTTACTTTTGTAGCGACAGACCCGGCGGTTATGGCGGAAAAGATATTTACCGGATAAAAAAATTACCAAACGGTAAGTGGTCGGCAGCATATAATTTGGGACCAAACATTAACACTTCCCGAAATGAAGAGTCGCCCTTCATGCATCCGGATGGCAGTACTTTTTATTTCAGCTCACAAGGACATAACACCATGGGTGGCTATGATATTTTTAAAAGCAGTTATGATGCCGAAAACAATAAATTTACTAAAGCCGAAAATCTTGGGTATCCTTTAAACGGGGTTGGAGATGATATGTTTTTTATTGTTAATGTAAATGCACAAAAAGCGTACTACTCGTCACATAAAAACGATGGCTTTGGTTCTTCTGACATATATGAAATAGACACTCGCTTTAACGAAAATGATTTAGTGGTAAAAAACGGTGTCTTATTTAAAGATAATATTTTAGGGAAAGGTAAAATTACCCTGCTGGACAATGAAACCAATAAGGTAACCGGTATATACAACTCTAATCCACGTACGGGAAAATTTGTTATGATTATTAGTCCGTTCAAGAGTTACAAACTAATCGTTCAGGAAGAAGGCTACCACCCTATTGTGATGGATATTGAACCGGGACTCTTGGAGAATGAAGAAACAGCACTGCAACTAAAACTAATAAAAAAATAACGTGAAAAAGCTTTTACACATAGTGATGTTTTTGTCTTGTATACTAACCCGTGCGCAAGACGTACAGTTTACCCAATTTAATAATACGCAAGTATATCTGAACCCTTCGCTAACCGGACTTACCGGAGAGCATCGCATAAACGCTGCTTACCGAAATCAATGGCCGGGAATTAAAAAAACTTTTACCGGCTATTTTGTGTCATACGACTACAATTTAGATGATAAAAACAGTGGTTTTGGAGGATATGTTTTGTATGATCAGGCAGGAAGTTCCAACCTCAGCAATACACAAGCTATGTTTAGCTATTCATACCGTATGCGCATTAACAGCACTTTTGATTTACGAAGCGGATTGCAGGTAGGTTTTCATCAGAGAAAATATGAATTATCTAAACTTGTTTTTACCGACCAACTGATAACAGGCGCCGCTATTTCTCAAGATGCCTTAACGGCAGAACCCATTAACTTCTTTGATGCAGGAGCCGGCTTGATATTATATTCTAAAACTATGTGGTTTGGTATTGTTGCCAAACACCTTACACAACCCAACATAAGTTTAACAGGAGGCAATCAAACATTACCTTTGTTTTTAGGTGCTCACGGTGCCTATATATACGAAATTGCAAAAGGAGAAAGCCCAGACGAGGAAGCAAGTCAATCGATAAGTTTTTTATTTAATTTCCGGCATCAAAATATAAACGACCAAATTGACCTTGGTGTAAAATACTTTCACAAATTTATTTCGGCAGCTGTTTGGTACAGAGGAATACCCTTCAAAAAATACTCTGCCGCTTTCCCAAACAATGAAAGTATTGCTTTAATAGTAGGGTATGAACCTTTTGGTAAGGAATATAAAGTGGCCTATAGTTTTGATTATACCATATCCAAACTCGGATTTGGAAATACTTTTGGCTCACACGAACTTACCCTTGGCTATGAATTTGGTAAAAAAGGCAGAGTAATGCGAAAAGCACGTCCAACTATCAGCACACCAATGAAATTTTAAGTTTCTTTCGCTGCATTACCACCTTTTTAGTTAAAATTAATTAAGACAACAATAAAGTTTTATCTAAAACATTAGATTTAATAAAAAATTCATGGAAAAAAATTCATCCTCTGAGTCTAGTGACTTTAATAAGTACCACGTATTTATTAAAAGTTTTATCATCTTCATACTATTATTGCTCTTTATTATTCCTCAGATTTTTACCAGCGAGCTTATTAGGGAAAGAGAAGGAAATCAAGAAACCGTTTTCTATGAAATTTCAAGTAAATGGAGTGGACGACAAACCCTAACAGGACCCATAATTGCTTTGCCCTATATAGAGTATTATCGCGACACATCAAAAGTATTACGTTACACCAGGCACCATTTATACCTATTACCGGAAGATGTTCAATTTGATGCTGAGATACTTCCTGAGAAAAGACATCGAAACATTTACGAGGTGGTAGTGTATAACTCAAAAGTTACTATTAAAGCAAATTTCGAGAAAATAAACTTAAAAGAGTTTAATATTCCAAAGGAGAATATACAATGGAACCGGGCATCTTTAATACTGGGAATATCCGACATGAGAGGCATTAAAGAAAAATTAGAAATGAACTGGGATAATGAAAAAATATCTTTTAACCCAGGAATAGTAAGTCACGATTTGTTTGAGGCCGGTGCCATAGCGCCAATAAATATAGAAGATGCCGAAGCCTTTATGACAAATCCTCACAAATTATCATTGGAATTAAATTTAAAAGGAAGTGAACAATTATTCTTTGTGCCGGTTGGAAAAACCACACAGGTGGGCATGAAATCATCTTGGACAACACCTGCTTTTAACGGGCAATTTTTGCCTGAAAGCTCTGAAATTACCGAGAAAGGTTTTCTTGCCAATTGGAAAGTCCTTCATCTGAACAGAAATTATCCTCAGATTTTTACAGACAACAGCTACGGCTTATCTTATAGTTCCTTTGGTGTTGATTTGATTATGCCCATTGATGGTTATCAAAAAACAAGCCGATCGGTTAAATACGCCATGCTCATAATTCTATTGACATTTTTGGTGTTTTTTTTGGTTGAAATTACACAGCAGAAAAAAATACACCCATTCAATTATATCATAGTAGGATTTGCGCTTTGCCTTTTTTATACACTGCTGCTCTCATTTAGTGAGTACATGATATTTTCCCTTGCATACCTTATTGCCAGTATTATGACAGTGGGTTCCATAACTTTCTTTATCTATTATTTATTTAAGGGAACTCGCGTTTCGGCTGCAATTGGAGGTATGCTTTTGCTGTTGTACGGTTTTATGTTTGTAATTATACAACTTGAAAATTATGCTCTGCTAATAGGAAGCTTAGGTCTTTTCACAGCCATGGTGGCTATTATGAATTACACCAGAAAAATAGATTGGTATAACTTGGGAAAAAAATAAAATAACTGATAAGGAAATTACCCCCCATAAGGCAATAAAGTTTTACTACCTAATGGGGGGTCATAAAATCTTACTGTTTAATTAATTTTCCTTCTGCAACTTTCTTGCCATCTTTTAAAATAATTAACTGATATACTCCGTTGGCTTCAGATGTAAAATCAAGTACATTTTCTATCGTACTTAATTCGGTACTCTGTATTATCTGACCCAGCTGGTTATATAATATTGCCTGATAATTATCGGTTACAGCCGGTTTAATAATAATAAGCCCTGATCCCGGGTTTGGATATACAGAAAATCCATAATTTTCGATGTTTTGAGAGTCAATTCCTGAACATACCTGAACAACCAATTGTATAGTCGAAGTATTGCTGCAACCGTTTGCTCCCGTACCGGTAACGGTGTATACAGTAGTTACACTAGGGCTAACAGAGATTGTAGACGTTGTGGCACTATTGCTCCAAGTATAGGTATTCGCTCCTGAAGCCGATAAAGTGGCCACAGCTCCCTGGCAAATGGCAGAGGCCGAAGCAGCTGTTACAATAGTTGGCTGGGGGTTTACGGTAATTGCAATTGTTTTACTTTGAGAACAGCCGGACGTTGTTCCCGTAACGGTATAGTTAGAATTAACAGTAGGGCTTACCACAATAACGGAAGTTGTGGCACTGGTGTTCCATAAATAAGAAGCAGCTCCGCTTGCACTCAACGTAGCAGATTGAGAGGAACAAATAGTTAAAGGGTTAGCCACTACGTTTACTGTAGGCGAAGTAACAACTTGAATAGTCTTAGTAACAGGACAGGAAGAAGCTGTTGAATTTGAAGCGCTTAATGTAATGGAATAAGTGCCGGCAGTATTGTACGTAACCAGTGGATTCTGCTGAGTAGAATTAGCAGGGGTGCCTCCGGTTAGTGTCCAGGACCAAGCGGTAGGAGAGCCCGTGGAAGCATCTGTAAATGCAATCGGAGAACCGGTACAATAAGGACCGGCATTATTAAAATTAGAGGTAATGGCGGGTATATTGTTAGAAGTAACTTTTATATAATATAAACCCATGCTTCCGTAATCAGAATAATTAGCGGAACCGCCTCCATCAATTACAAAGTAATAAGAGCCGGGACCCAAATTTACTCCTATAAGAGCGTTAAGTTTTACAAGGGGGGTATCAACAGCAATAGTTGAAGAAGTGGTAGCATTTACCAAAGTTAATCTTACATCTAAATTGGCACCACTGTAATTAACCGTATCAAGTGCCCAAGGCTTCACATCAATGGTAACATAACGATTGTTGCATAAATCAAATTTAAAAACATCAATATCCGTATTCGTTGAAATTATACCGGAGTCAAGTACCACGGGTGTACTAAGCACCAGTAATTTTGCTGCCGCATAAGTATTTCCAACATCATCGGTTCTGTATGATAAAAAATTAGCGCCAGTGATACCTGAACTGCCATGATCAAACTGGAGGGCCGTACAAGTAACGGAATTAGGACCATTGTGCCATATTGTTACATTTCTGCTATACCCCACCCCCATAATCGGAGCCCAGGATGTTACCCCCGAACCAAGGCCATTATGATACTCTGCTGTTTTTACGCAAGAAGCGTTCCAAATACTTTGATGCCTTAAACTTAACGTATGACCTGCTTCGTGAGAAGCTGCTTCCGCAACATTTTTTGGATTATAGCTGAGCGCATTTTCAAACACCCAACAGGGAGTGTCTGGGTTGCCCCCCCAAGAGAACGAATTCAGATAGGCCACACCACCTGCAGCGCTGGGATACCAGGAGCTGGTTGGAGTTACAATAATTCGCATTCTTCTATTAGCCGGAGCTGCATTAAATTTGGCTACATCAGTAGTAACATTTACGTTAAACGGGCGAAAATCTTCCGCCATACGTTTCCATACAATAATTTTATTAGCATTGCTTAATGTAGATGCAGCCGCATTAATAGTGGGTGTACTGTATGCCGTATTCCAATTGGTTCCGGTAACAACCTGTCCATCAAAATCAAGATACAAAACCCGATTCGTTATGCTTGGGTCGCTATCCAAAATGGGGACTTGAGAGAAACAAATTCCACCAGTCAGCAAAGTTAGCATCAGAGAGTATATTTTATTCATGGTAATAATGAATTTAAGTTATTCGGAAATTATATCATCTTTCAAACATTTTATCATGGTAATCTGATTGTCTTTTATGGAAAAGTTACCATCCATATTGTTAGTGTAGAAGACGTTGTTCTTGTCAGACATTACAAATATAATTGGAGGATTATCTCCGTTTACTTGAACAATCAGATGAGCGGGCTTGAAATAATTTAATTTAAGTTTTAATTGTTTGTTTTCAATCACAACTGTGTTTATAAGTACTTCTGCCTTGTTCAAGTAACGATTAGTTGAGTTTATTCGTGTACCTTGTTTCGCGCCAAAAATATTATTTAGCTCATCTAGCGTAATAATAAATGAATCTGGATAGTTCTTTCCTTTACCAGCCCTACGGTCACTTTGAGCAATTGCAGAAGAAGTAACGGCAATAACAATTAGCAAAAGAAATGTACATAAATATCTTGCTTTCATAATACTGAAAATTTTGACTAAAAAGGTATAAAAAGAAATATTAAAAATCAAGAGTTTTAACTAATCGATTTTTAATTAATCAAAAAGCCCCACTATATATCAGCGGGGCTTTCAAGTATATATATTTAGCGATTGTTGCTTATTTCATTAAAGTAACATGACCGGTTTTGGTGTGTTTTTTACC
>CAZPEC010000008.1:0-77718 GCA_964585565.1 uncultured Akkermansia sp. | reverse complement strand
GTTGTGATTTGCTTTCAAATTGTATCTTTGACTTATTGATAAACACCATAGTCTTTATATAGTTGGTCAGACTGATGGTTGTGATTTGCTTTCAAATTGTATCTTTGACTTATTGATAAACACCATAAATTTTAAGCAAATGGAATACAAAGGTGTTGTGATTTGCTTTCAAATTGTATCTTTGACTTATTGATAAACACCCTTGATAGTTACCCTAATATAGTTGATGGCGTTGTGATTTGCTTTCAAATTGTATCTTTGACTTATTGATAAACACCCATCTTGTTTGATACCATAATCACTACCGCGTTGTGATTTGCTTTCAAATTGTATCTTTGACTTATTGATAAACACCCTTTCAGCGTTCCTTTTAATTCTACGGTCAGTTGTGATTTGCTTTCAAATTGTATCTTTGACTTATTGATAAACACCGCAGTTGTTGTAAATGATGGTAGACCAGTTGTTGTGATTTGCTTTCAAATTGTATCTTTGACTTATTGATAAACACCATATAGGCCAAAAAAACCTGGTTTTAAGGTGTTTATCCTTGTTTTTTCAATTTAAAAAATGGGTTTATCAAGCTACAAAACCGGACTGAGTGCCGGTTTTTTTATTTCTAACGCAGTTAAAACAGCTCTAACTGCTGAGGCACATCGGGTAAATCGGCCTTTTTAGCTCCAAAAAATATTTCCATCTGTCCAAATTGCTTATCGGTAATTTGTAAAATTCCTACTTTGCCGTGTTCGGGCAGCAGGCGTTTTACCCTTTTTTTATGTACATCGGCATTTTCGCTGCTGGCGCTGTGCCTTACATACATGCTAAACTGAAACATGCTAAAACCATCTTGCAACAGCTCTTTCCTGAAGCGAGCTGCTGCCTTGCGGTCTTTTTTAGTTTCGGTTGGCAAATCGTACATTACTAGCGTCCACATTACTCGGTATGCATTTAAGCGTTCGGTGTTAACGTTCATGTTTTTTCAGGCTTCTTATTAAACCTTAGCAAACCAAATGCCAGCCTGCGCCTTATAAGGCAGCTATTTAAGATTTATTAACGCACAATTTGTTATATACAGAGCCTTAGCCTGTGGCAAATTCGGGATAAAGAATTTTTTTCTGCGTTCCTTCAAAACATTTTACCAGGCTTACGGCAGTTCGCTGAGTGGCCAGCATTAAAGGACTTTTTTCTTTGTCTATTACCACATCCATGGCCGGAATTTTAAGTAAAACAGCTTTATGTTCTTTTTCTAATTCTTTAACTATTCCTTTTTCGTTTACTAAGTTACGAACCAGGTTATCTACATAAGGTCGGTATGGTTCCATTAAATCGTCGGCCAGGCAAAAGGCGTTGTAGCGATTGCTGTGAAAAATGCCTAGGGTGGGTAAAAGGCCAGCCATTACTATGCTGCGCGCCATGGTGGCACGCAAAATGGCGTAACCGTAGTTTAGGTAGTTATTGGGTGGAGGCCCTTCCCTGAAGCGAACAAAACCCGGTATATCGGCAAAAAGTTTTTGCCAGTAAAATACGGCGGCAGTAGCTTCGCAGTTATCGCTATCGCCGCTTTTTACGTTTTTGTGAAGGGGGGCCAGGTAATCGGCATCATGGCCAAGACCTTGAAGGTGTTTTTGCTGGTTTTTTATTTTAGCCTCTACGGTTTGTGCCCATAATTGCTTTTTTAAGGGCAGGCTGGCTTCCAACTGAGCTTCGTAGCGTTCTTGCTGTGTGCTGTTTCCCTCCAGCGGAAGTAAAAGGCTTTGTGGCATGTGCCGGTAATCGCAGGTAATAACTGCAGTATTATTCTCTTGCAAGGCTTGTATAACTCCAAGGCTTAGGGTAATTTGTTGATGATCTATTATCACAATCCCAATATCTTCTACTGCAACCGATACGTTTTTGGTTTCGCCCTCTAAAAATACCTCGGCAGTAAGCTGTTTGTCTTTTAGCCTTATGCTTGCCGGATTTCCGAAATATAGAGTTCTCTTTATCATTTTTTTATCCTGTCTTTTACACCTTCAAGGTTTCACTGGGCATGAGCTAAGCAAAACCTTGAAGGTGTATAGATTACCTTTAATCGTCCTCAATTTCTAATTTTTGGTTTAAACTTTTAAAATCAAATTGCGTCTTCATATATTCTTCTTTACCGTCAAATAAATCCAGTATGGGATTGAGTTCTTTATTTGGGTGAATAAAGTAATTATGGATTGAAGAATATTTCCAATCTAGTGGGTTTTGGGTAAAACCGTGATGAACGGGATTATTGTGGATGTATAAAACAATTTGTTTAAGGTACGTTTCGTCTTCAATTAGTTTGTGTTTAAAGCGGGGGATGAATAAACTTCCTTTGCGATTATACACTTTATTAAACGATTTAGAATAAGAATTAAATAAATTGGAAAATTGTTGGCTTATTTTTTTGCTTACCAAACCTTCAAGGTTTTGGTTGAAACCTTGAAGGTTTTTGCTCAATTTAAAATAAGCCAACAATTCCTCCTCTTCTTTTATTTTTACTAAAAAATGAAAGTGATTAGGCATTAAACACCAAGCATGAGTGCTTGCGATGGGTGATATATAGTAGTCCCATTTTTTTAAAAAGAAATCGTAATTACGATCTTTTATAAATAATTGTTCGGTACCATTGGCTCGGTTGTATACGTGGTAATATGTGTTAAAGCTGATCAAAGCATTTATATTGACACCCCCGAAAAGGTAAAAAAAAGAATTTAATATTTACTTTTTATTTAAAAAACATATATATTTGCGGTGAAGCAAATCACAATAAGGTCTTTTATGACCGTTGTGAAAACAGACAGGGCGGGGCAACTCGCCCTTTATTGTAAGATTTTAATCTCTCCTAATCGATTTACTGTAATTTTTTTGGGATTTAATTTCTCTAGACCTCCTATACTTTTTATGGGATAGAATCTCAGTTGTTTTCTAGAACCTTCTGAATCATTTAATATTGTTTCATATATATGCCTGAAATAAATTTCTAATTGTTTTCCATTATAAAATATTTTTTGAACTCTATATATGAATTTGGCTAGTTGAGACTTGTTTATATCCATACAGTTTAAAATGCTTTTATCATTTAAATAAAAACTTTCGTTTTGCTGAATAGTTAACCATATTTTCCATTTGTCACCAGGCAATTTCTCCAGAAAACTTTGTGGATATTTATCTTTTTCGGTTAAAATTTTGTCCCAAATCTCTTTGGGATTTTTAATAATTATAGGAATACCGTATTTTTTTCGCTCTACTGCATGCCAAAATGTACATAAATGAGGTATTTTATTTCCTTGCTCATCAACATAAATTGCTATGTGATGGTTATTACCTGGCTTAACAAAGGCAATGGGATTACTATTTTTGTTATACTTAAGAGGTTCTACTGCTGATAAACCTGTAAACATACGAACGCTTCGTATAGCTATTTTTTGTTTATCATCTATATAAACTGGCTCGTTAAAGGCTTCTTTTTCTTTACCGTTGTATTGTTTTAAACGTTTTGATATCAGTTCGCCTATTTTTTTATCTACTATGTATGGAACATCTTTCTCTTTTATAGATTCGATTGGATATTTTATGACATAATCTTCTTTATAGCATGTTCCGTATTGTAATGGAATAGTTTTATCTTCATCCAAATATATTGGTTCCTTTTTTAAGGAAGCTAGTGCTTTTTTCAAATCTCCATTATACTTAAAAATCCTTTTTTCAACCAATTCTTTAATATATGGTTTAAATATTAAATGTGGATTTTCAAAAAGATATTTAACCGGTTTATTTTTTTCGATAGTTTTAATTTTACCATATACACTTTCTTCACTTAGTGGTCCGCGTGGCACTATAATATGGTTTTGTGCCTCAACATGTTTTCCGTTCTTTTTAACAAAGCGTTTACCCCAAGTAGCTACCTTTTTGCCGGGCTTAAAAGAAACAATTATTTCGGCCGCTTTGTTTTCAACTTCAAGTGTGGTAAATGGACGATGGCTGATAAAGTATTTGTCTAACAAAGATAGCGACTCTCGAAATTCAGGATCACGTTCGCTTACTTCTTTATACAATTCCTCACGAGTTCCTTTTGCACTTAAGTTATTTAAACGTTGGATATATCCTTGTTTTGTACAAGCAACAACTAGGGCATCTATTGCATGGTGACGATGATCGTCCCGCTTGCTCCAATCTTTGATTACTTCTTTTTTGTGTTTTTGCCCGTTGTTATTCTCCCACTCTATACACTCAGTAATTCCTTCTTCCAATGGATTTGATATTATTTCTTTAATTCGCTCCATTTGAAGATTCATTAGTACATCATTCCAACCCCATAACCTTCGTAAATATTCAGTAACACTACCTGATGTGCTCCATACATTTTTTGCGATTTGACTAAGAATCTCTCTTGATTTACGCGAAATGTATTGAGACTCCCTAAGTTGACGTTCAATGAAATTATTGGGGATTTTATCTTTGGACATTAAAAGTTTATCGCGTTTTGCTTTTTTTATAATTCCGTCTTTGTATAGTTTATTTACTCTTTCGATAAATTCATTTAACGCAACTTCACCCTTGGATGTCATATAATCATAAGCTGTTTGGTTTCCCTTTTCTTGATTAATCCATCTAAATGTGAGGGTTTTGTTTGTTTGTGAGTCGTCAAAGAGAAGTGATTTAGGGATAATGTGTTCAACGTCTATTTCATTGCCATTTAGAGCGTTCGTAAGAGAAAATATTTTGCCGGTATAAATACACATGGCATTTGTTTTTTTGTCATTATTATTAATCTCATTGAATAGACGGTATTTTATAATATTTTTTCTTGTTGCTCTTAAGCCTAATTCTTGTAGGCGTTTTTCAATTTCCTTATTCTCTTTTTCTATTTTGTTTATGTTTTTATATGTTTCATTTCGCTCTTCCTTACTTTGTTTAAGTTCTCTTGCCAATTCAATTCTAATTTCAAATATTCCCTTTTCTCGTTCATCTCTGCTTATCCATCCCCTCTTTTCATCGATTATATCATTTACAATATGTATCATTTGGTTGAGAATTTTTTCAACAACAGGCTGTCTAAGAGAGTTTTTTTGTAGTAATGGAATTTTATCTAGTAGCTTACGGGCTTGTACTTGTTCTTTTGTCAATGAGTTAGAATGGTTATAACCAACAATAGACGCTGCATCACTATATTTAAAACCATCTATTAGGTATGGCAATATTTTTCGTATAGCTTTTACTGACTTGTTACCGAAGGATTGTTTGGTAAAATCTATTTTTGCAAGTCGTTCTGCTGTAGAATCATCGAATCCAAAATTTTTAATCAAAGCTTTTTTACATTCATCTATATCAGAAATTGAATAGATGGTATGCCATAACTGGTATAGAGGCTCATTAATACATTGATTAGAAATAATTTTTCCGTCTAATTCATTTATTATTTCTCCTGTCTCTTGATTGTACTGATATGTTTTATTTCCTGTATCTTCTATTTTTAGATTGAATTGAAGCCATTTTTGAGCTAGTTCATCATTATCAATAGCATTTTTTATAGCAACTTTTGTAAGATTTCCTTGCAGACCTTTACTCAGCATTTTATTTCCAAACCAACCGCTTTTATCTTTTATCTGAAGAATTTTAAATAATTCGCTTTGACTTAACTTTTCCTGATTATCGAGATGTTTAAAAATTATTTGTTTTTGCTCATTTGTTATTGAGTATTCACTATTTCGTTTATCCTTAATTGAAATATTGTTTATGGTTTCCCAAATTTTCTCAACCTGAAATAATGGGTTGCTTCTATGAGCTACTTTAGGCCCTGTAAAAACTTCTTTTCCTTCTTTGTTCTTCATATGAAAACCTTCGAATTCACAGATGCTTACCAAGCCTTTCTGTGATTTTAATTTTCGTTGAAAATATATGACATCATATTTAAGATAATTAATAAAATTATCTGTTAGAATATCAGGATAATACTCTTGTTGTTTTTGCATAATTGCATCATATTCTTCAATGTATGCTTCACGAGGAAATACTTGTTGTTTAGTTCGGTAGTATTGATTTTTTGATAATTCCTCAAAAAATTTCTGGCCAATAGTTCTTCCTTCTTCTTTTAATTTTTGATGTCTGTTTTTTACATCTGCTACATATTCTGTATCTTTTTTATCCGCATTTTCTTCGCTTCTTGATGATTTGTAGCCACGTTTTTGATTTAAATGATATAATACTCTGCCTAATTCGTTTAAACTAATTTTTTCTGTAACGGCTTTTGCTCGTAATCCCCATAATTTAAGCTGAGGTATATGAAAAAGATTTTCGTCAAACATATTATGTTTTTTCAACTCGATTGTTAGGGCTTTGCGTCTGAGTGTATATCGATAGTAGCCTTTACGCATCGTACGTTTAGTTGTTCTTTTTTGATTTTTAGTGATTTTATTTCCTGTTGAAAATTCATCACTCTCATCTTTGTCTAATGGAATGATTCTTACCCCCATTCCGATTATTTCCGATGGTTTATCTCCTTCCTCTTTTACGAGAGACCAACCAATTGAACTCACACCTAAATCAAGACCTAAAATCTTTCTCATATTCATAAAGTATATAATGTTCTTATTAAACAAACCCTGCGCCTTGCGTGGGGTTTTTTCTTTCTCGTTACCCCAAATTACCAAGCAAATTTTTAATTTCAAAAAAAAAATATGCTTTATAAAGTTCTTAGGCTTGATTTATAGGAATTTAGGAGGATGGCTAGGGAACAAAAAAGGAGGCTGTATTGTTATTTTTCAAACAAGGCAAACTCTTTTAAATTGGGTTTGTATTTTTTTTCGCGTTTGCTTTCCAGTTTATAAAGCTCCAGGCTTAATTCTTTTAAAAAGGGTATGGCTATACCTTTGTATTCGTAAGCGCCGCTGCCAAAGCTGTTTCGGGCGTTGGTATATAATACGGCGCTTAGCATAAACTCAACACCGGTTTTGTAATTTACTATGTAGGCACAATCCATTATAAAACCGTAGGAGTAACCTATCATGTTAAATACCCGAAGGGTGTCGGAGTTTATTTTTTTTTCGGCACCTCCGTAAATAAAATATTTTTTAAAGGAGTCGTTAAAATTCTCGGGGTTGTATTTAGGGTACTGGCTTTCGGAGGGGTACATGCCCAAGTGTTTTACCAAAAAATTGCGTTGGTATTCGGTAATATTATATTTCATTTTTTCGTTCAGGTGCTTGTGAAATAAGAGTCTTAGCAGCATGCTGTGAAAGTTTTCCAACGAAATAAAATTGGAGAAAGTAAAATCTTTTTTTTCTGAAACTTTTTTGCCTTTTGTATTGTACACATCTTTTCCCAAAATCACTTGCTCATGAAAGGGATGTTTGTATCCTTGTTTGGCTGTATACTCTTTTATGCGGTAAAGCAGGTTCATTTTTTCGTCATAAAAATCAATGGGGTTTATTTTATAGCCCGGCGCTTCCCTACAAAGAGCATCAAAACGATGTATAATGCGGGCATGGGGATAACCTTTTTTCTTCAGGCTTTCTTGTATGTAATCCGGATTTAAAAATTCAAATACGCGGCTGTAGCTGAAGTTATCACTTACCAGCAGCATTTTTTTTATGTATCCGGCTATACTCGGAAAACCGTTTTCGGTGGCGCTATCTTTCTCGCAGGTGTTTTTGCAGGGATAAACGCCATTGGTAAACATAATACTGTTTTCGTTTAAGCCCGGAATATTTAGTTCGTTTAACTTTTCCAGGGCCATGATGGAGCAGGGCAATTTAACCAGGCTGGCGCAGTAAAAGTAGCGGCTGCTGTCAACTAAATAATAATGGTGAGTAAAGGATGGTTTGTTATTGGCATCGCGGTTTATTTGAGTATAAATAATTTGAGGTTGATAAACTTCCTGTTGTTGAATTATTTTATTTAGGTTAGGTTTGCTCTCAATAACCTGCTGCAACAATTTAGAGTTTTCCTGTGAGCGAAAAATCAGAGGGAGTAACAGCAAGCAGCTATATAGGTATTTTATCAAGAAGTTTTTCCTGTTTTTTTAATAACCATAAAGTTGCTGTTTTTGTCGCGGTAGTTATACCCCAAACCAAAGCCCAGCTTTTTGGAACCTTGTGTTTTGTACAGCGAGTCTAAATCTTTTTGATAATGTTGAGAAAACATGGGAATAGGCTTGTGATATTCGCCAAACAAATGGTATTCCCATTTATCTTTATGTGAGCTGATGTATTGCATGGCAATGCCGCTGTCATCTTGCACCACGGTGTTGCTCAGGTCCAAAATAAGATTCCGAATTTGTTTAAAGCCGGGTTTATGCATCAGGTAAGAAGCACCTTTCAGGTAGGTAGTTTCCATATTCAGATTTTTGAGATAGGTAATTAGCCCTTTGTTTTTTAAAAGACCACCGTCGCTCAAATCGGTAGAGGTGTAGGTATAATTTTTTGTATTACCGGCAGCATCGCTAACAATAATTTCTATACTGCTGTTTCGGTAATTTTTGTTTTTAAGTACCAGTGTATTTTTTACATAGTTTTTATTCCCCAGACTATCGATGTAAAATGGTTTTATACTGCAAATGTTGTGGCCGGTTTTATTTAAAAAAAGCAGTATTAAATGAATGGTGCCATCTACTTCGGTATTGCGTAAATCTTCTTTCATGGCAACGGTTCTAAAAAAGCTGAAGTTAAGAATGGCATACAACGAGGTGTTAATTTTATTGAAGTAATGATGAATAGAATCCGGGATTAAATCTTTATCATCAATAATAGGCAAGGTTCCTACCGGCTCCAGGCCTATGAGTGTAAAATTATTTGCCTCCGGAAAAAAGGTGGAAGCAAACAGCACATCGGGTCCGGAAAAAGGATAGAAAATATTTTTTGTTTGCGTGTAGGGTTTGAAATCTTGTTGGGTAAAATTTCGGATTCCGGCTAATTTAGTGGAGTCGAACTTTTTCCATTTTTTGGAAAAATTTTCCGAGAAAGAAAGAAAACTTTTTTCTTTTCTGAATTTTTCCAGTGTTTTGTAAGAATGTTTTGTTTGTCCGGCAATAAAATTGGCCAAATCATTTAAAGTATCATTAACAGGAACAGTAGCGTTGTTTTTTAGAGCATTATTATTTTGTTTTTCGGCAGTATTTTCAGTCTGATTAGAAGCGGTGCTTGTGTTTTCTTTCTTCTCATTACCGCCCGAATGGCATGCCATGATATACAAAGTAATAACAGAAAAGATGATGTTTTTAGCGGCGAGTGTCATAAAATTATTTTTTTGATTTCTGCGATAGATAATAAAATACAAGTCCTCCGGCAACCGTAGTAAGTCCCCAAAGCGACTCGGCAGTTTTTTCCCTAAACACGCTTACCAGCACCCAACCTGTAATCAGCAAAAAAAGCAGGGGAGGTAATGGAAAAAGCGGGGTTTGGAAAGGCGCTTTAATTTCTTTAAAACGGAAGCGGAGTACAAAAATACCTAAAACGGTAAGAAAAGTAAACAGGTTTAAGGTAAATCCCACGTAGTTTATTAACGAGTCAAAAGCAGCTGTTAATACCAGGCTTATGGAAATAACCGATTGAATGGAGATAGCCAGCCATGGCACATTGTTTTTGTTGGAGGTAGCTAATAGTTTAAGTGCCGGAATTTCCTTTCCCATCTGTTGCATAACCCTAGGGCCGGCTAAAACCATGGCACTAATGGTAGAAACAAGCAATACAGCAATTACCAGGCTCATGTATTTGCCCGTATGTTCACCAAAAATATGATTGGCACTCAGGTAGCCTATTTCTACCTGCCCTTTTAACTCACTAATGGGAGTAGTTTTAAGAAAAACAAAATTAAGGAGTGTGTAAATCAGTAATACAATTAGTGTGCCCATAAACAGTGAGCGGGGCAGGTTTTTGTTTACGTCTTTAATTTCTCCGGCTAGGTATGAGGCGGCGTTCCATCCGCTATAGGCGTAGGTTACATAAACCAGCGAGGCCGCAAATGCCGGCGAAAACAATTCATTTATGGAATCTTGGTTAGGGATAAAGCTAATAGCAGAGCTTTCACTACAAAACAATCCGGCCAGTACAAATAAGGTTATAAAACCAATTTTAAGGATGGTAAAAATACGCTGAAAAGCTCCGCCCTTTTGTAAACTGAATGAGTGTACGGTTGTGATGAAAACAATAACCCCAATGGCCAGCCATATAGGATGAAGCTGCGGAAAAATAGTATTCACATAACCTGCCAGAGCCATAGAAGCGGCGGCTATAGGAGCGGCAAAACCAACAGTTACACTAACCCAGCCGCTTAAAAAACCAAGCGCCGGATGAAAGAGTTTACTCAGGTAATTATACTCTCCACCATTTTCGGGAAAGGCCGAACCTAATTCGCCGTAGGTAAGTGCCCCGCACAAGGCCAGTATTCCGCCCACCACCCAAAGTGCCAGCAAGGCAAAGCCATTTTGCATACCTAATACCTGAAAGCCTAGGCTGGTAAAAACGCCTGTGCCAATCATATTAGCAATTACAACGGAAATGGCGGTATAAAAACCAATTTTTTTGGAGTTCATGCTTTAGTCGAACGACTGGGTTAATTTTTTACTTTCTTCTACTAAAGCCTGGTATTGTTGTGGCGATAAATCGTTATAGTAGTAATTGATGGGATTGGTTTTTTGTCCGTTCTTTATTACTTCGTAATGAACGTGTGGGGCAGTACTCAGTCCGGTACTGCCAACGTAGCCTATCAGTTGCCCTCGTTTTACTTTTTGCCCCACCTTGCAGGCTATTTTACTCATGTGAGCGTAAAGCGTTTGGTAACCAAATCCGTGGTCTATCACCACATGGTTTCCGTATCCTTGGGCAGTATTATCGGCACGTTCAACAACACCATCGCCGGTTGCATAAATACGGGTTCCGGTAACGGCGGTAAAATCCATCCCGGGGTGAAATTCGGGAGTTTTATATATAGGATGTGTTCTCCAACCAAAACCGCTGGTTACTGCATGGGTAAGGTCTTTTTTATTGATGGGCATTATGGCAGGTATGGAAGAGAGTAACTGTTCTTTGCTTTTTGCCAGTTTTACCACTTCATCAAACGATTTACTTTGAATATACAGGCGTTTGGCAATCTGATCCAGGCGGGTGGCCGTACTTTTCATTAATTCTCCGTTGTCGTAGGAGTCAAATTCCGAATAACGATCGCTGCCTCCAAAGCCTGCTTGTCTGATGGATTTTGGAACAGGTTCGGCCTCAAAAATGGCACGATAAATATTGTCGTCCCTATCTTCCATATCAGACAAAACTTTTTCAATCGTGCTCATTTTTTTCTGCAACAATTCATATTGCAACGTAAGCGCTTCCAGTTCACGGTCGCGTTTTTTATCCGACGGAGAGGGCAAAAATTTATTGGACAGAAAAATAGTTAAGGTAGCAAACACCAGGCCTGTAGCCAGGTAGGAAATAACATACCACAGCTTTTGTCGGAAGCTTACCTTAACCTTTTCGTAGGTAAGGCTTTTGGTATTAAAGCGGTATTTTACCTTACTCATGGCAAAAAATGAACCCCCTAAGATACGAAATAAATATGCTGAAAATTGCTGAAAAAAAAGCAAAAAAGCCCTGATTGCAAAGGCATTTTATGCTGCATTTATTGCTATATTTGGCAGCTTTTCAAGCTATGGAAGCCAACAAGGTACGTCAAACTTTTTTAGATTTTTTTAAGGAAAAGGGGCACCATATTGTTCCAAGCGCCCCCATGGTTGTTAAAAATGACCCTACGCTCATGTTCAACAATAGCGGAATGGCTCCGTTTAAAGATATTTTTTTAGGAAATGCACCCATTAAATATCCCCGAGTAGCCGATACGCAAAAATGTCTTCGCGTAAGCGGTAAACACAATGATTTAGAAGAAGTGGGAGTAGATACCTACCACCACACCATGTTTGAAATGCTGGGGAATTGGAGTTTTGGAGATTACTTTAAGAAAGAGGCCATTGCGTGGGCATGGGAGTTGCTTACGGAGGTATACAAAATAGATAAATCCAGATTATACGTAACTGTTTTTGAGGGAAGCAAAGAAGAAGGATTGGCCTTTGACAAGGAAGCCTACGATGCTTGGAAACAGTGGATTGCTGAAGACCGAATATTAAACGGAACCAAAAAAGACAACTTTTGGGAAATGGGAGACACCGGTCCTTGCGGCCCCTGCAGCGAGATACACTATGATGGAAGAAGCGACGAAGAAAGAAGTAAAGTGCCCGGTGCTCAATTGGTAAATAAAGATCATCCGCAGGTAATTGAAATATGGAACAATGTATTCATGGAGTTTGAGCGCAGGGCTGATGGTTCCTTAGTTAAATTACCCAAACAACACGTAGATACCGGAATGGGCTTTGAAAGGTTGGTGCGTGTACTTCAAGGAAAGCAAAGTAATTACGATACGGATGTTTTTTTGCCGCTTATAAACAAAATAGAAGAACTTTCCGGACACCGTTACAAGCCGGAAGCAGAGGATTCGCACAAGCAGCAGCGGAATATTAACATTGCCATCCGTGTAATTGCCGACCATATCAGAACAATCTCTTTCAGTATTGCCGATGGTCAGCTTCCCGGAAATACGGGGGCCGGATATGTTATCAGGCGTATTTTGCGACGCGCAATCCGCTATGGCTACCAAACGCTTAACTTAAAAGAGCCCTTTTTGTACCGCCTGGTTCCAACCTTGTCAAACCAAATGGGACAAGCTTTTCCGGAACTTATTTCTCAAAAGCTATTGATTGAAAAAGTATTAAAGGAAGAAGAACAGTCATTTTACAAAACATTGGAATTTGGTTTGAAACGGATTGACCAAGTTTGTATTGAGGCCAATGCCAAAAAAGAAAAAGTAATTGACGGGAAAATAGTTTTTGAACTCTACGACACCTTTGGCTTTCCGGTAGATTTGACGTCGCTGATTGCCCGAGGATATAATTTAAGTATTGACGAGGAAGGCTTTAATAAATATCTTCAAGAACAAAAAGATCGCTCCAGAGCCGCCACGAATGTTGATACCGACGATTGGGTGTTTACCGATTTTGGAAAGGAGAGAAACACCGAAACAGAAACCGAATTTGTGGGATATGATGAGTATGATTGTAAGGCAAGAATAATCCGATACAGAAAAGTAAAACAAAAAAATAAAGAAATATATCACCTGGTGTTGGATAGAACTCCTTTTTACTCGGAAAGCGGAGGTCAGGTAGGTGATAAAGGATGGCTGGCGGATGGTGATAATAAAACAGCCATTTTTGACACCAAAAAGGAAAATGGAGTGATTATTCATTTTACCGACAAGTTACCTCAAAACATAGAGGCTGTTTTTACGGCAACCATTGATAAAAAGAGGAGACAAGAAATTACCGGAAACCATACGGCAACCCACCTGCTTCATGCAGCTTTACGCAAAATATTGGGTACCCATGTAGAGCAAAAGGGCAGCTTGGTGAATGAGGATTACTTACGGTTTGATTTTTCGCATTTCAGTAAGGTTACGGATGAAGAAATTCATGCCATAGAGCAGATGGTAAATCAAAAAATCAGAGAAAATCATCCTGCTCAAATTGAACTGATGCCCTTGGAAGAGGCAAAAAAAACAGGAGCCATGGCCCTGTTTGGTGAAAAATATGGAGATGTGGTACGTGTGGTTACATTCGACAAAACTTATTCCGTTGAGCTATGCGGAGGCTCTCATGTAAAGGCCAGCGGACAGATAGGATATTTTAAAATTATTTCGGAAGGAGCCGTGGCTGCAGGAATAAGAAGGATTGAGGCTATCACTTCATCTCGTGCAGAGGAATATATACAGCAGCGATTAAAGCTGGTGGAGGATATCAAAGAAAAATTAAAGGGAAGCAAAGATTTATTGAAAAGCCTAGAGCAGTTGCTCGAAGAAAACCATCGTTTGCAAAAACAACTACAACAATTAAATCATGAAAAAGCACAGGAACTGAAAAAACAGCTTAAAAACCAAATTCAAGCACTCAACGGGTACAACTTTTTAGCCACTTGTGTGAGTTTTAACAGTGCAGAAGAGATTAAAAATATTTTATTTGAACTAAAAAACGAAATAGATAATTGTTTAATTGTTTTAGGAGCCGAGATAAGCGGTAAACCCAGTATTTCTGTTATCATAAGCGATAATTTGGTAAAAGAGAAAAATTTAAACGCAGGTAATTTGGTAAGAGAACTTGCAAAGGAAATAGGAGGAGGTGGTGGCGGTCAGGCATTTTACGCCCAAGCAGGAGGCAGTAAGCCGGAAGGATTACCCCAGGCAATAGAAAAAGCAAAAAAAATAATTTTAAACACCTAAATAATCTAATATGAAAAAAATAGCAAGCATCCTCTGCATAGCCATAACAAGTTTTGGTTTTGCACAAACCACCGCAAATGATTTTTATGATTCCGGATTCAAAAAATACGAAGCCGGAAATTATGAAGGAGCCATTAAAGATTATGATAAATGCATTGAAAAAGATCCCAAAAATGCGGATGCTTATTATAACAGGGGCATGGCCAAGTATGCCCTAAAAAGAGATGACGATGCTATATTGGATTACAATAAATCTATAGAACTAAAGCCCGGTATGTACGATGTGCACTATAACCGTGGGTTGTGTTATTTTTGGAAGGGAGATTACAAAATGGCAACTGTAGATTTTAATATAGCCCTAAGTATAAAATCAGATTATGCCAAGGCTTATTGCTACAGAGGTGCCTGCAACTACTATCTTCAAAAAGACAGTGAGGCAAAAAAAGATTTAACCATGGCCATTGGATTAGATCAAAACTATTCTTGGAGTTACTACTACAGAGCCCTGGTTCGTTATGCGGAGGCCGACGACGATGGTGCTATTGCCGATTGTGATAAGGCTATATCATTAACTTCCGATAAACATCTTTTCTACTACCAGCGTGGTTTAAGCAAGTATCAGAAGAAAGACTACAACGGAGGATTATCTGACTTTTCCATGTCGATAGGGCTTAATCCCAACCATTCTCTCTCTTATACCTGGAGGGGAAGTTGCTACTTTGCCAATGCAAAAGACGACAATGCCATTAACGATTTTAACAAAGCTCTGGAATTAAATTCGAATGACCCTCAGGCATATCATTTCCGCGGACTATCAAAAAATTATAAAGGAGACAAAACCGGTGCTTGCAATGATTTGAAGAAGGCAGATGCTTTAGGATACTCCAAATCTAAGTCTGAAATGGAGAAAATAGGTTGTAAGTAAAACCTACAGCAAGAAAGAAGCCAAGCAATAACTTTAAAATCCGTATTTGTCAAAATCCCTGGCCAGTCTTAATGTGTTCGACTCGGCAGTGGTAGAGTTACTCACCGTAAACCGTGATAATAAAAACGGGTTGTTGTTTTTTTCGTTGAGTTTGTAATTAACTGCCACTGCATTTTTGTATCCTGCTTTTTTGCAGAGAGCTAGCGTGTTTAAGTTATAGCTTCCGTCCGGAAAAGCGATGGAAATAACTGGTCTGCCCGTTTTTTCCTCAATAATTTTTTTTGATTTTTCCAGCTCTTCCAAACATTTTTCATCAGATAGGAACTCTAAATTATAATGCAAGTGCGTGTGCGAACCAAATTCTATCAGCGACTCATTTTTATAGTTGCTAATTTTTTCAGAGTCAATCAGCTTAGTAAATTCCGGATATTTCTTTGCCGCCGATTGCCAGTAAGGATAGCGAGAGTTAATTTCATTCAGATAATCATCTCTTTTTTCTCCTGCTTGTTTTAAAAAATCGCTAAGTGAAGTTTTAAGTTCGTATGATTGAAAGTGAGGCTTATTAAACTTGCCAAAGCTTAGTGTCAAATCTTCCGTAGCATGCACTTGAATTAAATCTATCATATCGGGCCATACTATAAAATCGTTCTTTACTAAGCTTTCTGATATGATATAGAAAGTGGCCGGGACTTGGTATTTTTTTAGTATCGGTAGAGCTTCGGTAAAGTTATTTAAGTAGCCGTCGTCAAAAGTAATGGCAATGGTTTTTTTCTGAACCATTTTTTTCTCTCGATATATTTCAAACAATTCCGATAAAGCAACAATGGTAAAATTTTTCCGGAGGTAAGAAATCAGTTTTTCAAATTCCGATACATCTATATGGCGGTTATTAAAACGATTTCCCTTAATAGCACTCACTCCGTGAAAATTTAAGATAACACACCTCTTGCTTTTAAAAAGAAGCAGAAATCGGTCTGTTTTTAAAAAGAGAAGAAGGGGGAAAATAATTTTTCGGAACAAATACTTTACCATATCAAATTAAAACTGCGTTTATGTTCTGTTACCTTGCGCAAATAAGGGTGTGTAAGAAAGTTTTTTGTGAACCTCAAAGTAGCATTTTGCTAACGGATATGCAACTTTTTTATATTTTTAAACAACTGCTAACCAGTTAATTATAATTACTCAAAGCTTCCGCTTTTCCTTAAAAAGCAATATCTTTATGGATTATTAATTTTAGAATTTTTACGATGAGAGAGTACGATGATGATGGATTGAATGACGAGGAGTTTGAGGATATTTTGAAGAGGTTTGAAACCATGATGTCGGGGGGAGAGAAGTCTTTTTTTGATGCTGATGAATTGGAAGAGATTGTGGAGTATTACATGCAGTGGCTAAACTATGATATGGCCAAAAAAGCCATTGATTATGGTTTAAGCCATTATCCTTATTCTACAGGCCTTAAGATAAAGAAAGCACAGTACCTTTCCAGCCAGCATTTTACCCACGAAGCGCTGAGTTTATTGAATGAAGTAGAGCAAATAGAGCAAAACAGCTTCGATTTATTTATGGCCAGGGGGTACATATACAGCCAAATGGGGTTGGGAGAGCAGGCTATCGAGAATTTTAAGCGAGCGCTTCCGCTGGCTGAATTTAAAGATGAAGTGTACGTTGCTTTGGGCATTGAGTTTTTAAATGAAGACAAGGCCGATGATGCGCTCTTCTACTTTAAGAAAGCAATAAAAGCAAACCCAAAGAACGAGAGTGCTTTAAATGAAATTTCGCTTTGTTTTGATATTACCGGAAAAAGTGAAGAGGCAGTTACTTTCTTTTTAAATTATATAGAGAATAATCCTTACAGTTACTACGCTTGGTTTAATTTGGGACTGGCATACAGTAGGATGTATTTGTTTGAAAAAGCCATTGATGCCTACGATTATTGCCTGGCCATTAACGACCAGTTTAGTTCTGCTTACTTTAATAAAGCAAATGCCTTGGCTCAGTTGGAAAGATATCATGAAGCTATTGAAGTGTATAAAGAAACATTTAAGCACGAAGAGCCCGACCCTCTTACTTGTTATTACATTGGCGAGTGCCATGAAGGAGCCGGTGAGTACGAACAAGCTTTGGTATATTACAATAAGTGTGTAAAATTAGATGCAGCACATGCCGATGCCTGGTTAGCTATTGGCGTTTGTTTAGATTACTTGAATCGATTAACGGAAGGGATACATTATATAAAAAAAGCTATTGAAATAAATCCGAATGATCCGGAGTACTGGTATGTGTTTGCCGAAGTTCAGCAAAAATTAGGCTTTCAGGAAGAAGCAGCTCTTGCTTTTCAGCGGGTAATAGAATTGGATTATTCGGAGTTTGATGTTTGGTTAGATTACAGCGCATTGCTGCATGAGGCGGGTTATCGTGATGAAGCAATAGAAACCTTGGTTCAGGGAATTAAGCATTTTCCTGACGTAGCCGTTTTGTATTATCGTTACGGAACTCTATTACTCGAAAAAGGGGAAAAGCAGGAAGCCTTAAGTGTTTTTGAAAGAGCCTTGCAGTTGGATTATAATAATCATCAAAGCATTTTTGAATATGCCCCGTTTTTACAAAACTACTCTGAGTTGTTGCAATTAATTAACCAGTACAAATCGTAAGGCATATGAGTAACTATAATTTTAACTTGAATAATCTTCCTTCGCGTTCTACAAAACCCAGGCAAAACGGCTTAACCATGGTGATGGATAAGGGTCTTTCTATAAGGCAGGCAGAAGATTTTATCTCGGTTTCGGGTGATTTTGTGGATTTTGTGAAGCTGGGATTTGGTACATCGGTAGTTACTAAAAACTTAAAAGAAAAAATAAAACTTTACCACCAGGCGGGTATTAAGGTGTACTTAGGCGGAACACTATTAGAAGCATTTATTGTTAGAAATAAACTGGATGATTACATCAGGCATATCAGCGAACTGGGTTTGCAATGTGCAGAAGTAAGCGACGGGAGCATTACCATTGACCATGGAAAAAAGTGTGATATCATTAATCGTTTATCAAAAGAATTTACGGTTGTTAGTGAAGTAGGCAGTAAGGAAGAAGGTGTTATTATACATCCGGCTCGTTGGATTAGTATGATGCAAAGTGAGCTGCAGGCAGGGGCTTTTAAAGTAATAGCGGAGGCCAGAGAGAGTGGAACAGTAGGTATTTTTCACAAAAACGGGGCAGCTCATATTTTGTTGATTAACCGCATTGTAAACAAAGTGAAACTCGAAAATATTATATGGGAAACACCCCAAAAAAGTCAGCAGGTATATTTCATTAAGCTTTTTGGTGCCAATGTTAACCTGGGTAATATAGCCTACGATGATGTAATACCATTGGAAACATTGCGTCTTGGCTTGCGCGGCGATACTTTTTTTACTTTTTTGCCTCAGGATTTAAAACAACCGCTATAAAATTTAAAAAATTAGAATTCTTATGAAAGAAATTACAGTACAACAATTAAAACAGATGCAAGATGCCGGCGAAGATTTTCAGTTGATAGACGTGCGCGAAGAACACGAGTTTGAAGAAGATAATTTAAACGGATTACTCATCCCATTAGGGGAAGTTATTCAAAGAGAATCTGAAATAAGCAGAGATAAAAAAGTAGTAGTTCATTGCAGAAGCGGTAAACGAAGTGCTACCGCCATTCAAGCCTTGGAAAGCAATTTTGGTTTTAATAATTTACACAATTTGGTAGGAGGAATTTTGGCGTATCGAGAACAAATAGGATAATGAAAATATATGGTAGAACTTTTTAAGCACATTCTTCATTTAGATTTTGATTGGATTTTCGCTAACTACGGAACCAGCATCTATATAATTTTGTTCTTGGTAATTTTTATTGAAACCGGATTGGTAGCCATGCCTTTTTTACCGGGTGATTCTTTGCTTTTCACGGCGGGGTTATTTGCCCGTTCCGGGTATTTAAACATGGCTTGGCTTATGCTGCTTTTGTTTGTTGCAGCAGTATTAGGTGACAATATTAACTATTGGGTGGGCAGAAAAATAGGCCTTCGCGTATTTTCCTACAAATTCAGAGGCAAACCCCTGGTAAAAAAAGAATATCTTGATCGAACACACCAATTTTTTGAGAAGCACGGCACCAAGGCCATTATTATGGCTCGTTTTGTGCCTTTTGTACGAACATTTGCGCCTTTTGCCGCCGGTGTGGGCGAAATGCAGTACCGTAGATATCTTTTGTTTGATATATTGGGCGGAGCCCTTTGGATAGGCAGTTTAACTACTGCGGGTTATTTACTGGGTGAGGTAGAATGGATTAGAAAGCATATTGATTTGGTTTGCCTGGGTATTATTTTTGTTTCGGTTTTACCAATTATTCTTAATCTGGTAAAATCTAAATTTGCGAAATAAATCCTTTTTAAAAATTTCTTTTATCAGCTGTAATTAGTGGTATTTGTGTTTTCTCACTTTTACGAGTGATAATTATCATTATTTCCTTTTCTCGCTAAAAATACATTTGCTTGGTATTTATTATTAAAGCTAATGTATTTTCTGAAGTTTCGGCATTTATACTTTTTATGGCTTTTCTTTACTGCATCCGGTCAATTACCGGCTGCTCTTAAGGATAAACTTTATTATGAAAAAAATTACAGTGAAAATTGCCTTTTTCCTTCTATAGATGAAAAAACCGGTAAAAATAATTCAATTAATAATTTAATTAAACTATCTCCTTCTGCCTTGTTAAGGCAACGAGTAATTTTATTTTACGACAGAAAAGTTTGGGACAAATTATTTGTGAGTTTTTCTTTGGGCTATATTTTTGGTAGAGATAACTTTGAACTAAGTTATGTTGAATTATTTAAGTCTTATACTGACTATGCGGAAACCTTAAATCCGGGAACGCTAATTAAAGGAGCAAAATTCCTTTATGCCCTGCCAAGTACCTCTGTTGGATTTAAATATTTTTTTAATGATTGGAGTGCAAACAGAAACACTTTTTTTCAAATTGATTATAGATTTGAGGGGGTTAACTACACCCTAAATAAGAGCATTTTGGATAGGAATAATATCTCTGAAGAACAGAAAAATTTTAATTTTATTTTTCACCATGCTTCCGTGGGGATTGGACATCTATCCTTTTTCGGTAAGCGGAAAAATTTGTTTAATGAAATTGGATTGAGTGTGGGGTATAAGTGGTTAAAATATGATGAGTATAAGATGAGCCATGATCCAACCATGAGCTTAACGGCGTATCATAAAACACATAAAAAACTTGCTACAAGCGTTTTTCCAACAATTCATATAAGATATTCCATAGGTTTAGGTTTTTGATGCAATAGAAGGGGAATCAAAAAAGATTCAATATCTTTGCAGAAATGGGGAATTTTTTCTATTCGGGCTTAAAGATATCGTCTATTTTATTAGTTTTCTTAACTACTTTCTCTTGTTCCATCCAAAAGAGAAATTATCGCCCGGGCTATCATATTACATGGAATTATACTAAAAAACATCACACAAATACCAATAATCGAGACTTTTCCGAAGAAATTCAGAAAAATGAATCTTTAGAATTAGCAACTGTTTTTCAGTCAGAAAATCCAATTACTGCTCATATAGAAAAGAATCCTCTTCTGCCGGTTAAAAAAACAGTAAGATGGAATCCCGACACTTGCGGTGATGTTATTTTTATGCACGACGGAAGAATAGTCTCAGCCAAAGTAATTGAAGTAAACGACGAAAAAATTAAGTATAAACGTTGTGACAATTTAGATGGCCCCACTATTGTAACTTCCGTTAATAAAGTTAATACCATTAAATACGCCAATGGCAGTTCTCAGACATTTGAATCTGTGCCTGCAGCTCCTTCTCAAACTAATTATCCTGCTGCTAAGCCCCCTTACACGGGGCCTCAAAAAACACATCGTTTGGCCATTTCGGCCTTTGTGTTTGCTATATTGGCAATACCTTTTGCGCTATTTTTTATACCCTCCATAATTATGGCCAATAATGCAATAAGGGCAATTACCGAAGAACCGACAAAATATAAAGGTTTAGCCTTAGCAAAGGCAGCCAGAATAATATCACTTATCATATTCCTCATCGTGTTGTTTTTTATTATCGTACTCGTGATACTGTAATTGTATGAAGCTTTACTGCTTATTGCTCGCTTTTTTCTTTTTTGGGAACACGATTAGGGCTCAAAATTCAGATAAATCAATTACAGCTAAACGGGTTACAGATAAAATAGTGATAGATGGCGATGTTTCCGAGCAAACTTGGTTAAATGCTTCTCGCGCATCCGGCTTCTGGCAAAATTTCCCTAACGATACTTCGCCGGCTATTGTTCATACCGAAGTCATGTTGGCTTATGACGATAATAATTTATACGTTGCCGCTATTTGTTATGATAGTATACAACATGAATACGTAATACAATCTCTCCGGCGCGATTTTTCTTATCCTGTAAGTGATGCTTTTGTGATTACTATTGATCCTTTTAGCGACTTACAAAATGGTTTTTCTTTTGGTTTAAATCCTTTTGGTGTACAGCGCGAGGGTTTGGTATCCAATGGAGGGGGAATGGGCGTTACCACTATTTGGGATAACAAGTGGTACGGAGAATGTAAGCGTTATAACGACAGATGGACGTTGGAAATGCAGATACCGTTTAAATCTATTCGGTTTAAAGATAACCTAAATGAGTGGAGAGTTAATTTTGCCAGAAATGATTTAAATTTTAATGAAAGCAGTACCTGGGTTAAAGTTCCTCGCCAGTTTAATATATCATCTTTGGCTTTTACAGGAAAATTAATTTTCGAAGAAGCGCCTCAAAAAAGAGGCTCTAACGTTTCGCTTATTCCATACGGCATTACCAGGTTTAGTGAAGATTATCAGGTGGCAGGTTCCAGAAAAATTAATTTTAACGCCGGAGGTGATGCCAAAATGGTACTGGGAACCTCTTTGAATTTAGATTTAACAGTTAACCCCGATTTTAGCCAGGTAGAGGTAGACCGCCAAATTATCAATCTTACGCGATTTAATTTGTTTTTTCCCGAACAGAGGCAGTTTTTTATAGAAAACAGTGATTTATTTGACCGTTTCGGCTTCCGGCAAATCCGCCCTTTTTTTTCCAGACGTATCGGCTTAACCGATGGGAATATTATACCCATTATAGCCGGTGCTCGATTAAGTGGCAAGCCCAGCAAAAGATGGCGTATCGGGATTATGGATATTCAAACAGCCGATGCCACTATCAACAGCATAAAGTATTTTTCTCAAAATTATTTTGTTGCCGCTGCACAATACAATGTGTTTAAGCGATCAAATATTTCTGCCATTTTTGTTAACCGTCAGCAAATAGACACATCCGGGTTTTCTACCGTAAATTACAACCGAGTGGCGGGAATAGATTATAACTTACACAGTGCCGATAATCGCTGGAACGGAAAATTATTTTTCCATCACTCTTTTTCCGGAAAAAACGATGCTAATGCTTTTACACACGCCAGTTGGTTGCATTATGAAGACAGAAATTTGATGGTGATGTGGAATCACGAATATGTAGATAAAAATTATAATGCCGAAACCGGATTTACGCCCCGAATTTTTCAGCGCGATGCCAATGGTTTTGTTAACCGTTTTAGTTATTGGCGTTTGGAACCCATGACGCATTATTACATATATCCTAAAAACAGCCCGGTTAATAAAATGGGGCCGGCCGTATATTTTGATTATTATAGTAATAAAAATTTTCAAACTACCGACTGGCTTTTACAACCTTCGTATGATGTTTTTTTTAGAAACACGTCTTTTTTTACTATTAAGGGAGCTGCAAATTACACTAAGCTATTGTTCCCTACCGATGTGTCTTTTACCGGACGAACGGAGGTAACCGATGCGGGCGACTATTATTATCAAAATGCCAACGTAACGTATAAGAGTGATGTAAGAAAGCGTTTTACCTATAGTTTATCCGGAGCTTACGGAAGTTATTTTTCAGGAACAAAGTTTTCCTCGCATGTTGATGTTTCATATCGTATGCAGCCTTATGCTATTTTTTCCGTGGCTTATAACATTGATCAAATTTATCTTCCTTACCTATCAACACCCGTTCAGTTGCATCTAATCAGCCCCAGAATAGAAATGTCATTTTCTCGTTCGGTATTTCTTACCACCTTTTGGCAGTATAACTCCCAGGCCAGAAATATCAACTTTAACGGCAGACTACAATGGCGTTTTAAACCTATGAGTGATTTATTTATTGTGTACAGTGATAATTATGACAATACCGATTTTTCTATAAAAAACAGAGCAATAGTAATTAAATTTGTTTACTGGCTAAATGTGTAGAATAGGGTGGTTAAAGACAAAAAATTAAAAATAGTTTTTATGGGGACGCCGGCTTTTGCCGTTGCCTCTCTGAAAAAAATTATTGAGCACGGCTACTCGGTAGCTGCGGTAGTTACTGCACCCGATAAGCCTGCCGGAAGGGGGCAAAAATTGCAGCAGAGTGCCGTTAAGGAATTTGCGCTGCAACACCAGCTGCCCGTTTTGCAACCAAGTAATTTGAAAGACACCGTTTTTTTAAATGAATTAAAACAGCTTGGAGCAAACTTACAAATTGTAGTTGCTTTTCGCATGTTGCCGGAAGTAGTATGGAATATGCCCGAATTGGGAACCTACAACCTTCATGCTTCTTTACTACCTGAGTATAGGGGGGCTGCTCCTATCAATCATGCTATCATGCAGGGAGAGAAAGTAAGTGGCGTTACTACTTTTAAATTAAGCCATGAAATAGATACCGGAAATATACTGATGCAGCAGCCTGTAGAAATTCCTTTTAACATGACAGCAGGTGAGTTGCACGATGTGCTGATGGAAACAGGGGCAGACCTATTGTTGAAGAGCATTAAACAAATAGAGGCTTCTTATATTGAAGAGAAGCCATTACAATTAATTGAACAAAACCCGAATGATGTAAGTCATGCCCCAAAGATTTTTAAAAACGATTGTCGTATAAACTGGAATTCTTCCGCCGAAAACATCTATAATAAAATAAGAGGCTTGTCTCCTTTCCCGGGCGCCTTCACTGTTTTTATGGATGAGCAGGGTAAAGAGCAGCATCTAAAAATATATAAAGCAACAATTTTACCAATTGAAAATAAAATAGCCCCGGGGTACATACACATTCAAGGAAAATCATCTATAAGTGTAGAAACGCCCGATGGACAAATACAACTGGAAGAGTTACAACTACAGGGAAAACGGAAAATGACAGTACCGGAGTTACTGAACGGATTTCGTTTTCCGGAAAAGACACACTTTATTTAGGTTTTTTATACTTCAAAAACCTTGTTAAATAAGGCTTCCGGGGCCAATCTTCCGAAACTCCCTGCTATTAACAGAATCAGCCTATGCCTTGTTTAAAACCCTTGGTATAGTTGATTTTCGGGCTTAGTTATTAACAAAAGGCCTATTTTTCAACAAAAACAGCCTGTTTTACGGCTAAACCCCTTGACAAGTAAGGATTATGAGCATATATTTGTTCCCGTAATATTAATTGTTTAACCCTTAACAAAAAACAAAATGAACAAAGCAGAACTAATCGACGCAATTGCAGCTGGTTCAAAGTTAACCAAAGCTGATGCAGGTCGCGCTCTTGACGCTACCATCGAAGCTATCAACAAAGCCCTTAAAAAAGGTGACAGAATCGGTCTAGTTGGATTCGGTTCTTTCTCGGTGGCTAAGCGTTCAGCTCGTATCGGGCGTAACCCTCAAACCGGTAAAGAAATTAAAATCGCAGCTAAAAAAGTTGTGAAATTCAAAGCCGGTGCTGAGTTATCTTCTTCAGTTAACAAAGGCAAGTAATTGCATTAAGCAATTAATTAAAAAACCGTTTCTCAATAAGAAACGGTTTTTTTCTTTTCTTTTCTTTTCTACAGGTGTTTCATCAGCGCTTTGTAGAGTAAAATCATTTGCTCAATATCTTTTTTGTGTACTTTTTCCATTGGTGTGTGTACATTCTGTTCTGCGGCGCCAATAAAACACCAATCCCACAAATATTCTGCCTGCTGAAGTTCTTTAGCATCACTCCCTCCGCTTCCTTCTACTTCTAACTGGTATTTTAGCTTATTTTTATCGGCAATCCCAATAACTTTTTCTACAAAACTTTTTCTGGGAATTAAACTATCTCGCATAGAAATAACCGGACCTAATCCGGGTTTTACACCATCTGATATCCAGGATATATCGGAGATTAAAGCCTGTTGTATCTTATATTTTTCGCGAAGATATTTTTGGATGTAAGAAACGCTGCCTCCCCCATGTTCCTCGTATGTAGAAAAAACAATAGCTCCGTTTTTTAAATCTTCTGCTACTTTTAATGCATTAAAAACTCCCAACCGATTATCTATATAGCAGGATTGTATATAATCTTTATTCTCTTTCCAAGTTTGTTTAAAAACCAAATCAGTTCCGGTTTCAAAATGTCGTTTTCCTTTATAAGAAAGTGTTTTTATTCCCTTTTTTTCGGCTACGTGTAATTTAACGGTTTGAGTTCCGTGTTTGTCTTTTCCTGTTAATTCAAATCCGCTTTTACAAACCGGTCCTCCTATTTTTACCAGTTGATTACCGTATCTTACGGTAAAGCCTATGCTGTCTATGTGAGAAAAAATAGCCGTTTTAGGTTTCCCAAATATAAGTATAATGTTATCGTGCCATTCTGTTCCCTCAATTATCAGCGGCTTGTACTTCCATGTTGTACAGTTTTTTTTGATGTATGCCAGTAAAAAATTTTTCATTGCCGATTCGTTTCCGCTTGGCGCATGAATAGCACACATGGTTTTAATTAATTCGAGATCTTTAGATGTTAGGGTCATATTTTTTATTGCCTGCAATAATAATTCGGAGTAAAGTTATTTCCAAATAAAGTTTTTTATATTGAAATCAATACTAGAGCAATAACGCTTAGGGCAAACCCCAGTTTATTTAGAAAATTATATGATTCCTGATAGAATAGATAGCCGATTAGTGCAGATAATAATACATTAGAAATGTTTAGTATTGGAAATAAAATGGCCGTTGGAACACCGGAAATTTCCAGCGCCTTGTATATAAAATAAATACTGAAAAAGTTAGGGATACCTATGAGGAGTCCTCCAAGTAGGTTTTTACCTACAGATTGGTAATTCCACGAATTATTTTTTACCAGATACTTTATGATTGTAAAAATGCCCCCTGCAATAAATGCGTTTAAAAATATACATTGGGTAAATATGGCACTTTCGTTGCCGCTATTTAATAACGTTTTTGAGCTGTAACCTACCATAGCATCAATGATACCACTTCCTAAGAAAACTAATAGGGGTAGCCAAAATATCTTTTTATTTTTATTACGTTGATTAGGTTTTAAACAAAGATAAACGCCAACAAGGGCTGATACAATACCTATAGTTTGTATTAAACTTATTTTTTCATTGAGCAACAAAATAGATAATAATATAGGTATTACCACACTCATTTTATTGGCCAGCGAAGCAATGGATACCCCTATTTTTTGTGCAGTAAGTGAGATTCCATAAAACACACTGATGAAAAGAATTCCAAGGGGTATGGTAAAGTATTTCCATTGTAAGTTATATTCCCATAGTTTTACGATTGAAATTTTACTGATAAAGTAACCGCATACGCAGGCAACCAGGTAGTTTATTATGATAGCCGAAACAGTATCTATATTCCATTTATGAAATTGTTTAAAAATAATCAGCAGCAGAACACTTAGTAATATGGCAAATACTATAAACAGCATGTCTATTCAACATTTATGGATAAAACCAGCTTCACGACTATATTGTTTTTTGGGTTTTCGAGAGCATAATTTCCATAGCGATAAAAAACACCTAAGCCAAAGCTGCTGATTCCGCTTTGATACATGTTTTTAACCCGAATGCCGGCTTCGCTATATCCTTTACTTAGATCGTTGAGTAAAATACCCGTAAGTTTTTCTCGGTTTGTTAGATTTCCGTGTCCGATGTTATGTAATAACTCAATTTCGGGATTAAAGTATTTATTGATTCTTATTATTTTGCCGGTGTTATATGTCAAAAATAGATGCGCATATTCGGTACTTATAAATTCATTTAGAAACATGGTTTCAAAGGTGTTTTCGCAACTAAGGGCTAATGCTGATATTCGGCTGCCGTTGTTATTGAACTGGAAGGTATAGGGCACGTCACCAAATACTTTTCCTGTTTGAATGCTCCACGAGAAATAGCCCCTTACTTTAAAAAATAGTTTATGATTGATACGCATGTCTACTTTGGAATACGTAACATTGCTTTTATGTCCGTATATTTCCATAGGCAATGCTTTTGAAAAATTCACGAAAAAGCACGGGGCTTTACTCCCCAAAGAAATTAATCCTAAAAACGACTCGGTAAATTTTTCGCCGGGCCAAAATTTTATTTGTAAACCTGCTTCGTGAGTAATAAAATTATTTTGCAGGTCTGAAAACTGTGTTTCAGAATTTCCGTAGCCTGAAGGAGAAATGATTTCGCTGCTTTGAAAATAAACACTGTTTTTAATGAAGCGATAAATGGGAAATTGTAAGGAGGCTTTTGCAAAAGATTTTTTATCCATTACACCAACCAAAAAAGGGCGGATATTCTGATTGGAAATGAACGTGGCGTTTGATTCAAGAAAAGTAAAATTTGCCGTTTCAAAAACATCTCTGGCGGCTTCCAGTTTTAGGTTTACGGCTTTACTTTCCGAAAAATTTATTTGGATTTGTCCGCCGTATTTCCATGCTTTATCCTTAAAGCCGTATGCGGTATATCCACCTATAGAGAACCAGGGACTTAATTTGTCCCCTGTTATGAGGCCAGTTCCCAATCGAAAACCCTCATAATCATTGCCTCTTAGGAGGTGTTTTAGATCTAGATTAATTGGCCCAACCAACGGAAGCATACCCGACATGAGTACTTTGGCCCATTTTAGTTTTTTTTCCAATTTTGTTTTTTCTCCTACACTATCAATGATATGATAAGTGTATTTTTCTTTTCCGCTTAGCGTGTCATTCCTTTTTTGCTCCCAAAAGCTTTCCGGTTGTTTTTCGTAATTATTGGCATTGATTACTTCAATGTTTTTCTTTTTGATAATGAGCGCTGAGTCGAGCTTCACATTACTTACGTATACTCTGCTAACGCATTTAAGTATTCTGGCAGGTTTATTGTCTTTTTCGTTATCGGTATTTGCGTTAACATTATTAAATAAGATTTCTGTTACTAGTTGTGTTGGAAACCATTTGATAGAATCAACCCGTTCGTATAATTGTTGAATTTTTACACTATTGGCATTATTGATATTGTTAGCCGGTTCTGCTATTACGCGAGCTAACGCATATTGATTTTTATTCAGGTAAATGGTTCCTTGCAAGGCTTTAAAATTAGCGTCTTTTCTTGGTTTAAACATAATAAGAATGGTGGTGTCTGTTTTTTCGTATATGGTGTCGGTAATTTCAAACTGATATCGTTTAAAAGTTCCTTTTAACAGGGGGTTTATATATTTTACATCCATTACGGATATTTTGTCGTCAAAAAAAGTAAATGATTGTAATTGTGAGGCTAAAGAAGCAAAAGGTGCCGATTTAAAACCGGAAACTCTGGAAGCAATTATTTTTTCTTGCTGTATATTTTTGTATCGGTATTTTTTTTCTGAAGCTGATTCTATAAAAAAAAGATATTGTTTATCCAGTAATTTTTTTTCCTCTTTGTATTTAGCTGTATCAACATTATAGTAATCTTCTTTACCGTTTCTGTCGCTCAGAGTGAAATATGTTTTGCTGTAGGTTTCGCAGTAATAAAAATTCAAATTCCTGGGGTCTAATTTTTCTTTATTTTTAATTAGTCTTCTAATTAATTCGTTTGCCGGATTTTCCTTGGGCCTTACAACTATTTCGGGCAAAGAAATATTATTTGCTTCCAGATAAATGAATAAAGGTTTTTCTGTATTTATTTCATTTACAGGGATTATTTTTTTATGATATCCGGTAATAAATACGGTTAGTTGGTTGATGGAACTATCTAAAGAGAGCTTAAAGCTTCCGTCCACGTCGGCCATTGTTCCGCGATGTGAGTTTTCTGCACCAACAAATACGAAAGGGATGGGTTGTTTACTTTTTTGATCAAATATTTTTCCGTTTATTATTTGTGCATCTACATAGTTACAAGATATCCACAAACACGTAATAAGAAAAAATTTATGTATTCTCATTATTTTTTTTCAGTGTGAAAAATTCCTTCAGATAAAGTGGTTCAAAATTGACCGTGTTTTCAAATTGCGAGTGAATAAATTTATGATAAGCCAGGCTAATCATGTTGCGTGATGAGGGGTATACATTTTCTTCAAAATAGGCCATGGGTAAATTTTCTAAAATATTCCGACATTTTGGCATTCCGTCTCCAAAAAATAAAATTTTTTTATTAGTCGGAAAAAAGGAATAGCTGTTTTCTTGAAATATTTTTGCCTGTATAGGTATCATTTCTTTTAACTGATAATCATAGAGTGCCATATACACTTCCATCCGCCTGGCATCTAACATAGGACAAAGTAGAGTATGCTCGTTTTTTTGATTATCGGAAATGCTTGCCGCTAAAATTTTGAGTGTGTCGATTGCAATAAGCGGAATATTTGCAGCAAAACAAATTCCTTTAGCTGCACTTACGCCTATCCTTAGTCCGGTATAAGAGCCGGGCCCGGCACTAACGGAAACGGCCTGCAATTCTTTAGCTGAAAGATTGCACGTATCAAGTGTTTGCTTTATAAACGGGTGCAAATTTTCGGCATGCCGCATTCCCTCGTTTTTTTCTACGCAGGCAATTAGTTGTTCTTTATTGGAAACAGCTACCGAGCAATTATTTCCTGATGTTTCTATATGCAGAATAAGAGCCATTAATTTAAACGGTATAATTCGCTTCGAGGAACAACCTTTACTTTACTTCCGTTTTTTAATGTTCTGGAAACTGCGCTGTACGGAGCTACTATAATTTCTTCACCTTCTTTAAGTCCGGATATTATTTCTATATACTCATCATCTTGTATTCCGCTTTTTACTTCTATTTCTTTTGCCTTTCCATTTTCAACCATAAAAACTAATTCTTTAGTTTCTGCAATACCCTTATTTTTAGTTTCTTCTCCTTCTTTGTATTCTTTACCCTTTACGCCGGTAGAATCTTTTATTCTGGATGCCACTGCTTGTATTGGAACGGCCAAGGCTTTACTGACTCTTAATGTTTGAATTTCCACACTGGCGCTCATTCCCGGTCTAAAAGGCACCGGATTTCTTTCGGTAACCAGATATGCATAGCTTTCACGCAGCAATCTTATTTTTACGATAAAGTTGGTAACCTGGTCGATAGAAACTCCGGTTGTATTAGCAGAGTTAGCTACTTCGGTTACAATACCCTTAAACTTTTTATTAATATAAGCATCTACTTCCACAATTGCCGTATCGCCTTTGTGAACTTTAATGATGTCATTTTCATTTACTTCTACACTCACTTCCATCTCATTTAAATTTGCTAAGCGCAGAATTTCAGTTCCCTGAAAACCCTGAACGCCCTGAACGCGTTCTCCTTTTTCTACATTCATTTTGTATACCGTGCCGTTTACCGGTGAATAGATATATGTTTTTTCAAGGTTGGCTGCGGCTTCTTTTAAGGCTGCTTCGCTGCTTAATATGTTGAATTTGCTCGCATTTACAGATGCTTCCAACCCTTCTACATTGGCTTTTGCACTTTCATACTGAGCTTTACTTGTTTCAAATTCTTGCTGAGAAATGGCATTTTGTTCCAATAATTTTTTACTTCTTTTAAAATTAGCTTCGGCATTTACTAGATTAGCTTTTGCTTGTTCCAGCTGGGCCTCGGCAGTTTTAAGGTTTGCTTTAGTGGTGTTAAGTGTAGCCGTAACTCTTTCTACGGCACTTTGGTACATATCGGGTTGTATACGACATATTAAGTCGCCTTTTTTTATCTCGTCACCTTCTTTTACGAGCATTTCGGTTATTTCTCCACTCACGTCGCTGGTTATTTTGAGTTCAGTTTCCGGCTGTATTTTTCCGGTAGCCGAAACAGTTTCAATAATGTCTCTCCTTACTACTTTATCTAAGGTAACCAGTGTAGGTTGAGAACCGCTGCTTATCTTGTAGATAATCAGTAAAACAACCAATACTATTCCGCTACCAATTATCCAGTATATTTTTTTCATAAAATGTTTACTTTGAAATGCTGTAAAATACTTCTTATTGCGTTTTTAAAATTACTTATTTTAAAACTTTTTATATTGTTCGCCGTACGTTAATTTTACTGTTTTAAACGCATATATTACCACTCATATAACAGCTATACTATGTCGGCTACCCATCCAAATTCGTTGATAAAAGAAACAAGCCCGTATTTACTTCAACACGCATATAATCCGGTAGACTGGAAACCATGGGGTCCGGAGGCTTTTCAAGAAGCAGCAGAAAAGAATAAGTTAGTACTGATTAGTATTGGTTATAGCGCCTGCCATTGGTGCCATGTGATGGAAAAGGAGAGTTTTGAAGATGAAGAGATTGCCGAAATAATGAACGAGTATTTTGTGTGTGTAAAGGTAGATAGAGAAGAGCGCCCGGATGTAGATAATTTATACATGACGGCAGTTCAATTAATGACCGGGCACGGAGGTTGGCCTCTTAATTGTTTTACCTTGCCCGACGGTAGGGCAGTGTACGGCGGAACCTACTTCCCGAAAAAACAATGGCAGAATGTATTGCTTAACCTGGCTAAAATACATAAGCAGGAGCCGGAAAAAATGCACGATTATGCTAAAAATCTGACTCAAGGAATTCAGCAAATTGAGCTTATTAGCACTCGAGATATTGAGGAAACTGAAAATTTTTCTGATTCACTCATTTCCGGGGTAGAAAAATGGAAAACTATTTTTGACTCAGAGCATGGAGGAAATAACAGGGTGCCTAAGTTTCCTATGCCGAATAATTATGTTTTTTTGTTGAGATATGCCTGTTTGTTTCAGGATACAATGGTAGAAAATCATGTACAACTTACACTTAACAAAATGGCTTGTGGCGGAATTTATGATCAGTTACACGGAGGCTTTGCCCGCTACAGCACCGATGGAGTATGGAAACTGCCTCACTTTGAAAAAATGCTTTACGATAATGCGCAGCTGGTAAGTTTATATGCGGAGGCTTATAGATATACCAAGAATACTTTGTATAAACAAGTTGCCGAAGAAACTCTGCGCTTCATGGAAAAGGAGTGGATAGGTGAAAATCCTTGTTTTTTTTCGGCATTAGATGCCGATAGTGAAGGAGAGGAGGGAAAGTATTACGTGTGGACCAAAGAAGAAATCAGAGAAATACTGAGTTCTGAGGCAGACTTATTTTTTGATTATTATTCGGTTAACGACAAAGGATATTGGGAAGATGGAAATTATATCTTAATGAGACACGAAAATCCTGCCGAAATATCTCTTAAGTATGGAATTAGCATAGAAGAGTTAAATGAACGAATTGAAAAAAGTAAAGAAAAATTAAGAAGTGGTACTTCAGAAAGAATAAAACCGGCACTTGATAACAAAATGATAGCCTCCTGGAATTCACTTGCCATTAAAGCTTATTGTGATGCGTGGTTAGCTTTTGGTAATGATGAATATAAGAAACGAGCCATTATCCATATCGATTTTCTATTAACTCACTTCGGAATTAATTCAAAAGATGGCATGAGCAGGCTGTATCCGAAATTTATCCCGGCCTTTTTAGATGATTATGCATTTACTATTCAGGCATTACTCGAAGTTTTTGGAATAACCGGTAAGGAGTATTATTTGAATCAGGCAACTAAACTATGCGATTATGTAGTTCAAAAATTCAGTCATCCCGATGAGGTATTGTTTTACTATACAAACAAAGATTATCATAGTCTTGTTTGCCGACAAAGCGAAACATCTGATAATGTAATTCCTTCCTCCAATTCTCAGATGGCCATCAATTTATTCTTATTAGGCCATTATATGGGAGAACCCTCTTACATAAAAAGGGCAGAAAATATGTTAAAACTTTTTGTTTCGGAAATTGCTAAAAATCCATACTCTTACAGCAACTGGGGTATGTTGACACTTTTTTTGGCAAAACCCTTTTACGAATTAGCCATTGTTGGTAAAGATGTTGATGAAAAATTGAAGGAACTCGGAAAACATTACTTAACAAACTCGATTTTAGCTGTTAGCCGGGAAGAATCCAACGTGAGCCTGCTAAAAAATCGGTATCGGGAAGGTAAAACACTTATTTATGTTTGCCGAAACAATACCTGTTTAAAGCCGGTAGAGGATGTAAAAGCGGCCCTTAAACAAATTGAGTACACGTAATATATCTCTGTTTTTAATACTTTGGCAAGCGTTTGTCAGAGCTCAGCTGTTTGTTCCCGATTATCAAAATGCGTTTAATAAGGAGTTTGCCTTTAATAAGGCTTTTATTAAAGACAATCAGATACGGAAAATAATTTTTGAAATAATAGATAAAAAAGACTATCAGGTTGCTGTAGATAAGAGCCTGGTTGAATACTACGAATTTAATCGCCAAGGCTATCTGGCACGCTATTACTATACGGATGTAGCTAAAACATACGAGAAACAAATACAAGTTCAGCCCATTTATAAAGGAAGAAAACTGGTTAGGCCTGCTTATGTAAGCAGCGTAAACCAGTATGTGTATGATACCATTGGCACCGTTTTTTTATATGGCCCTAACGAAAATTTATTGGTTCGTCGTTTTCACGACGGTAACCAGTTTTACGAAGCCAGATATTATACCTGCGATTCTTCAGGAAATTCGGTTAAGGAATGCCGTTATCGGGAAACTAATGTAGGACCCGGAAAAAGTGAATTTGTTTTAGGAAATCAGGTACTTATTAGTGCCGACAGTATGAATTGGATAGTGTATAGCCCTAATCAAACCAAAGTAATATACTTTAACAACGAAGGCCGGCCTTATAAGGAAAAAATAATCTTAAGTAACGATGGGCTGGTAACTGAAATTACTGAACATTATACGGCTGCAGCCTGGATACAACAAGTTCAGAAATTTGAGTACGACGATAAAAGACGATTAATCTCTGCAACGTATATGAGTAATGCTAACAGTAGTTTTGTAAATAAAATAACTTACGAGTACGATACTTCCGGCTGGTTATTAAATGCCAGACAGTATAAAAATGATGAACTGCTTACTGAAACCGGCTATGTAAATGATTATAAAGCCAACATGGTAAACTCCTTGGTTATTCGAGATTTTGTAAACCAAAGCATTCGAATCATCAAGTTAAAATACGCTCTTTTTGACACCATTCAAACAAACAGGCGGTAGAAAAAAGATTTTTTCGATACGTTATTTACTTAACTTTATACTTTACTAGGTGTCTACTAATCGGCTTAAATATCTCATTGTTTGTGTTTACATGGCGACTAGCTTGTTTTCCCAGAAAGACAGTTACGTAGACTCACTCAAAAGTAGGTATTATCAAAATTCAACATCCGACTCGGTAAGTTTTGAGATTCTTAAAGACATTGTTCAGTATTACGCTAGAGCAGGAGAATATGATTCCATGATGAAATATTCGCAGGTAGGATTAACAAAAGCAACTGCTCTTAAAAACACGCGAAAACAAATTTACTATTACAATACACTTGGAGTTTCTTATTGGAATAAGGGAAATTATGATAAAGCCATAGAACAGTACTCTTTGGGAATTTCTATCTCCAGAGCATCAGGAGATTTAAAAAGACTATCTCAGATTTATAATAACCTGGGTTTGGTTTACTGGAATAAATCTGAACACTCCAAAGCCCTGGAGTTGTATTTCACAGCCCTTGAGTTAAATATAAAAACAGGGAATAAAGAAGGGCAGGCATCGGCATATACAAATATTGGCCTGATTTATAATGACATGACCGATTATAAATCGGCTCTGGAAAACTTTTTAAAATCGCTGAGTATATGTTCCGAATTAGGAGACAATCAGGGTAAGGTAGAAAATTATATTAACATTGGTTTGGCTTATGAAAAAATGAATAATCCTGAAAAAGCCCTTCAATATTATACCAAAGCCCTGCAACGAGCTCAAATTATTGAAAATGATAAGTTGCTGGCACTCGTTAAAAATAATATGGCAGGAATTTATCAACTAAAGGGAGAGCATGAAAAAGCGCTCATGTATTATGAGGAAGCATTGAATGCATACGAAAAAATTGCTGTTTACGACGGGCTTGTACAAACCTTGAACAACATGGCTGCTTTATATTATAAGTTGAATAATACAAAAAAAGCTCTTGAGGTTCTGCATCAAGCGCTTAAAATAGAATCGGAATATAAGCTTACGGTTTTAGAAGTTTACACGAGATACTTGCTGGCCGGGGTTTGTGCAAAAGAAAGAAAATACAAAGATGCTTATAATAATATTATTTTACACAAAAACCTTTCGGATAGTATAAATAAGGCAAAAAACATATCTACGGTAAATCAATTACAGAAAGAAAGAGAAGTTAAAGAAAAGGAGTATGAGCTAAATTTAATCAGAGAGAAGGAGTTGGCCGTAAAGGAAGCAGAGAAACAAAAGCAGCGCTACCTTACCTTTGCCAGCCTGCTTGTTTTGCTTATCACCATTATTTTTTCTGTATTATTATATAAGCGTTTTAAAATTACCGATAAGCAAAAACAAATAATACAAGAGCAAAAAAACTTGGTTGAGCATAAACAGAAAGAAATTTTGGATTCCATTAATTATGCCAAGCGCATTCAGGATACCATCTTGGCAAATGAAAAGATGATTACCGAGATATTTCCTCAAAATTTTATTCTATTTAAACCGAAAGATATTGTTAGTGGAGATTTTTATTGGACTTCCAAAGCCACTTTAAAAGATAATAAGGAAATTTACTTTTTAGCTGTTTGCGACAGTACAGGTCATGGAGTTCCCGGAGCTTTTATGAGTTTGCTTAATATGGGTTTTTTAACCGAAGCAGTAAACGAGAAAGGAATTTTTGATCCCGATAAAGTATTTGATTATGTAAGGCAACGTTTAATCAGCAGCGTAAGTAAAGATGGCCAGCAAGATGGTTTTGACGGAATTCTTCTTGCTTATGTGCCGGCAAATAATCAATATTTTTATGCTGCTGCAAATAATGCTCCTGTCATAGTATCGGGAGGAAAATTAAAGGAACTGGAAACCAATAAAATGCCCGTGGGAATTGGAGAAAAGACGGCTTCTTTTAGTTTGTTTGAGATAAATATTCAGCAAGGAGATATGTTGTATTTATATACCGATGGCTATGCCGATCAGTTTGGCGGACCAAATGGAAAAAAGTTTAAGTACAAAAAGCTAAACGAACTGCTTTTATCTAATTACCATAAGCCGCTACCGGAGCAAAAACAAATATTAGAGACTGAATTTGAAAATTGGCGCGGAAACCTGGAACAAGTAGATGACGTGTGTATAATAGGCATCAAATGCTGAAAAGAGAAATATAAGGCAAGCACGCTAAATTCGTTACTTCTTCTGTTCCTCTCCCGGCGTAAATTCAATACTTAAGCTGTTTACGCAATAACGCAGGCCGGTTTTGGTGGGGCCGTCGTCAAAAACATGTCCCAAATGTCCTCCGCAACGGGCGCAAACTATCTCCGTTCTAATCATACCATGCGAAAAATCTTTTACTTTTCTTATGCGCTCGCCATTACCCATTTCGTTATCAAAACTTGGCCAACCGCAGTGGCTTTCAAATTTTTGCTCACTGGTAAACAATTCCTGCCCACAGCCCCCGCAGGTATAAACTCCTTTTTCAAAATGCATGTTGTATTTTCCGGTAAAGGGGCGCTCGGTGCCTTTTTCACGCAGAATATGATATTTTTCAGGACTTAATTCTTTTTTCCACTCCTCATCTGTTTTTTGGTAGCTGGTTTCCATAGTAGTTTTTTGGGGTTGTTTGTTGCCGGAGTTTTGGCACGAAACGTTAAAATTTATGCATCCGACAGCTAGTATAACAAAAACAATTTTTTGCATAAACAAATATACGTAATTCGTAAGGCATTTAGTTTTTGCTTTCACAATATTTAAATCATTTCCGGCTTCTTTCTTTTATTTCTTCCAGTAAAATATTTTCGCTTTGCTTACGATTTTTGATGTGCAAAAAACTACCGTTTCCTTTTTTGGCAATGTCTTTTAAATTTTGCATCGCCTTTTTATCGTTTCCAAACGCCAGCGTGGTAAGTACAAGTGTTTTGTCTTTTTGTTTTTCTTTGAATTGTTGCTCGTCCTTCGGGTAAAAATTAAACTCTCCGTCGGTAGCCATTAAAATCTGATTATTGCCCCCTTCTATATAATTTCGCAGTAAAACATCAGTACTCTTTAAAATAGCCTGGCGACCTTTGGTAAGTCCGCGAGCCTTAATATTATCCACCAGCAGGTGCAGCGCCTCTTTATCCTTTCCGCTAATGCTTTCGGCTAATATGCGTACGCTGTCGGCGTATGTTAAAAAGGATACTTTGTCTACCTCTCTTAAGGCATCAATCAACTTATGTAAAGCCACTTTCATTAAGGGGAGTTTAAGCGAATCTTTCATGGAGTTGCTCACATCTACCAGAAATAAAATATTGTTAGGTTTAAATAAAGATTCCGGTAATTGTTCGCTTTCGTTTTTGGTTTTTGGAGAGGTACTTGTTATGTTGTTTAACCTTTCCGGGTCATTTTTTTCTTCCGTTTTTTCGATCGTTACAGGTTGGTTTGTGTTATTTTTCTCTGTTGGTAGTCCGCTTACAACAACAGATTGAGTAGGTTTATTTTGTTTTTTAAAATAGTAACAAGCTGTTTTATCATCTTTTTTTATTTTATGCACTGCACCAAAAAGGGCAATTTCTATGGGTTTATTCAGGTGGCCCATGTGCAACAAAACTGTTTTATTGAAGCGGCCTTCTTGTTCGGGTATAAATGATATAACCAGCAAGGCAGTATCATTTACTGCAATGCTTTTTTTGCTGGTAAAAACTCTTATTCCTTTTTCCGAATCTGCTCTTAACAAGTGTACGGTTTTGGCCTCGGGATTATTTAATACCAAATCTGCACGTATTTCGTACACATCGCTTATTTCTCCCAAATCAATTTTAGTTTCCGGTAAAATTTGTTGGGCGAAAAACTCAGAGCCCAATCCAACAAATAGCAAAATATTGCAAAAAGGTTTTCTTAACACGTACATATCATTTAGGTATAACAAAAAGTATGCAAAAGGCTACTTTAACATAGCTTTATGTTCTTAAAAAAAACAATGCATTTTATCAAAAAACCTTATATTTGGACGGATTAAAGCTTATTTATGAATATACATGAATACCAAGGTAAAAGCATCCTCAAAAGTTTTGGGGTAGCTATTCAGGAAGGAATTGTTGCCGAAAACGTAGAGCAGGCTGTAGCTGCTGCTAAAGAAATGAAGGACAAGTATAATAGCGATTGGGTGGTTGTAAAAGCACAAATACATGCCGGAGGAAGAGGAAAAGGAGGGGGCGTTAAATTAGCTAAGAACTTGGATGAGGTAAAAGAAAAAGCCGGACAAATAATTGGTATGCAGCTTATTACACCTCAAACAGGACCTGCCGGTAAAAAGGTAAATAAGGTTCTTATAGCGCAGGATGTATATTATCCCGGTCCAAGCCAAACCAAGGAATTTTATATGAGCGTACTCCTGGACAGGGCAAAAAGCAGAAATACGATTGTTTATAGTACCGAAGGAGGAATGGATATTGAAGCAGTTGCCGAGCATACTCCGGATAAAATATGGAAAGAGGAGATAGACCCGCGTGTTGGTCTACAGCCTTTTCAAGCCCGGAAAATAGCTTTTAATTTAGGATTAAGTGGTAATGCCTTTAAAGAAATGGTAAAATTTGTTACCGCCTTATACAAAGCCTACGACAGTATAGATGCTTCTTTATTTGAAATAAACCCCGTGCTCAAAACCAGCGACGATAGAATTATAGCCGTAGATAGTAAGGTAACTTTCGACGGAAACGGCTTGTTCCGTCATCCGGAGTATGAAAAAATGCGCGATATAACCGAGGAAAATCCTGTGGATGTTGAGGCAAGAGAAGCCGACCTCAACTACGTACAGTTGGATGGTAACGTTGGTTGTATGGTTAATGGGGCAGGTTTGGCAATGGCTACTATGGACCTTATAAAACTAAGTGGCGGAGAGCCCGCTAATTTTTTAGACGTAGGCGGAACAGCAAACGCTGAAAGGGTTGAAAAAGCCTTCAAAATAATACTTCGCGACAAAAAAGTAAAAGCCATATTGGTAAACATATTTGGAGGAATTGTTCGCTGCGACCGTGTAGCACAAGGCGTGGTTGATGCTTATAAGAATATGGGAAATATAGAAGTGCCCATTATTGTTCGTTTGCAGGGAACCAATGCCGAAGCAGCTAAAAAGTTAATAGATGAAAGTGGTCTTAAAGTATACTCGGCCATAGAATTCCATGAAGCGGCTGCCTTGGTAAACAAACTCATTAAATAACAGCAACCGGTATTTCTGTAAAACAAAAAAAAACCTTAATTTTATTTTTGATTTGTAACTCGCCAAGGCGGTTTACGTTAAACACAACAATTGAATATGAAAAAGATAAACTACTTTACTTCGCTGGTGCTGGCTTCGGCACTTCTTACATCCTGCGGAGAGAAAGACGGTAAGTCAGACGATAACATGGCGCTTGACTCCGTTAAAACAGAAACCAACATTGAGTCGCCGGTATCTGAAACCTTTTTTCAGGTCCCCTCTCCGGGTGAGATGCTGACATTCATCAAAATGGTTGGAGGAAAGTCTAAAAACACTACGTTCCTTAACCCGCCCGATAACCATAAAAATTATAATGATAACCGCAGTAAAGCACTTAATTTTGGTGTATATAGCTGCGATTTGAGTTACTGCAGTATTTTTGAAATCGGTTCAGAAGCCCTTAAATATTTTAAAGTGGTTAAGATGATGGGCGATCAAATTGGTGTTTCCACAGCCATTAAGCCTGAAATTTTAAAGCGTTTGGAGTCTAACGTAGGTTCACCAGATTCGTTGGCAGTAATTACCGATGATATTTATTTCTCTTCATTTGAAACCTTGGAAGACAGCAAGCAAGGCCCCACCTTAGCCTTGGTTGTTGCCGGAGGATGGATTGAAAGTTTATTTATAGCCACACAATTGGCAAAATATGAAGCCAACAGCCCCGTAATGGAGCGTTTGGCAGATCAAAAGTATACGCTCGAAAATTTGATTGAGTTTTTGAAAAAACATGAATCTGATGCAAATGTTGCTGCGGTAAAAAAAGATTTTGAAGAGCTATTGGCTGTATATGGAAAAATTACCGAAAAAGAAGTGGAAGCTAAAGATGGAAAAAATGCCAAGTTAATTGGCGGAGGTTCTCAGCTCATGATGAGCGAGGCCGTTTACAAAGAAATTGTGGAAAAAGTTAAAACCATGAGGAACTCGTATACCCAAATTAAATAAAATATTGCTATGAAAAACATTTTTTTAACCATCATATTCTTATTCTTAGCTCACGCTTCTTTTTCTCAGGCAGGCGTTTGCGGTCAGTTTCATAAAAAATACTGTGTGTTTGAAAAGTCAAAGGAAAAATGGACTTATAATGCACAAAGCCGAAGCGGTTTATTTAGCCAAGGTATGGCTTGCAAATTGCGTTGCGTTATATACAAGGGTATGGATTACCGTATCTCTGTATGCTGCGAAACCGTTTTGGGCGATAAGGTTAATTTCAAAATATTTGATGGAAGAACCAACGAATTGCTTTTTGATAATGCCTCGGCAGATAATACCCAGCAATTTGAGTTTCAAAGTGTAAGCACCCGCCAATTGGTTATTGAGGTAATGGTTCCTCAGGGAGCTACCGAGAAAGATAAGCATAAAGCGGCTGATGCGGCTTGTGTTGGCTTGTTAATTGAAAATAAAGTAACCGAAAAGCAAGGTTTTTCGGCATACTAATGTATATTGCATAACCATTCAAAACCCTAATCTCAGTTAAAAGATTGGGGTTTTATTTTTAAAAAAGGTTCCATGTCACATTACAAAGAGTACAAAAAAATAACCACTCACACGCTTCAGGAAATGAAGCAAAATGGAGAGAAAATATCCATGCTTACGGCCTATGATTACACTATGGCCAAGATAATTGACCATGCCGGCATAGATGTGATATTGGTGGGCGATAGCGCAAGTAACGTAATGGCCGGACACGAAACCACGCTGCCTATTACATTAGACCAAATGATTTATCATGCCAGCAGCGTAATAAGAGCTATTGACAGAGCACTGGTAGTGGTTGATTTACCTTTTGGAGCCTATCAGGCAAATTCTAAGGAAGCACTAAACTCCGCCATCCGCATAATGAAAGAAAGCGGTGCACATAGCGTAAAATTAGAGGGAGGAAAAGAAATAAAAGAATCTATCGAAAGGATTCTGACGGCGGGCATTCCGGTAATGGGTCACCTGGGATTAACACCACAAAGTATCTATAAATTTGGGACTTATGCCGTAAGAGCCCAGGAAAAAGACGAAGCAGAAAGATTGATCGAAGATGCGGAGTTATTGCAGGCATACGGCTGTTTTGCTTTGGTTTTGGAAAAAATTCCGGCAGCACTTGCCGAAAAGGTAGCCAAAAAACTCAAAATACCCGTTATAGGTATTGGAGCAGGAAGAGGTGTAGATGGGCAAGTACTTGTTACCCATGATATGTTAGGAATGACCCATGAATTTAATCCCCGCTTTTTACGTCGTTATTTGAATTTATACGAAATCATGGGAAATGCATTCAAGCAATACATAAAGGATGTAAAAAGCTGCGACTTTCCTAACGAAAAAGAGCAGTACTAAGAAGAGAGGGTACTATTCAATAATAAATTTAGAACTCTGCTTTTGATTTCCTTTTTGAAGTGTGTAAACATACACACCACCGGGGAGTTGTCCTATATCTACCCCGTCTTTAATATTTGAAGTAGAAATAACCTTTTCCCCCAGTAGATTATGAATGGTAAGCTCGGTTCCTTCTTCCGGTTGATGTGAAAAATGGAGCTTTCCTTCGTTCAAAAAAACTCGGTTGCCGGCCATTGATGTTTGCGATTTTTTTATTCCGGTAGGGGTGGTATAATACACCGTCATAGACACTCCATTCAAAAAAGAAAATAGAATACCTGTTTGGGCACTGTTTAATTTAAAGTTAAAACCAAAGCTGCTGGAATTAACATCGGATGGAAAAAGCCCTATTCCCCAGGTATCTGAGGCCCCGCCAAGGGTTACACTGCCCGTACCGGTATAATTGCCCGTTAAACTCGATTTATCGCTTCCTGATAAATTGCCCCAATAAAGGAGCATAACTGCCTGGTCGTCTAAATCAATACCACTTGCAGTCGTTGAATAAGAGAAGTTCACTTCTACACCGGTTATGCTTGCGTTATGGGGAATGGAGAATCCAAAATCGGTAAACATAACTCTTTTAGAAACACCCGGGGCAGAGAAAGCAACATTTGGTTTGGAAACATTTGAGGTGTTCCATACCTCACCCGGACACCCACAGTTTGTGGCAGCAGAGGCATTTTTAGTTTGTGACGTCTGCGCATTGGAAACAAGAGACACTGTTGCCAAAAAACTAATGAGGTAAAATATTTTCATGTTGTTATTTTTTGTAGATAATACAAACCTTATACCAAGTTAGTAAAAAAAAATAATTTAACAAAAAAGCCCTGTTTTTCTGCTAAGAAAAACAAGGCCTGGAATAGGTAATTTAACGACTATTTATAACCGTATATTTTTTTGTTGGTTTTATTTTTTCTGGTCCACTCCAATTTCCAGCCGTAGGGGCAGGAGTTGGCGTTAACCGAAACGGGGTTTCCGTCTTTATCAACTCCAAAGGTTCCCTTTAAGGTAAATTCTTTACTAGAAACTTTAATTTCAACTTCTCCTTGAATGGGTGCCCAAGCACCGCAGGTTGTATTCCAAATTACAGGCTTTAACACTTGGCTGGTAAAAGAATCACCATCGCGAGTAGTCCCCCAATTTTCTAAATTACTTAGGTTATCATGGCTTCCAATTCCTTCACCTTTGGCGGTAAGAACAGAGTTAGCCCAGGTGTAGGTAAATTTTCGGTGAATGTTGTAGGTGGCAGTTTTGTTATCGTCAAAGGTAACGCTGAGGTTGTTTCCAGTAACGGAGTGAACCAGTTCTGCCTGGCCAAGAAATAATAACTCAAACCAGGTGCCGCCGCTTATATTGGTAACATTTTGTGTTCCGTTTAATTTTACGCTTTTTCCGTCAGAAGCGCGTGTAACTTTATAATCCAAGTAATCCACCTTTAAAATGGTACCGGCTTGTTTCCAGCGTTTACCGGAAGCATAATCCAGTATGGTTAGTTTAATGGATCCGGTTCTGGTTCGATTATTGCAGGTAACTCCGGTATAGTTAAGCTTTATGGTTCCCATGTAGGCTCCGTTGGTATCTACTTGTAATCCACAAATATTTCCTAAAATTCCGTTGGTGCCGGCAACGGCATTTTCATTGGCAGATTTTCCTTTCATTAAAGGGGTATTACTAATTACATCGTTTACGTCGCTTATAGCAGCATCATTTTCACTTTGTGCGGCTCTGTTATCTATAGAAACTTGTCCGTCCTCGTTTTTAAATGCTCTTCTTTTTTTGCAAGAACTAAACAGCATCAGCCCGGTTATTGCGAGTAAACCCAGGCTTAAAATAATTTTGTTTGTTTTCATGGGGTTGAGTTGTTTTGCTTCTTTGATGGTAATTAAAGAATAAAGTTTAATGCTTGGCAGCAATAAATGTACTAAAAAAGATTTAATCATCAATAAAATTGATTATCAGCAGGTTATGATTTCGTAAAACTTCTTGTTCATTTCAAAACAGGCTAAATTTCACAAATTCGTACCTTAGCGCTTATTTTATGAGTCATTTGCTAGCCCCTTCTATTTTATCGGCTGATTTTGGAAACTTACAGCGTGATTGTGAAATGGTAAATAACAGCCAAGCCGATTGGTTTCACATTGATATCATGGATGGCGTTTTTGTTCCTAATATTTCCTTTGGTTTTCCGGTGCTAAAAGCCATACAAAAACACGCAAAAAAACCTCTGGATGTGCACCTTATGATAGTGGATCCTGACCGGTATGTGCAGCAGTTCAAAGATGCCGGCGCCGCCGTATTAACTGTTCATTACGAGGCTTGCAACCATTTGCATAGAAGCATTCAATATATAAAAAACAGTGGTATGAAAGCCGGAGTAGCCATTAACCCTCACACATCGGTAAGTTTACTGGAAAATATTATTGGTGATATTGATTTGGTTTGTGTGATGAGCGTGAATCCCGGTTTTGGAGGACAAAAATTCATTGAGAACACCTACTCCAGAGTGAAACAACTCAATGAAATGAAAAGGCAATTAAATCCCGATTTATTGATAGAGATTGATGGTGGGGTTGATTTAAAAAATTACCGAAAATTGATTGAGCATGGAGCAAATGTATTGGTTGCCGGAAATACGGTTTTTGCTTCCGCTAATCCGCTTGAAACAATAAGCCAATTAAAATCCTAAAGTGGCCTCCGGGTATCTTAGCAAAACAGCCTTTCTTAAACTGGAACAGTGTGATAAGGCGTATTATTTTTATCGGCACTTTTACCATTTGAGAGATCGACCGGGTGTAGATACACGCATTACCTTTCAGCGTGGTCACCATGTGGGATTTTTAGCCAGAGAATTATTTCCTGGAGGAATAGATGTATCTGCCGGCAATACGAAAGAACAGGCAATAAAGCTCACGCAAAAACTGATTAGCGAAAAATTCCCTGTTTTATATGAGGCTACTTTGGTGTACGAAAACACCTTGATAATGGCAGACATACTTGTTTATAACCAAAACGGGTACGACCTATATGAAGTGAAAAGTTCCGTAAAAATTTCTGAAATATACCTGAAAGATGCCTGTATGCAGTACTACGTAGCAAAAAATATCATCCCCATCAGGGATATTTTTTTACTGACAATAAACAGCGAGTATGTATTGGGTGATGAGCCAAATATTCAAGCATATTTCAAACGAAACAACATAAGTAAAATAGCCGAAAAAAATTATCGCTATATACAGGAGAGACTGCTTCATGCAAGCATGCTTGACGAAAAGGGAGCCATTCCGGAAAAAGACATAGGCTTGCACTGTTTTAGCCCGTATACCTGCGACTTTTTTGAAACCTGTTGGAAGAATAAAATAGGAGAGAGGAGTATCTTTCTTTTAGGAAAAACTTCTCGACAAGAAATGTTTGAATGGTACCGGGAAGGAATAACAGAAATACAGGAAGTACCACTCAAAAAAACACTACCAAAACACATTGCCGTTCAGGTAGAAGCGTTTAAACATAATAAAACGGTAGTTAACCAAACGGCCATGCAAAGTTTTATTCACAACATAAAACTTCCCTGTGCGGCAATAGATATGGAAGTATGGGGTCCCTCTTTTCCTCAAATAAAAGGCACCAGACCTTTTCAAAAAATTCCTTTTTTATTTTCATTGGTTTCAAGGGAGGAACAAACAAGTTTCTTCTTTGCTTATGATACCGATGACAGAATAAACTTTGCAACCGCACTGATTGAAAGTACCAAAAGTTTTTCTTCGCTGTTGGTGTATGATAAATCCCTGGAACTACAGGTAATTAATGAGCTTATCAACGAGTTTCCAAACCTTGTAAGCGAACTAAGCAATGTTGCCAACAAATTGGTAGATATATCAATCCCTGTTCAGCAAGATAATTACTATCAACCTGACTTTAGAGGAAACTATTCTTTAAAAGCAGTATCGGAAGCAGTATTGAATAAGAATATTTTTGAAAATCAAAATATTTCAACCGGCCTGGAGGCCATGCAGGCATTTGAACAGTTTAAAAATGAAGATAACGAAATAGAAAAACAATTTATAAAAGAGAATTTAATGAGCTATTGTCTTACAGATTCTTTGGCAGTTTGGGCCTTATACACAAAATGGGCCAACGATTACTAAGGTTGAACCAATGTTTGTCCCTCTTCTTTTTTCTTATCTGCATCAAAATAAAAAGAGAGGGAGATACGGAAAGTGTTTTGCAAGGGGTTGTTAATAGTTCGAGGAATCAGATATGAAATATCTACACTGCCCACACTGTATTTAAAGCCAACTCCCAAAGTGAAAAATTGTCGGGCACCTTTACTGATGGGTTCATGAAAATATCCGGCACGTACGGCAAATACTTTATTGTACTCGTATTCCATACCAAAACTGATGTTTACCTCTTTCAGTTCCTCCTTCATCCCTCCGGGGGCATCGCTAAAAGATTGAAATATGCCTTGGGCTACAGGTACGTTGGGGTCTTTCCCTTTCTTTATTACCTTGGCTCCGGTAACCGGGTCAATGGCAATATTCGGTGTAGTGTTGCCTAAACTATCTTTTGCATATTCGTAGATAGGAGGCGTTGGAACAAGCAGTTTGTTAAAGTCGAGGTAGAAACCAAAAGTGTTATAGTCGTCCAAATTCATCTTTAAACCTCCACCTGTTCGCATATTCATGGGGATGTAATTTTTTTCGGTGCTGTATTTAATCTTGGCACCCAAATTAGTAAATGCGGCTCCCCATGTTGCATAGGCTTTTTTGTCACCCAGTTTAAATTGCTCACTTCGGTAAAACATGCTCAAATCTACTGCTACCGTACTGGCAGCATTTCCCTGCTGTCCATTAAAAAATACGCGGCTTATACTGGAGTTGATAAAGCGCGTAGCTACACCCAAGGAGAAATTTTTGGATAGTTTTTGTGAAAAACCTAAGTCGATAGCAAATTCGTTGGGTTTAAAATCTCCGGTGTTGTTTCCTTGCGCATCGGTGAGCTGAATATTTCCCAGGGTGAAATAACGCAGGGAGGCGCTAATGGCCTGTTTGTCATTAATTTTCGAATATCCGGTAAGATAGTATAGATAAATATCAGGAACCAAAGTTCTCAACCAAGGAGTAGCGGTTAACCCAACGCCAAATTTCTTTTCGGTAAAGGCCAGTTTACTGCCATTCCAGTGTGTAGAGTTAGCATCGGGGTCTGTAGCCACACCCACATCACCCATGGCGCCTTGCTTGCTGTCGGGGCCTATAAGTAGAAAGGGTACGGCTGTGGTGATAGGGTTTAGCGTAGTACCCCTGAGTGTTTGGCTGCTTATTTGAGCAGTCGAAAAACGGCAAATGAAAAATGCCGGTATTATCAACAGAAACTTCCTCATCTTAATTTAAAGTCCACAAAGGAACGCTAAAGATACTAATTTAGTATTACCAATTTTTCAATTTTTTCTGCTTTTTTATTGTCCTTATCTGAGACAGTAACCTTGTACAAGTATACCCCTCTTCCAAGCTTATCGCCATAATCATCTCGTCCGTCCCAGCTAATCCCCTCATTCCTGAATCCCTCACAATTAACAGTTTTTATAATACTTTTGGCCATTTTCCCGCTGATGGTAAATATCTGGATGAGAACTTTTAAATCTTCGCAATTTCTGTTATGTTCAAAGAAAAACTTGGTTTGTGTTGTAAACGGATTGGGGTAATTTAAAACCATATTAAGAGCTAATTCTTCGTTTCGGGCAACAATAAAATCGGTATAGGCCGTGCTGGAATTGTTTTGTACATCCCATACCTTGAGACTCATGGTATGAGGGCCTTCCGGAATATCCTTAAATTGATAACGAATAGTACCGCTTTGATAGCTGTTTAAATTGGCTTCGTAAAAATCGTTTAAAACGTAGGGGCGGTTGGTATTTTCATCCAAAATGGCGGTAATATCGTGTCCAAAACCGGTTCCTACGGTATTTATGCCGCTGGAGTCGGTAACTTCTGCCATTAATATGGGGTTTTGATTGGTGGTTCCTCCGTTTACAAAACTTTTGCTATTCAGGAACATTTTGATTTGCGGCCCCACATTGTCGGGAATGGCATTTGGGTTTATTCCACCCACCTTTACGCTATCATAATTTCCTCCGGCATCTATGTTTCCATTAGTTGCGTAGAAGCTGAAACGAGCATTTCCGTAGGCAAATGAAACATCTTTTGGCACCATAAAGGTGAATTGAAAGTCGCCGTTTTTTACTTCTGATTTGCCTTTATATATGATATTTTGCTGGGTATAAAATTTAAAAGGAACCTGACTGGAAGTACTTACAGAAGAACCGGGGTCGTTAAGCTGACATACAATTAATTCTTTTTTGTCAAACACCATGGGGTAAATTAAGCCGTTAAACGAACTGAGTTTATTACCCGATGTGTCGGCTATGAATCCTTTTACGGTAACTTTTGATAATGCTTTAATAGTATCGGCAGAGCTTGGACTGATGGGTTTGCCGTTAATTTCGCTCATTATGACTTTATTTCGAGGATAAGCCAGTGTTAAGGCGGGGTCGCCTAACAGGTGGAAGTTGGCATAGTACAAGAATTGCGTAAGATTAGCTTTTGTTCTTCTGATTACATCACCTAAAGCGGGGTAGGGAGAACCTTTTTCGGTTGGAAAAAGATAATCAAAAATGCGTTCGTTAAGCGTTTTATTAAAGTTGGAAAAAGCTAAGCGGCAGGTTGTGAGCATGGCTACCGATCCTCCTTTTGGATTTAGGAGACAAAGTTCTCCGGCAGAAACACGGTCCGGGTCGTCATAACGGCTAAACTCACAGGTAGCGGTAATAAAAAGCGGCAGGTTATTAATGTTGTTCCAACTATTAATGGTTGGAATATCAACCACACGCTCGGCGGCAAGCCCTACTTCACCTCCATGTCCGGTGTAGTTCATAACCAAACACCCTTTTTTTACACGGTTATTAAAGGCTGCTTGCATATCCGGATAACGCTTTCCACCTGGCGTACTCAGGCCCTTATAGGCATCTATGTATACCTTATCGATATTGTAAGAAGGTGCAATTTGTTTTACTTTGTTTGCTAAATCGTCGGCTTGTTGCATGTGCAGGGCCCAGTCTCCGTCGTCGGCACTAAACATGATGTAGTTTCTCCAGTCCCCCATTATGGAGGTATTATTATCAGGGCTGCAATTATCAAAGGTTAACGGAGGAAGTCCGCCTTTGCGATAATAGTTTTCAATTTTTCTAACTACATCGTCGGCCTGCAAAGGGTTTGAAACAACTATGCGTCCAACCCCTACGTCCATAGCGCCAAAGTTTTCGGGAACAAAACCTTCGTTAGGATCCATTAGTCCATAAAAATCGTCGGTTGCTACGCTGCTTATGTACGAAACAGAATTTTCTGTTTGATAAGTAGGTATAAAATTAGAATTTCCGGGCCTGCCGTTTTTATTATGGTAAGAGCCTCTTCCCATCAACAGCAGATATTTAACCGGCCGGGGATTTGTTAAGTTCTTCCCTCTCCAGTAAAGCATGCGCGTAAAGTCTCGAATAGCTCCTGCATCAGCAATACCGCTTCCAAATTCATTATATACTTGTTGTGTGGTAACTACCACATAGCTGAGCCCCTCTTCCTGCTGATGTAAAAGACCCAGCCGATTTGCCTGGGATAAAAACAGCGGATGAGTTACGATAACATAATCAGCTTGTTCAATAGCATGTAGGTTCTGATTATTCACTTTTCCGTATGCAATGGGTGGAGGGAGAAAAGATGGATTAAAAACCACATATTCCTGAAGTGAGTCGGCGGTGGCTACGTAATTTAATTCATTTCCTGTAATATTAGTTTGTTGACGGAAAGGGTTAATAAAATCACTAACATTCCAAACCATGAGGGAAGAAGGATTGGATGCGGAAATTCGGTATTCGGTAATATTTCCGGGAGCACACACTCTGCTGTCGCGAAAAGAAAAAGAAGTGTTATTAAAAACAAGTTCTCTTCTGGCGTTAACAGCTACTTTGTCTAAATACGCTACGGCGTTGGCAGTTTGTTTTGTAACACTGATAACAATGTTAGACGAGTTGGTGTTAAGTGTTTTACTGAACCCTTTTTGAACATGTGCATAGTCAGATAAGTAATTGCTTATATCAAAACCTGTGCAGGTTATGTTAAAGTTAATTCCGTTTCCTGTAACAGAGTAAACATTGTTTACAAAGCTTCTGCCGGCAATAACACACTCTACACGAATAGTATCGCCGGTTACAAAATTATTGTCATTAAAGGGAAAGGAATAAGAAGTGGTATTGTCGAAGTACTCGCCGTAAAAGTTACGTCCGCTTTTTACAAAGTTTACTTGATCGGATTCATGAAAGTTATAATAATCGTAAGTGTTGGTAATGTGGTTGGGTGTTGCACCAAGGGAGTTAACTGTGTTTATGCGCTTACCCGGACCCAAGTCGGTGGTTAAAAAATAATAGGCGGTATCGCTGTAGGTGTTTCTGGAGTAGTTAAAAATAAGTCCGCTGTTGGAGTTGATTTTTTGCCAGGAAACAGTACCCTGTGCGTAGAAAAGGATGTAGTCTTCGGCATCAAAACTATTATCTGCCTCTCCTGCTACGAAAATGGCATTCTCTTCCAGGTCGTCGTATCTGAAATCAGAGTTCCGATGAGGTAATTCTTTACCCCCATTACCGTAAATACGAATGTTTTTAGGATTTATATTAGCCGGATTAATACCCGCAGAAATTAAAAATGATCTGTTGATACGGTACATCCCGCTTCTTGGAACAGCTATTTTGTACCAATTACCACTTGCCAGTACGGAATTGTTTTTAAACGAGCTACTTTTTACTTTTGAAGCGGTAGGTTGGTAGCTTGTCGGAACCCAGTTTATTTCGTAATTGGTCAGTTCTTCCAGTATGTTTCCATTAAGTCGGAAGGGGTAAATTTGACAATAGCTTATTTCCTCTGTTCCGGCAGTTGCGTAAAACTGTGTAGTTTCAAAATTACTCTTTAAAAAATTGCCCAGCTCGCTTTGAATAACCTCTCGTTCTTCAACAGATACAGGGCGAGTAGCCAGTATTTTGAGCTCAGCCTTCCAGCGTTGGTTTTGAGCACTTGATTTAGTTTCCAGAAAAAATGGAAAATTTTTTTTCTCCGGATTATAGTGCGCATTTTTTAGTATAATTTTTTCGTAACCTTTACGGTTAATCTGAATTATATTGCTTTTTCCGGATTTGTTTGAGGTTACAGAATTGTTAAAAGCGGTTCTTTGAGCCCTTAATTGAACGCAAAACAGAACTATTCCTATAAGGAGGACTCTTTTCATGGCTAAAGGACGTAATATTAACAAATTAAAAACGCTTACTTAAGTAAAATATTGTTAAGAAAATGTTTTTCTATTCAAAAATACATTATTATATTTGTAAGATAGGATTGGTACATTTTTATATGACTAAACGAATTTTATTTGTATTGCTTGCTTTTGCGGCAATGCTCTGCAACGTGGAGGCTCAGGATCCGCAATTTACCCAGTTTTATGCAAACCCGGTTTATCTAAATCCTGCCTTTGCCGGAACTGCCAGGTGCGCCAGAGTATGCTTAAATTATCGTAACCAATGGCCCAATCTTTCAGGAACTTACGTTACTTATTCCGCCTCATACGACCAACACTTTGATTTTCTTTCCGGTGGCCTTGGGGTTATTGTAATGAATGATGACCAAGCAAGAGGAACCTTAAGAACCACCAACGCCAGTTTGGTTTATTCGTACCATGCTGCCATCAACAGAGAGTTTTCCTTAAAATTTGGAATACAGGCTACTTATTTTCAGAAAGTACTTGACCGCGGACGCCTTAATTTTGGTGACATGATAGACGCTCGCCGCGGATTTGTCTGGAACACTTCCGAAACGGTACCCCAGGCTAAAAGAGCAAATGCCGATTTCTCGGCCGGTGTGTTGGGATACAGCAAAAATTACTTTTTTGGTTTTGCCGCCCACCATATTACTCAACCTGATGAAGGACTTTTGGGGCAGTCTCGTATGCCTGCTAAGTTTACCGGGCACGGAGGAATTATTATACCTCTCAGTGATCGCAGTAATGAAAGCTACCTTTCTCCCAATGTACTTTTTCAGGCTCAACAAAAGTTTCGTCAGCTTAATTTAGGTCTTTACTATGTAAGAGGCCCTTTCGTTGCCGGGTTGTGGTACAGAAATAAAGATGCCGTTATAGCCTTAGTAGGTGTTCAAAACAACAATTTTAAATTTGGGTACAGCTACGATATAACTGTTTCAAAATTAAGCGGAAATACCGCCGGTTCGCACGAAGTATCGTTGCAGATTCAGTTTGAGTGTAAACCCAAAAAGAAGAAATACAGAACGATTAGCTGCCCTTCTTTTTAACAAATGTAACCTTTTAATTTTTATTACGTTATAGCGTTCTATATAAAGTGTGTTCTTTTTTTGATAAATACTGTAACTTTGGCACCAAAACTTGGTTATAGGTAAAAAATCAAGTTGCAAGTAAACTATATGAAAATGAACTGGATAAATAATACGAAAACAAAAACCCTGGGGGCCATAGCCCTTTTAATGATGGTTTCCTGTTCTCAGGAGCGCTCTCCGGTTACCGGTTGGGCGTATAATGATCCAACCAATGGCGGATTTGAAAAAGTTCCCTACGAGGAACAAGAAACCGGTCCCGGCTTGGTGCTTATTGAGGGTGGTCAGTTTACCATGGGTAGAACGGAACATGATGTTACCTATGAGTGGCATAATGTTCCAAGAAAGGTTACTGTTTCTTCATTTTATATGGATGAAACAGAGGTGAGCAACATAGGGTACTGCGAATATCTTTATTGGACGGCAAGGGTATTTGGCCCTACTTTTCCGGATGTGTATTACAAAGCACTTCCCGATACTTTAGTTTGGAGAGAAAAGCTAGCATACAATGAACCCTATGTTGAGTATTATTTACGCCATCCTGCCTATCGCGATTATCCGGTGGTTGGTGTTAACTGGTTGCAAGCTAACGATTTTTGTGCCTGGCGTACCGACAGGGTAAATGAATTTATCCTTATTCGTGAAGGTTTGTTGGAGCACACACCAAGCCCCTCTGACCAGGATTATTTTAGTACTGAAGCCTACTTGGCCGGTAAGTGGCAAGGACAGCTTAAGCAAAAATTACCTTCTTTTGATGATCAAAATCCTGAGCGCGATGTGCGTATGGAAGATGGGATATTTTTACCCAAATACCGCTTGCCCACTGAAGCCGAATGGGAATACGCCGCCTATGGTTTAATAGGCAATACAATAGGAGAGCGTATTACCGACCGTCGTATCTATCCATGGAATGGGCATGGTGTTCGTAATGCCACCGACCAGTTTATTGGCCAAATGAATGCAAACTTTGTTCGTGGAGCCGGTGATTACATGGGTACTGCCGGTTATTTGAATGATAATGCCGACGTAACAGCTCCTGTATATTCTTACTGGCCTAATGATTATGGTTTGTATAACATGGCAGGTAATGTTACCGAGTGGGTAATGGATGTGTATCGTCCTAACACTATTCAGGATGCTGATGAGTTCCGTCCTTTCCGCGGTAATATTTTTACCACTCAAAAAAGAGATAGTACAACGCTTATCGGCGGTTTAGGCGGGGAAATACTAACCAATGTTGACGGCCCCATTTATCAGAAATTTACGCACAAGGTTAACCCTCCCACAGCACACGGCGCCAGCGGAGAAACCGCCGATGTGGTGGACAGTGTTTTAACCATCATGACAACCGACCCCAACGGTAATAACAATGCTTCACCCGAAGGTAAATCTGATATACCCGGGCGCGTACAGTGGCGCGAGGTTTCTATCGCTGTATCTACCGATAATTTGGATGAGCGCAGAAACTATAAAACCGCCGATTATATCAATTATCTCGACGGAGATGTGATGTCTAGTATATACTATACGGAGGGCGAAGATGCTTATACCGATAAATCTGATAAAATGATGTATGAGTATGCCAGAACCTCGTTGGTAAATGATAAGGCTCGTGTAATTAAAGGAGGCAGTTGGAGAGATCGAGCCTATTTTATGAATCCAGGAACAAGGAGATTTTTAGATCAACGCCAATCCACTTCATGGCTCGGATTCCGCTGTGCTATGACGCGTGTGGGTAGTCCGGTAGGTCTCGGAAAATAATTTTGTTGATAAATGCGTGAGAACCCTTAAGTGAAAAACTTAAGGGTTTTTTACTTTTAAGAAATTTGAAGCAATACATGGATACGGAAAAGTTATATGAGTTATTTCTACAGGCAAATGCAAAGGTTTGTACTGATACCCGTAAAATTGAATCCGGCTCTCTTTTTATTAGCTTACGAGGCGCTAATTTTAATGCCAATGAATTTGCTCGGGAGGCTATTAATAAAGGCTGTAAGTTTGCCTTGGTAGACGAGGAAAAGTATGCGGACGGAAGCACCATATTTTATGTAGAAAATACCCTAACCACCTTACAAAATTTGGCCAATCATCACCGAAAAAAATTTAGTATTCCTGTACTGGCCATTACCGGAAGCAATGCAAAAACAACCCATAAAGAACTTATTTCCACTGCCCTTGGAAAAAAATATAAATGTTTGGCAACGGTAGGAAACTTAAATAATCATATAGGTGTTCCTTTAACTTTACTTTGCCTGAATAAAGAACATGAATTCGCGATTATTGAAATGGGCGCTAATCACCAGGGTGAAATAGACCAATTGTGTAGAATTGCAGAACCCGATTATGGAATTATTACCAACATAGGAAAAGCCCATTTGGAAGGTTTTGGCGGTATAGAAGGTGTAAAAAAAGGAAAGAGTGAATTATACAGGTATATTGCAAGCAAGAGTGGCAAGGTATTTATATGCGGAGACGATGAGGTGCTGCAGGAATTGGCAAAAGGAAATGATAAAATTTCGTACGGCGTTAAAAAGTTGTATGATGTAATAGGGAAAGATGAGTCGAATTACGAAACAGTAGTTTTTAAATGGACAACCCGCTACGGAGAAAAAAACTGGTCTAAACTCCCGTTGGTGAAAACCCAAATTACCGGTAGGTACAATTTTATTAACTGTTTGGCAGCGGTATGTGTGGCAAATTACTTTAAAGTAGAAGATGCATTAATTAATCAAGCGCTTTCAGAGTATGTACCCTCCATGAACCGTTCTCAGCTTGTTCAGACGGAGGCAAACAAAATTATTTTGGATGCTTACAATGCCAATCCTAGTAGCATGAAGGCAGCCATCGAAAATTTTGCCTCTATACCCGGTCAGGAAAAATGTTTGTTGCTGGGTGATATGTTTGAGTTGGGAGAAGAAAGCGTAAAAGAACATCAACTTATTACGGAATTAATTGCTAAGTATACTTTCAGCAAAGTAATACTTGTTGGCAAAGAATTTGAAAAAACAAATGGCCATAATTATCTGAAATTTCCGGACACAGACACTTGCAGTAAGTATCTACAAAATAATAAAATAACACATACGCTTATCCTCATTAAAGGCTCCAGAGGTATGAAAATGGAGTCTCTGATTACTATATTGTAGTTGCCATGAAATTTAAAAAAAATAGTCTTATTCTTTGGATTGTAGTTTCCATGTTGCTGGGAATTGTTACCGGACATATTATCAACACCTCTGTTCAATCTAATTTCCCGAAAGCTAACGAAGCAGATTTACATTTTATTAAAAATAAGGACGTACGAAAGAAGGCAGAAAAACTAATTCAATCAACTCGCGATTATTACTTCAGAGAGGCAAAAAAAAGTGTGGCAGATAAGTTTTCTATATTGAGTGATATTTTTTTGCGTCTGATAAAAATGATAATTGCCCCCCTTGTTTTTGCCGTATTGGTAGTGGGCGTGGCAAAATTAGGTGATTTTAAGAGTGTGGGCCGAATTGGGTTAAAAACATTAATTTATTTTACAGGAGCTACGTTAATTGCCTTGGCTCTGGGACTTGTAATTGTAAATATTTTTGAACCGGGTAAAATTATGCATCTTGAATTGCCTGCAGGCGGAGATACCTCTCCGGTAAGAGCAAATGCACAAAGTGCTAAAAATTTCATTCAGCATGTGATTCCGGAGAGCGTTATTGGTTCCATGGCTAAAAATGAAATATTGCCGATAGTTATTTTTGCACTTTTTTTTGGAGTAGCCGCTGCCTCTATAAAAGAGCAGGGCAAAAGTATTGTTCATGCTTGCGACAGTTTGGCTCATGTGATGTTTAAAGTTACCAACTACGTAATGAATTTTGCTCCTGTAGGTATTTTTGGTGCTATTACGGCAGTGGTTATACAGCAAGGGTTAGACTTACTTACCGGTTACTTATATCTTATTGTTTGCTTTTTTGGAGGCTTGCTGTTTTTTGTATTCGTGGTATTATTTGTAATATGCCAACTGTTTCGTATTAATTTTTTACGCTTACTTCGTGATATTAAAGAGCCGATTTTGCTGGCTTTTAGTACAGCCAGTAGCGAGAGTGCCATGCCTAAAACCATTGAAGCGCTTGAAAATCATGGTATAAGTAAACGAATAGTAAGTTTTGTATTGCCTCTTGGTTATTCTTTTAATTTGGATGGCTCTATCATGTACATGACCTTTGCTACACTATTCATTGCCCAGAGCTATAATATAACCTTAACCGCCGGCGATCAAATTAACATGATGCTTATTTTGCTGGTTACCAGTAAGGGAATGGCGGGTGTTCCAAGAGCGTCTTTGGTAGTTATAGCGGGTATGTTGGCCATGTTTCATATACCGCAGGAAGGCTTATTGTTATTACTTGCCGTTGATCAATTGTTAGATATGGGCAGAAGTGCAACTAATGTGGTTGGAAATGCCGTAGCCAGTGCCGTGGTTGCCAGGTTGGAAGGGGAAAAATTTTAATATATAAGAGAGTTTATTTCGTTGATTTACCTTTTGCAATGGCTTTGGCATCCATGGGGTTTTCGGGCCAGGAATGCTTGGGATATCGCCGTTGGAGTTCTTTTTTAACTTCAAAATACAATCCATTCCAAAAGCTTTTTAAATCAGAAGTAACCTGAACGGGTTTGTAGCCGGGAGATAAAAGGTGTAGAATAACCTTTATTTTTCCGCCATTAACAAGCGGGGTATTCAACAAGCCAAATACTTCCTGAAGTCTTACCGATAATACCGGCGCTTTGCCATCTGAGTAGTATCTCAGCGAAATAAAGGAGCCACTGGGAACTTTTATTTTTTCCGGCGCTTTTTCGTCAAGTAGCTGTTGCTGAAGTGGACTTAAAGAGAAAAATAAACAGGTGTATAAATCTACGGCTTTAAAATCTTCTTTTCGTTTTATACTGTTCAGGTAGGGAGCCAGCCATTTTTCGGGATTTTTGAAAAGTTTTTCAGACGAACAATCAGGCCATAATTCTTCCGGATTCCATAAGGAAAGAGATAAAATTCTATTTTGAAGATTCAAAAAACGGTCGGAAAGATGTAAAAGTTGTTCCCAGTCGTTCTTTATGAGTGTATAAATAACTTTTTTTACCTCTTCCGGATTAGGATTAGGCAGAGGCTTACTTTCCACCACAAGATTCCCGAGCTTTAGTTCCATGGATGCCTGTAATACACCTTCCTTATTGTTCCAAAATATTTTTTCTTGTTCGGATAGTTTTGATTTGATTTGTTGAGGTTCAATCGGCGCGGCTAAAAATATTTTCCCTTCGGTGTCTCTTAAATCAACCTGAGCAATGCCTAGCCATTCTTCATGAGCCAAATTATCATTTTTTTCCATTGAGGCTGTTTTACCGTTAGCAAGCTGAAATTTACCGATACTATTTTCCTTTTTTCTGGCAGTTCTTTCGGGGTAAGCTGTAGAAATGAGAAGACCACAACGGTAATGGTCCGCTATTTGCGTACTTTCTTCCGCTTGAATAAGGGTATGATAATATGAGGCTGTTTGGAGAATTATGCCCCAACTCCCGCCTGTTTGTTTTTCTTTTCTTCTCTTTCTGAGTTCTTCAATGCGTATGGTGATATCTGTATTTGCTGTTCTGTAGAAAGGGTCTCTGTTTTCTAAAACAGCGGATATATCGCAGGCAAGTGATTTTTCTTCCTTATTTTGAGCAGATAAAAGCATGTGCGCAATGCGGGGGTGGCAACCTAAGCGGTGCATGTTTTTTCCATGTAAGGTAATTTTGTCTTCCTGTATAGCTTCTAAACCGACTAATGTTTGAACAGCCGCCTGATAGTTACTTGCCGGTGGCTTGTCTATCCAGCTAAGTTCGTTTGGATTTACAACGCCCCACTTCAATAGTTCGAGCGCAAGTACACATAAATCGCTTTCCGCTATTTCGGGGATACGCTGCTCTGTTAATCGCTGATGAGTAGCCAGGCTCCACATACGGTAACAAACTCCATTTTGCAGCCTCCCGGCCCGGCCGCTTCTCTGATCGGCAGAGTCTTTACTGATTCTCAGCGTTTCCAATCGGTTCATCCCAGATCGGTTATCGAACCGGTTTCTTCTGGTGTATCCGGAGTCTACGACAATAGTAACACCTTCGATGGTAAGGCTGGTTTCGGCAATAGAAGTGGCCAATACAATTTTTCTTTTATTTTTGTTTGGAAGAATGGCCAGCTGTTGTTCCTTCATGCTAAGCATACCGTAAAGCGGATGGATGGAAAAATCAGGAAGCAGTTCCAAAAGAATTTCTTCGCATTTTTTTATTTCTCCCTCTCCGGGCAGAAATGCCAGACAATCACCCGGATGGTTTTCAACGGCCTTTTTTATGATACGGGCGCATTGTTCGCTGAGTGTATGAAGATCGTTATCTTCACCGTAAGAAATTTCAACCGGATGCATTTTACCTTCACAGCTTACAACAGGAGCCTTTAGTGTTTTTGATAAAGCGTTTGTATCGATAGTAGCCGACATAACGATTATTTTTAAATCGGGACGAAGAACCTGTTGTATCTGTAAACAAAGGGCCAAAGCTAGATCGGCCTGTAAATTTCGTTCATGAAATTCATCAAAAATTATCAGGCCAATTTTTTCCAGTGCATTATCCTCCTGTATCATTCGTGTTAAAATACCTTCGGTAACTACTTCCAAACGTGTTTGTGGACTTATTTTTTTCTCAAGCCTGATTCGGTATCCGATATCTTGCCCGGGTTCCTGGCTTATCAGTTGTGCCATGCGTCCGGCTATACTTTTTACAGCCAGCCTGCGAGGCTCCAGCAGTATGATTTTTTTTTCGGATAAAAGGCTTGAGTTTAATAAGTATAGCGGTAATACGGTACTTTTTCCACTACCCGGTGGAGCAGTAATGATAAGCCTATTATGGCTTTTTAGCGTCGATTCAACATCTTTTAGGATATTTTTAATGGGTAAATCCATTGTTTTGCCAATGACGACGGGTAATATGGAAAGGTGAAGATAGCGTATTATATTTATATAGAGCGAGTATTTAAATGTCGTTACAGCAGGTTTTTTGGGATTGGATTTTTTCATTCCCAAAACGTACATTTGTGTACCTAAAAAAATTGTTATGGATTTCCGTATCGAAAAAGACACGATGGGCGAGGTAAAAGTTCCCGCTCATGTATATTGGGGTGCACAAACAGAGCGCTCGCGCAATAATTTTAAAATTGGACCCGAAGGCAGTATGCCCAAAGAAATTATATATGCTTTTGGTTATCTTAAAAAAGCGGCTGCAATGGCCAACCACGAGCTAGGTGTTTTAAGTAAGGAGAAATGTGAACTCATAAGCAAAGCTTGCGACGAGATTATTGCCGGAAAATTAGATGACCAATTTCCATTGGTAATTTGGCAAACAGGTTCCGGTACACAAAGCAATATGAACGCCAATGAAGTAATTGCTTATAGGGCTCATGTAATGCAGGGGGGGAAACTGAGTGATGAAAAAAAGGTGCTACATCCGAACGACGATGTAAACAAATCACAATCCAGCAACGATACGTACCCTACAGCCATGCATATAGCAGCTTATAAGCAGGTGGTTGAAATAACCATTCCGGGTATGGAGAAACTTAGAAATACCTTGCAGAAAAAAGCTGAGAAATTCAATTCTATCATTAAAACCGGCCGCACGCATTTTATGGACGCCACACCCTTATCTTTAGGGCAGGAGTTTAGCGGATATGTTCAACAAATTAATATGAGCATACGAGCGCTTAAAAATGCATTGGAAGCGGTAAAAGAATTGGCATTGGGCGGAACAGCTGTTGGTACCGGTTTGAATACTCCTAAAGGTTACGACGTGTTGGTAGCTAAAAAAATTGCCGAGTTAACAGGATTACCCTTTGTAACGGCACCAAATAAATTTGAGGCTTTGGCTGCGCACGATGCCATGGTTGAATTAAGCGGGGCATTAAAACGAAGCGCCGTGGCTTTAATGAAAATAGCCAATGATATACGAATGCTTTCCTCCGGTCCTCGTTGCGGAATAGGAGAAATAATTATACCGGATAATGAACCGGGTTCTTCCATTATGCCCGGCAAGGTTAATCCTACACAACCCGAGGCATTAACGATGGTTTGTGCTCAGGTTATTGGAAATGATATGGCGGTTGCCGTTGGAGGAGCCACCGGTCACTTTGAACTGAACGTGTTTAAACCTCTGATAGCAGCGAATGTATTGCAAAGTGCCCGCTTAATCGGAGATGCCTGTGTGAGTTTTAATGATAAGTGCGCAGAAGGTATTGAACCCAATTTACCGGTTATTAAGCAACACTTGGAAAACAGCCTGATGCTCGTAACTGCGCTGAATCCTCATATTGGTTACGAAAATGCCGCAAAAATCGCTAAAACTGCTCATAAAGAAGGAAAGACACTTAGAGAGGCTGCGATAGATTTGGGGCTGCTTACCAATGAGCAATTTGATCAATGGGTTCGTCCGGAGGACATGATAGGAAGCCTGAAATAATTTTTACTTCCTTAAAAGGGAACAAATGTGAGTCCCAGCATAAAGTTAAAACGCTGGGTTGGGTATCGCTCCCAACGGTAATAGCGTTGGTTGGCAATATTGTTGAATCGGGCAAAAAAGCTTAACATTTTGGAATAGCGGTATTCCGCTTCCAAATTTGCGTCTACTAATCCCTTTAGCTGTTCGTTACTCATAAAAAGAGCGCCTTTTTCATCTGCTTTTTGTGTAAGGGCCCATTGCTTACCTATTACAAAAAGGTCTCCTCTGATAATGATTTTGCTTTGCAGGTTGTAAATGGCAGAAGCTGTTAAATCGTAATCGGGTTTGTGATAGGCTCTGTCTAATCCCTTAACTTGGTATATATAATAATTGGCTGTTCCCAACAAATGAATTTTTTCGTTCATTTGATATTTTAGTTGGCCATGTACGGTAATTTGTGTGGCGTTTGCATACAACACATTAAAGCGGTTATAGAGGGGTGAGGCAGGATTGTAATTGATTACAAAAAAGTGCATGTTCTCTACATTGCTGTAAACTCCTTTTAGCTCATAGGCAGTATTGCTGCTTAGTTTTCCTTTAATACCTGCAAAAAAGTTATATCTATTGTTGGTATTTGCATAGGTAAAAGTTGAATCAATAAATGGATTTTCTCTGCTTAGGCTTCTGAGACTATTCTTTTGAAGTCCACCGCTTGCTCCGGCATAGGGTATAATAAATCCTTCATAAATATCACAGGCAGCGTATAAATTCGGATAAAAATAAAATTTGGTATTTTTATCAAAATAGTCCAGCGTGGCTTTTAGCCCCATGGCAGCCTTCCACTTTTTGCCGTTTGCTTCAAACGAGGGTGCCAGAGAAACAATGAGGTTGTTTAAGGTATCTTGTCTCCATTGATGATTATAGAAGTCCGTAGAAAAATCAACATTTAGTTTTTCCTTGTTTAAGAACATATTTCCCTGAGCAAAAACATTTACGTTTGTTTCGGAGTTCATGGGTAGCCCTTGTAAATTGTAAAAACCTCCTTTTATGAAGTGGTTTATTTTGGTACTGTCGGTATAATGGCTCTGCAGGCTGATAGTAGGTTCTATGAGCTGGTATCGTTGTCGGATAAAATTTCGATTGGTGATTTTATGAAGAGAGGAGTCATAGCCGTAGTAATGCACTACATTTCTTTCATAGTCGAAATTTCCAATAAGGGTATGTTTTTTATAGAATTTTTTTCCGTGTATGTTTACCAGGTTATCGCTAAAGCCTCCGTATCCTTTTTCTTCCAGGTGGGTAGTGCTTGAAAAATGTTTTAACCGAGCTCCGTAAACGACTTCCCGAGCACGTAAATTGCCAAATAAAAATTCTCCGTAGGGCATATTATATAGTGGAGCGTAGCCGGCTTTTAGAAGTGCATGATAAAGTTTTTTATTTGGTTCATTTCTCATTTTAGCAGCATCAATTTTTTGTACCTCATACTTAGGAAAAAGAGGATTACTTACTATGCCGTACGAAATATTTGTTATTCGTTTAACACTGTCTTTAATTTCCGGTATATCGGCAAATCGGATAGACTCTTTTATTTCAGGCTTAAAATCACTTTTGGCGATAAAAGTATTATTACTGTTGGGGTTATTTTGGGATAAACAAACATAAGCATGCAGCAGTACCAGCAGAATAATTAAAATTACCTGCAAGTTACGTTTGTGATTTTTGCTTAAAGCAAACCTAGAGTTCTTTTGAGGTATTGATATATGAATATTTTTTTGCATGGAATTTTAGTTATTCTTTAAACTCTATGTTAAACTCATCCGTTTCTTTACCCTGATTCCCTCGTTGCCCTTGTTTTTCTTTTATTTTATTGAGCTTATCGAGTGCTTCATCCAGGTATTCTTGTTTTGGTTTGCTGTCTATTACAGTCTGTAAAATTACTTCGGCATTAGCGTTTTCTCCGGTTATTATATATTTATCGGCTAACAGCAACATTCCTTTTGTATTCCAATCATCATTGCTGTATGAATAGCCAATGAGTTTATTAATGGTTTTTTCAGTTTCCTTATAATCTGCTTTCTTAAAGTGAATTAAGGCTATATAATACAATGCCTCCGCCCCGGTTATATTGTTGGCTGTTTTGCTCATGGCTATAAATTCAGTGAGCGCATCGTTATATCTTCCGGTTTCGTAGAGGCATTTTGCCTTTATGTATTTGATTTCGCTGGTTTGTTGCGGAAAAAGTTTTTCGTTGGCCAATAAATCATTGCATGCGTTAAGTGCAGTATCAAATTTATTGAGGTAGTAAGCGCAACGCATAATCCCAAATCTCGAGTTACTTCGGTTTACGGCGCTTTCGGCAAGGTCTTTTAGCAAGATATACTGAGGGAGTGCTGCGGCATAATCTTTTGCTTTGTAGTTTATGTAAGAAGCTTTGGCAAGGGCTGTTTCGGTATATAGGCTTCTACTTTTTGAAAGTACAAAATTATATCCCGGCAAGGCTTTTTCGAACTGGTTTTTTCCGTAGGCACATTCCGCATAGTTAAATTGTGCTTCCAGGATATATTTTCCGTCGGGGAAACGGGAAATATAAGCCGCCCATTTTTCCATTGCCAAATCATAATTTTTTTGATTATAATGAGCATCTTTGGCCGTTTCGTAAGTTGCAACTTCAATTTGGTTAATGTTAAGCGGATTTCCGAGCGAGGCAAAATACTTTTCCATCTCTTCTATTTGCCCTTTTTCTTTGAAAATGGTTTTAACCTGTTCCATTATGTTTTTAGCTTCTTCGCTTTTGCTGTCGCTTTTCAGATATTTGGTAAAGTATTCCAAGGCTTTATCATCTTCTTTGCGTCCGTAATAAATGTTCCCCAGTTTACTGTAGCAGTTGAGTGTAGAGCGTGAGTTGGGATAGTTATTTAATATTTTGTTGTAATAGTTTATGGCATTGGTTTCGTCGCGTAAATTTTCGTAATAGGTGTCGGCTATTTCGCTTATGGACTGGCTTAGGTAAATACTTCCTGGGAATTTGCTTTCTATAAACTGTAAATCATTTATTTTTTCTTTATACTTTTTCAGCAAGCCATAGCACATGCCTCTTTGGTAATAGGAATAATCAACATCTACCTTGTTTTGGTTTATGGCTTCCGTGTAATACTCGGCAGCTTGGGTGTAGCTATAGTTCATGAAATAACAATCGGCAGCACGGGCATTGGCATCAGCTTTTTTATAAGCATCCTCTATGTTTTTGGAAAGCAGGTATTTTCTGAAGGCAATGTTGGCATTGGTATAGTCGTCTTTTTCTTTTCTTTGCAGATGAGCATATCCTAAATTATAGTTTACGGTTTCATACTCGGGCAAAGAGGCTGCTCCCTCCATCAACTGAAATTTTTTCCAGCGTTCAATGGCGGTAGAATAGTCTTTTTTCAGATAAGCAATTTCGCCCATCCAGTATTGCGTAAGGCAGTTTAACAAGAGGTCGGCATTTTGTTCCTGCGACTTTTTAAAGCTTTTTTCGGCTTCGTCCAGTTTTCCGTTATTGAAAGCGTCAACGCCTTTAAAGTATATTAGTTTTTGATAGGTAACTTTTAAAATAGGGTCTATACTTCCCATGCTTTCAATACTTTTTATGGCCGCATCGTAATTTCTGGTAGTAGCATATACGTTTAATAGAAAGTTGTAGCATTCTTCTTTTCTAGGAGAGTTTGGATATTCGCGCAGGTATTTGCTAAATGCTTTTACAGCTTCATTGAAGGGGCTAAAATCTAATTCATAGCTGAGCTTAGCAAAGCTAAAGAGCGCGTCTTCCGTAATTTTTTTTTCGAAGTTTAGCTGGTAGGCGCTATAAAAAGCATTTTTAGCTTTTAGTTTCTCTCCTTGTTTTAGGTAACAATCTCCCATGTGGTACCAGGCATTTTGAGAGAGGGAATCTTTTTTTTCGGTAACTTTTTCAAATTGTTTTAAGGCATTTGGACAGTCGCCGGTTTTGTAGTAGCAGTACCCCAAGGCATAGTTCCCGTTATGGTTATATCCCGAAGCTAAATCGGTTTTACTCAAATAGGTTAGAGCATTTTTAAAATCTTTTAAGTGATAGTAGCTTTCGCCAACCATCCTATATATTTCATTTTCTTTTTGAACATTGGCGCTGTCATTTAACAAGCTTAGGGCGGTGGAAGTAACGGTTTCGTATTTTCCTTCAATAAAATAGATTTGTGTGATGTAATAGGGTACCACAGATTTGAAGGTTTCGCTTGCGGTTAACTTCATAAATCCCTGAAGAGCTGTTTCGTATTTTTTTTCGAGATAGCAAATGTGGCTGTAATAATACAAAGCAGGCTGCTGATATTTATTGTCTTTTTCCTTTATTTCGTAAAAATCTTCTTTGGCTTTATTCATATCACCTGTGCTGAAGTAGCTGTAACCCCTCTTAAAATACCACTCGTGTAAATCTGATTCGGTTAATTGGAAATGATCTACCTGATTAAAAAAATCCAAACTTTCCTTATACTTCTTCTTTCTAAAATTTGATTTTCCCAAATAAAAATAAGCGAGATTTAAGCGGGTACTTTCCGGATGTTTGGCAATAAACTCTCTCAAGCGCCACTCTCCATCTTTATGAAATAATTCTACGGCGCAAGCAGCCGCATAAAATTCCGCATCAGTTCTCAAAAGCGATGGGGAAGCGACTTTAATATATTCTTCAAAAGACTTTTGAGCCTGGGTATATTGTGCTTTGTCGTATAACTCAATGCCAACTTTATATAAGTTATCTTTATCGAGCAGTATGGCCGTTTTTTGAGCATGTAAACTGACTACGCCTGCCAATAGGCAACATAAAAAGAGATGTTTTTCTAGAATTTTCACTGAAAAATAAACAGGTAGATTTATCTCAATAAATGTACTTTGCTAAAGTGTGCGTATACCGCTACGTTGATTTCAATTATTAACGCAATAATGTTCATATTGTTACAAGGTATTTTCACCCAAGGATAAGCTTATACCTAATTTTATGCTTTGTTAACCATGGAAGATTTAATTTATTGCGAAAAACTAACACTCCTGCAAGAAAACAGGCCCATTGCCAGTTCTCTTGATTTTAAAGCCGGAAAGGGAGAGTTTGTGTATTTACTCGGAAAAACGGGTAGCGGTAAATCTACTTTTTTAAAAACATTGTATGCCGACGTACCTCCGGGAACCGGAACGGTAAAGGTTGCCGGGTTTGATATCTCAAAAATTAAATCCTCAGAAATTCCTTATTTGAGGAGAAAACTGGGTATTGTTTTCCAAGACTTTCAGCTTTTGGGAGATAGAACTGTTTACGACAACTTAAGTTTTGTGATGAAAGCAACCGGTTGGAAAGAGGAGTCAAAAATAAAAAATCGCATTTTGGAAGTATTGAAAATGGTAGGTATGGAAAATAAGGAAACAAGCATGCCTCACGAGTTATCCGGAGGAGAACAGCAAAGAGTTGGTATTGCCAGGGCCTTGGTAAATAATCCGGAGCTTATAATTGCCGATGAACCTACCGGAAATTTGGATCCGGAAACTTCCGAGGAAATTGTTAAACTTTTGAGATCGCTAACGGATGGCGGGCGTAGTGTTTTGTTTGCAACACACGATATGATGGTATATCAAAAGTACAAAAGCCGGACTTTGCTCTTTGAAAACGGGCGGGTAACAGAACTAAGTTGAGATTTTTTGTTTGCATAATTGCTTTCGTACTATTTTCTTGTTCCGATAACAAACGACAGAGAGAAACGGAGTCGTATTTTAAAAATGAATTGGCCTGGAGGGAACAAGAATTGAATAAAATTTTTTCGAAAAATGACTCTGTTAAACTCAATGTAAAAGAAATAGAGTCGGAGATTAATAAGCTTATTTTACTTTCAAAAGATGTAGAAAACTTGAAGGCGTCCATAAGTCTTTCAAAAGAGTATTTTGACAAATTATCTTTACAGTACCAATTAAACCGATCTGACTTTATTGATATAGGTCCCGGAATGACCCCGGAAGAGATAGAGGTATCGCTCAGAAGCAACCAGGTTAATTTATACAACCAATTGATATTAAAATACAGTAACGGAAAAACTCCCTTATTTACAGCACATTAAGGGCTTTTTTAATCATTTCTAAATGTTTATTTTTACCTCCTAATTTGGCATTTTGATATTTGCGAGCATTACATTTTTGGTTTATGTGTTACCAATTTTTTTATTGGTTTATCACCTTTTTCCTCATAAGCTAAAAAATGCCTTTGTTTTATTATTTAGTATATTTTTTTACTCCTGGGGTGGACCTAAATTCATATTTGCCATCTTGGCAACTACGTTTGTTGATTTTCACTTGGTGAAATGGATGCATGAATCAAAAAACCAATCCAAAAAACGCAACTTGTTAGTACTTTCTTTGTTGCTCAATCTTGGATTGCTTTTTTATTTTAAGTATTTCAATTTTTTCATCGCTAATTTCAATACCTTGTTCGGAATGGATATGCAGTTGGCAAAAGTAATTTTACCTATTGGGATATCTTTTTACACTTTCGAAAGTGTTACTTATGTGGTAGACGTATACCGGGGCGTTCACAAACCCTTGAAAAATTTCTGGCATTATCAGACCTATATTTTACTATTTCCAAAACTAATTGCCGGACCTATTGTGCGGTATCATGATATTGCCGATCAAATAACTAACCGTGAGAAAAATTATACCCCCGATATTAAGTTAAGCGGATTTTTTATCTTTTGTTTGGGCTTGGCCAAAAAAACCATACTGGCAAATACCATGGGCATGCAGGCCGATGCTGTTTTCTCACTTGAAACTAATCAAATAGATACCACGGCAGCTTGGGTTGGAGCTATTGCCTACACGTTTCAGATTTATTTCGACTTTAGTGGCTACAGCGATATGGCTATTGGTTTGTGTAAAATTATGGGCTTTAAAATCCCCGAAAATTTTAATAACCCATACACTTCATCCAGTATAACGGAATTTTGGAGACGCTGGCACATAACCCTTGGGGCCTGGATGAAAAATTATCTTTACATTCCGCTTGGAGGAAATAAAAGTGGTACGGCTAAATTGTATCGCAATCTTATGATTGTTTTTTTACTCTCGGGTTTTTGGCATGGAGCAAGTTGGAATTTTATTTTGTGGGGCCTATGGCACGGACTGTTCTTAATACTGGAGCGAATTTTTCTTGAAAATATATTACAAAAAATCGGGAAGTGGCTGGCTATTCCATATACGTTTATTGTGGTGATAACCGGTTGGGTTTTATTCCGCAACGAAAATATCTCTTTCGCCTTATCAGTTATTAAAAAAATGTACATCTTTACCTTCTTCGACGGAAAATTTGCCTTACAAAATGATTTTATATTTATGGCAATTCTGTCGCTTTTCGTTTCGTGTTTTGTTCTTGTTCCTAAGTTTGACCAGTGGCAAAATAAATTATACGGAGAAAATTTTAGTGCAAGTTTGAGATGGGCAATCACTGCCGGCGGTATTATCTTGTTTTACGTATCATTAAGCTTTTTAACCTCTCTTAATTTTAATCCTTTTATATATTTTAGGTTTTAGTGGGAGCAAAAAAAACATATTCGGTTCATGCTTTGGTAATTTGGGTTGCTATTTCCTTGCCGTTGTTTTTTTCGCTGGCTAAAAAACATGAAAAGCCGGCGCTAACCGGTTTGGTAATGGCTGATGAAAGGCCCAAGTTAAATTCCGAAACATGGTTTAATGGAAGCTATCAGCAAGAAACAGATGACTACAATAACGATCGATGGGGCTTAAAAGAATTAATGGTTAGACTTAATAATCAATTATATTATGCCTGGTTTAATCAAATTCGTGTAAATGGTTTTGTGATTGGTAAAGAAGATTATGTATTTAGTGAAAGCTATATTTTTTCAGCCATGGGAGATGATGTAATGCCCGAAGAAAAGGTAGTTTCGCTGATGAAAAAGGCTAAACTTGTACAAGATACTTTACACAAAAAGGGGATAACTTTGTTGTTTGTATACGCCCCCGGAAAAGGAAAATATTGTATTGATTACGTAGAACAAAAATATATACATCCGGTTAAGCAAACCAATCATCAGTTATTCGTAAAACACAGTAAAGCTTATGGGGTTAATCAGCTGGATTTATATTCCTGGTTTGAATTACTTAAACAGAAAGAATCGTATCCTTTGTTTCCTAAATTTGGTCATCATTGGAGCTATTATGGCGAGTGTTTGGCTGTAGATACCATTATTAAGCACATAGAATATTTACAAGCCTGTAAAATGCCCCGCATGGCATGGAATGAAATTGAGGTGGTGGATACTGCCAGAAGTCGTGATGCGGATGTTTTAAAAAGTATGAATTTATGGCGTAATCCTCCACAAAATATGAAGCTGGCTTATCCTAAAATATATTTTACCGGTGACACAATGAATCGAACCCGGGTACTTACCGTTTCTGATAGTTATTGGTATGGCCCGGTGTATATGGGTGTGCCTTCTTATTGTTTTGCAGGAGGGCAGTTTTGGTACTATTACAATAAAGTAGTTCCCTCTCCTGTTCCCGGAGAAAAAGTAGAAGTGTGGCAGCTTGATTTAAAAGAAAGTGTAGAATCCAACAAGGTGCTTATGTTGTTGTATTCTGATGGAAATCTTCCGGCCTTTGGTAATGGGATAATTGAAGATTTGTACGAACTGTATACCCAACCGGACAAATTTTATGTTCGGATACAGAGGCGAAACCAAATTCAGCAGTACGCAAAGCAAATACGAGAAAATCCACTTCTTTTAAAGAAAGCTACCAAATGGAGTAAAGAGCAGCAAATTACCCTAGATAGCGCCATTAGATTTGATGCCATGAAAATGGCTGGCATTTTACCGGATAAGAAAAAGTGAGTTATTAAAATTAATATAAAGCTTATAGTATGAAGAAAAGTACGCTTGTTTCGTTTTTGTTTTTGTGGAGTATTATCGTTAAGGCCGATGAAGGAATGTGGATGCCCCAGCTGATTGAAGCCCTCAATTTTGCCGACATGAAAAAGAACGGTTTTAAACTTAGCGCTTCGCAAATATACAGCATTAATAAGTCCAGCATGAAAGACGCGGTGGTGGTATTTGGCGGAGGGTGTACCGGGGAATTAATTTCCGATAAAGGTTTGCTTTTAACGAATCACCATTGCGGATACAGTTCTATTGCCGCTTTGAGTACGGTGGAAAAAGACTACCTTAAAAATGGCTACTGGGCAAAAAATAACAACGAGGAATTATATGTAAAGGGATTAACGGTTACGTTTATTAAACGAATAGAAGACGTAACTAAAAAAATAAAAGATGCTTTAAAACCAAACTATTCCGAGGTTGAGAAAGATTCGGTTATTAAAGCAACCATAAAGGAAATTGAGAAAAAAGCTACGGAAGGTACTCACTATTCATCTTTTGTACGGCCATTTTACTACGGAAACGAATATTACCTGTTTGTTACCGAAATTTTTAAAGATGTGCGCCTGGTAGGTACTCCACCGGAAAGTATTGGGAAATTTGGCGGTGAAACAGATAACTGGGTATGGCCACGGCACAATCCTGATTTTAGTTTATTTAGAATATATGCCGGTAAAGATAATAAGCCGGCCGACTATAATCCGGATAATGTGCCTTATAAGCCGGCATATTCTTTTCCTATCTGTGCCAAGGGATACAAAGAGGGAGATTTTACTATGGTATATGGCTTTCCCGGAAGAACGCAGGAGTACCTTACCTCCTATGCCGTAGAATTGCTGATGAACGAGCAAAACCCAAGAAGAATTTCTCTTAGAGAGAAAAGATTAGCTATATACGAAGCTTCCATGAAAAAAAATGATACTTTGCGTCTTATGTATGCCGACCGTTATGCCGGTATAGCCAATGCGTATAAAAAATGGTCGGGAGAAACACTGGGATTAAAAATAAATGATGCTGTAAACAAAAAGAAGAACTTAGAAAATAATTTAATTGCTCAGCTTGCAAACCAGCCCGATAAAAAAGAAAGACTTGTTCAGCTGTTTAAGGAAATGGAAAAGCTTTATAAAGAATACGGCCCTTTAAGTAAGCAGGTTGATTTTTACAGCGAGTGTTTGTTGGGTATTGATATATTACGTTATGCCAATAATTACACTCGAATTTTTGAGGAACTAAAAAAGAAAAAGTTGGGCAAAGAAAATAAATTTGACGCGCAACTGGCAGATGTTAAAAAAACTATTCCTTTCAGGAATTATGACATGCAAACCGATATGCGTTTATGCGAAGCTATGCTTAACGACTATGTTGCCAACATAGAAAAAGAAAACAGGCCTCCTTATTTAGATTCTCTTTTAAAAAGCCATGGATATGACACCAAAAAATTTACTCAATGGTTATACACCAAATCCAATTTTACCGAAAATTCCAAGGCAAAATCAATGCTTGAAAACTTTGAAGCCAATGCTTCTTTATATGAAAACGATCCGGTATATCGTTTAGCTTCGTCCATAAATAAATATTATGCGACGGTAGTATTTCCTCAATATAATTACGACGAACAACAAATCCTTGACTTGCAAAAAGAATACATGCAAATACTGAAAGAAAACCTGAAGGGCAAGAAATTTTACCCCGACGCAAACGGAACCTTACGCGTAGCTTACGGAAAAATTGAAGGGTATAAGCCAAAAGATGGAGTTGAGTACCAACACTACACTACCATAGATGGAATGGTGCAAAAAAATGCTACCGGAAACCCGGATTATGAAGTAACTCCCCGCTTATTGGAATTATATGAGAAAAAGGATTTTGGTACTTATGCCGATAAACAGGGTAAATTGCGTATTTCCTTTATTGCCAGTAACCATACTACCGGAGGAAACAGCGGTAGTCCGGTATTAAATGCCAAGGGAGAACTTATAGGGACTAACTATGACCGTAATTGGGAGGGAACTATGAGTGATGTGATGTACGATGTGAATAGATGCAGAAACATTGTATTGGATGTGCGTTTTACCTTATGGATAATTGATAAATATGCTGGTGCCGGATATTTACTCAATGAAATGAAAGTAATACGCTGATTTTTGCACTTAAGCTTCTGCTTAGGTGGGGATTTTGTTAATGTATCGGCACTTTGTAGTGCCGGTGGCAATTGAAACGCAGATTTTCAGTTTAGCAAAAAAGTTCAATCGAAAAAATATCGTTCAATTTTGCAGTTATGCTCAGTATGTAAAACTCTTGCTGCATAGTTATCTTGCCTTATCTTCAAATTCCAATAAGTCTTCGTGAAGTCCTTGAATAATTTGACGGGTGAGTTCAAAATTTTCATCAATTTTCATGAGTATCCAACTAATTTTGTCACAATCAACATCTCGGTTTCCTTCGTCTAATAATTTGATAATATGGTAAATCATACCTTTTAAATATGACTTCAAAAGTCAAGAAGTTTTTCCTATCCAGCTTTTTCTTTAATTTATTCAAACTTATTTTCGATTTCTTTGTCAAAATATTTTGCCGTTAAGATGATATTTTTGTTGATTTTACAATATTAAACAAAGATTTAATACAAGAAAACGAGCAAATTGTGGTATTTTTTCAGTTACTTCACTTGATGCCCAACTTAGAGGGGTTTTTGCACCGGCTTTTTCAAGTCTGGTTACTAAACTTTCAAATTCTTCTTTTTGTTCTTCTGTAAGTTTTGATATTATATGTTCGTAGTATTTTTTATTGGAAGAATTTTCAAGATGTTTTTGAGTGTTTTTCATTTTTTAATATTTATTAGTTTATTTCGGTTTAGTTTTATGAGTTAAAATTAACGACTAACAGTTCGATGACTACTAATCGCTTAGCTCCACATAGGCGGAGGACGTGTTAATTGTCTATAATCACAAATGTTTATTTAAAGATATAGTGGTTTTTAGCGAACCGCAAATAAAATTTCCAGAAGGGGGCAACTGATTTTGCGCGTGAAGGTGACCCTGTCACGCCGCATTGGGCAAATTTGCTGTTACCGGTTGGCTGTTACATTTTGGTTTTTTGTCTTATTGAATATTGCAGTCCAATTCCGAGTCCAAAGTTTCTGAAACTTGGGTCATAATAAAAGTTGTTTTTAGATAATGAAGTAAGAACATGGGAATAACGCCCCTCCAAAAAGATTGTTATTTGTCCAAACGTTTTTTGAAGTCCTGCACTAGCATTTACACCAAATGTAACTTTAGTTATTTCCATTTCTGAATTATTGTACCAGTTGTCGGTGTTTTGCTTTATTAAATAGTCCGCAATTGGCCCACCAGAAATGAAAAAGTACTTTGTACTAAGTCGGCAGTTAATTGGAATGCTTAAATGACGGAATATTAAATATTGTCGATCAGCTGTTCGTTCATTTGAAATTGCACGAGAGTTTAAATAAAGGCCTGTCTCAATTTGCAAAAGTTTAGCGTAAAATGGTTTTATTACCTGAAGTCCGCCAGAACAAACTGGATATGACCACGGAACTAAATTATGTGGTTCGCTTTTTTCCCAAATAAATTTTGCGCCAATTATGATTCTTGGTCTTGATACAGAAAGAGAGTCTTTTGCGGAAACAAAATATGTCTGCGTACAAATTAAAAGGCAGAATAATTGGAGTCTTGTCGACATGTGTTATTAACGTAAAAAAGTCGAGGATATTGTCGGCGGGATTTGTCTAAACAGCTTACCGGTAACATTTGGCAGCTACTGGTAGTTTTTTGCTATGTCAAGTTACGCATTTGAGCGCTAACCCGCAAAAAATTGCAAGTAGGTGCTGTTAGGGGTATGGTGGTGGCACACAGTTTACGACTTGGTAAGTGCCCACATATAAAAACAAAAAGCCCGCTACTATGTAACAGGCTTTCTTTTCTTTTTGTCAGGATGATTGATTACATTTTACTGCAATGCTCAGCAGCTTTACGACAATCCGCAGCACATTTTTTGCTTGCCTCACTTTCGCATTTGTCGCATTCAGCAGCGCAATTTTCACAAGCCTTTGCAGTTTCAGCGCAGATACTTTTTACGTCTTTGCTGTCTGTCTTCATTGCTTTAATTGCTTTTTCGCAAGCGGCAACACAGTCTTTGCCTGCTTTAGTGCAAGTTGCTTTTGAGTCTTTGCTACATGACTTTTCGCACTCTTTGCAAGAAGCAACGCACGCTTCACAAGCGGCAATACATTCTTTGTATTTTTCATTGCTTATTACAGTCTTAACCGTGTTTTTTTCTGTTGACATTGTTGCTGCCATCGAAACAAATCCAATAGCCGCTAATATTAAAATTAGTTTTTTCATTTTTTAAATGTTTAAGTTTTATAATTATTTAATTTTCCTCAGAGAGGATAAGCGAGTAAGGTCAAACAACTTCTGGAGGCTGATAGCACTTTGAGCGAAAACCTGAAACGAGATTGTTTTCGGTCGCTGAATTGTAATTGATCTTGATTAAAGAAGTTATCAGAGCGATTGAAGGTCGGCCAAATAAAATGCCACAGCAACAATTACAAGCCTCAAAAGGATTACAAATGCCTCCCGGACAGCACCCGTTTTCGTTTTGGTTTTCAGTGTCTGCGTCTTTGGAACAAGAGCCGTCGGAGTCGCAACAAATATCAGCGCAACATGTTTCTTGCTTGTCTGCTGAGCCAACTAATAATTGAATAGTCGGTTGAACCGTTAATACAGTTATGAGTGTCGCGATTATAAATGCTATAAGCTTCACAAGTCAAATATACGAAATTTTAATTGGTCCGAAAAGCGTCTAAGTTGTCAGGGAAAATGTCTTTTGTCAACCGAATTGTCGTCTTCAGGAATTCATCTACCACTTACCCCTAACGGGGTTGCGAAACGAACGAGATTTGCGGATTTAAGTTTCGACGCAGGAGGAATCTGCGCTAACGGTTTGCAAATAGACGTAGGCGGTCTTTCGAAGCTTCCTGTGTCTATACCCACAAAAGGTTATTTAAAGATAAATGTTTATTAGCGAGGTACAAAATAAATTCGCGTAGCGACCGCTATTCCGCACCGAGCGATGACCGATTCTGCCCGCTTACGTTTATTTGCTGTTAGTGGTTGTGCACCACCCCATAATTTAATTATTGCTAATTGATTATAATTCATATTCAATTCCATGTTAAATTACCTTCACAATGAGTTGATGGTCCGCCAATCGGGGCACAATCAAGTTGAATAAAAGGGTCGCCCGTTATATTAACTGTTTGCGTTCCATCCTCAGAAATAAATTGTATAGAAAAACTACTACCATTACAAACGATACTTTTTGAAAGAATACATGCCTGAGTGCCAAAACAGTTTTGTTGGCAGGGCGGAACATTATCAATTTGAACATAAAGTTCGCCGCAAGTACCAGTATAACAAACTTTGCCAGTTGAATTTGGAGGAAGATTAGGTCCACACCCGGTACACGATGTCCACGAAATTGTAAAATTTCTTGAAGTTGCGCTACCGAGAATTTTTTAGCGCAATTTTTGAAAGGTGGACAAATACCAGAAGGCACGCCAGCACATGGACAGGGATAGATAACCGCTGTGGTGGATGTTTCTGCCATTACTACCCTTTGGGAAACTGAGTTTTCGTCGTCATACATTTTAAATTTTCTTTCCTTTTGGCAACTGTAAATGATTAAAGTTGCTAAGCCAATTATTGCTATCGCAACAATCGACATTACTGCTTTTTTGTTTTTCTTCATTTTATTTGATTTTTAGGTTAATTGATATTGTATTATGGATAATATTAAAGGTTTGAATAAACTGGTATTTATTGCGCGGATTTTTAAATACGTCAATATTGTTTTCGTATTTTATGCTTAAAAATTTGAACACATCAAAAGAGGCGGATAAACCAACGTAGGGATTTATTACTCTGTAAACGCTATTGCCTTGCTCATTGTAAATAATATATTTATTATAAATATTTATTGCGGTTACGCCAGTGCCTCCTGTAATTGTTTCATCAATATTGGATTTAAAGATATAACTCACACCGCCATTTATACCTATTTTGAATTTACCAACCTGCTTGTTTAGTTCGCAACCAATATTTATTCTGTGTAAATCGATATTTGTGGAAACATAAACGTCTTCTTTATAGTATGTGTCATATACTTTTGTCTCTAAGTTTGTTATCTTGGTGTTTTGATACCAACCTAAAACGCTAAGGAAGTATTTATTTTGTAGTTGTTTCTCAACGGTTATTCCTCCACGAAAACCAAATTTATCATCGCTTAATTTTAATGATTTTGCGAAGTAGGAGTTTAAAGAACCGCCAAAATTTAAGTAAACTTTTAAACTGTCGTTACTTAATGCGTTAAACGAATTAAGTAATATTACTATGTATATAAATCCCTTCTTCATTTGCTTAAATTATAGCTTATTCCGAACATAAAAACCTCGTTATAGTTTAATTCGTCTGAAGGATATATGTAAGGTCTAATAAAACCACGAGTAAACGTTAAGTTTAAATTAATTCTGTTTTTTATTTGGTAGCCAAAACGTAGTAATACTCCAACATCATATCTTTTATTTGAGTAAGTATCAATGTTTGAGCCTCTAAATTCAGTTACATCGCCATTAGGGTATGTTCGTTTGGTAGAAGATGCCTTTGAAGAAAATAAGAGATAGCTAAAAACAACACCTGTGTTGAAAAAGAATTTCTTAAACGATTTTCGATAACTTAAGAGACATTCTATATAATTATTTGAATAAGTATATCTAACATTATAGTCATAACTTGGGTATTGAAATGTGTAATTATTTTGAAAGCCTTTTTCTACTATTTGAACACCAACGCCAATTGAGTTTTTATTTTTTAAATTACGGTAATACTCAAAATTAAAAAATCCGTTGTGAATGTTTTGATCCCAATATGAAGTTAGAAAAACGTTGTAGGCATTAGGCGATTGTGAGGCTTGTGAATAACCTAGCTGCACGATAAAATCATTTTTTGATTGGCAATTTAATTTTATGCTAAATAAAATTAAAACGAGTTGTAATAATAGTTTGTTTTTCATATGGTGTAATTTCATAAACAAATGTATGTTTTTTTGCGTATTATAAATTGGTTGTAATATTCGATGGCCAAGATGCACCACTGTCTCAGTTCATAAGTCCTGTCGGCAATAAAAAATACAAGCTGCATATTCTCTGTCGTAATGTAACTATATAGAATCGTTACCAGATTTTGAGTGAAAGAATACTTTGTCGATATGTTGTCCTTTGTCATAACTTCTGCTAGGTGCATTACCACTAACGGGGCTGCTAAACGAAGTTACACTATTGAGAGCGGTTTTGCAAGCAAATTAAATTATGGCGCAAGCCAATTTGCTTGCAAAAAGGTAGCTCGCAAATGGTGTAACCAAATTTTGTTTAGCTGTTGTTAGCGCGTGGTTCCTTGCACGGCCTTTGTTTATGAGGCTTAATAGTTGTTTTAAGGCCGCGCATTCGCGTCGGAAGTGATAGCAGGAGATGGGGCACAAAATTTGGTTTAGTAGCCCCGTTAGCGCAGAGCCCTTAAATACGCAGATAAATCGGAGGGAGCGAAGCG
>CAZPEC010000007.1:0-98835 GCA_964585565.1 uncultured Akkermansia sp. | reverse complement strand
AGGTATCATCCAGGCGTTTGCTCATGTAAATATCGGCGCTTCCGTAGCCTCCGGGTCTATTGCTGGAAAAGTAAAGGGTAATATTATCGGGTGCTAAAAAGGGGGAGTACTCGTCGTAGGGAGAAGAAATTTTTGAACCTAATTTGAGTGGTTTGCTCCATTTTTCATCTTTTAAAACAGACACATATATGTCGTGATTACTATCGTCTTTATTTTCTCCAAAACCCATTAAAAGAATATTATTTGAGGCAGAGAAACAGTTGCTAACGCTTTTTGACTTTACCATTTTTTCGTATTTTGGTACATCAAACCCTTCGGGGTCTGACCAACCATCTTTAGTGAAATAACTTATTGAAAACCCCTTTTTTTTGTATTCCCCCTTTTTAAAGTAGCCCTTAATGTAGCGAATGTTACCATCGGAGGTTTGTCCTATAATACAGTTGTTTCTGATGGTATTAAAAGGAAATCCTAAGTGTTTGGCCATTTCCCATTCTCCATTGGGTAGTTTTTTGGAAAACCAAATATCCTGGTTAGGATAGTTAGGAGAAAAGGAGTTTTCCGGATGGCTTTCACGAACAAAAAAGAGTTTGCTTCCGTCGGGAGTTATGTAGGGGTTTAATTCATAACATGTGGTATTGATGTTAGGACCTAAATTAATAGTTTGGTAGCGAGTTGATTGTGCATGAAAAAAGTAGTTGAATAGCAACACGAAGCATAGTATAAGTAAGTTTTTCATAAATCGTATTAGTCTTTTATAATTATTCTGAAGTTCTTTTATTTCCGGCAGATTCTTCATACCCAAGTGCCTTTACATATCGGGCAATTGGAATAGAAACAGTGCCTGCCAAATAAAATCCGTCAACCATACGGTAACCAATTTCTACATCGCCGCTAACTCTGGAGTTATACATCCGTTTATTTTCTTTTCGGCGAATAGATGGAATTGATTGTACCAATAGCCGAGCGCCAATGGGTAGATTATATTTTACATTTGCAGGAACATTATTTATAGGTGTAAATAACACATCTAAACTGGTTCTTATGTGAAATGAAGTACCTTTTTCGCCATAGTTATCAGTCATTATTTTCAGTTTTAAAGTATTGCCGAAGCATATTCCCGCATAGGTGCCCATAATAAAATAATTTCCCGTAATTTTTTCTTCTGTTTTACTTTCCGTTACCATCATATTTCTTTTAAAATATAAACCGCCACGCAATGCTTTGTATTTGTATACGGTAGATGGCACCATTAACGAGGTAGTGGTTATGTAATTACCGGACTGGGTTGATTTTAGGACTACCCTATTATTTTTTACTTTGGTGTTTTGTAAAAAAACAAGCATTCCGCCCGCTTGTATATTCAGGTTACTTGCTAAATCCTTGTTACTTCCGAGCGACTTACCAAAAGTTAGCCATCCGTATCGGAATGTATAATCAAGGCCCAGGCGATGCTTGTAAAGTGCATGTCCCCAAATACCGGTATTAAAACTGGTTCCATCAATATTTCCCCCTCCAAAATCCATTTGTGCCAAATCAATGTTTATAGATAAATTGGGTACATTTTTTGGTTCATCCATGGTAACTTTATACTTTACCTCTGTGCTGCTTATTTTTGATTTTTGAGCGGCAAGAGGGAATAAACAACCAATGACCAGCAGGATTATAAGCTCTTTTTTCATAATTTTTTTATTTCAAAGGTATGTTTGCATGTTTCCTGAGCCAATACGAAGAAATACGTATGCCCTTTCTCAAAACTTAACTATTATCCTTAATTTTATGCTATGGATAAAGCGTTTTTGGCTAATATTTCTGCTAAAAAACTTTGGAAACCAAACCAGAGATTACTGCTGGCTCTAAGCGGGGGTGCCGACTCTGTTGCTCTTTTTCACTTACTCAAAGAGTCGGGATTCTCATTTTCGGCAGCACACTGTAATTTTAAGTTAAGAGGAGAAGAGTCGGAGGAAGATGAACACTTTGTAACAAATCTTTGTAAGAAACATAAGATAAAATTGTATACAAAAAGTTTTGATACCATGCTGTATGCCCGGGATAAAAAATTGTCTGTTCAAATGGCGGCTCGTGAGCTTAGGTACAATTATTTTAATGAGTTATTGAGTACCGGATATGATATACTGTTGACGGCACATCATGCGGATGATAATATAGAAACCTTTTTTGTTAATTTGATTCGAGGCACTGGTATAAAAGGCCTTTCAGGTATACCAATTCAAAATAACAAAATTGTAAGACCCTTGCTTTATTTCAGTCGTAAAGAAATAATGGGTTACATTAAAAGAAAAAAAATAAACTATCGGGAGGATTCAAGCAATAGTGAGGATAAATATTTACGCAACAAACTCAGGCTAAAAATAATTCCTGAGTTGGAGAAGTTAAATCCTTCGCTGAAAGAGACTATTTTGAAAGAAATTGGTTTGATTCGAAAATATCATTCTCTTGTGGAAAAACATTTGCTTGAGTTGGAAAAAAGCGTGGTAATTAAAACGCACGAAGATGAAAAGATAGAAATTACAAAGCTTTTGAGTACTGATGAACCCGAACTTTTTTTATACCAATGGCTAAATAAGTATGGGTTTAGCTCTTCGAGTTACGAATCTATTGTGTTAGCTTTAAATGGCATTCCCGGAAAAGTATTTTATTCTCAAACCCATGTGTTATTGATAGATAGAAGGCACCTGGTTTTAAAAAAAGTAAATCAAAAAACCGAAAAGGAATACGTGATATTTGATGTGACAGATACGTTGAATAAAAATATAAAAATGGAGTTGGTATCTGCTTTAAAAATTGATGATAAAAAAAATGTAGCCTATCTCAACAAACAAAAATTAATATTTCCGATGAAAGTGCGAAAATGGAAACTCGGAGATAAGTTTAAGCCGCTAGGACTAAATCGCTATAAAAAGTTGAGTGATTTTTTTGTTGCAAGTAAATTAAACCGTTTTGAAAAAGAAAAAATAAAAGTGCTGGAAAATGCAAATGGAGATATTATATGGGTGATTAATCACCGTATAGATGAGCGTTACAAAGTAACTAATGATAGTAATATATTGAAAATAACCTGGAGTGAAGCAGGATAACGAAATATTATTTGAGGAAAAACAGTATATGGGTCATAATCGACTCAGTATAATGACACGTTCTGTTTTGGCTTTGTTTTGTTTTTTAGGATACTATTGGAGTGAAAACCCCAAGCCGGTTCAGCTTTCTATTATACAAATAGGCTCTTATCCTTTAAAGGAAAATGCTAATTCGGGCTTGGTTTTCTTTCTTACGGGAGTATTTATTTTGCTTCTCTCTGCCGGATTAACATACATACTTCACATTCACACAAAATTGTATAGAGGATACGTGTTAATTGAAGGATTTTGGACGACAAGGAAGGTGAAAATAGACCTGCATAACATTACCCACATTAGAAGAAGTCGCTACAAGAGGAATATTTTTAGGAGAGCGGTATACAATTTACATAACAAGGGCATTATTAGATTTTATACCAGTGGGGAGGAATTTATAGAGCTTTCGGATAGGAGCGGGTTCACTTACAGAATTGGAACTCACAGACAATCAGAGTTTTATGAGAAACTAAAAAAAGAACTGAAAATTATAAACAATCACGAAAAAAGTGTAACTTAAATCTACCAAATCCGTTAAATCAGTTTGTATGATAAATAGTATTATGGATACCACAACTTTTGAGTTGATTGAAAAAGAGCAAATAGAGCATTTGCGATTTCCCGCAGAAGAGGTATTGCAAAATCCCGAAAAGATTAAAGAGCGAGAAGAAAAATTAAAGCGGGCTTTAACTTTGGGAAATTTGGAACATGCAAAATCTAAAATATATTTTGAAGACACCACCGGCCGCAAAGTGGTTGAAACAACCGTTTGGGGCGTAACAGATAAACGAATTATTTTAAAGCATGGTGTGGTAATTCCAATAAACCGTGTTCATGAAATTAAAAACTAAACACTCAGAATCTTAATAAGGGCATACACAAAGGGGCTAACAAAAATCAAACTGTCAAACCTATCTAAAGCCCCCCCGTGACCGGGCAAAATGTTACCACTATCTTTTATTCCTGCAACTCTTTTCATTTTACTTTCAACCAAATCTCCTATCGTTCCTAATACAGACACAGTTAGTCCAAACAAAGGCCAATTTATGTCGGTATTCGTATTTATTAGGTTGTTTAATAAAAAACCTACGGCTATGCTACAGATAATTCCGGTTATAGTTCCTTCCCATGTTTTTCCCGGAGATACACGTTCCAGCAATTTATGTTTTCCGTATAAACTGCCTCCCAAGTAAGCAAAGGTGTCATTAGCCCAGATTAAGCAAAAAATTCCAAAAACAATCTGCTCCTGATAACTGCCGGCTAAATCGATAATTCCGGTTACTTCGGTACTCACCGGAATTTGAATAAAAAGGGAAAAAGGAATGGTGCAGTAAATAATTCCCAGCAGATTCATGGCCAAGTTTTGCCAAGACGAGTTCTGCGACATTAAAAAACGTAAGAATGGAATAAAAATCCCTACAATAATAAATAGGATGGAATAGTTGCTCAGCATCGGAAACTGCCGCGTATAAATACCCGAGAATACTAGTAAGGATGAAGTATAAAAATCGAAACCGGATATCGTTGTTCCTGATTGTTTACTAATCTTTAAAAATTCAGCATTGGATATAAGCGTTATCAGAAAAAAGAGAGACAAGAAGCTATAATAGTTCCAAAATATACACCCTAGTAACACAACTACAAAAACTATTGCAGTAATGGTTCGGGTGGCAAATACTTTAGCATTTAAAGCCATATCTTTGCGAAGGTAAATAAAATATAAAAGCTTTAAAATTATCTTTAAACCAAACAAACGCTTGAGGATACTTATTTTGGATAATTACGATAGTTTTACATACAATTTGTTTCATCTGGTTGAAAAAAAATCCGATGCTGAGATATGTGTTATAAAAAACGACCGAATACAGCTTGATAGAACAGACTTTTATGATAAAATTATTCTTTCTCCCGGGCCAGGTTTGCCACAGCATGCCGGACGAATGCCACAACTTATCAAAAAAGTGGCAGGTAAAAAACCTATTCTGGGAGTTTGTTTAGGAATGCAGGCCATAGGATTGTATTATGGGGCGGAGCTCACTAATTTAAAAAGGGTTGCGCACGGGGCACAATCTAAAATCGTTGTGAATCCTAAGTCGATTTTGTTTAAACATTGTCCGGAAACTTTTATGGTTGGAAGATACCATTCGTGGGTAATAAATCCGGAAAAATTACCAGATAGTGTATTGATTACCGCCAGCGATGAAGAGGGTTTTGTTATGGCCATTGAAGACAAGAAAAATAAATTGTACGGGGTTCAATTCCATCCTGAATCTATACTGTCTGAGTATGGAGAGAATTTGATTACAAATTGGTTAAATCAATAAAATTTATATTTGTATAACCGTTATGCTTAAAAAAAGCACCAAATCTGAAATAAGCACCATACATTATGGCTCCGGCTCATTGAAAAAACTAAATAACTTTTTATCAAAAAAAACATTTACCCAACTTGTTATTTTAACCGATGCAGAGGTACTAAAAAATTGCTATCCTTTATTGTTAAAAAATGTGCCTAACATACAAAGTGCCGAGATTATAGAGCTGGAAGGCGGAGAGCAAAATAAAAATATAAATACCGTAATTCAGGTTTGGGAAACACTTACTGATTTGGGAACCGATAAATACTCACTATTAATAAATTTTGGTGGAGGCGTAGTAACCGATTTAGGAGGCTTTGCAGCTTCTGTTTATAAGAGAGGAATTCCATTTATTCACATACCCACTTCTTTAATGGCTATGGCAGATGCTGCAATTGGCGGAAAGTGCGGAGTAGATTTGAATAACATAAAAAATCATGTTGGTAATATTACTCAACCCTTAGGTATTTATATTTTTCCGGATTTTTTGAACTCCTTACCTTCTCGCCATTTAAAAAACGGAATGGCAGAGGTTATTAAGGCTGCGCTGATAAAAAATAAATCGTTATTTCATGTGCTTCGTAACAAAAGCAATACATTAGAATATGTTCTTCAAAAAGCGATTGGTATAAAAAAAGAAATTGTATCAAAAGATCCTAACGAGAAAAATATCAGAAAAATATTAAACTTTGGTCATAGTATGGGCCATGCCATAGAAAGCACTTTTTTAAATTCTTCTAAAGAACTTCTTCATGGAGAAGCTGTAGCTATAGGTATGTTGATGGAGGCATGTCTTTCTTATCAAAAGAAAATGCTCACTAAATCGGAATTAAATTCTATAGAATCTCTTATCGTGCCGACTTATAACCTAGTTAGCTTCACCAATTCAGAAAAGGCAGCTATTTTAAAATATCTGCAGCACGATAAGAAAAACGAAGGGAAAAAAATAAGAATGAGTCTATTAAAAGGAATAGGGAATTGTAAAACAGATGTTGTAGTAGATATCTCAGAGATAAACAGGGCTTTTATTTATTACCAAACTGTCAGCAAAAAATAGCATGCCTGTCATTCAACTCCCCGGATCCAAGAGCATAAGCAATCGATTATTACTTTTTCGGGAAGTTTCCGGTTTGCCTTTTCAGATTCACAATATATCCGAAAGTAAAGACACCCAGATACTCATAAACGCACTAAAAGATATTGATAACGGCAAACAGGATATCAATGTGGGAGATGCGGGAACTGCCATGCGTTTTTTATGTGCTTATTTGGCATTTAAGGAAAATTTTTCCGGGATATTAACCGGAAGTTTTCGTATGCAGGAGAGGCCCATTGAATCGTTGGTAAACGCATTAACTAATGCCGGAGCTCAAATAAGCTACATCAGTAAGCAAGGGTATCCGCCTATAAAAATAAAAGGAGTTTTACCGGATAGGAGCAACTTTTTTGTGGATGCCGGAATTAGTTCTCAGTTTACTTCTGCGATTATGTTAATGGCACCACTGTTTAAAAACGGTCTTGCCATAAAGTTGCAGCAAAGTCCGGTTTCCTTTTCCTATGTATTATTAACGGCCGCTTTACTTCATAAGTTCGGAGTAAAATCAAAAATTTCAGCAAATGAAATTGAAATTTTTCCAATAACAGATTACAATAAGATAACAAGTTTTAATGTAGAAGCGGATTGGTCTGCTGCATCCTATTTTTATAACGCCATGCTGGTTGGAAATATTAAAAGTCTCCAATTAACCGGCCTTGAAAAAAATAGTTTTCAGCCCGATGCCGTGGTTGCCGATATTTACCAATTATTTGGTATAGAAACGGAGTATGTGAGTAATGGAGTGGTTTTAAAAAATACCTTCAAGTTGCATACTTCGTATTTCGAATATGATTTTACGAATTGTCCGGATATTGCTCAAACCTTGGCAGTGAGTTGTTTTTCTAAAGGAATAGGAGCCAGGTTATCCGGCTTAAAAACATTGCAATTTAAGGAAACAGAACGTATAAGTGCTCTAACAACAGAATTAAAAAAGTTGGGTGCAAAAACGGAAACTACTCATGAGGAAATACTAATTTATGCTCATGACGGTATTCGTATTTCTGAGTCGTTAATCATTAATTGTTATAATGATCATCGTATGGCAATGAGTTTTTCGCCACTCACATTTATATTTCCGCAAATTAAATTGGAAGATGAAAGTGTGGCAGATAAATCATTTCCCGGTTTTTTTATGGAAATTAATAAAGTTTTTTCAATACGATGAGGTGTTTTGTTTTATTACTCTTTCTTCGTTCCTTGTCCATTTTTTCCCAAAATATACAAGGGATTATAATAGATAAAGAGAATAACGCTCCCGTACCTTATGCGGTTATAGGAAATATTCGTTCGCTGGAATCTACTTTGAGTGATGACTTGGGAAATTTTAAAATCAGGTTAGTTAATAGTTTGAAAACCGATACTCTTAAAATATACGCCATTGGTTATAAAGAAACGTTTATTCTTTTGCAGGATTTTTTAGATGCAAACAGTAAGCAGATATTTTTGGAAAAGGATGAGTTAATTTTGGGAGAGGTGGAGGTAAGTGCCAAAAAACTTTACACTAAAAAAATAGGTGTACAAAAATATGATAAGCGTAATTGTTCAGGCTTTATTGATTTAGAGAATAATTGGAAAGGCGTTGAAACAGCCATCAAAATAGAAAATTCTCAAAATAAATTGTACCATATAAAAGACTTTGGTTTTTATATTATTAAAAATGTTTTGTCGGATACGTTGTTATTCAGGTTAAATTTTTATTCGGCCGGGAAACTCTTTCCTGGAAAAACAATCAATAAGAAATCTATTTTGTTTAAAACCTATACAAAAAGCGGAGAAGTTAGGATTGATTTGAGCGAATATGAGCTGAAAGTGTACAATGATTTTTTTGTTAGTTTGGAATGTTTAATGGATAAAGTAAGCATTAACGATTTTTGTTTTTCGGGAGAGGTTAAAGAGCCGTCTTATGTTAGAGAAAGCGCACTCAGAAAATGGAAACGGATTAGAGGAGGCGGGGCCGCTTTTAATGTTACTGTACTTTACGCTAAGTAAGCCTTAATACCACTTGCACAGAACTTACTGCCGTTTCATTGTGGTAGTTTTATTTCGTGATGATTAAGCTATCCGTAAAGTATTCTTGTCCTTTATGTTGAAAGCTGAAATTTCTGTAAGATGTTACAGTTTCATCTCCATTTGCAAAAGGAAAACAACTATTTCACATAATTTGGTATGTATACAATTCATATTTCGGTTAATTTACGTGGTGGTTATAAACAAGATCTTGTTTATACTTTAACTAATTAACTGTAAAATACTGCTTGTCACTAATCTAATTTTGTTTTAGAAAAGTGTTAATGTCTAGGAAGTTAATTATACCGATATTAATTTTATTTCAACTATCTCTTAGGGCAGATGTCATAGAAATCCCTGAGGTAATCAAAAAAAATTTCGAAGAGTTATTCCCCGGAGTTAGGTCGGTAAAGTGGGAAACAATTGGCGCTAATCAATTTGAAGCGGGTTTTACTTTAAATGGTAAGGAAGTAGTTGCTGTTTTTATGAACGACGGAACGTTTAAGGAAATAGAAACCGAAATACACACCAAAGAAGTTCCTGTTCGAGTTCAAAAAGCTGTTTTAAAAAAGTTCCCCCTCTCTAAAATTACATACGCAGTAAAAGTAGAGCGGAAAAATAATGTTATTGTGTACGACCTTGAGGTAGATACCGGAATTGAAAGATTAGACATTACACTCAACTCCATGGGATACGAGGTAGATTAATTTTTATATTATCTTTCCGTACGGAAAAAACTTTTCGGTAATTCATTTAGTAATTCAAAAACTTAATTTAAGTTTTTTTAAAGATTTGTGATATGAAGATTTTGTATGTTTGGCAGCTTGCTCTATGAAGTTAAAGAATCTTTTTCCGTTTGTTATATTCTTTTTGTTTTTTGATTTGTGTAATGCACAAACCGATTCTTTACGTATAGAAAATGATGTGCTGGATAGTTTATACATTCAGGAGGTGGAAAACGTAAAGGGAGAACGTCCGAAGGTTCTGCATGCAGAGCCACTTTTTATAGACTTAATAAGAGATATGGGCGCTCGAAAAGGAGAGAATGAATGGAATATAGGTTTGGGAATGACGGACAATACCCGTTCAGATACCTATTTGGCGCTGATAGAGTACGAGTTTGCACCTGTTGACAGGCTGGGCCTGGAAATAGAATTACCTTTTTCCATTTATTATCCGGTAAACGGAACTTCTAAAGATTCGGTTCCGGGTAATAAATTAAACAGTATAAAACTGGCCTCACAGTATTCTTTTTTTGTCTCCGAAAAACTTAAAACCTCCATGGCTTTTGGATACATTCACGAGTTTGAATTAACGCCATTTAAAATGTACCGCGAAAAAGAATACTTTGAAGGAAACTTGTTCAATCCTTTTTTTATTATGGCAAAAAGATGGGGTAATAACTTTCATACCATGTTGTATGCTACCTCATACATATTTAAGCCTTTACATCATGGTAGCACACATAGTTTTTGGCAACTAAACTCAAATATACACTACATGATTGACGGGACTCGTAATTTTGTGGGTGTAGAGTTTAATAAAGATTTTAATCGAAATGATTTCAGCATGGTTATAAGACCGCAGATTCGTTTGGGTATTGCCAACAATGTTTTAATAGGTATTGTATCAGGAGTACCAATTAAACGTAAAAACGAAAGAATCAGCAGTTTCCTGCGTCTTATATATGAGCCCGGACATAAGAACAGGTAGTTTTTTGATAATTAAACTTATCTGTTATTTTTGTCGGGTAAATGAATCTCGATAATACCTTTATTTATTTGTTCGGTTTCAAATTTTTTGAACCAGTGGCGGTATTTACCAACTTACTGATAGTGTTTTTTAGTTTATTTGCCTATTTTAAACTTTGGCAAAATACCCATCAGGTAATTAAAAACTGGGCTATGTTTTTCCTGCTTCTAGGACTCAGCAGCGCTCTTGGCTCACTTTGCCATGGAATTCAGAGGCAATTAGGTGATTTGTTTTTAAATGTGAGCTGGTTTTTTATGAATGTGGTTGCATTGGTTTCTATTTATTTTTTTTATCAGGCAGCTTCTCGTTATAATTTGGCAGGAAAAAAGCCGCTATCGCCATTGGTTAGACAGCTAACTCTGAGTTGGATATTTCTTTTAATCATTCTTACAGCTGTATTTAATAACTTTCTGCTTATTAAAATAAATGCGGCCATGGCTCTAATTTATTCCATGGTTGTACACTATTCAACCTACAAAAAGCATCAAGCGGGAAGTGTGTATATTTTTACCGGAATAATCATATCTTTTTTATCCTTTATAATACATGGTTTTAAGTTATCTATACATGATTGGTTTAATTATAAAGATATTTCACACATTATTATGCTTACCTCCCTTTTTCTGATGTACTTGGGTGTTCAGACTAAAATAAATTCTAATCCCTCTTTATTCGGGAATACTACAAAAGCGGAAGCCCTCGGCGTGGAAGTGCTTTAGCGTGTGAGATAGCGCATACTTCACATTTTCCTCAGCTTTTATGTTGTCATGAAATAAAATAATGCTGCCCCTTTTAGTGTTTTTAAGTATGTTCTTCAAACAATTTTCCGGTGTTATTTTTTCGTAATCGTAACTGATTACATCCCACATCACTATTTTATATCCTCTACTTAATAACTCTCTGTATTGTTTTTTTCTGAGTTGTCCGTAGGGAGGTCTAAAAAGTTTATTCCCGGTTAATTTTTCACATAGTTCCACATTTTCGATATACTCCATAGTTTCAGAGTGAAAGCCCTTTATGTGCTGAAAACTGTGGTTTGCTGCCAAATGCCCTCTAACTTTAATTTTCTTAAAAATATCGGGGTATTTGTGTATGTTTTCGCCTACGCAAAAAAAAGTGGCTTTTGCGCCGTATTTTTCCAGTTCGTCCAATATCCATTCTGTTAAACCGGGTATGGGGCCGTCGTCAAATGTCAGATAAATAACTTTTTCGTTTGTGGGCATTTCCCAAATGGCTTTCGGATAAAATCTTTTTAGAATTTTATTGGGCTGTATCTGGAAAAATCTTTTCAAATCTTGTAAGATTTTTTACTTCATGTCCAACTCCATGCCTTGTGCTGCATCATCATCCATGAATTCCTGTGGAGGGATAATTTTACTGATACGGCCCATAAATTCTTTAGATAAGGCTTCTTCTCCAAATTGCTGACTTATTCCAACCAGTCGGCGCATGATTTCTTTGGCTTGGTCCATCTCGCGGGTAAAGGCTACTCTGCGATTTGGCTTTAGCTGATTGTATATGTTGTAATCTCCCTCATAAATATCAAAAAGTTTTTTAGCCAGCTCATTCGCTTTTGCTTTCTCATTTATTTGGTAGTAAGCTGCACATATGGTATAAATGGTTCCATCGTACGGTACGTTTTTTTCGGGAATTACCTGAAGGCACTTGTCCAGTACGGCTTTTGCTTTACTTGTTTTTCCTTCATTAATAAGGGCTTGTGCTAAAATACTCATTTGCATACGCAAATTAGAAGCCATTCGCATGCAAGTTTCATCCAAATATACTCCGGGCTTATCCATTCCTCCCCACAAAAATTTGTTCATAATGTTATCGTACATAATTTCGGTTTGTACGCGTCCTCCCTGAGCCAGTTCAGAATCTGTTTGTTTAATGGGTACAAAGCGGTATGCCAGCCCTTCAAGCTGAAAGTATTTTTCCAGGCCCACATAGGCCTCGTTTCCGGTTGTTACGGCAAAGTATATAGGGCGCTTCCAATCGTTGTGCGCTATTAAATCAAGAACCATTAAATCATTTTTCGTTATGTAACCTCTGTTCCCCAAATCCCAGGCAACCCTTTTGCTGATTCGTGTGGTATCTCGCCCTGAAATTACGTTAGCTGTTTTTAAGGCTAGTGTATCAATGTCTATGTAAAAACTTTTTGTGGGAATATAATCAATGAGCCTACCGTTGTTGTCAAATTTTTTCTCGGGGTCGTCGCTCGCCACAAATTCAATGGCATCTTTCAAGTTCATAGCCCTGGAGTCTTTGTTCATAAGGTATACCACTTCTCGTTTAGATGCTTGTAACTTTTCTTCGGGTATAGTAAACGGAACCGGGCCGCTTTCATAGGCTGCTCTGCGCATTTGTGAAATATACCAATCGGTTTGTAATAAACTTAAATTAACAACCCGAACATCCGTTCTCACGCCTTCCACTTCTTGCGCATACCAAAGCGGGAAAGTGTCATTGTCTCCATTAGTAAAAAGTATGGCGTTAGGAGCACAAGATTCAAGGTAGTTTATGGCACAATCTCTGGATAGTGTTCTTTGCGAGCGGTTATGGTCGTCCCAGCCTTCTTTTGCCATGATGCCAGGAACAGCCATGCATACGGTTGTTGCTATTAGAGCCATACTAACCGTTGCTGCTTTTTTAGACAGGTAATCAAAAATAGCCATTACTCCAAACCCAATCCATATGGCAAAAGCATAAAAACTGCCTGCGTAAGCATAATCTCTTTCTCTTGGCTGATAAGGAGTTTGGTTAAGGTATACTACAATGGCAATTCCTGTGAGCAGAAAAAACGCAAGCACAATCCAAGCATCATATGCTTTGCGGCGAAAGTGGAAAATCATTCCTAAAATCCCCAGTAAAAGAGGCAGGGCATAAAAATGATTAGTTGCTTTATTTTCCCGGTCTCTGTATATCACTTGTGAGGTATCTGCTCCCAGTCTTAAATCATCAAAGGCCTTTATACCGGTTACCCAGTTTCCTTCCATGGCGTTTCTCAGAAGTCCTTGTTGGTCATTCTGTCGTCCAACAAAATTCCAAAAGAAGTACCGCCAGTACATATAGTTAAGTTGATAACTTATAAAATAGTTCATATTGGCTAAAAAGGTGGGAATTTCAACCGTTTCAGGTTCTCCTGTTCGATAATTTTCTACTACTTTTTTACGGTGGTTTTTAGCAACATTTCCCCAGTATTTATAAGCATTTTCGTGGTGAGACTGGCTGCTCCACATACGAGGAAATACTGTACAAAACTCTTTTTCGTATTTGGGTATGGAGTTTTTTCGGTCGTCTACCACAATGTATTTTTTATTGGCTTTGTTTTTATCGCGGGCGTAAATAGGGTCGGCGCTGCCAAATTCTCTTTGAGATACCGTAGGGGCGTTGTAGTACTGCCCGTAAAGCAATGGCCAATCACCGTATTGTTCGCGTAAAAGATAAGAAAGCATATTTGGTGCATTTTCCGGATCGTTTTCATCCATTGGAGTGTTGGCCTGTGAACGAATTACCAAAACAAAAAATGAAGAGTAGCCAATGAGTAGCGTAGCAAAACTCAGAAAAATGGTATTAAGCATTAGTGTTTTGGTTTTGTAGCGATGGATAGCGTATATGATACCTCCCATACAAACTAGTCTGGTAAACATGCCGCTTCCTGATTGAGCGGAGAATACGGCAAAAACCGAAAAGATTATTGCCGAGTAAAGACCTATTTTGTATGCTTTTTCATTTTTACGGATGGTGTATACAATATAGGAACTAAGAGAAATAACCAACAGTAAAAAATAAATGAGCGTTCCGGTATTAAATCCCATGCTCAAACGATTGGTAAAAAACACTTCGTAATCGCTCACAAACTTTACAATTTTAGGGATAATAATATTTTGAACTCCCCCTAAAACCAAAACGGAACAAACGCCCGCAATAAAAAAACCTTTCCAGCTAAACTTGTATTTTTTGAAATAAATTACATAGCCTATGGCCGGGATTACAAGCAGATTGAGTAAGTGTACGCCTATAGATAAACCAATCATGTAGCTGATAAAAACTATCCAGCGCAAAGCAGAGGTAGAGTCTTTTGAATCTTCCTCGTCCCATTTAAGAATGGCCCAAAACACCAATGCAGTAAAAAAGGAAGACATGGCATATACCTCGCCCTCAACAGCGCTAAACCAAAAGGAATCGGTAAACGTATAAGCCAATGAACCGATAATGCCTGCCCCTAAAACAGCCATCTGTTTGGGTTGACTAAGCTCATCGGCAGATTTTCCGTATACTTTAACAGCAAGCCTGGTTATACTCCAAAACAAAAATAAAATGGTGAAGGAACTGGCCAAAGCGCTCATAATATTTACCATCATACCGGCATACACTGGGCTTGCACCTGCCAGCAGTGTAAAAAAACGACCTAACAATAAAAAAAATGGAGCTCCGGGTGGGTGACCAACTTCCAGCTTGTATGCGCAAGCAATATATTCTCCGCAATCCCAAAAGCTTGCTGTTGGTTCAATGGTTCTAACGTAGGTAAAGGTTGCCACGGCCCAAACCAGCCAGGCTAAAACATTGTTTAATTTTTGGTAAGATAAACTCATTATGGCTATTTAAATTGTAAGTTGCGAATATACTATTTTAGGTGCTTTTTACTTAATTCAATTTTGCTCATTTTATTGTGAGATTATGTTTTTTTTGTAAATTTGCGCCTCCGTTATTGAAAAATAACATTGCCCGATCGTCTAATGGCAGGACTTCAGATTTTGGTTCTGACTATGTTGGTTCGAATCCAGCTCGGGCAACAAAAAACCCGGTGGTACACCGGGTTTTTTGTTCATTTATGCTTAGTAGTGATAAGGGTAACTTACATTGTTGTTACTTTTTTAACCGCTGCCCCGCCTAAACCAGCAAGCTTCTTTTAATCAGGTAGGCATACAAAATTTTATCAAATCCTTTGTTGATATCTGCCTCTATAAAGTCTACTCCGTAAAGGCCGCATTTAGTTACCAGTTCCTCCTTGAACGAGTTAATTTTTTTTAAGTACAACTCTTTTATTTGGGCGGGATTTAGTTTAATCTCTTCTCCTGTTTCCATGTCTATAAAGTGATAGGGCCGATTTTCAAACTGAAAATCGAGCTCAAACTTTTTATCAGTAACATGAAAAAGAATAACTTCATGTTTTCTGAATTTCAAGTGTTGCAGCGCCGAAAAAAGTTCTTCATTACCTTCAGCATGCTCAAACATATCACTGAATATTACCACCAAAGAGCGTCTTTTAATAATTTCTGCTACTTCATTAAGGGCAGAGGCAGCAGCAGTGCTTTTTTTCTCTTTATCGGGTGTAAGCAGTTTTTCCAGTTCTTCAAAAATTATCTTTTTATGTGTCTCGCTGCCTTTGGCGGGTAGATGATAGTTAAGGCTTGAACTAAACAAAGAAATTCCGAAAGCATCGCGTTGTCTTTTAAGTAATTCGCATAAAGCAGCAGCGGCATGTACTGAAAAGTGAATTTTTGTATTTGTGTTGTTTGCCGGAAAATACATGCTTGATGAGGTATCAATAACTATTTGACAACGCAAATTAGTTTCTTCTTCGTATCTCTTTACGAACAGCTTGTCTGTTCGGCCATATAACTTCCAATCTATATGCCTGGTGCTTTCGCCTTTGTTATACAAGCGGTGTTCTGCAAACTCAACAGAAAATCCGTGAAAAGGGCTTTTGTGTATGCCTGTTATAAATCCTTCAACCGATTTTTTAGCGATTAATTCCAGCGATTTGAAGGCTTCCAGTTGAGGGTAGTTTATTGGCATTTGATTGTTAATTAATTGATAATTAAGAAGAAATATGCTTTGTTTAAATTGTTAAATTTGGTGAATTTGAAGGTAATTTTACTATATTCGTACAAATTTAACACCTTGAAGTATAGCCATTTGTTAATCTTATTAAAAACTGTATAAGTATGCGGTATGTATACCATTCATTGATTTTACTGTTCGTTTTATCCTTTTCGCCGCTTGGTGCCCAAATAGATACGTCATTTTGGTTTGTAGCACCCAGGGTGCCAACAGCTATTGGTGTAACCTCTGTTGGATTACAAATCAGTTCTTACAACCAGGCGGCAACCGTTTTGGTTAGGCAGCCTGCCAACGTGGCCGGGCTTAATTTTACCGTTACTTTGGCTGCTAATTCCAGCACGGTAGTTGATTTAACTGCTAATCAGGCGCTCATCACCAGTACCCTCGCCAATGCTGCGGATAACAAAGGATTGTATATCAGTTCTAACGCTTCTGTTTCCGTGAACTATTACATAGAATCGGGAGTAAGCCGCGAAAACATAGGCCTAAAGGGGAGAAATGGATTACATCAGGATTTTTATACCCCTTTTCCAACAAATATAAGGTCCTTGTATCCGGGTGCTGCCAACGGAAATACAGCATTTGACATTATTGCTACCGAACAGGGAGTTACTACGCTGTTGGTAACACCGCGTGGAAATCTCATAGGTCCCAGAGCTAAGAATGTTACGTTTGCCGTTACACTCAACCAAGGCCAAACATTTTCCTGCAAAGAAGTTTTACTCACCAGAAACCCCATTGCTACTGTGTCCAGAGATTTTAATGGCGATGGATTCCTGGATATTGCCATGGTAGATAACAGATTTAATGAAGTGATTATTATGTTGGGTAATGGTACCGGAACCTTCACCGATTTCGGAGTTCATAAGGTGGGGCATTTACCCAATTACATTATCGCTACGGATGTGAATAACGATGGTAATCAGGACTTAATTACCACCAATTTTGGGGATGATAATGTATCAGTGCTTATAGGAAACGGTACCGGAAATTTTGCTGCAGCTACTACTTTTTCTACCGGAGGCGGAGGCCCTTTTGCGGTTGATGCCAGAGATATTAATGGCGATCTGAACGTAGATTTATTGATAGCTAATCGTAATTCCTTTCAAATGACAGTACTCTTTGGAAACGGTGCCGGTACTTTTACGCACAGTGGAACTTACTCTACCCAAAATGCACCAAATGATGTAAAAGTATTCAACTTTAATGGGGATGCTTTCCCGGATGCGGTTGTTGCAAACAATACCAGTAATTCTATAACTGTTTTTTTGGGGGCAGCGGCGGGGACTTTCTCAGCGGCCACTAATATAGCCGTTGGAACTGCTCCTTTTCGTATTGCTGTTGGCGACCTGAATGCCGACGGGTTTCAAGATATTGCCGTTACACAGCGCGGTACTAATCAAGTTAGGGTTTCTCTGAGTAACGGAGCTGGAACCTTTACCAGCAATGTTCTTTATGCTACCGGAACAAACCCGGAAGATATTCAGTTCGTTAATATAGACGCAAATGCCTCCCGTGATATCGTTGTTGCTAATGCAGGGTCTAATAATGTTTCTGTCCTTTTAAATACAGGTGCCGGTGCTTTCGGTGCCGCTGTAAATAGTGCCGTTGGAACTAATCCCAGAAGCGTTGCCTTTGGTGATTTCAACTCCGATGCAGTAAACGATATTGTTACTGCTAACTTCTTATCTAATAATTACTCTACTCGAATAGGAAACGGTACGGCGGCCATGAATCCTGCTGTTAATAATATTTTTGCCGAGGCTTTTTATCAGCCAACTGAATTGGCAGGTTCCATCATTTCTGCCGATAAAAGAGTTTCAGTTACTATTTCGGGCGGCCTGGGAGGAAATACCTCTTGCTCTAGCTTTTATGCCGATCAAATAAGTGCATCAAACAAAATAGGCATTCACCATGTAATTCACAGGAGCAATACCTCTACAGACAGGGCTTATGTTTTTGCCCCCATGAATTCTACCAGCTTAACAGTTACATCCGCTACCACTACCAACTTTTTGATTAATAGTGGAGAAACGTTCACAGTAAATACCACCGGCAGCTCACTCACTTACATACAGTCCGATAAGCCGGTTTACGTGCTTAATATTGCAGGAAATGGTTGTAAACTAACCGGAGCTCAAATTGCGCCTGCGTATTGTGCAGGTTCTTACACGGCGGGTTTTCAGCGTACAGGTTCTGACTCTTTGTTTTTAAATATTTATGTTAGAAACGGAGCCCAGAATACCTTTACCATGGATGTAAATGCCACTCCAATTACCATACCCGCTGCCAGTTTCAGTGTTGTTCCCGGCACTTCCGGAAATTTACTGGGCGCCAGAATTTTTTATAATACGGCTACCGTTCCCGTTGGAGCGTATTGCATTATAAAAAATAGTGCTGATTTGTTTGGGTTTTCTGTTCAGCACGGTAATAATGCATCGGGTAGTAACCTTACTCATCACACACAGTTTGACTCGGAAACTTTTGTAAAAGCAAATGCAGTTCCTCAGGCAACCATTTGTTCTAATACTACTTTCACCTTAAATGGAGTAGTGGGTGGCGGACCCAATACCGGCGTTTGGTCTACCAATGGTTTTGGTTCTTTTAGTCTTGGACCAAATGCTTTAACCAACAATGTGTATACACCCGGTCTGTTAGACACGGTTAACAAGCCGATTAATATTGTACTTAATTCTACCGGTATTTGTCCTAATAAATCAGATACCTTAAAACTTTTTGTGCTTCAAGGTCCTATCGTAAATGCGGGTTCCAATCAGGTCAAGTGTACAAACAACGCTACTATTCAACTGAACGGAAGTGTTTTTGGCGCAACATCTCAGGGTAGCTGGACAGCCGTTCCTCCGGCCAGCGGAACTTTTACCAGCACAACGAATCTTCAAACCATGTACCTACCTTCCAGTTCAGATACATCACAGGCATTTATTGTATTAGTTTTAACCAGTACAAACAACGGATTATGTAATGCAGTTTCGTCTTCTGTTACCATAACTATGCAGAAGGCTCCTATTGTTATTGCTGCTCCAACACCCACCATTGTTCGGTGTTCTAACAATTCTACGGTGAACTTGAATGGTTATATAAGCAACAGCATTGTATCCGGTATTTGGTCAACTAGCGGAACAGGAGTATTTGTTCCTAATAACATCTCTTTAACGAATAATTATATCCCCAGTTTGACAGATATCGCTAATCCACCCATAAAACTTAAACTAACAACACCACCGAGTCCTTTATGTAAGGATGTCTCGGATAGTGTATATGTTTATTTTACCGACCCCTCTATAGTAAATGCAGGTGTAGATTTAAATAGTTGTAAAAATAATCCTGTGGTAACGCTTTCGGCGGTGGTTACCGGTACAGCAGCCGGAGGAGTTTCCTGGAGCGGAGGCTCGGGCACATTTTTACCGAGCAACACCATACTTACACCAACTTATGTTGCCTCTGCCAGCGAGGTAAGTGCCGGTTTTGTTATTTTAACTGTTGTTACTACAAGCAATGGTATATGCAACGCTACATCCGATCAAATTCGCATTGATTTTAGAGACAAGCCTACGGCTAATTTTTCATCCAATACCGTTTGCTTAAATCAGCCCACACAGTATACCGATTTGTCGGTTAACACTTCCGGTTTAGGTTTCTTAAGTTCCTGGAATTGGTCATTTGGTAATGGAGGTACTTCTAATTCAACAAATCCTGCGGTAACTTTTACTGCCCCCGGAACATACACAACCACGCTTGTAGTGGGCAACAGCTTTAATTGTTATGATACCATATCCAGGCCCGTTACGGTTTATCCATTGCCACAAGTTGGCTTTGGCTACACACGTTCCTGCGCCGGATTAACACTCAATGTTTGTTTTACCGATAGTTCTTCCGTTATACCCCCATCCAATATACCAATTACCGGATATTACTGGGATTTTGGTGGACCAGGCTTTAGTGTTTCAAAAGACACCTGCTTTGTCTTTCCCACTGAAGGACTCTATTCGGTCACCCATCAGGTAACTACTAATCATGGTTGTGTGTCCTCCATTACTAGAACGATTAATATCACACCAAAACCAAGAGCCAAGTTTATTTTTATTAATCAAAGCGGCCAGTCGCTGCAATCGCAGATAACTTTCGTTGATTCTTCCGCCAATGCGGTTAGCTGGTATTGGGAGTTTGGCGACGGAAATACCAGCACCCTGCAAAACCCCGTTCATAACTATCAGCAAAATGGAACCTATACGGTAACACAAACCGTTACCGATCAGTTTGGCTGTACGGATACGTACACACTTATTATTCGTATAGTTAATATTGTGAATGATATTGTTGAGCTCATTCCTAATATCATAACGCCGAACGGAGACGGTAATAACGATTATTGGAGGCTTGATTTTATCGAGGTGTTTTACCCCAATGCGGAAATACATATTTATAATCGCTGGGGCGATCTTATATTCAGTTCAGTAGGATACAGTAATGCTTGGGACGGAACCTACAGGGAGAAAAACAGCCCATTGCCTGTTGGCGTGTACTTCTATACAATAGATTTAAAAGATCCTAATAAACCGGATATTATAAAAGGAACCGTAACGCTCATGAAGTAATAGCATATGAATCTAAACAGTATAAAAAATATTTTTTACATGAAAATTAAAGTGCTTAACACAAGTTTGTTTTTATTGGCTGTAACCGGGTTTCTGTCGGTTTATGCTCAGCAGCAAACACAATTTACAAACATATTGCTTCATCAGTATTTGTATAATCCTGCTTTTGCAGGGTCTTTTAAAGGCATGCAATTTAATGTAGGTTATCGCCATCAATGGGCTGGTTTTGACGGAGCACCTAGAGTATACATGGCTTCCGGTTATGGAACTTTAAAGAAAAAACCTGAAATGGCCGTTGGTGGTATGGTGATAAATGACCAACTGGGCTTACTTAACAGAACTTCTGTTTATGGTTCTTACAGTTATCATCTTAAGTTGAATGAGGAGTGGAAGATGGGCTTTGGAATGTCCTTAGGATACGTTCAGTTTAATGTTAAGTTATACAATGCCAAACCTTACGACAGACAGGATGAATTTATAAGTTCAAATATCCTGAATGCCAATACGTATGATGCCAATGCCGGATTTTATTTGTATTCTAAAAAGTTCTTTTTTGGTCTAAGTGGTCAGCAATTACCAAGTGCTAAAATATACTGGCCAAGTGAATTCGGAAGGTTAACACCGCACTTTTATACCTATACCGGGTACAACTTCACACTGGATAAAAAGAAAAAAGAGTATACGCTTCAGCCCATGTTTTTAATGCGCTTTGCCAGCCCTGCTCCTTATGAACTGGAGTATAACCTTAAACTAACTTACAAGAACATGTTGTGGATTGCAACTTCTTTTAGGCATGCAAGAACTGCTACCAACTTGGCAAAGAAGTGGCAAAACAATTCTTTCTGTGGCTTACTTGGCGTTACGGTAAGCAAGCAGTTTACTCTGGGTTACAGCTACGATTTTGGGCTTAGCAATATTCAGCGTTACAATACCGGTTCGCATGAGGTGATACTTTCCTATGTCCTTTATAGTAAAAAAGGAGTTATTACTGATAAGGTTCAGAATGCAGATGAGGAAGAATTAAATAATATCGACAATAGTATTAAAACGAATATCAGAAGTAAGAAAAAATGAAAAGATTGATAAAATTATTTGCTCTGTTCTTTCTGCTTATTGCAGTAAAGCCGGCTTATTCGCAAATAGACACCGCCTTTTGGTTTGCGGCACCTTGGGTTACTCCAGACCATTGGCACAGAGATGCTATTAAACTTCACATAGCTACTTTTTCGGCCCCAACTACGACTGTTCGCGTAAGACAACCGGCTGCTCTTACCTTTTCCAACCTGTATGACACTACTTTTGTTGTTCCTGCAAACTCAAATGTAGATGTAACTTTTTGGCGCGATGCAAATGTTTCTTTAACCAATCGCGCCTACGATTCTTTAGAAGTTCGCCCGGCAGACCAGGTAGTTCCTTATGGGATATACATATCCTCCTCCTCCAATATATCGGTAGTGTATGATGTAGTTACTAGAGCCCCCAGTTTTTTAAATCCCGAGACTTTTTCTTTAAAAGGCCAAAATGCCCTGGGAACTGAGTTTGTTTGCCCTCATCAGACTCGCTGGGTAAACCAGTTCAGAACAGACGTGGCCGGTACTCCTCCCGGTGTTATACAGCCCAAGCAACAAATAAACATAGTAGGCACTAAACCCAATACGGTGGTGTGGATTACTCCCAAATGTGCAGTGGTAGGCCATCCGGCGAATGTAACGTACAGTATTTTATTAGTAAACCCGGGCGATGCTTATACTATAGAGAATGTGGTACAAAACACCAATGTATCGGGGAATAATCTTTCCGGTACCATTATCACATCCAATAAACCCATTGCCGTTACGGTAGCCGACGATTCGGTGAATACTCCCGGTGGAGGTTGTCACGATTTAATCGGCGACCAGATAGTGCCTGTAGATATTGTTGGGAAGGATTATATAGTAAACAGAGGCTCCATGTTCGTAGCATCGTTGGAGGGGATATACGTGGTAGGCACAGAAAATTTCACGCAATTAACGATAGAAGATGCGGTAGTAACTACAACGCTGATAAACAAGGGAGATACGTACTTTTATAATATTACACAACCTTTAACGTCTGTAAAAGCCAATAAGAACGTGTACGTGTATCAGGCTTCAGGTATAGGCTGTGAGGCAGGTTCCGCGATATTGCCTCCGTTGAGTTGTGCAGGGTCTACGCTGGTAGCTTTTTCGAGGAACACGAATCAGAACTTCAATTTGAACATATTGTGTCCTAACGGCGCCCAAGGCACATTTACAATAAACGGTTCCACCACGTTAATTCCGCCCGGAGCCTTTGCGGTGGTACCGGGCACGGGAGGTCAGTACGTAGGAGCTCAAATACCCTTTACGATAGTAGATATTCCGATAGGTTCGTACACGGTAGGGAACACATCGGCAGAATTTGCTTTGGGGATATTCGACGGAGGACCTAGCTCAGGCGGATTATTTCATTACATGAGTTCCTTTTTAAGGAGAACGAGCGTGATAGCTCAGACTGTACAGCCCGTTTGTGTAGGTTCAGGCAATACAGTAGCCCTAACCGGCACGGTATCAGGAGGAGCCATCACCGGAACATGGACTACAGCTAATGGAACAGGGAGCTTTGGCGCATACACATCTACGTTAAATACGGTGAGCACCACTTACTCTTTGTCTAATTTAGATACCACGCTAACGGAGATAAAATTTTACCTGACCTCTTTGGGGAACTGTACACCCCGCAAAGACTCGATGACGGTAACCATTAACCAGCGCCCTCAGGTAACGATATTAAGTACCCCCACCTTGCAGTGTAAGAATAACATTACTCCGATTGTATTAAGCGGTTCGGTAACCAATGCCATAGGAGGTTTGTGGAGCGGAGGCAATGGAGGTACGTTTGGCCCTCCCGGAGTAAACACCACATATACTCCCTCTTTAGCAGATTTGGCAGCAGGAACGATTACCTTAACCTTAACGAGCCAGGGTCCCTTCCCCGGTTGTAACAATAGCAGTAAAAGCTTTACGGTAGGTTTTGTAGATCCGCCCACGGTAAGTTTGCTGAGTAATACGATAGCCTGTACAAACAGCCAAAGTGTTGCGCTTACGGGCACGGTAACCGGGAGCAACTTGTCGTACTTATGGAATAGCAGCGGTACGGGTTTCTTTGCCCCCTCGAGCAACTCGCTCAATGTGGTATACTTTTTTACACCCGGGGATTTAAGTCAGTCTACCATCAACCTCACGCTAACCGCCATAGACAATAGCGGATTGTGTTCCAATGTAAGCGGGAATATGGTGATAAACATACAGGCCGAGCCCAGTATGACGGTATTTAGTACTCCTACGGTATGTGCGAGTAATCCGGTAATATCGTTAACAGGCACGGTATCAGGTGGAGGAGCTACGGCTATTACCTGGTCTACTACCAACGGAAGCGGAGCCTTTACGGCGGTTCCTCCCACCAATGCGAACTATGCCGTGAGCCCCAATGATACCCTAAATGGTACAGTAACATTTTATGCGAATACGGCGGGAGGTTTTTGCCCATCAAAAAGCGATACGATAACAGTAACCATCATTAAGCTGCCTTTATTAACGGTGAATGCCTCTACGGCAGTGTGTATGTTTACGCCTATTCAGTTAAATGGTTCGGTGAGCGGGTACACCAATTCGGGAGTATGGAGCAGCAGCGGCACGGGAACCTTCTCACCCAACAATACGGCTTTGGGAGGCCTGTATTATCCCAGCCCGGGAGATTTATCGCTGGGTAGCGTAACCATTACGCTGTCGAGTGCTACGGTATCGGGAATATCCTGTCCGTCGAGTACAAAATCATTTACGGCCACTTTTGTTCAGTCTCCGGAAGCGGATTTCAGTATAGGGGTAAGGCGTTGTGTAAACGATCCGGTGGTGTTGATAAACAGCTCAAGTCCTAACAGTACCAGCATCACATCGGTGCTGTGGGATTTTGGGAACGGACTCAGCTCTATCAGCATTCCCTCTGCCCAAACTACGTATACCAATCCCGGCATATACCTGATCACTTTTACGGTAACGGGCACCAATTCTTTGAACATCACTTGTACGGATACGGTAAGCAAACGCATAACAATAAACCCCTTGCCGGTTCCTGACTTTTCGGCCAGTGCGGCATGTGTGGGCATGACGACGCAGTTTACGAATTTATCTTTACCGGCAAATGGGAACTTTACATGGTTTTTCAGTACGGCGGCCACGCCCAGTGTATCGTATCAACAAACCCCTGCGGGAGTAACGTTTACTACGAACGGTCCCCGCTTAGTGGAGCTAACGATGATGAACCCTGCCACGCAATGTACAGCCAGTATCAGTAAAACGGTATCGGTAAACCCCAAGCCGGAGGCATTGTTCGGGATGAACAATAATCCGGTGGTAGCGCTGGAGCCGGTTAGTTTTTCTGATTTTTCTACACCTGCTGGCAGTATAGTAACCTGGCTGTGGAACTTTGGGGATGAGAATGTGGGCTCGGGTCCTGCCCCCACGCATATATATCAGAACGGAGGGCAGTATTGGGTAACCTTAACGGTAGTAGACGATATGGGATGCACGGATACGACAAGCCGTTTGATAGAGGTAAACTTAATTCCGCAGGTCCCCTCGGGCTTTACGCCGAATGGAGACGGGGTGAATGACGTGTTGTTTGTGAAGGGAGGACCTTTCCGTAAGATGCTGTTCAGGGTATATAATAACTGGGGTGAGAAATTATTTGAGTCGGATGACCAATCGGTGGGATGGGATGGTAAGAAGGACGGAAAAGAGCAACCGGTGGGGGTGTATGTATGGACCCTGGAAGTGGATTTGTATAACAACCGAACCGTAAAAATAAACGGTGACGTTACCTTAATGAGATAGAATATGCAAATGAAAAAAATAAAGTTCAGTATTTTACTGTGTGTTATCTTGACAGGAATAACACGTTCTCAGGATTTTCACTTAAGTATGTATGATGCCGCCCCCTTGTTTTTAAATCCTGCTATGACAGGATTAATTGACACTAAGATGCGGGCACATATGCATTATCGTACACAATGGAGTGCAGTTGCTTATAAGCCTTTTAGAACCGCATTGGTTAGTTTTGATATGCCTGGAAAAAATAAGTGGGGCTTTGGCGGACAAATAACCAATATGCGTGCAGGATTAAGTAATTATAACGTTCTCCAAATATTGGGCTCAGCAGCTTATGCAGTTCCTATTGACAAAAGTAAATTCCACAATCTTTCTTTAGGATTACAAGCCGGTTTAACCCAGAAAAGATTAGAGTATCAAGTACTTACTTACGACAGACAATGGAGTTCAGCTTCAGGAGGATCGTTTGATAAAAATATTGATAATGGAGAAAATTTTTCACGCGGAGTTCAATTTCAGGAGCAGGTTAATTTTGGAGCTCTGTACTACTACAGCAAACAGCAAACCAGACTTAATCCGTTTTTGGGGATTAGTGGATTTAATCTTACAAAACCTCGTGAAACTTTTTTTGGAAGCAACAATCGCTTACCCATGCGCTTTTATTTACATACAGGTACGCGTATTAACGTAAATGAGTTATTTTATTTTATACCCAAGGTTTTGATTATGAAACAAACAAACGCATACGAACAAACTTATGCGGTTGATGCAGGGTACTATTTCCGTGGTGAGAAATTCTTTTTATTGGGAGGATATATTTATCGTTTAAGAGATGCCAGCATTGCACACGTTGGTATTAAAAAAGATAACTTTATTGTAAAGGTAGGCTATGATTTTAATACATCCAGTTTGCGATCTACCAGCAAAACAAGAGGAGGATTTGAGATTTCATTGACGTATTTGGGTAAACAGAGCAAAATTCAAGATATCAAAAACTGTCCGCGTTTATAATTATGAAAAAAACATTTAGCGTATTATTATTCTGTCTTCCTTTATTGTTTTTAGGTCAGTCAAAAAAAATATGGCTGGAGCTTGCTGATGAGGCGTATTTAAAAAAAGATTATGCCAACGCAGCACATTTTTATTCTAAAGTGCTGGATGATACCACCATTTTGCGAACCTATGTAATTCCTTACGAGGCCCAGCTGGTTAACCTTAAAATGAAATCATTGTTTAAAGTGCCTGAGCCAAAAGGATCCAGAAGAAAGGATAGTTTAAACACCATAAAGGAGGATCCCAGCCAAAACGCCACAAAGATGGATTTTATTATGTATCGTTTGGCAAACAGCTATCGCATGAATTATGACTACAATCATGCTGTTGAGCAGTATAAAAAGGTTGTTGATAGAAAAGTATATCCGGATGCGCCTTTTTATTACGGACTCTCACTTATGGCACTTAAAAGGTATCAAGAAGCGCTCACCGTTTTTGATGAATACAGTAATGCCGGGCAAGGTTCCGATTCACTTATGAAGGTGGCAACAAAACATGCTTCATCCTGTTATTTTGCTTTAGATACACTTTCCGGAAGAAAAAATATAAGGGTTCGGATGATGGATACGTTGGTATTCAATAGGGGTACAAGTAATTTTGCTCCGCAGTATTATCTGAGTTCCGATAAACTTATTTTTACCAGTGCACGTAGGGGAGGCGTTGTTAGTGATCCTGAGAAGCAAGACTCAAGGTATTACTGCGACTTATACTATACAACACTTGATGATACCATATGGCAACGTCCGGTTAATTTTGGTCGTCCGGTTAATACCTCTTTACATGAAGGAGCCGGAGTTTTTACACCTGATGAGGTGATGCTTTTCACACGTTGGAGCGATAATAATCGGAATGAGGCATTTATATACATGGCCCGAACGCTGGATGGCAAGTTTTATGAGGCAATGAAGCTAGGAACTAACATTAACATGCCGGGATATAAATCGCAACAGCCATTTGTTACTCAAGATGGAAGTAAGCTATTTTTCTCTTCTAATCGTCCCGGGGGCATGGGAGGGTTTGATATTTGGATGGCGGGTATTGACGAAAATGGCTTTGTAGGAAATCCGGTTAATTTGGGTGCTCCTATTAATACTCCGGGAGATGAGGTTACACCTTTCTTTCATCAGTTGGGAAGTACTCTGTATTTCAGCAGTAACGGGCATCCGGGATTGGGTGGCTTAGATGTGTTTAAATGTTATTTAAATGCTGATGATTCTGTTTACACGGAAGTTAAAAATTTGAATGCGCCCATAAATTCCTCCAAAGACGATGCTTACTTTATACTCGACAGGTTGCAGGCTAAAGGTTTTTTTGCAAGTGATCGTAAAGATTGCCCTGCCGGACATTGTTACAATATTTATAGCTTCGAAAACGAACCCATTAAGTTTGATTTGGATGGATATGTGTATGATGCACAAACCAATGAGATTATTCCCAATGCTTTAGTGACAATAAAAGATGTACATGATGGAGACGAACCGTTTTTTGTAGTCACAGACGAGGCTGGTTATTACAGCACCGACTTAAAACCTAATATGGAATACTTCCTGCGTGCTCAGAAGAATAAGTACTTTGCAGATGCGTACAGCTTAGCTACCTTGGGAAAAACAGAATCTGAACATTTCGAACACGATTTCTTTCTCAATAAAATTCCTGAAGGTGATATAGAAATTGAAGGTATAGAGTATGATTTTGACAAGGCCACTCTACGACCAAAGTCCATGGAAATTTTGGATAAAATTGTAGATCTTTTAAAGTTGAACGATAATATTTCTATTGAGCTTAGTTCCCACACAGATGCACGAGGTAACGACGATTATAACATGCGTTTATCTGCCGCCAGAGCTAAAAGTTGTGTTGATTATATAATCAGCAAAGGAATTAGCAAAACCCGCATCATAGCTAACGGATACGGAGAAACAAGACCAATCATCCCGGAAGCAGAAATAAATTTAATGGTTCCTAAAAGCCCTGAGTGGGAGGCTGCTCACCAAAAAAACAGGAGAACAGCCTTTAAAGTTATAGGGGAGGCTACAATTAATATAATTAACAAAACAAATTAATTTTTTGTATATTTAGGGGTATGAATCGAGTTAGATTTATATCCTTTCTTTTTTGTTTTATTTCCGGTTTTGCTGCTTTCTCACAAATAGACACCGCCTTTTGGTTTGCGGCACCTTGGGTTACTCCAGACCATTGGCACAGAGATGCTATTAAACTTCACATAGCTACTTTTTCGGCCCCAACTACGACTGTTCGCGTAAGACAACCGGCTGCTCTTACCTTTTCCAACCTGTATGACACTACTTTTGTTGTTCCTGCAAACTCAAATGTAGATGTAACTTTTTGGCGCGATGCAAATGTTTCTTTAACCAATCGCGCCTACGATTCTTTAGAAGTTCGCCCGGCAGACCAGGTAGTTCCTTATGGGATATACATATCCTCCTCCTCCAATATATCGGTAGTGTATGATGTAGTTACTAGAGCCCCCAGTTTTTTAAATCCCGAGACTTTTTCTTTAAAAGGCCAAAATGCCCTGGGAACTGAGTTTGTTTGCCCTCATCAGACTCGCTGGGTAAACCAGTTCAGAACAGACGTGGCCGGTACTCCTCCCGGTGTTATACAGCCCAAGCAACAAATAAACATAGTAGGCACTAAACCCAATACGGTGGTGTGGATTACTCCCAAATGTGCAGTGGTAGGCCATCCGGCGAATGTAACGTACAGTATTTTATTAGTAAACCCGGGCGATGCTTATACTATAGAGAATGTGGTACAAAACACCAATGTATCGGGGAATAATCTTTCCGGTACCATTATCACATCCAATAAACCCATTGCCGTTACGGTAGCCGACGATTCGGTGAATACTCCCGGTGGAGGTTGTCACGATTTAATCGGCGACCAGATAGTGCCTGTAGATATTGTTGGGAAGGATTATATAGTAAACAGAGGCTCCATGTTCGTAGCATCGTTGGAGGGGATATACGTGGTAGGCACAGAAAATTTCACGCAATTAACGATAGAAGATGCGGTAGTAACTACAACGCTGATAAACAAGGGAGATACGTACTTTTATAATATTACACAACCTTTAACGTCTGTAAAAGCCAATAAGAACGTGTACGTGTATCAGGCTTCAGGTATAGGCTGTGAGGCAGGTTCCGCGATATTGCCTCCGTTGAGTTGTGCAGGGTCTACGCTGGTAGCTTTTTCGAGGAACACGAATCAGAACTTCAATTTGAACATATTGTGTCCTAACGGCGCCCAAGGCACATTTACAATAAACGGTTCCACCACGTTAATTCCGCCCGGAGCCTTTGCGGTGGTACCGGGCACGGGAGGTCAGTACGTAGGAGCTCAAATACCCTTTACGATAGTAGATATTCCGATAGGTTCGTACACGGTAGGGAACACATCGGCAGAATTTGCTTTGGGGATATTCGACGGAGGACCTAGCTCAGGCGGATTATTTCATTACATGAGTTCCTTTTTAAGGAGAACGAGCGTGATAGCTCAGACTGTACAGCCCGTTTGTGTAGGTTCAGGCAATACAGTAGCCCTAACCGGCACGGTATCAGGAGGAGCCATCACCGGAACATGGACTACAGCTAATGGAACAGGGAGCTTTGGCGCATACACATCTACGTTAAATACGGTGAGCACCACTTACTCTTTGTCTAATTTAGATACCACGCTAACGGAGATAAAATTTTACCTGACCTCTTTGGGGAACTGTACACCCCGCAAAGACTCGATGACGGTAACCATTAACCAGCGCCCTCAGGTAACGATATTAAGTACCCCCACCTTGCAGTGTAAGAATAACATTACTCCGATTGTATTAAGCGGTTCGGTAACCAATGCCATAGGAGGTTTGTGGAGCGGAGGCAATGGAGGTACGTTTGGCCCTCCCGGAGTAAACACCACATATACTCCCTCTTTAGCAGATTTGGCAGCAGGAACGATTACCTTAACCTTAACGAGCCAGGGTCCCTTCCCCGGTTGTAACAATAGCAGTAAAAGCTTTACGGTAGGTTTTGTAGATCCGCCCACGGTAAGTTTGCTGAGTAATACGATAGCCTGTACAAACAGCCAAAGTGTTGCGCTTACGGGCACGGTAACCGGGAGCAACTTGTCGTACTTATGGAATAGCAGCGGTACGGGTTTCTTTGCCCCCTCGAGCAACTCGCTCAATGTGGTATACTTTTTTACACCCGGGGATTTAAGTCAGTCTACCATCAACCTCACGCTAACCGCCATAGACAATAGCGGATTGTGTTCCAATGTAAGCGGGAATATGGTGATAAACATACAGGCCGAGCCCAGTATGACGGTATTTAGTACTCCTACGGTATGTGCGAGTAATCCGGTAATATCGTTAACAGGCACGGTATCAGGTGGAGGAGCTACGGCTATTACCTGGTCTACTACCAACGGAAGCGGAGCCTTTACGGCGGTTCCTCCCACCAATGCGAACTATGCCGTGAGCCCCAATGATACCCTAAATGGTACAGTAACATTTTATGCGAATACGGCGGGAGGTTTTTGCCCATCAAAAAGCGATACGATAACAGTAACCATCATTAAGCTGCCTTTATTAACGGTGAATGCCTCTACGGCAGTGTGTATGTTTACGCCTATTCAGTTAAATGGTTCGGTGAGCGGGTACACCAATTCGGGAGTATGGAGCAGCAGCGGCACGGGAACCTTCTCACCCAACAATACGGCTTTGGGAGGCCTGTATTATCCCAGCCCGGGAGATTTATCGCTGGGTAGCGTAACCATTACGCTGTCGAGTGCTACGGTATCGGGAATATCCTGTCCGTCGAGTACAAAATCATTTACGGCCACTTTTGTTCAGTCTCCGGAAGCGGATTTCAGTATAGGGGTAAGGCGTTGTGTAAACGATCCGGTGGTGTTGATAAACAGCTCAAGTCCTAACAGTACCAGCATCACATCGGTGCTGTGGGATTTTGGGAACGGACTCAGCTCTATCAGCATTCCCTCTGCCCAAACTACGTATACCAATCCCGGCATATACCTGATCACTTTTACGGTAACGGGCACCAATTCTTTGAACATCACTTGTACGGATACGGTAAGCAAACGCATAACAATAAACCCCTTGCCGGTTCCTGACTTTTCGGCCAGTGCGGCATGTGTGGGCATGACGACGCAGTTTACGAATTTATCTTTACCGGCAAATGGGAACTTTACATGGTTTTTCAGTACGGCGGCCACGCCCAGTGTATCGTATCAACAAACCCCTGCGGGAGTAACGTTTACTACGAACGGTCCCCGCTTAGTGGAGCTAACGATGATGAACCCTGCCACGCAATGTACAGCCAGTATCAGTAAAACGGTATCGGTAAACCCCAAGCCGGAGGCATTGTTCGGGATGAACAATAATCCGGTGGTAGCGCTGGAGCCGGTTAGTTTTTCTGATTTTTCTACACCTGCTGGCAGTATAGTAACCTGGCTGTGGAACTTTGGGGATGAGAATGTGGGCTCGGGTCCTGCCCCCACGCATATATATCAGAACGGAGGGCAGTATTGGGTAACCTTAACGGTAGTAGACGATATGGGATGCACGGATACGACAAGCCGTTTGATAGAGGTAAACTTAATTCCGCAGGTCCCCTCGGGCTTTACGCCGAATGGAGACGGGGTGAATGACGTGTTGTTTGTGAAGGGAGGACCTTTCCGTAAGATGCTGTTCAGGGTATATAATAACTGGGGTGAGAAATTATTTGAGTCGGATGACCAATCGGTGGGATGGGATGGTAAGAAGGACGGAAAAGAGCAACCGGTGGGGGTGTATGTATGGACCCTGGAAGTGGATTTGTATAACAACCGAACCGTAAAAATAAACGGTGACGTTACCTTAATGAGATAAGTACATCTTAAAAATTCAGCAAAACATTTTGTTATTTTGCTTATAGGGTTGCTTCCTTGGATTTTTTAAATCTGTATCAATTCGCTCCCAACATCGATTTCACTAGCTGGGATACGACTTTGTTATCAGCCTTTCCGGCTAATTGTTTACTGGCAAGCCCCATTACTTTACCCATTTCGCCGGGACCTGTAGCACCTACTTGTGTAATAATTTTTTGGAGTTCTGCTTTTATTTCCTCTTCGCTTAGTTGGGCAGGGAGATAGGCTTCCATTACTTCGGCCTGAAACTTTTCTACTTCTGCCAAGTCCGGGCGGTTTTGTTGTAAGTACACCTCGTGGGTTTCCTTTCTCTTCTTTACTTCTTTTTGAATAGCTTTTGCTGCGCTTTCTTCTGTTAACCCTTCGGGTGAGGTTTTTAATAAAAGAATAACAGATTTTATTGCGCGGAGGGCTTCCAATTTTTTAGCATCTTTGGCAAGCATAGCGGCCTTAATATCATTGTTTATTTTTTCTTCTATTCCCATGGTATATGCGTTTTACTTTACTTTGATGAAACAAAAAACCACCCTACGCCATGTTGTAAGGTGGTTTAAAATTACTTGTTTTTTTATTAATGTTGAACGGTGAATTTTCCTGATTTAAGAATTTCCCCACGAACACTTTTAATGGTATAAAGATATACGCCATTGGGATAAGAACTTACACCTAAATTTAGGCTTCCGGCTATAAAGTAAGCCCGATCAACTTCTTTTCCGGTAATATCTTTGACTATCATTTCATTTGCGTCAAAATTATCGGAAACTACCTTTAAAACATTCGCAGACGGGTTAGGGAAAACAGATAAATTGATTAGATGTTGGTTTTCTTTTAATCCAACTCCCGGGAAATGAATATTGTCTACATAAAACACACTTCCTACTTTAGCTCCTTTACGAATAGTGGTTCCTGTACTGGGAAATTTGTAGCTGGAGCCAACATAGATACACATACTATCAGGGGTAATTGTTTGCGTATACACAATACTCATGGTAGCATTTGTGATGGAAGATACGGTGTTCGGATATAAATCCAAGCCCCCGCCTATGTAATTTCTGCTGGTACCTGTCCATTTCCATAGTAAAACACCAATTCCGCAGGTATCTCCTGCAGCTGGCTGAGCTTGGTAGCAATAGGTGAGGTAATCCGGGCGGCTGGGGAAAGGAAAACCATCTATTAGCTGCCCCCCGCTGAAAGCCACTACAACGGTTCCGGTAAAAGCAAAACCGCAAGTATCGGGCAGGAAACCGGATAATAGTCCCAATGTAAATACTTTTGTTTCAACCCTCATGGAGCTTCCTCCGGAACAATTTAAGGTACTTTGGGTAACAGATGTTGGATTACTGGAGCTGGCCAAAGCATTGGTAAGAACGTTAGTGCTAATCCAACCATCGGGATCGGGAGCAGGGTAAAGGCTGTTTCCTGTCCAGGTACCGTCAAAATTTAAACTGGGGAGCTGAGCTTCAACCCTTAAAAAAGCCGATAGGGCAATAAAACATAGTAAAATTTTCTTCATAGCTTTTGTTTTTTCAAATATATCACATTTTACCTAACCCGCCAATTTTAAGGGTTTAGGCAATTTTTCGTAAATTTATACGTTACATCCCGTGTTGAGAGTTGGGTTTATAGTAGTTTTTTTGTTTTTTCAAGTGGTTTATGCTCAGGTAGCGGCGCCTCAGTTGCGTTGTTTGGCTACTGCCACTAATGGAGATATTACGCTTACTTGGATACCCCCTGCCGACCCCGGAAGCCAATTTACTGAATATGAAATTTGGTATGCTACCATTCAAACCGGGCCGTACAGCAAGGTGGGAACTATAGGTATAATTGCCGTTAATACTTTTACACATGTTGGGGCAGGGGGAGATGTTCAGGGACGTTATTATTTTATGAAGACTCGTTATAATTCCGGGACCGGTGTATCGGCCTCGTCGGACACCCTGCGCAGTATTTTTATTAACCTTACAACTCCTCCCGGAATAGCGGGGCTTAATTATAACAAAACCAGAAATCCGCTTCCTTCGTCAACCTCTCCTACGTTTACTATTCTTCGTGAATTTCCGGATGGTGTGTGGAATAATATAGCTTTTACAACAGATACCAAGTACGGCGATACGATTATTCCTTGCTCGGTTAAATATAACTATTTGGTTACGCTAACGGATAATGCAGGATGCACCTCAGTGTCGAACAAAGTAGGTAAAACAGATTTTGAGAATAAGATACCCCCTTATATAACGGAATTAGATTCGGTGAGTGTGCTTCCGGGTGGACAAACAGTAATTGGTTATCAGCCTTCTCCATCAATAGATGCTGATGGCTATCTAATATATCGGGTTATAGGAACTAATGTGCTGGTTGACTCCGCTAAAGGACGATTTACAACTTTATACACCTACACGCCAACTACAGCAAATAACACATCTCTCGAATTTGCCACCGCTCCTTATGATAAATGTGCGAATACCGGATCAATAAATATTTCGCACCACACCATCTATCTGGAATACCTCTATGATAAGTGTGCGTATCAAACCAGGCTTAAATGGAATGAATATAAAAATTTAAGAAATGGTATAGCGGAATACCGAGTATATTATTCTGTTAACGGAGGCCCTCTTCAGCATATAGCAACAACTGCACAAACAAGCTTTACTCATACGGGGGTTAGCCCGGCCAGTAATGTAATGTATTTTGTACGCGTATTTAACTCAGACTACAGTATAAGTTCGTCATCCAACCGGGTACAGTTTTTTTCATACCAAACTCCCGCACCTGACTTCATATATATTCGTTCCGTTTCGGTTCTTGATAAGGAACGAATACAAATACGTGTTTTTGTAGATTCTTCTAAGTCGGCAAAAGGATTTGATGTATACAGAAGCGATGATGGCGTTGCTTTTAAAAAGATAACCTTTGTGAATACGGGTTTGAATGGAACCTATTCTTATGTCGATTCGGGCTTGGAAACAACAAAAAAATCGTATTACTATCGTGTTGTAGCTAAGGATAGTTGCAGGAATGACAGAACAGTTAGCAATATTGCAGAGAGTATTTTACTCAATGTGAGTAATGACAAAAACGGTCTTTTCTTAAAGCAGTTACGTTGGAATAACTATACCGGCTTTGCGGGAGGCCTGGCCGGTTACAACATATATCGGGTAATAAATGATGTAGTTCCTGCTTTGCCTTCTGCCTATACAAACGGAAATTTGAATGAATACTTAGATAATTTAGAGGATCTTGCTCCGGAAGGAGCTAAGATAGACTATTTGGTAACAGCTATTGAAGGGGCTTCTAATCCCTATGGAATAATGGAAACTGCCGACAGTAACCCTGCCGCATGTTATGTAGAGGCAGAAATATTTATACCTACGGCATTTGCTCCCAAAGGAGTAAATAAAGTTTGGTTGCCCGTAACACATTTTGTAGATAAAAGTGATTATAGTTTGAAAATTTTTAACCGGTGGGGTAACCAGTTATTCAGTACCAATAACGACAGAGAGGGTTGGACCGGCGACGGCGCTCCGAATGATGTTTACGTTTACCTGATTGAGTACAAAAACTCGAGAGGAGAGTATAAGCAATTGAAGGGCACCTTCACGTTACTTCAGTAGCGTATTTTTAAAGCCATCCTTTTTTTCTGAAAAAAATAAGTTGACCCAACATCATGGCAATCATTACGCCCCAGGTTATCGGGTATCCGTAGGCAGATTTTAGTTCCGGCATATATTCAAAGTTCATGCCGTATATTCCCACCACAAAAGTTACCGGTATAAATAGAGTTGACATAATTGTTAAAAACTTCATTACCTCATTCATTTTGTGGGAGGTATTGCTAAAATGCACATCCATAATACCACTCAATAAATCGCGGTAAGTTTCGATGCTATCTATTATACGAATACTGTGGTCTAATAAATCGCGTAAAAAAAGTCCGGTATTTTCTGTTATTAATTCCGTTTCTGAACGAATCATGTTGCTAATTAAATCGCGTATTGGCCAGGCTTGTTTTCTTAAAAAAATAAGTTCTCGTTTAAGGGCATATAGTTTTTTAAGAGACGATTTACTGCTGTTGTGAATAATTTCTTCTTCAATGTCTTCTACCTCGTCTCCTATCTTTTCAAGCGCGTGAAAGTAGCAATCTACAACGGCGTCCATTAGTGCGTAAAACAAATAATCGGCTCCCAGTTTTCTCACTCTTCCTTTAGCCTGCCTTAGTCTGTTCCTGATAACATCAAAGGCGTCATAATTATTAGGTTCCTGAAAAGTTATGACGGTATCTTTTAGCAGTAGTAAAGAAAGTTGTTCACTATCTACTTTATTGTTGTAAGAAATCATTTTCATCACACCCATTACATAGTTATCATACTCTTCAAATTTCGGACGTTGGTCTAGGTGAACAATATCTTCCAATGTAAGTGGATGGATACCGTATGTTTTTCCGATGGCCTCAATTAACTCAACTTTATGAACTCCGTCTATATCCAGCCACTTAACAAAACCCGGTTTTACCTCTTTTAAACATTCGGACAAGTCGTAATATTCCTTTTCAAAAAATTCGTTTTCATTGTATTCTATGAGCGTTATTTTTACCCTTTCGTTGCTTGGTTTTCCAACGTAAACTAAACTACCCGGAGGTAAGCCTATTTTAGATTCATAGCTGTTCATTTATTTGGTTTTTATTTTCATTTATTTTTACCTTCCACAACTATAACAATTTCTCCTTTTACACCTTTATTTTCAAAGTAATTTACCAGTTCGCTAAGTTCTCCTCTGCGATGTTCTTCAAATAGTTTGCTTATTTCGCGGGATACGCAGGCTTTTCTGTTATTACCCAAAATCGCAGACAATTCTTTTAAAAATTTAACTAGTCTGAAGGGTGATTCATAAAAAACCATAGTTCGGGTTTCAACTTCCAGCTCTTTAAGTTTTGATTGTCGACCCTTCTTCTGGGGTAGAAAACCCATAAATAAGAAGTTATCGCAGGGAAGACCACTGGCTACCAGAGCGGGGATTAAGGCCGTTGGGCCCGGCAAAACGATAATATTTATTCCGGAAGAAACACATTCGCGAATAAGCAAGAAACCGGGATCGCTTATTCCGGGAGTTCCGGCATCACTTACCAACGCAATGTTTTTGCCGGACTGTATGAGGTTGATTATTTCGTTTGTTGTGTTGTGTTCATTATGCTGATGATATGATTTTAGTGGTTTGTTTATGTTTAGGTGTTTAAGTAGAATGCCGGTATTTCGCGTGTCTTCAGCTAATATCAAGTCTACTTCTTTCAGTACACGAATCGCCCTAAGCGTAATATCCTCTAGATTTCCCACGGGAGTGGGCACCACGTATAGCGTACCAGACATGAGTACTGAATTTACGAGTTCTCTTGGCAGCTTATATTTAAGCAGTAAAATGTTTTAAAAACCCGCTTGTTGATTATTCCATTATTTTTTTGAAATGCTCTCGGGTAGAGGGGTCGTTCCAGTTTATTTCGCCTACGGTTTCTTTTTTTAATTCAAGATTTGAATTGAAAAAATAACTTACCGGAATGGAGTGTATCCCAATTTCAGAGAAAGTTTGTTTTAGCTTTAAGAATGTGTAGGGATAATTTCTTTTTTCCTTGAAATGAATTATTTTTTCCACAGGTTCATCATCAACTACTATTATTTGAACATCCGAGAGCTCATTATCAACCAATTTGCTCATACTGCCCAGTTCTTTTATGCAATTTCCGCACCAGGAAGCGCTGAAGCATACTATGGTTTTTTTACCTTTGAAATTAGAGAAGGTTATTTCGTTTCCATTTAAATCGGTTAATGCCAGCTCGTTAAAATTAATTTTAGGAGCAACTCGGTACTTGTTATAAAAATAAAACCCTCCCATTATCAAAGTGAGAAGTGCAATAATGTATGGAAGCTTTTTTATCATGATATTAAACTCAAATGGTTAATTATTTATTTTACGCCACCGCAGGTTGACAAATTTAGGAATTAGATTTGTTGAAACCGTGTTTTTACTCATAAATATAGCGAAGTGGTTACTGCGTTTGTTCGTATGGTTTTTAATCGCTTCTGTGTTGTCGGTATTAGTATTTAAGTGGATACCGGTTCCACTTACGCCGTTAATGCTTATTAGGTGTGCTGAACAAAAGAGTGAAGGCAAGGATATGAAATTGAAACACGATTGGGTGTCGCTGGAGGAAATAGCAGAAACACTTCAATTGGCCGTTGTTTGTAGTGAAGACCAACATTACTTACGTCATAGCGGGTTTGATTGGGAGGCTATTCAAAAAGCCATGAAAGCTAATAAAAAGGGAAAGCGAATACGTGGAGGAAGTACAATTTCTCAACAAACTGCTAAAAATGTTTTTTTGTGGCCCGGGCGAAGTTATATTCGCAAAGCTTTTGAGGCATATTTCACTTTTTTGATAGAATTATTTTGGAGTAAAGAACGTATTATGGAAGTGTATCTCAATAGTATTGAAATGGGCGATGGTGTATATGGAGCAGAGGCGGCCGCTCAATTCTGGTTTAAAAAATCGGCCGCAAAACTATCCAAAGACGAAGCTGCGGCCATAGCGGCTATTCTACCTAACCCAAGAAAATTTAGAGCAAATCCACCGGATAACTATGTGGCCAAAAGAAAAATTTGGATTAAACAACAAATGAACTTTTGGGGAAATGAATTGGACTATGAAGAATCCGAAAACGAAAAACCATCCAAGAAATAGTAATGAGAAAGGTACTTTTCATATTGATGTTAGTTTTTACGGCGGTTTTTTGTGTAAACTTTCTTAATCCGGGAAGCCCGGTTTTTAAGGTCGAAAAACCGATAATCAAAAAACCGGATACTGATAACAAAGTTTCGCACCGTTTGGACTCTATGTTTTCTAAGTGGCATGAGCTAAACAATTTTAACGGGAGTGTATTAATTGCACGAGAAGGTAAAATACTGTTGCAAAAAAGTTACGGACTTGCCTATAAAGAAGGGCAGATTCCTCTAACGGACACTACCATGTTTCAGTTGGCATCTGTTTCAAAAGTTATTACTGCCACTGCAATACTCATGCTGTACGAAAGAAACCTTATAAATCTTGAAAAACCTTTTAAAGAGTATTTCCCCGACTTTGGTTACGAAGAAATAAGCGTAAAACAATTACTCAATCATCGTTCGGGATTGCCAAACTACATTTACTTTTTAAATACTGAAATTGGAAATTCTACCTCAAAACTTAATAATAACGAAATGTATGAGCTTATGTGTTACAAAGCCCCTGCTCCTTACTTAAAGCCGAATAAGCGTTTCAGTTACTGTAATACAAATTATGCGCTCCTGGCACTGCTCGTAGAAAAAGTTTCCGGAATATCCTTTGAAACATTTTTGAAAAAAGAAATTTTTGACCCCCTGGGTATGAAAAATACCGGTACAATATATGAAATAGACTCTTCGCGTATTGCACGAGCCTATAACCAAAAGTGGAAACCGGAAACAATTGATGCAAGCGATTATATACTGGGAGACAAGAGCATTTTCTCTACCCCTTACGATCTTTTTCTGTTTAGCGAAGCATTGTATCAAAACAAATTATTAAGCGAAAAAACTCAGGAAATGGCTTATAAAGCTTACAGCCCCGAACAAAAACAAAATAATTATGGTTTGGGCTGGCGACTTAAAGATTACCGTGATTCTATCAAAAAGGAAGTCTTTCACAACGGTTGGTGGCATGGCTATCGAACAGCTTTTCATAGAAGGTTAAAAGACAGGGTTACTATTGTAGTATTCAGTAATCAGTTGAATAAAACGGTATACCAAACCTATAGAATTTATGAAATACTTGATAATAAGAGTTTTAGCGAAGAGTTAGCCGGCCTTGAAGAATAATTTATTTTCATTGCATTTCATTTTTAAATAAACTAATTTTGTGTAAGAACTTTAGGGGTGCACGCATGTGCTGAGATTATACCCTCAAAACCTGATCGAGATAATCCTCGCGAAGGGAAAAGTAAGCATCTTAGTAATGCCTCCCTGGGTTCTTTAGTTTTTCGTCTGTATGGAGGTAGAAATCAACAATACAAAGTTTGTATTAGAAGCTGATTCGAGTTTGTTCGATGCATTGAAACAGGCAGGCTTAAATCAAAAAAATGGTATTGCCGTTGCCGTTAATTGGGAAATAATTTCCAAGAGTAATTGGCATACTCATATACTTAAACAACACGATAAAATAACTGTTATTACAGCAGCTCAGGGAGGTTAAACATAAAAAATACACTATGCAAAAAGAAAAAATACCCGGAAAAGAGGTTATCAGTACAAATCCTTTTCCTGCTTCAAAAAAAATACACGTAAAAGGCGCCATACACGATATTTCTGTACCAATGCGTGAAATTACTTTACAAGATACTATTAATAAACTCACAGGAAGCAAAGAAAAAAATGAGCCTATTACGGTGTATGATACCAGCGGACCTTATACTGATCCGGCGGTTCATATTGACGTAAAAATGGGAATCCCCAGGATTAGAGAAAAGTGGATTTTGGAAAGAGGTGATGTGGAACAATTGGATAAGTTGAGCAGCTCATACGGCATGCAAAGACTAAATGACTCCAAGTTGGCGGAACTCAGATTTCCACATTTAAAAATGCCTTTAAAAGCAAAGCAGGGGAAAAATGTTTCTCAAATGCATTATGCCAAAAAAGGAATTATCACACCTGAAATGGAATTTATAGCCATAAGGGAAAATCAACTTTTGGAAAAACAGTATCAGGAAAATAATTCTCTATGGAACCAGCACAAGGGAATGAATTTTGGTGCTTATGTGCATCAGGGTTTTATAACTCCTGAGTTTGTTAGAGAAGAAGTTGCCAGAGGTCGTGCCGTAATACCGAACAATATCAATCATCCGGAAAGTGAACCCATGATTATTGGAAGAAATTTTTTGGTAAAGATAAATGCTAATATTGGGAACTCAGCCGTTACTTCCGACATAGAAACCGAAGTAGAAAAAATGGTTTGGGCTACCCGTTGGGGAGCTGATACGGTGATGGATTTGTCAACCGGAAAAAATATACATGAAACCAGAGAGTGGATTATCCGAAATTCACCGGTTCCTATTGGAACTGTTCCAATATATCAGGCACTGGAAAAAGTAAACGGAAAGGCGGAAGAACTTACCTGGGAGATTTTTAAAGATACATTGATAGAACAGGCCGAACAGGGAGTAGATTATTTTACGATACATGCCGGGGTTTTACTCAGGTATGTTCCTTTAACGGCAAAGCGTGTTACCGGAATTGTTTCCAGGGGTGGTTCCATCATGGCAAAATGGTGTTTGGCTCATCATAAAGAAAATTTTCTTTATACACACTTTGAAGAAATATGTGAGATTATGAAATCATATGATGTTTCATTCTCTCTGGGAGACGGTTTGCGTCCCGGTTCTATTGCCGATGCAAACGATGCGGCTCAGTTTGCCGAATTGGAAACGCTGGGCGAACTAACAAAAATTGCCTGGAAACACGAAGTACAAACTATAATAGAAGGTCCCGGTCATATTCCTATGCACTTGATTAAAGAAAATATGGATAAGCAGCTTAAAGAATGTGGCGAAGCTCCTTTTTATACCCTAGGGCCTCTAACTACAGATATTGCTCCGGGATACGACCATATTACCTCGGCTATTGGAGCTGCCATGATAGGTTGGTATGGAACGGCTATGCTTTGTTATGTAACGCCGAAAGAACACCTGGGACTTCCCAATAAAAAAGATGTAAAAGACGGAGTAATTGCCTATAAAATAGCTGCTCACGCAGCAGATTTGGCAAAAGGCCATCCGGGGGCTCAGTATCGAGATAATGTGATGAGTAAAGCCCGTTTTGAATTCCGCTGGGAAGACCAGTTTAACATTGGATTAGACCCTGACACGGCACGCGAATTTCATGACGAAACCTTACCTGCCGAGGGAGCTAAATTGGCCCACTTTTGTTCTATGTGCGGCCCACATTTTTGTTCTATGAAAATAACTCAGGAAGTTAGAAAGTATGCCGAAGAAAAAAATGTGGAGGAGGAAAAAGCTATAGAAGAAGGGATGAAACAGAAATCAGAGGAGTTTTTGAAAGCCGGAGGCTCGGTTTATCTATAAACTATATCATGAAAATGATTTTAATATCTCCGGAAAAAAATATTTCCAACGAGCAGCAATATGCCATGGAGCTTGTGGAAAGTGGTTTTGCGTACTTTCATATACGTAAGCCCTATTTTTCCGACAAAGAATTAGCTAATTACGTTTCTCAGTTTAGAGAAGATGTTAAACAAAAATTGGTTATACATCGTCACCTTAACTTTGCAAATCAGAACGGTTTTCTATTTCATTTTCGATATGCTGAGCTAACAGCGGAAGAAAAAGGGGGTAAACACTCCGTTTCTGTTCATCATGTGCAAGAGTATCTTAAGGTAAACGGCAACTTTCACTACGCCTTTATCAGCCCTGTTTTTGATAGCATATCAAAACCCGGATATTTATCAAATTCAACCATAAAAGAAGTTGTTCCATTAAAAGGAAAAACAGATTTAATTGCATTGGGAGGAATTCATAAGGGGAATATTCAAAATGTACATGATATGGGATTTGATGGAGCCGCAATTTGCGGGGCTGTTTGGAATAGTGAAAATCCGCTCAAGGAAGGCTTGGATATATTACATACCGCTTCACAGTTAAAAATGTTATGAGCACTTCCAGACCATACGCATTAAGCATTGCCGGTTTTGATCCAAGTGGTGGAGCAGGAATAGTGGCCGATATTAAAACTATGAATACCTTTAAAGTACAGGGTTTATCAGTAATAACAGCCATCACCTATCAAACAGAAGATGCTTTTTTGGGTTTACGCTGGTTGGATATAAATGAAGTGTTTAATCAGCTAACCCCTGTTCTGAATAAGTACCAAATAAATTTTGTGAAAATCGGTATCATAAAAAGTGCGGAGTATTTGCTTGAAATAATAAGGGAAATAAAAAAGATTAGGCCCGAAATTAAAATTATTTGGGATCCGGTTCTGAAAAGTAGCAGTGGCTACATGTTTCATGAGCAAATCGATAGGGAGAAGATATTGCGTATTCTTGAGCAGGTATATTTGATTACACCAAACTATTCAGAGATAGAGGTTCTTATTGAGCAATTACAAATGAAGCCTGTCGACATGCAGGAGTTCTGTAATATTTTAATCACAGGAGGACATCATCCGGAAAAACAGGGCTATGATTTTCTTTACTCATTTAAAGGAAAAGTTCAGAGCTTTCGACCCAAGCAAAAGGTAAAATACCAAAAACATGGTAGTGGTTGCATTTTTTCATCGGCTGTTTGTGCCTGCTTGGCTAATGGAGATAGCTTACACAAGGCTATCCTAAAAAGTAAGCGGTATATGGAAAGAGTGCTCAATTCTAACCCGGGCTTGTTGGCTTATCATAAATAAATATGCATAAACTTCAATATATAACACACGACATTCCCGGATATCCTCCATCAGCTCAAGCTATTGATATGTGCAAGGCGGGTGTTAGATGGATTCAGTTAAGGATGAAAAATGCGAGTGATGAACATTTTGTTTCAGAAGGGAATTTAATAAGAGAAATTTGCAATAAGTTCAATGCATTGTTTATAGTGAACGACAGGGTAAGTTTAGTTAATGAGTTAAATGCAGATGGTGTTCATATAGGAAAGGAAGATATGCCACCCTTGAATGCCAGAAAATTAATAGGTCCGGATAAGATTATTGGCTGTACCGCTAATACCCTGCAAGATATACTGGATTTAGTGAGTTTACCTATTAATTACATTGGCCTAGGCCCACTCAGATATACTGCTACGAAAGAGAAACTAAGTCCGGCGTTGGGATATGGTAGTTACGAAGAAATAATGCGTGCTTTAAAGTCCGATAAAATTCATATTCCCGTATATGCGATAGGAGGGGTTCGGGTGGATGATATACCTGTTTTGAAAGATCTTGGATTGTATGGTGTAGCTGTTTCAGGAGTTTTAAGAGAAAAACAAGATAAAACACAACTTGTGCAGTTAATAACAAATCAGTTTAAATCAAATGCCCATGTCTGAATTAAAAATAGCCGGCAAGGCTTTTAAATCACGTTTGTTTACCGGCACCGGTAAATTTGCGTCAGCAAAAATAATGGAAGATGCCCTGTTGGAATCGGGAACGGAGTTAGTTACGGTTGCCTTAAAAAGAATTAATGTTCGTGATGGAGAACATGATGAGATTTTAAATCACTTGAAGTATTCGCATATTAATTTATTGCCTAATACATCGGGTGCACGAAATGCTAAAGAGGCAATTTATGCTGCACAGTTGGCACGTGAAGCATTGCAAACAAATTGGTTGAAGTTGGAAATTCATCCTGATCCCAAATACCTCATGCCCGATCCGATAGAAACCCTTAAGGCAGCCGAAGAATTGGTAAAACTTAATTTTATAGTGTTGCCATACTGTGGAGCTGATCCTCTTTTATGTAAACGATTGGAAGAAGTAGGTACTGCTGCCGTAATGCCCCTGGGTGCAGCCATTGGAAGCAATATGGGGCTTCAAACTAAGGAGATGCTGCGGATTATTATTGAACAGAGTAATGTGCCTGTAGTTATTGATGCAGGAATTGGCGCTCCCTCCCATGCAGCAGAAGCTATGGAAATGGGAGCAGATGCTGTATTGGTAAATACAGCTATCGCTGTTTCAGCTAATCCTGTTCAAATGGCCAAGGCTTTTAAATTGGCAGTAGAGGCAGGGCGTATAGCCAGAGAATCCGGAATGGGAAAAATTATTTCGCAAGCACAGGCAAGCAGTCCGCTAACAGCCTTTTTAGATTAAAAAACATGACTTATTTTTCTGAGATACATAAGGAGTTAAACTGGAACAAAGTTCTTGAATCTATTTATGCAAAAACAGAATCAGATGTAAACGATGCATTAGCCAAAAGCAAAAGAACGCCGGAGGATTTTAAGGCCTTAATTTCGCCGGCTGCAGCTCCTTACCTTAATACAATGGCAGAAATGAGCCATACTATTACTAAACAGCGTTTTGGTAATAATATTCAAATGTACATTCCTTTATATCTTTCTAACGAGTGTCAAAATATATGTACTTATTGTGGGTTTAGTTTTGATAACAAGCTTCCCAGAATTACCTTAAACGAAAAACAACTACAAAAAGAAATTGAGGTAATTAAATCCATGAATATGGACCATGTATTATTGGTTACCGGTGAGGCAAATCAAACGGTAGGCATGGATTATTTTCGCAGAGTGTTACCAATAATAACCTCTCAGTTTTCTCACGTAGCGATGGAGGTTCAGCCCTTGGATAAAGAAGAATACATTGAATTGAAGGATCTTGGTGTTAACGCCATACTGGTATACCAGGAAACATATCATAAAGAGAATTACAAAATCTATCATCCCAAAGGAAAAAAATCGAATTTTGAATATCGTATAAACACCCCTGATAGAATTGGGGAAGCAAATTTATACAAGATTGGCTTGGGAGTGTTACTTGGTTTGGAAGATTGGCGTACGGATAGTTTCATGACGGCTATGCATCTTTCCTACCTTGAGAAAAAATATTGGCAAACCAAATATTCTGTTTCTTTTCCCAGATTAAGACCTCATGCCGGGCAGTTGCAGCCAAAAAGTGAAATGACTGATAAAGAGCTGGTGCAACTTATTTGTGCATGGCGTTTATTTAATCCGGAAGTAGAACTTTCTATTTCTACCCGGGAAAGTATAAAATTTAGGAATAATATTATTAGGTTAGGCGCCACCAGTATGAGTGCCGGTGCACGAACCAATCCCGGAGGCTATGCAAATAACGCAAGCTCGCTTGAACAGTTTGAAATTTGCGACACCAGAAGTGTGGATGAAGTAGTTAAGGCTATTAAAGAACAGGGGTATGAGGTAGTGTGGAAAGATTGGGACGCAGCTTATTCTTTTGATAAAAGGTAAGGTGATGAAAGAAAAAGACAAATATTATGAACGTCAAGTAGCACTTCCTGAAATCGGAAAATCAGGACAACAAAAGTTATTGCAATCAAAAATACTTGTTATTGGTGCCGGCGGCCTGGGATGCCCTGTGTTGCAATATTTAACCGGAGCAGGTGTGGGTTATATTACAATTATGGATGCAGATACGGTGAATGTAAACAATCTTCATCGTCAGGTTTTGTTTAATGTAGATGATTTGGGCAAAAGTAAGTCTTTAACAGCTGCAAAAAAACTTCAATTACTGAATCCAACTATTACTATACAATCAGTAAATGAGTTTTTAACAGTCAACAATGCCTTTAACTATATTAAAGATTGTGACCTCGTTATAGATGGAAGTGATAATTTTACTACTCGTTATTTAGTGAATGATGTGTGTGTGGCCACGAACAAACCCTTTATTTCAGGGGCTGTTTATCAAAATTACGGACAAGTTTCAGTATTTAATTACCGTGGGGGGCCTACTTATCGTTGTTTATTTCCGGATGAGGGAGGAGAAAATGAAACTTGTTCTTTATCCGGAGTAACCGGAATGTTATGCGGAATAATAGGAAGCACGATGGCTGCCGAAGCTCTAAAGGTGATATGCGAGATAGGGGATATACTTTCCGGTAAGTTATGGACGTATTATTTACTTACCGGTAAAACAGAAATATTCTATTTTCGTAGGGTGTGGACTAATGAAGGTTTGGAAGATAATATCAAAATAAAAACAGACGCAGATTTTATTTCTTCGATTGATTGGAAGCTCGAAAAAAATAAGTATACCATAATTGATGTAAGAGAGAATTGGGAATTTGAAGAACATAATATAGGAGGAATAAATATTCCACTGCCTCTGATTACTGAAAAAATGGAAGGGATAAATTGGGATAAAGTGATACTGGTGTGTGCTAATGAAAGCAGGAGCAAAATGGCTCAAAAACTTATTGAGCAAAAACTGCAAAAAAAAGCGCCTTATTTAAAGGGAGGAATATCTTCGTTAGGTTTTTAAGCAAAAAAATTTGTTAATTGAAATGTTTTTTTAAAAAAGTACCCGTTATACTTTTTGTACAATTTATCAGTTCTTCGGGCTTACCTTCAAAAACAACATAACCACCTTCATCTCCACTTTCGGGGCCTAAGTCAATAACCCAGTCGGCACATTTTACTACTTCCATATTGTGTTCAATAACTACAATAGAGTGGCCTTTTTCGAGTAATGCGTAAAAAGAATGGAGTAATTTATTAATGTCATGAAAATGGAGTCCGGTTGTGGGCTCGTCAAATACAAACAAAATATTTCCGCTGTTGCTGCCCTGTTGAAGAAAAGTTGCCAGTTTAACACGTTGTGCTTCTCCGCCACTGAGCGTGTTACTGCTTTGTCCCAGTTTTACGTAGCCCAAGCCCACTTGTTGAAGCGGTTTTAGTTTTTCAATAATTTTATTTGCGGTTCGGGAATTTTTATCTGCCATAAAAAAATTTATGGCATCCTCCACCGTAAAATCCAATATATCAGCAATACTTTTTCCTTTATACAAAATTTCCAGTGTATCGGCTTTAAACCGTTTTCCTTGGCAGGCTTCACAAATCAGTTCTACATCGGCCATAAACTGCATTTCAATAATGTTTACTCCCTCTCCCTGGCATATTTCGCAACGTCCTCCTTCCACATTAAAACTGAAATGACCGGCTTTGTACCCTCTTGCTTTGGCTAAACTTTGTTCGCTAAACAAAGTCCGTATTTCATCGTATGCCTTGGTATAGGTAGCCGGGTTACTTCGTGAGGATTTGCCTATTGGATTTTGATCTACATATTCTACGTGTTGAATTTTGTTTAAATGTCCGCCCAACATGGAAGAGTGGTCAACATTAGTGAAATAACCATCGATATATTTTTGCAGATAGGGCACCAAAGCATTTTTAACCAACGAAGATTTTCCTGAACCACTTACCCCTGTTACGGCACATAGTGTATTGAGCGGAAACTTAACATGAACATTCTTCAAATTATTATAGGAAACATTTTTTACTTCGATAAACTCTTTAAAGGGCCGTTTATGTTTAGGTGTTTCAATTTTTAATTTCCCCGAAAGATATTTCCCGGTATAGCTTTTTTCTATTTTTTCAATCCCCTGAAGCGGCCCGTTGTATATCAACTCACCACCATTGCTTCCTGCTTCGGGACCTATATCTATAATAACATCAGCAGCTTGCATAATTTCTTCATCATGTTCTACAACAATAACGGTGTTCCCTTGCTTTTGAAGAGCTTTTAATACACCGATAAGTTTTTGGGTATCGCGCGGATGCAAACCTATACTGGGTTCATCAAGTATATACAAACTTCCTACCAAACTGCTACCAAGTTGAGTTGCCAGGTTTATACGTTGGCTTTCGCCTCCGCTTAGTGTACCGGCCACACGGTTTAAGGAAAGGTAGCCCAGGCCTACATCATGTAAATAATTCAGTCTGTTTTTGATTTCTGTTAAAATTCTTTTGGCTATTTTTTCCTCATGGCTGTTTAGTTTTAATTGATTAAAATGGGCCAAGGCTTCTTTTACCGGCATGAGGATGATATCACGTATACATTTATTTCCAACCATCACGTAGTTGGCGTCTTTTCTCAGTCGGGTTCCTTCACAATCCGGACAAACAGTTTTTCCCCGGTATCGGGCAAGCATTACGCGATATTGTATTTTGTAACTTTCTTTTTCCAGCATTTTGAAAAAGTCGTAAATCCCTTCAAAATGTTCATTGCCTTTCCACAACAAATCATATTCTTTTTTACTGAGTTCGGCAATGGGCTTATGGATTGGGAAGTTAAAAAGATGTGATTTTTTGATGAGTTGTTTTTTGTACCAACTCATAGTTTCTCCGTTCCAGCAGGCAATAGCGTTGTTGTATACGCTAAGACTTTTATTAGGAATAACTAAATCGGGGTCTATACCAATAATGCTCCCAAAGCCTTCGCATGTTTTGCAGGCACCAACAGGGTTATTAAAAGAGAAAAAATTTAAGCTTGGTTCTTCAAAGCTTATACCATCTTCTTCAAATAACGAACTAAAGGTTTCCAGTCGGGAATTATTTTTTTCATCATGTAACAGCAGATACAATTTCCCTTCCCCTTCATTAAAGGCGGTTTGAATACTATCGCTTAGCCTATTTTCCAACTCTTCGTTTCTCTCGGTTATATGAACCCGATCTATAAGTAGATATATTTCTTTCTTGGGGTTTATTTTTTTTGGGTCAATTTCATCCAATCTTATTACCTGATTGTCAGTAAAAATTCTTGAAAATCCTTGTTGTTTAAGTAATTGAAGTTGTTTTTGAAGTGTTTCCTTTTTTCCGGCTTCAATAACAGTCATTACATAAGCCGAGTAATTTAAAGGCAGTTGTAAAATGTAATCACATACATCGCTTACACTGTGCCTTTTTACCAACTTCCCGCTAAGGGGGCTGTATGTTTTACCTATGCGGGTATAAAGCAGTTTAAGATAGTCATATACTTCGGTTACCGTACCAACCGTTGAGCGCGGGTTTCTGGAAACAACTTTTTGTTCGATGGCAATTGCCGGAGATATTCCTTTTATGTAATCAACTAATGGTTTCTCTAATCTGCCCAAAAATTGCCTTGCGTAAGCAGACAGGCTTTCCACATATCTCCTTTGTCCTTCGGCATAAAGGGTATCAAAAGCTAAAGAGGACTTACCGGAACCGGATAAACCGGTGATAACCACGAATTTACCCCTTGGGATGATAACATCCACATTCTTAAGATTATGCATTCGGGCCCCCTTTATGAGTATATAATCTTTTGGGGAGTAGCTGTTAAACTCTTTTTCTACAGGGAAATCTACGCTTTTTAACATTTAGCCGGTTTCAATACGTTTTCACTCAATAAAAGCAATAATACACTCGGTAATATTACATTTTAACCTTGAAATTGTTTGCCTACACACAAAATTAACCTATATTTGCTTAACAAACCTAAAAAACTTTTGCCCATCGAGTAGACGTTTACCTGCACTTAAGTTAAATACACAAAAAGGTAAATTATGTCTATTCAGTCTATGTCAGACAACCAGTTGGTTAGTCTTTATCTGCAGGGTAACGAGTGTGGGTTAGAAGTTCTTCTCCACCGATACAAATCAAAATTGTTTTCCGGAATTATGATGCTGGTGAAAGATCGTTCGTTGGCAGAGGATATTTTTCAGGAGACTTTTTTTAAGGCCATACAAACATTAAAGAGGGGGCAATATTCGGAAGAAGGGAAGTTTTTACCTTGGATTTATCGTATAGCGCACAACCTGATTATTGATCATTTTCGACGGGCCAAAAAAATGCCTCCGGCTCCGGTTTATATTAACGAGGAGGGAGAGGAAGTACACCCTCTCAGCAACATCAGCGATACGGGCGATGTATTTTCTTTACCTACCGATAATGCCAGGCGAAAAAACAGTGTAAGGAAACTTATACAGAAATTACCCCCTGATCAGCGAGAGGTAGTTATTATGCGAATGTATTACGACATGAGTTTTAAGGAAATAGCCGATTTAACCGGAGTTTCAATTAACACCTCTTTGGGGAGGATGCGCTACGCGCTTTTAAATCTCAGGAAACTAATCGATGAGAAAAACCCGGAACTCTCGGCACTATAAAACTTAATTTGCGGTACGCGGCTTTCCAAGACTCATAATTTCTTTTCCGATACCGGTTACAGAAACTATGTTCAGCGGAAACTCCAGGAATACGTGCAAGAAACTCAGAAAAAACAGTACTTTAAGTCCCTTGTTGTAGTCTATTGCATAAAGCGAAACAGAAATAACCCAAATAATGAGCGTTCCTATCAGTACTTTTTTAGGAACTTGATGCCATTTAATTACCGATGTTTTTGAAAACCAGTTTAGATAGTGGTAAGTGTAGGCAAACGCTACAAAGCGCATAATTACAAATCCGGCATTGGTATTATATATTTGGCTCATGTCATTTAACGAATCTAAATGAAACAAGTTGATTAACCGAAAATTTAATTCGGCAAAAAGGTTGTAGCTTTTTTTGATGTAGTTACTTACCTCATATCCTAAGTTTTGAGGTTGGTAAATAAAAATGGTTATAACCGTTGCAATTAATACTAATACAGAAATAAAGCCTGGCCAAGAGCGTTCCTTAAGCACTCCGTACAACATAAATAGCCATGTAAAAACAAGTACATGAATAATGGTAGGCAAAAATATACCAAACCATATAAAATAATTATCGGCATTGTTTAAAAAACTAACGGAGATGATGGCTAATGCAATAACGGCAGCCCGGTAAAGCCAGTCTTTCATAAAAACAAATGCTACGGATATCAGTAAGGCAAAAGCTATGATATCGGTAATTAAGCCCGTTCCTTTTTTGGGAGGGTTAAAATTATAATAGACCAGCAGGGTACATAGTACACCAAGAATAATAAAATCGTATTTACCTTTTGTAAAATAATTTTTTTTATGCAGCCACCCTATTTCAGTAAGGTAATGGAGAGGCCCTAGTACACCATATGAAAAAAGAAACAATTCAAAAGGAATGAAATAAGCGATGATACAACTAAGTATAATTAATCCGGAGTTTAGGTGGTGTATGGTAGCAGATTTCATTTTACTGGCTTTTTGGGAAGTGAACCGGCGGAGTATTCAGCAATAAACTCGGGCCATTTCTTGGTTTTATGATAGTTATCTCCATAATAGAGCAGAATAGGTTTTAGTGCGTCAGGAGATAAATAAAAATTAAGTGCATCAAGTGTATTTAACTCTTCGTCAAGTATGCATATTAACGGTAATGAAAAACGATTCACGGAAAGCGCCAAGGGCAGGCCATGAAGAGGAAAACCGTTTACCATACCCCTATAGTATTTTTGATTTTTAAAAACAACGGTGTCGTTGCGTTCGGCGTTGAAAATAACGGTATTAAATTTTTCATTTATTATTTTAGCGGTAGCACTATCCAGCATGGTGCTTTTTTCCATCATTTTACAGGAGTTGCAAAATCCGGTAGTTACAAAAACTAATGTTTTTTTTGGTTTTTTCTTTTGTTGTTTTTCTATTTTCTGAATAGAGGATAGTTTTACCGGTTTTTTAGGAAAAACAGTATCATAAAAGGTTCGTGTAAAATAGCGGTTAAATTCTTCAAAATGTGCGTTTCGCCAGGCATTTTCTACCATAAAAATTAAGATAGGTTCAATTTTTTTATCTTCCATATAACCTTGAGAAAGCAGAGTATATTCAAAGTTGTTGGTAATAAATAGCGTGGAGGGGTAGCTGAGCTGCTGTCCCAACATCTTAATGGCAAACTCATGCGGGGTTTTAGGAGCCGGCGAGGTGGGTTTATATATTTTCCCATTGTATTCAATGGTATCCTTGCCTTCTGCATTAAATTTAACGGCATAAAAGTGCTGGTTGATATATCCGGCTAAACCTGGGTTTGAGTAAGTGGTTCGCATCATGTGTTTACACCAGCCACACCAATCGGTGTAAAAGTCGATAATGATAGGTTTAGGAACCTTTTTATAATTTTCCTGTGCTTCTTTGATGCTAATCCAGTTTACTAGTCCGTTATTTTCGTCCTGAGCGGCTAATTTATTTGCCAAAATGGAGGAAAGTAGAACTATGAATAAAAAAAGCCTTAACATTTTTGTAATACCCCGCTTTGGGTAAAATTGTATTTTTGTATAAAATTAAAACATATTCCCATGATTAAAAAATTACTTGGCATAGCAATGATATTTATCACTGCAGAGTACGTAAATGCTCAGGCCTTTACTTTATCTTACCAATTTACCAGTGTTACACCTTCTACCGGTGTGGTTGATCCAACACCTACGGCCACTGTTACAGGTGTTAATTCAGGGTCTTGGACTGCTGTAGGAACAGGTTCCGCCAGTTCAGGAAGTGCATACTTTTCATTTACCGGTTGGGGGACCGGTGCTACCAATGGTGACAATTCTAATTTTACCGGCTCAATAGATTTAACAAAGTACTACCAATTAAGCCTAACGGCACAACCTAGTTATGTTTTTAGTTTGGATAAAATGACCTTTGGTGCCAGCCGGTCGGGGACAGGTGTGCGCCATTGGGCAGTAAGAACAGACAGAGATAACTACACGGCAAACATTGCGGCTACCTATACGGCTCTCAATGCGGCAGCCAGTGCCAGCAGCGCTCCGTTAATTACCATACAAAACGGAGATACCTTTTTTTGGAAAGATGATGCGTTCTCTACTTCCGTAGCCGGTGCCGGAGCTGCTTTTAATAATATTTGTCAGGTTACATTTACCGGTTCGCCGTATACCAATCAAACATCCTACAATATTCGGGTATACGCATGGAATGCAGAGGGCTCAGGAGGAACTTTCCGTATTGATACTGCCATGGTATTTGGAACAGCTACTTTTTCTTTGGGTACTAACATCAACAAGGTAAGCCATGATATGGGGGCCTCTTTCCGTTTATATCCTAATCCTGCTACGTATGGTGTGGCATACATAGAAAGTTCCTTGCCTCAAATAAATAAAATAGAAGTATTAAATGCACTTGGCCAGGTTGTAAGTATACAAAACGCATTTATAAACGCTTCCAGGGCTGAATTAAAACTTAGTGAACTACCCACCGGATATTATTTTGTAAGAATTACCTCAAAAGAGGCTGTTTATACCGAAAAACTATTGATTACAAAGTAATTTTTTACTGTTTAAAATTAATAAATGCCTCCGCTGAAAAGTTGGGGCATTTTTAATTTATAGGATGTTTCTGGTTTTTATTTCCAGATACTTGTTTAACACGTTAACACTTAAATTTTGCGGAGTAGTATACAAGCTTAGTATGCCGTATTTACGAAGTTCGATATTAATCATCCTTTTTTCATAATCAAATTTTTGCGCAATGGTTTGCCGATATATATCAAAGGTGTTTGATGGTTTCATGTTTAATAGTTCATTTAATTCTGTGTTTTCAAAAAATATAACCACCAGTAAATGATTTTGGGCCAACTTTCTCAGGTATTTAAGTTGACGTTTGAGCGCATTAAGACTTTCAAAATTAGTATAAAGCAGTAATAAACTTCGTTGAGTTATGGTACGTTTTATGTGTGCGAAGAGCATTTCATAACTGCTTTCCAAAAAACCGGTATCGGCATTATAAAGCGCCTCCTGTATGCTTACAAGCTGGTTTCCTTTATTGTCTGCTTTTACTTTAAAACGAATATTTTGGTTAAACCCAATAACACCGGGTTTGTCTTGCTTTATCCATGCTATATGACTTATTACTAAAGATGCATTAATGGCATAATCGAGCAGTTTAAGTTTGTTGAAAGGCATTTTCATTACTCTACCCATATCAATTATACTGTATACGTGTTGCGCTTTTTCGTCTACGTAATGATTTACCATTAATTGGTTTTTTCTGGCGGTTGCCTTCCAGTTTATTTTTCGAACATCGTCTCCCGATACGTATTCTTTTATCTGTTCAAACTCGGTACTGGATCCTATTTTTCGAATTCGTTTAATACCTAAATCTGATAATCTGTTGTTTATAGCCATCAGTTCAAATTGCCTAAGCCTTATAAACGATGGGTAACAAGCCATCATAAAAGGTTCATCAATTTTTAGGTGACGTTCTATGAGGGAAAATTTTGTTTTAATAAAAATATTAATTGTGCCGAAATGATATTCTCCTCTTTCAACAGGCTTTAATTCATAGTTGAATTTTTTTTGTTTACCTGCTTTTATGAAAGACTGTATGTTAAAGTTTCTAATTTGAAATTGATAGGGCAGTTCATCGATTACCTGTATATATACCGGAAAGGGATACCAATTTTGAACTAATAGCGTAACTTCATTTATATCGCCATTACTTAATCGCTTGTATTTGGTTTCTCTTTTTGCCAAAACAGGCTTTTTGTGGCGTAGCAGCATAAATCCATCACTGAAACTTAGTATTAATACAAACCACAGCAATCCATTTGTTAAAGGCAGCATAATTTCCCACAAAAAGCCAAATACATATAACAGGACCAACGCTCCCATTGTGAAGTATAGCCTTTGAGTAGGCCTGATTACGTAAAATATTTTTAATATTTTTTTAAACATTTAACGAGGAACTTCTATTTTATCGAGAAGCTGTTGTATTATTTTGTCTGCAGATATGCCCTCCATTTCTTTCTCAGGGGTAAGTGTTATTCGGTGTCGGAGTGCCGGAGTAGATACAAACTTGACATCATCGGGTGTTACAAAATCTCTACTGTTTAGAATGGCACATGCTTTTGCCGAATTTAAAATAGCGATGGAAGCACGAGGAGATGCCCCCAAAAATATAGCCGGATTTTTTCTTGTAGAATTTACCAGTTGGACGATGTAGTGAATTAAATTTTCTTCAACTCGAATTTTTGTTACCAGGTTTTTGTACGAAATAATTTGTTCTTTGTTAATGATGGATTTGATACTGTCAAAGTTAATTACATGCGAATTGCTTTGAATATTATTCAACATACTTGTTTCATCTTCTATGGAAGGATAAGAAACAGTTATTTTAAAAATAAAACGATCGAGTTGAGCTTCGGGTAACCGGTAGGTACCTTCTTGTTCAATAGGATTTTGAGTGGCCAGTACCATGAAAGGTTCTTCCAGTTTGTATGTATGCCCATCTACCGTTATCTGTCTTTCTTCCATGGCCTCAAACAAAGCTGCCTGAGTTTTGGCAGGAGAGCGATTGATTTCATCAGCCAAAACTAAACTTGCAAATAGGGGCCCTTTTTTAAATTCAAAATCATTTAGCTTGCTGTTAAATATGGATGTACCAATAATATCTCCGGGCATTAAATCAGGAGTAAATTGTATGCGTTTAAAAGGAGCCTGAATAGTTTTGGCCAGTAATTTACTGGTTAATGTTTTAGCTACCCCCGGAACCCCCTCTAACAAAACATGCCCATCTGCTAAAAGCGCTATCAATAAGAGGTCAAGCATTTCTTGCTGCCCCTTCACATAATTACCTATTTCGTTTTTAATATCGGATACACCTTGTAAAATTTCCGATAAATTAATTCTGTTTTCAAATTGATTTTCCATATTATCTTAAGCTGTGTTTGTTAAAATTATTGATTTGTCTGTTTAGTTCAATTAAGTCAAATTCGTTAGCTGTATTGCTTTTTAAGAGTTTTTCGCAGTATTTAAAAAGTTGACGAACGGATTGCTCAGAGTTACCGCTTAGTTGAACGATGTTATTGATAAAATCTTCATTTACTTCGTTCACAGCTATTCCAAATCGATTTCGAATACTGTCGTAAAAATACTTGATGCGTTCGATGGCTATGTGGTGATGATTTCCGGAATTAAAATAAACGTGGCTAACAACTTCAACAAATTCCAATGTGGTATTTTTAGTTTCTTCTATAGTAGGTATAGCTCGTTGTCTTCTGCGGCCATCAAAAATCATGTAGGTGATAATAGTGAAAATGAGAAGCAAATAGGCCGTATATAACGAATCGTTTTCAAAAATCAGCTTAAATACAGGAGTGTTTTTTTTATTGTAATTCTTATAGTACTCATCCCATAATATAGTTTTGGTGTTTTGGGTTATTTTTGACAAAATGCCATAAGTGTAATATCGATTGGGATGATTTACTATGAAATAATTAGTAAATACATCGGGAACACACATAAGATAAAGTTTTCCTTTTTCCATGGAGGTACATAACAGTACGGCATTATTATCTTCATTAACTGATAAAACGGAGAATTTAGTACTATCAAAATGGCTGTAATAGGAGTCCTGACAAAGTAGAGGGTATTTATATAAAGAATCGGAAAGGTTTTTAGCAGTAAATTTTAATTGAATTCCCGGGTTTTTTATTAAAGAGTCCAGATGATAGTAGTACTGGTAGGATTTAAACCTAGTTTCTATTTTAAATGTATCGGCCAAGGAACCATAAAGATAATTTGCTGCAATAAAAATAGTGTTTCCTTCTTTAATAAAATTAAAGATATTGTTTATGTCGGTATTGCTGAGCATTACGCTTTCGTTAATAACTATTAAGCAGTTATCATGTTGACTGGAATGAATATTATATAAAGTACTTTTATTTATTTCTGTTTTTTTTCCAAAACTTGGTTCCAGCAGGTTAAATATGGCATAAGTTCCAAAGGGAGCTTTGTCTTTATGAGAATAAGTTCTGCTCCAATTAATAGGTTTTGGCAAAAAATACTGAACGGCAACCAACACCGAGAAAATGGTGAAAAATAACCAAATATATTTGCGATTGCCTTTAAACATGTAGTTCTTTTTCTATTTGGTTGAACTTAGGTTCAAATTTTAAATAATCGTTTTGTTTTACTTCAAATTCACCATACCAGGTATATTCATAAATACGGCTCAGATTCATAAATTCTTTTCGGAATGCGCTTTTGTTTAGCTCTTTATAATAATCAAAGTTTGTTTTTTGAGGCTCAAAAACTATGAGTTGTTTTTTATCTAGTAGAAATAGTATTTTAAGATATTGCCAACGTACAGCCAATCGGAAATTATTTTCTGAAAGCGCTTTGCTAATCATCTGATTGAAATCTATACTTTTAATGTCATCTGTTAATTCCGTAAAATTAAAGATGGTTGATTTCGAATCAGGTTTAATGAGTTTGCTAAACTCACTTCGCATCAAAATCCATATAACTATTGCCATGCATATAATTACTATAAGCCAGATTAAGATTCGTCGGGCTTTGTATAAGTCTTCTTCTCTATTATTTCCAAAAATGGTTTTGGACATCCAGTTTATGAAGCGCTCAATAAAATTGGGATCGAGTTTAACGTCTTTTTTGTATTGAAGGTTTTTATCGGAAAAGATTAATTCCTCTTGATTTGTTGCAGGTTTTTTTATAGAAATACTTGAAGAGTCGTTTACTGTTTCATCAAATGCCTCGTAATTTCCTGAAGCAATTAAACAGGAGGTTAGCATAAAAAAGATGAACAGTACAAAAAGACCTTGTATACTATAGTTGTTCAATTTTTTGTAAAATGTTTTTTCCTTCGTGTTTTTCTTCATTAGCTGCACATTGCATGTTCATCATCACCATGTATATAGAGTAAATTCCAATAATCAGTAATCCTACAATGGTGGTTATGATAATTAATAAAACGGGAGTGTCCTGTTCAAATGAATTTGTATTTGGGTCTAAATTTAATCTTGAAAAGGTGCTCATCATCATCATCACCATTATGGGGATATACGCAACCATCATTAGCATATAGCAAACAATTCCTCCGCAAAAAGAGAGTAGCCAAGTTCTCCAAAAATTACCTCTCAGGTATTTTATTACTTTTCTTGATGCGCTAAAAAAACCAAGCTTATGTACTTGTCCGGTATATATGATAGCGGTAATTAGGTAGAAAACTATTGGCAAAACAAAAAATAAAATAAAAATCATAAGAATAAATATGAAAAAAATACCGAGAACCCCTACACTGGCAGTGCCTATGGCGGTAATTACAAAAAAACCTCCCACGATGATATAAGCGGCAAATAAGGCAATTAAAATCATAAACATATTTCCAAGATTGCGCCAATAAGAGCCGAAAAATCGAGAGCTAATCATCGATAAATTTGGATGTTCATTATCAGGAAGCTCGTCGTTTAATATTGTGTGTTCATTTACTATGGTTGTATAAACAGAAAATCCTATTAATGACAGAAAAATAGAAATGCTAAGCGGAGCAATCATTTCAGATAAAAGCTCTACGGGAGACTTTACGGCCGTCATTGAGCCAAATGAATATTTTAATAAAAAGGAACTGGCAATATTGCTCAATAGAAAAAAGGGTCCGGCCAAAACAAGAATGGTTCCAAAAAAAGATTTAAAATTTTGTTTCAGATAGCCAAAGGTGTTTCCAAACACCTGGCCAAAGTCTCTATATTCATTAAATCGTATTTTTTTTGTCATAGATGCTTTTTCGTTTTAACGGTAAAAATATAAAGTAGTATATGATAAATAGGAGAGAGCCTCCGATAATGGTTAATGAGAGCACTATAGGCATATTGGTATAGCGGGTTATAAAACTTTCTAAAAAACCGGCTGTAACAAATATGGGAACCAAACCAAGAATGATTTTAATACCGTTTTTAGCGGCGCTTTTAAACGATTGCATACGCGAGTATGTTCCCGGAAATATGAAGGAATTTCCTAAAACAATACCTGCACAGCCGGCCAAAATAATGGCCGAAATTTCCAGGGTTCCGTGTATCCACACAACTTTTAATGCTTCTTGCAAAACATTATATTGATAAAACAGAGTAAAAAAGCAACCTAGCATGATACCGTTATATACCAGAAAAAATGAAGTTCCAAATGCAGTAAGTAAACCAAATATAAAAGCCACAAACGATACACGGATATTATTTATGGTTATTTGAACAAACATTAAAAACTGATTACTCTCTCCGTAAATTCCCAAAGGGTCTCCTTTTTTGATTCTTTCAATGGTAGCATCAACATAAAAGTCTCCTAGAACAACTCTTACGAAGTCACTATCTTGTAATTGAGAAATAACACCTATTAAAACAGCCAAGCTAAAAATAAGGAACGAATAAAAAAATTGCTTATGGTATCGTGCAAAAAAATCAGGTAATTCATACAAATAAAACGTTACAAAACGATTTCCGCTCTCTTTGCGGTTTTTATACACCATTTGGTGAACTTTTCCGGCCAATGAGTTTACGTAATTGAAAGTACCGGTATTTGGATAGTGTGTATAGGTATAAGCTAAATCATCCGTTAATTCAATGAACATGTCTGTTAATTTAGCCGGATTTATAGATTGTTTGCTTTGAAGCAGTTGTTCGTACTCAAGCCATTTTTTCTCGTTTTGTTTTAAAAAAGTAATTTCCTTCATGGGCTTTTTCCAGTAGAAAAATACATATATTTTTCTACCTTACCAAGGTCTTTATTTGTAAATTAGCCTGAGTATATAAACACTTGGAAGGGATAAACATACAAACAACGCAGCATGTAGCACTGGCTTACCAACAAGCAGGGGTTGGCTTAAGAATTCTTGCAGCCTTAATAGACAGGTTTATTTTTTATGCTTATGTAATACTGGTGATATATGTTTTTACCAATTTTTTAATGCTTCATAACTACTCCAACGGAGACTATGAAAGGGTGAAAAATTATGATTCTGTGATTTATGCAATTATGATACTGTTGTTACTTCCGGCCATGTTATATCATTTACTTTGCGAAACTTTTTTAAACGGGCAAAGTTTTGGAAAAAAACTGGTTAAAATTAAGGTGGTTAAACTGGATGGAACACAGCCTAATTTTGGGTCCTACCTTATTCGTTCCATGTTTCGTTTGATTGATGTGACTGTTTTTTCTCCTGCTGTAGCCATTATAGCTATTGCAGCTTCCGAAAAGGGACAGCGGCTTGGAGACATGGCTGCCGGAACAACCGTTATTCGGTTAGATTCTAAAATTACCATAAAAGACACTATTTTGTACCAACAACAGGAAGATTATAAAATAGTTTATGAGCAAGTATCTGTTCTAAACGATAAAGAAGCAAACGTAATAAAGCAGGTGCTAGAATTTAGCGTAAAAGAAAATAAACCAGAACATATTAAACGATTGGCCGAAAAAATAAAAGATAAACTGGGTATTTTATCAACAAATCAAGAGGATATAGATTTTCTCAATACCATTTTAAAAGATTATTCGCATTATCGTTTTGATAATTAAAAACAAATCAGGCTATCCAGTTTATCCCTTTTTTTAATTGCTGAATTGTTTTGTGTTCTTCAGAATTTTCTTCGGGATTATGGCTGTATTCCCAAGCTGCGTACGCGGGCAAACTCATTAAGATAGATTCCGTTCTTCCGCCTGTTTCTAAGCCAAATTTGGTTCCTTTATCGTACACCAAATTAAATTCAACATAACGTCCTCTTCTGAGGAGTTGCCATTTTTTATGCTTTTCTGAAAAAGGTTTATTTCTGTTTCGATTAATTAATTCGGTATAAATGGGAGCGAATGATTCTCCCACTTCTTTCCAGAAATTGAAAATTTTTATCCATTCATTTTCATTTTTCCCGGTTAGTCGGTCAAAAAATATACCTCCAATGCCTCTTGTTTCATTTCTATGCGAAATGTAGAAGTAGTCGTCTGCCCACTTTTTAAAATCAGGATAGTAGTTGTCATCAAATTTATCGCACACGTTTTTAAGTTGCGCATGAAAAAAACGAGCATCTTTTTCATCAACATAATGCGGCGTTAAGTCAATACCACCCCCAAACCATCGGGTTCCTTCGCTCATTTCAAAATAGCGGATATTCATGTGTATAATGGGTACCATGGGGCTAGCCGGATGTATTACAATAGAAACGCCGGTTGCAAAAAAATCAGGTTTTTTTGGAGTTATGCTAATTGTTTGTGCATGTTCTTTTTCTCTGAACAGAAAATCAGGAGCTTCACCGTAAACGGCGCTAAAATTAACCCCACCTTTTTCAATAACACTACCGTTTTTTCCTATTCGGGTTATACCGCCACCGCCTTTTTCTCTATTCCAATGTTCGGTTGAAAATTTTACTTTTCCATCGGTATCTTCCAATGAATTGCAGATGCTGCTTTGTAGTTTTTTTAATAGTACAACAATTTCTTCCCTATTTATTTCCATCCGGTTTCTACAAGTTGATAGTTATTGTATCGGTATATATAAACTCCGGTGTTATCAAAACCGGTGCTGGAGTCAGGTCTTTTAAATTTAAAACGTAAATAATTTAAATCAGCGTTTAATTCGTCTAATTTGAATATAAAATCTTTTCCGTATTGTTTCAGGTTTTTGAGATAGTACAGGGCTAAATCAACTCCTAAATAGAAATATTCATCAGGACTGCCATTGCCAACTTGCTCTTTGTATTTATCGATAAAAGAAGCATAGGCATTTTTTTGGTTAAGCATTCTGTTGGCAGACGGAAAGAGGTAATTAAGCTGGTTCAGATAATTTTGATCCAGATTATCTATTGATGTAGTAGACTGCCAGCCGCAAAGAGAGATATCTTTTTTATTCGCATATACTGCCAGTTGTGTAGTAAAATCGGTTATCAATACCTGATTTTGCGTGAGAGATACGACGATGTGTTTTTGACCGTCTGAGTAATTCCTTTTCACGCCATCAATGCCCTTTATAGTTATAATAGTATCCGATAAGGGAAATCCTGATTTTTTTATTTTGTCGTTATAGTATTGCCTAAAGGCTTTCACAAAATTCAACTCTCTGTTGTCTTTATCGGATGAAATATTTAAAAGTACCTTTACCTTTTGTTTTTTTAAACTATCTACCAAGTAACAGGCAAGCTCTTCCAGTAAAGTGTACTGAGAAGGTGTTACCTTAGATGCAAAAATATTATTATACAAAAACTTATTCTGCTGTGTTAATGGAGCAACAATCGGAATATTAAGTTCTTTGGCAGTTTGTGATATGGTTTTAAAGCTACTGGCGTAAACGGGTCCTACTATTAAGTCGTAAGGTTTTTTGTAGAGTATGTTGGTTAAATTTATCAGATTGGAGGAATCTTTATCGTCTATGTCGTGTAAATCTATTTGGAGATTAAAATCACTTGCTTTTAGCGAATCGGCCACGTATTTAAATCCCAGATAAAAATCAACTGCCAGTGCACTTATTGGGGGGAATGCGGCATTATTTTTTACTAAGGTGGTAGGGTTTATATAGTCTAATTCATCAAGTTTGAAGGGAAGAATTAACGCCAAATTGTAGCTTTGTTTAATGCCAAAGGAAATGTTTTTTTTGTCGGCTGAGTCAGAAGAAATGGAATTGGGATTTAAATTATTGATGGATTGTTCGGGCTTTCTCACGCTTTGAACAGGATTTTTTGTACCAATATAAACAAGCTGTCCTTCTTTGATGCCATATTTTGCATCAGGGTTTAGCTGGTCAAAATATTCCGCAGAAAGATTGTATTTTTTTGTGATTCCGTAAACGGTTTCTCCTTTTTGAACACGATGACTAATGTATTTGGACGTATCGGGAACAGATGATGTATTGGTATTTTTTCCTAAATCATTGAAATTAGGTTTGGGAGCTTCGGCCTCTTTGTATGGAATTTTAATTTCCTGACCTGCGCGAACCCCGTCTTTTAACTCCGGATTTTCGGCGTAGATATCATCCAGTTTAACCTCATATAATTTTGTGAGAGAGTAAAGGCTTTGGCCCTTTTCTATTTTGTGTATGTAATATTTTTTATTGTTGATGGTTTGTATTTGAGACGATTTTACCTGCCCCGGCAACAACTTTATTATAAAAAAAAGTAAATATATGAGAGCGTATTTGTTCATTGCTTAAATAACGTTCTTTTAGGTTATTCCCACTCTATAGTGGCCGGCGGCTTCGAGCTGATATCATAAACAACCCGGTTAACTCCTTTAACTTTATTGATGATTTCATTACTTGTTTTAGCCAAAAAATCGTACGGAAGATGGCACCAGTCGGCGGTCATACCATCGGTGCTGGTTACCGCTCGTAAGGCCACAACATTTTCGTAAGTTCGTTCATCTCCCATTACTCCAACGCTTTGTACATTGAGTAAAATAGCACCTGCCTGCCAAACATCTTTATAGAGATTTTCACTCTTTAGCTTTTCAATAAAAACAGCATCAACTTCTTGCAAAACAGTTACTTTTTCTTCGGTTACTTCTCCCAGTATACGAATAGCTAGTCCGGGGCCGGGAAAAGGATGTCTGTTTAAAATGTCCGGATGAAGCCCAAGTTCTTTTCCTACTCTGCGAACTTCATCTTTAAAAAGGCTTCTTAGTGGTTCCACTATTTTCAGTTTCATGAATTCCGGAAGCCCGCCTACATTGTGGTGAGATTTGATGGTTGCCGATGGCCCTTTCACGCTTACACTTTCTATCACGTCCGGATATATTGTGCCTTGTGCAAGCCACGAAGCGCCTTGTATATTTTTGGCTTCTTTATCAAAAACATCTATGAATTTTTTTCCTATGGCCTTTCTTTTTGCCTCCGGATCTGTTAAACCTTTTAACGACAGGTAAAATTCTTTTTTTGCATCTACACCTTTTACATTAAGCCCCATGTTTTTGTAGGAATCGAGTACGGATGAAAACTCGTTTTTACGTAATAAACCGTTGTCCACAAAAATGCAGTGCAGATTTTTTCCTATGGCTTTATGCAACAGTAATGCTGCAACACTACTGTCAACCCCTCCACTTAGCCCCAACACCACCTGGTCGTTTCCAATAAGGTTTTTTAATTCTGCTATGGTATCCTCAATAAATGAAGCGGGTGTCCAATTTCCTTTACAGCCGCAGATGATGTGTGTAAAATTTTTAAGCAAGGTAGTTCCCTCTGTGCTGTGGTATACTTCGGGATGAAATTGGATGCCGTAGGTTTTTTCGTTTTGAATGCTAAAAGCGGCAACTGGAATATCGTGTGTGCTTGCGGTAATTTTGTAATTCTCGGGTAATTTTAAAATGGTGTCGCCATGGCTCATCCATACTTGCGAGTTGGGAGATATGTTTTTAAACAAAATATCTTCGCCATCAATAAATTTAAGGTTGGCTCGCCCGTATTCTCGTGTATTTGATTTTCCCACCTCGCCTCCGAAAAAATGAGCCAAGTATTGAGCTCCATAGCAAACGCCCAAAAGAGGAATTTTCCCTTTTATTTGAGATAAATCCGGTTTTGGAGGATTTTCTTCGCGAACGGAGTGGGGGCTTCCGCTTAAAATAACGCCCTTAATTTTTGAGTCTATTGGGGGTATTTTGTAAAACGGATGAATTTCACAATAAACGTTAAGTTCACGAAGTCTTCTTGCAATAAGTTGGGTGTATTGAGAACCGAAGTCCAGAATAAGAATTTGTTCTTGAATCATCTCCCAAAAATACAATTAATTTCAACCATGGAATGCAATAATAGTGCCTGTTTTGGGATATTAATAATTTTTTGCAGATAGCGTAAATTAGCTATATTTGCACTCTGTTTTTTGAAAAGTTGCGGGGTGTAGCGTAGCCCGGTTATCGCGCCTGGTTTGGGACCAGGAGGTCGCAAGTTCGAATCTTGCCACCCCGACTTTTTTCTTATTTTTTCCTTTTATGGTATAGTTGTTTCGGGGTGTAGCGCAGTTGGTAGCGTGCCACGTTCGGGACGTGGAGGTCGTGGGTTCGAGTCCCGCCACCCCGACTTCAAAAGAGTTTGTTGGCAACTTTTCAGCAGGCGTATTTTTTTCTCCTCCAGTAATACTGTATGCTCCCAAACCCCGCTAATATAAGAAGTGGTAGGGCAACATTAATAAACTGCCATTTTCCACGTTGCGTTTCCGTTTTTTTCTTATCCAGCAGCCTTAGTTTAACTTCGCGTGAGCGGAGTTGAAGGAGGCCCTCGTCATCCAGCAGGTAGTTAATGCAGTTTAGCAAAAAAGATTTATTGGCAAAGGTTTGTCGGGTGAAGCGGTCATAGCCGAGGGGTAAGAAGCTGGATGTTTTAAACTGCATATCGTTAATGGCTACATCGCCATCGGCTACAACAATCATTTTAGTTGGTTTTCCATGGTCAACGTATTTAAAAGAGGGGTCATTAAGCAGGCGTGAGGGCAGCCGGTATTCTACTACGCTGTTAAATTCTCCTTCCAGTAGTACGGCTATAGGTTGGTATGGATTTTTGAACTGTTGTTCTTTGGGCTTGTTCATAGCCATAGCCAGTGATATACGAGCGGGAGTAGGTTGTACTTTGGTATTTTTTGAAGATTGCAGCAAAATAGTTTTTTTAATTCCTTTGGCGGTAACGGTATCAATGCTGCTTACATAATCCATTTTAATAAGGTCCAAGTTTTTTACGATGGGATGGTTTCCGTTCGGTAAAACAAGTAAGCTGTAAAACCAAGGAAACAGTTTAAAATTGGGTTCGCCCTTTTTTACGCCCACATTTATTGGAATGGCTCCGCTCTGAAAATCTTGTAAAAGCACAGGGTTAAGTCTTACACCGTATTTAAACAGCATATCTTCAATATTTAATTCTCTGGAGAATCCCAGGCTATATCCTTTGGTTTTAAGGGTATCCATATTGATGTATACCGGGTCTATAAGCCAAAGTACTTTTCCCCCGTTCATAATATACTGGTCTATAATAAACTTGTCTTTATCGCTGAAGGCAGAATCGGGTTTGGTGATGATGATGGCATCGGCATCTTTTAATGCGCCCAGCTTCCCGTTTATGTTGATGCGGTTTACGGTGTAATATTCACTTAATGAACGCATGAAATCGTATTGTTGCAGGGTGTCTGCTTCGGCATGCCCTTCAATAAAAGAAACTTCGCGTAAGCGAGTTTGACTTAATTTTCTTATCACATTGGTGAGTCCGTATTCCAGATCTTGTACGCTGTTGTTAATGGCAATATCTTCCTCTACGCCCAGTTGTTTTTTATAAATCTGCCAGGGACTTTCTTTTGACAAGTAAGAAACCATTGCCCCGGGCCAAATCCACCCTTGCTGAATTTTTTCTTTATTGCTGCTGGTTATTTGTTCGGGAATAATTCCTTTTTCATATAGTTGTTTTTCTTTTGCTATGGCTTCTTCTTTGGTAACTCCTTCGTATATATTTACAAATTCGTACTCCAGGTTACCTTTGGCATAAGCCCTAAATTCATCGAGGATTTCTCGGGTTTCGTTTTTTAGTCTGGCAAATCCGGGTTTAAAGTCTCCTTGCAAGTATACTTTTAAGAAAACAACGTCTTTTAATTCGCCTAAAAGTTTTTTGGTAGTGGGAGCCAGAGTATATTTTTTTTCGGAAGTGAGGTCGAATCGTTTAAAGTAATATACGCCTATAAAATTTATCAGGCCTATAATGGCAATAAGTGCCAGCAGGGTAAGCAAATCTCTACGTTTATTTTTGGAGGCATTTACCATTTTCTGCTTTCCAGGCTAAGTTTGGTTAGTAAGTTAAACAAGGCAATTACGCTTATAAAGTATAATACATCACGGGTATCAATTACACCCCGGCTCATGCTTATATAATGTTCATTGATACTTAAATTTTTGATAAAAGCCGACCACTTAAGAAAAATACCGCTTTGCGCAATTAAGTCAAAACCAATGTAACAAAACAAGCAAAGTAAAAGGGCAATGATAAAAGCAATAACTTGATTTTCGGAAATAGCCGATGCTAAAATACCAATGGAAACAAACCCTGCACCAAGAAATAATAAACCAATGTAAGAGCCCCACATTCCGCCGGTGTCAATATTTCCTTTTGGAGAACCAAGGGAGTGAACGGCGTAGTAATAAATAAGCGTGGGCAAAAGAGAAATAATAACTAATGTAAAGCCGGCTAAATATTTGGCCAGCACAATTTGTAAATCGGTTAGCGGACGGGTTAGTAAAAGTTCTATGGTTCCGCTTTTTCTTTCTTCCGAAAAACTGCGCATGGTTATGGCAGGTATTAAAAATAAGTACACCCATGGCGCTATGGTAAAGAGAGGATCTATATTGGCGAAATTATTATCGAGTATGTTGGCTCCGCCCGCTTCGGTAGGAACAATCCATAAAAAAACACCAATTAGCGTTATAAAAACACCAATGGCTATGTAACCGATTAATGAGCTTAAAAAACTTCGAATTTCTTTAATGTAAAGTACCAGCATTTGAAATGCAAAAATAAGGGATAATTTGTATTATATACTTCTATTCGAGTCGACGAACTTCATAATCAAATTATTGCTTTTTATTAAAATTTTTTGTGAAGAATATGATACTGATATCACACTACAACAGCTATCTTTTAGTCTGTTTTTATTATGGATGTTGATGACTGTATTAAGTTTGATAAATACGCTAGTTGTTACTGCTGATATGCAAATTGTATACAAATAAAAAAGGGCTTTAAACTTTCAATATCTAAAACCCTTATCTTTATTGGTCGTAAGTACTGGGTTCGTCCCGCCGCGGCGGTCAGTATCTCCCTGCTAAATAACAATAAACGTAATACATATATAAAAAACAAAGCCCCAGTATGGGGCTTTTTGGTGGGAAGTACTGGGTTCGAACCAGTGACCCCCTGCTTGTAAGGCAGGTGCTCTGAACCAGCTGAGCTAACCTCCCGATTTTTCAATTAGGGCAGCAAATTTACTTTCAATGTTTTAATTATGCAAATTTTAATTCAAATTAAACGGTTTCAAACTGTAGTTTGCTGAGTTTGTGGTATAGTCCGTTTTGATTTTTAACCAGTTCGGAGTGGTTCCCCTGCTCCACAATTTCGCCGTTTTGAAGAACAATTATTTTATCGGCATTTTTTATGGTGGCCAGGCGGTGTGCTATTACAATGCTGGTTCTGCCCTGCATCAATTTTTCCAAAGCTTCTTGAACCAGATGTTCGCTTTCACTGTCCAGGCTGCTGGTAGCTTCATCCAAAATAAGGATGGAGGGGTTTTTTAAAACTGCTCGGGCTATGGCTATGCGTTGGCGCTGACCTCCGGAAAGCTGTATACCCCTTTCGCCCACAAGTGTATCAAACTTTTCCGGGAAGGATTCAATAAATTCCAAAGCATTTGCTCTTTGTGCGGCTTCCTTAATTTCGGCTTCTGTAGCGTTGGGCTTGCCGTATGCAATGTTATCTTTTATGCTTCCGGCAAAAAGGATTACATCCTGAGGAACTAAGGCAATGAAAGAGCGTAATTCGGTAAGCGAATATTCTTTACAATCTTTGTTGTTTATCAGAATTTTACCGGAATCGGGGTTGTAAAAGCGTGAAATCAGCGAGGCAATGGTGCTTTTGCCTGAACCGCTTGAGCCTACAAGAGCAAGTGTTTCTCCTTTTGATACCTTGAAAGAAACATTATTCAAAACCGTAAAATCGGGCCGCGTGGGGTAAGAAAATTTTACATTTTCAAACACTATTTCTGCTCCGCTTTTGTTTAATGTGGTAAAATTCCGTTCCGCTGTATTAATGTCTTCAGCCTTGCCGTCAATCAGCTCAAAAACCCTGTCGGTAGCTCCTAAAGCTCGTTGTATGGAAGCAATTTGTTCCGGTAGTCCGCCCAAAGAACCGGCAACAAAAAGTGCCAACATCATAAAGCGGCCAAATTCTTCACCGGTTATTTTACCTTCCAGTTTAAGATCAACCATTAAAAAAAGAATAAAAAAAACAGCTCCAAATACGCAGGTTATTACAAAAGCAAAAAAGGAACCCCGAAAAATGCCGTATCGTACGCCAAAATCTTTTATTTCGTTAGTTTTCTTTTGATATCGGTTAATCTCATAGGCTTCGTTGGTAAATGTTTTTACGTTGGTAATACCGGTTAGTGATTCTCCTACAATAACGTTGGATTCAGCAATTTTGTCCTGAAAGGTTTTACTGTATTTGCGTATACGTTTTGCGAAAATTATGGAAACGAGTGTTAATGGAGGGATGATAATTAAAAACCAACGGGCAATTTCCCATTTGGTATAAATAATCATAAGCGTAAGCCCCCCAACTCCAACTATGCTTTGACGGATGAGTTCTGCAATATTTATGGTAAAAGCTTCGGAAATAACATTAATATCTGTAGCCATGCGGCTGCTGAGTTCTGCTACCTGGTTTCTGGAAAAAAATTCCATGGGCATTTTAATTAACTTACCAAAGGTGTCGTTTCTAAGACCTTTTAAAATGCTTTCGGTGATTTGTGTAAAAAAGTACACTCTGCCAAAGGAAAATACACCTTGTATTAGTAGAATTATCAGTAATACAAAGCCCGTTTCATAAAGACTTTGCTTTAAAATTTCAGGGGAGCTGCTTTCTGCACCAAAAAACCCAAAAAGGCTGCCTGATTTAAGGGGAAAAAGCAACCCAACAGCAGCTGTTCCAATAAGGAAAAACATTCCGGCTATAAACTTCCATTTTTCTTTACGAATGTATCCAAAAAGCCGCAATGATTTTTTTAGGTTCGCAAGCGTTAATTTAGCCTTCGGCAGTTCATCAAAGTCATTTCCGTTTGCTCGTCTCCCTTTTGCCATTTTAACAAAAAATTTGGGCAAAATTACTCATTTTCACTGCTTTTTGTGTCATATTATTGTAATAGAACTTGGTTTTGTTGCTTTTAATGCTTGTTAAATAGAAATTAATGGCTATATTTGCCGTCCGTTTTAATTTTTAAGACAAAACACTATGAAAAGGACATTTCAACCCTCGCGCCGTAAGAGAATTAATAAGCATGGATTCCGTGAAAGGATGTCTACTCCAAACGGTCGTCGTGTACTTGCTGCACGTCGTAAACGCGGTCGCAAGAAGCTTACCGTTAGCAGCGAAAAAACACACAAGTAATTAATACTTATTCAGTTTTAATGAGTAGGCCCTGCACAATATGTGGGGCTTTTTTAATTAAAAATCTTCTTCCGTATTCCAATTGCTGGAACTGAAATTTCCGGAAAATGCAAAGGTTATATAGGCAGTCACTCCTAAGTTAAATATTAAGATGTGCATAAAAGCCCCCAAGCGATACCCGCCCCAGTAGGAAGCATTTTGGGGAAGCCAAATAAGTTTTGTTGGCAGGCTTACAGCTAAAATCGCCGAAATGATTATCACTGTTGTAAACAGTTTTTCAAAATTGCGCATGGGCCAATAAAGCCATTTTCTCCAATTATTGAGGTTTTTTCCCCAACTATGGATTAAGTAATAATTTCCATGATTGGTTTTTGCGAACAGGATGCCGAAAGACTCGTTGTCTTTTTTAAAAAAATTGGCCGGGAAAGATATTACTTTAAACTCCTTGAGGTTTTTTCGGTACAATTCGTTCAGGTGTTTTATCTTAAGAATAGCTTCGTAAGGGAGTTCGTTTTGGTAGCCTCGGATGTCTAAAAACTTAAGCCGGTATTTAACACAAAAAGATTTTATTTCCTTATTAGTAAAAATATTTTCTGTGTATGATAACTCTTCCTCGCAAATTTTTTCAAAGGAATTGATGTAATACGAAAGATTGTTTAGGATTTTCTTTTCATCAAGTAAATCATTATTAAGTATTTTGTATACCTCACTGATTATGGCTTCTTCAGGTTTAGGCTTCTGCTTTTTTTCTTTAAAAAGTTTATCCTTAATGCTGTCCATAAAAAAACAGTTTTTTAGTAGGGAATAATGGCAATACCTACGGAATAGGGCAGGAGTCCATTTACTCCCCTGTCTTTCACAAAAACTTCACTGAAATAATAACACGCAGTTAGGCAAACTTGTTCAACTCCGATTCGAAATACTACACCATATCTAAGATGGTTGAGGTTTTTGGTGTCATAAATTTTTAATTTAGCTTTATCATCAAATACCTTTCTAAAGTCACTTACCACGTAGCCGAATTTTCCTCCCAACATTACTTTAAATTTAGAAATTGTTTTTGTTCTGAACCTCAATTCCAAAGGGATTTCGATAATTTTTTGTGCAAAACGGTTAATGGTATAACTGTTTTGTTTAACAACCCAATCGGTTACCGTATTTTTTTTTATACTGTCGTACCGGTAAACAAACTCTGCATTGCTATGAAAATTATGACTGTATATACCTATGCCATATCCCAAACTAAAATTAGAATTGCCTAAAGGTTTGTCGAACATTAAAGCAAAATTAACCCCCACACTTCTCCAGCTCATTTTTATATGTTTGGGAATATTTAATAAACCGGTGTGATTTACCTCTAAAATTACCCTATCGTTGGCAAGAGCTTTATAGTTTTTTAAGTCGTATTCGTCTGACTCAGAGTGCTTTTTTTTCTTTACGCTTTCGTTATTGTTTTGAGCAATGCAAAGCATAGAAAAAAAAACGGCAATAAAAATATACAGTACCCTAGCCATAGAGCAGCAAATTTACTAATAAATGTTTTTTTACAATAATTCGTTTTTTCTCAAAAAACTTAGTGTTTTTTTATTTAAATTCGCTAAAAACAAAATAACATGAAGAAAAATTTACTCGTAACATTAGCTGCAGTGTCTGCCTTAGTAACAGGCTCTGCTTTTGTGATTATAAACAGTTCGGGAATTGCCGGGCAAACAGGTTCACCCGGTGAACAAACATGCTCGGCATGTCATTCGGGTGGAACCAGCATGGCTTCCGGAGCTACAATTACAGCCTCTCCTGCTTTTTCCAGCAATGCTTACGTTCCCGGCCAAACGTATACCATTAACGTAATTGTGGGTGGCTTGGGCTTTAGCAATTTTGGCTTTGGTTGCGAAATTTTAAATTCTTCTAACAGCAATGCAGGAACCATGCAAAATGCCGGAACCGGTGTGCAGTTTATGACTGCCGGTAATGGAAGAAATAATGCAGTACATACTACCCCAAAATCAGGAACAGGTTTTGCCACATTTAGTTTTGAATGGGTAGCACCTGCATCCGGAGTCGTAAACATTTATGCATCCGGAAATTGCGTAAATTTAAATGGAAATACTTCCGGAGACCTAGTTGTAACGGCTAGTTTAAGCATAAACCCTCAGGTTTCAAGCGGTGTTTCTCAAACGGAACTTGCTCTTACCAACTTAGCTTTGTTTCCGAACCCAACAAGCGGACAGGTTAATCTCAACTATTCGTTGATGGAAAGTGCCGATATATCCATTGATTTGGTAGCTATTGACGGCTCTTTGGTAGCAAACCTACTGAATGAAAAACAACAGCAGGGATATATTAAAAAGAACTTGAGATTACCATCAAACATAAGCTCAGGAGTTTATTTCATAAAAGTATCAGCAAACGGAAATCAGGTTTCACAGCGCTTGGTAACCGTGAATTAATATAAAGTTTTCTTAACGCAAAGTTATTTCCGCCCCATTTTTTTGGGGCGGATTTTTTTTTGTTAGGCAAACAAATAACTTAAAATTCTTGTTAGATTTGTCGTTGTTACTATGAGGTTATCAGATAGGGTAAATAGTATTTCAGAGTCGCAAACAATTGCCATGGCCCGAAAAAGTCGTGAGCTTAAAGCGCAAGGTGTTGATATTATAAGCCTGAGTTTAGGCGAGCCTGATTTTCCGACTCCCGATATAATAAAGGACGCTGCAAAAAAAGCCATTGACGAGAATTTTAGTTATTATACTCATGTTTCCGGATATGTTGAACTAAGACAAGCTATTTGTGATAAATTTAAAAGAGACAACGGCTTAATATACCAACCTGATGAAATTGTAGTTTCAACCGGTGCTAAACAGAGTATAGCTAATGCTGTTTTATGTCTGATAAATCCGGGCGATGAGGTAATAGTGCCTGCTCCTTACTGGGTAAGCTATCTTGAAATATTAAAGTTGGCAGGTGGCGTTCCTGTAATTATAGAAACAACTATCGAACAAGATTTTAAAATAGATGCTCGGCAATTGGAAAAAGCAATAACGCCCAAGTCAAGGCTTATTATGCTAAGCACTCCATGTAATCCAACAGGGAGTGTTTACAACAAAAAAGAACTGGAAGCTCTTGCGCAAGTTGTAGCTAAACACGAGGAACTATACGTATTGAGTGACGAGATATACGAACACATAAACTTTATCGGTTCTCATGAAAGTTTTGCACAATTTGATTTTATAAAAGACAGGGTTATCACTATTAATGGTGTATCAAAAGGCTTTGCCATGACCGGTTGGAGAGGAGGTATATTAGCAGCTCCCAAATGGATTGCTCAGGCCTGTGACAAAATGCAGGGGCAATTTACTTCAGCAACTTCCAGTATTACCCAAAAAGCCATGCACAAGGCAATGGAGCTCGATTTTGAAACATACATCAAGCCTATGCAGCAGGCTTTTCTGAAAAGAAGGGATTTAGTCCTGAGTATGATGAAAGAAATTCCCGGGTTAAAAACAAATACTCCGCAGGGAGCATTTTATGTATATCCGGAAGTAACGTATTATTTTGGTAAACAATTTGGAAATTATAAAATAAATAACGCCAGTGATTTATCTATGTTTTTGCTGGAAGAAGCTCATGTTGCCTTAGTTCCCGGCGCAGCTTTTGGTGCCGATAATTACATCAGATTTTCTTACGCTACCAGTGAAGATAAATTAATAGAGGCGCTCACAAGAATGAAGCGAGCTTTGGCCAAGTTAATCTGATATACATGAAACGCTTTTCCGTTAAGAAAGAACATATCCGAGAAATTTTTAAGTCGTTTAATAATTTGAATGTACTCATTATCGGTGACGTGATGATAGACAGCTACCTGTGGGGTAAGGTCAATCGAATTTCACCCGAGGCGCCCGTTCCCATTGTTTCTGTTCTAAGTAAGGAGGTGAGATTAGGAGGCGCTGCCAACGTAGCACTTAACGTGCAGGCACTCGGTGCAAATCCTATTCTTTGTTCGGTAATTGGTGTTGATAGCGAAGGACAGCAGTTTTTAGATTTGCTTCGCAAGCAGCGTTTGTCTCAAAAAGGAATACTTAAAATCAGAGATAGGGTTACTACCGTAAAAACAAGAGTTATCGGAAACAATACGCAACTGCTTCGGGTAGATGAGGAATCGGAGGAAGATATCACGCAGGCAGAAACAAATCAGTTACTAACCCTAATCTCCTATATCATTCAGCACGAAAAAATTGATGTAATTATTTTTGAGGACTATAATAAAGGACTCATAACCCCCCGCCTTATTTCTAAAGTGGTAGAGCTTTCTAAATCCAAAGGAATACCAACTTGTGTAGACCCCAAAAAGAAAAACTTTTTGGCTTATAAAGGGGTTAGTTTGTTTAAGCCCAATCTGAAAGAATTGAGGGAAGGATTGAAAATAGATATTTCCGGAGATAATATTAATGAGCTTCAACGAGCTTTGAGCAGTTTTAGAGTAAAACAAAAGTTTGAAACAGCTTTGGTTACTTTGGCAGAAAAAGGTATCATAACTAATTCCAGAAAAGTAAAAGAACACATACCGGCTCACGTAAGAAGCATAGCCGACGTTAGCGGAGCAGGCGATACCGTTATAAGTGTAGCAGCCTTGTGCAGAGCCTTGGAATGTCATGAAATACTGGTAGCGGCTCTGGCAAATCTTGCCGGAGGTTTGGTTTGTGAACAAATTGGCGTTGTACCTGTTAATAAGGAACAATTACTGGAAGAGGCTTTGAAATTAGATTTCATTAGAAATTAAACATCCTCTTCCTGACGTATTTTATCTCTTGAAATCTGTTACTCCATACCAAAGTACCGACTCTAAAAAAGAGCAGGTTGCCCGAATGTTTGACAACATAGCATTTCGTTACGATTTTTTGAATTCACTACTTTCTCTGGGAATTCATAAGAGATGGAGAAAGCGTTGTGTTAACCTCCTTAAAAATTACCACCCGGAAAGTATACTGGATGTGGCTACCGGTACAGCCGATTTGGCTATTGCCTGTGCCGCTTTAAATCCTCAAAAAATTATAGGTGTAGATATTAGTGAGGGGATGCTTAAGCTGGGAAGGGAAAAAATTAAAAAAGCAAAATTGGATGAATTGATACACCTAAAATATGGTGATGCCGAAACGCTGGATATAGAAGGTGATAGTTTTGATGCCATAGTGGTAGCTTTTGGCGTAAGAAATTTCGAGAATTTGGAAGTAGGATTAAAGAATTTACATCGAATTTTAAAAAAAGGAAAACCCATGATAATACTCGAATTTTCCAATCCCAAAAGTAAACTTATAAAGGCGCTTTATTATTTTTATTTCGGAAAAATAACACCTTTCATCGGAAAGCTTTTTTCAGGAGATGCCAGAGCTTATACCTACTTACCGGAAAGCGTAAAGGCTTTTCCGTATAATGAACAAATGGTGGATATACTTAAAGCACAGGGTTTTTCTGAAGCTTCTTATAAATCATTAAGCATGGGAATCTCTACTCTTTATTTAGCCATAAAGTAAACAGCTATTAACAATACATGCAACTTATTAACAAGTTAAATCGGTAATTGTATTTTTACAATATTTACCAAAACAAACACGGTAACTTATGTCAGACGAAACTGAAAAAAACGATAGAGGCGATTTATTTTCAAAGCCGGTAAGAGCAGGAAAACGCACTTATTTTTTTGACGTAAAAAGCACAAAAGGCAGCGACTACTATCTAACCATCACAGAAAGTAAAAAAAGGTTTGGTAGCGATGGAAAGTTTTTTTACGAAAAACACAAGATTTTTCTATACAAAGAGGATTTTGAAAAATTCTTGGAAGGCTTTAACGAAGCGGTGAGTTTTATAAAAGAAAATTCTCCCGTGGTAGAAAACCAATCAGAAAATTCAAGTCAGGGTTCTGATATTAGTTTTGAAGACTTAGGAAATTCCTAGTCTTTAGATTTTTTCATCAACCTTGTTTTACCTTCTGATTTTCCCTCATTTGCTTTTTTATTTTATTTCTTCTAAATTTGCTCTGTTGAGTAGTTATAGGAGATATTTATCTTTGATTTTTCTACTGTGCTTTTGTTGGGCTGTAATTCCGGCTCACACCGTACATCATTTATTTGCCGACCATCAGGATACACCTGATAATTATTGTTCACTTCATCATTCCCATTTGGGTGTTCATGTTGAGCAAAAGCAAATCCATTGCGACATACTTAAAGTAAATACACCGGTATATAATGCGCCCGAGTTGGTATTTATCGAAAAACCTTTCCATTATCTCCTGTTACCATTTGTACAAAAAACTCAAGAAAAGCCTGTATCACAAACCTGCTTTGATAAACCCTCTCGAGCTCCTCCTGTGCTCATTTGATTTTAGTTTGGGTTTTTAATTCCGTAAAATTTATCATTCATAGAAGTTAGATGGCTATTCGCCTCATGCTGCTTTTTGCAGCGTGCATACATATTGCTGCGTCGCAGTGCAATTTGAAATTAAGCGGACAGGTTATAGACCTGGACGATGGTAGCGAATTGCACGATTGTGTGGTAATGCTAATGCCTCACAACACATCGATTGTAACCAATAATCACGGGCGATTTGTTTTTGCCGATTTGTGCAGCGGGACTTACACTATAGTGGTAAAGCACATAGGATGCAGAGATACTGCTATTAAAGTGCAACTTAGCGGAAGTAGCTCATTAAAAATTAAAATGCCTCACAGTGCCTACGAGTTAAAAGAAATAGATATTATGGATAAAAGAACCGAAATAAAAAGTGTACAAATAAAATCTGATTTAGAATCGGAAGATTTGGATAAATCACGCGGGCAAACATTGGGTGAGGCTTTAAAGACAATAAGTGGAGTTACCAGTTTGAATACCGGCGCAACAATTTCAAAGCCAATGATTCATGGTATGCAAGGATACAGAATTTTAATAGTAAATAATGGTGTAAGGCATGAGGGGCAACAGTGGGGAAACGAACATGCCCCGGAAGTAGATCCTTTTATAGCCAGTAAAATTTCTGTGATAAAAGGCGCCAGCAGCATTCGTTACGGAAGTGATGCGTTGGGAGGAGTAGTGTTAGTTGAAGCTCCTGAACTGCCGGATACTGTTTCGGTAACCGGAGAATTTAATACCGTTGGAATGCTGAATGGCAGGGCAGGAATTGCATCCGGAATACTTCAGGGAAATTTTGAAAAAATTAAAAATTTCAGTTGGCGCATACAGGGGACCTATAAAAAAGCGGGAAATATAAAAACGCCTACTTATTTCCTAAAAAACACAGGAGTGCAAGAGTATAATTTTTCTTATGCTTTATCCTATCATAAAAAACGATGGGGAACAGAAGTATACTACTCTCAGTTCAATACAAAAGTGGGCGTATTTAGTGGAGCACACATACATAATTTAACGGACTTACAAAATGCACTTCAACTCCGAAAACCTATTGACAGCAATGCTGTTTTTACGTATGAAATCGGAAGACCATTTCAACAAATTGAACACGAAATGGTAAAAAGTAAAACACACATTCATTTATCCGAAAAGTGGAGATTATTGGCACAATATGCATATCAATACAATAAGCGTTTTGAATATGATAAACATAAACCGTTAAATGATTCGTTGGCAGCACTTAATTTACCTGAATTAGATTATCGTATTCAAACACAAACTGCGGAAGTAATTGCAGAGCATGATAATATTCGTTCGTTCCGGGGCCAGTTTGGGGTACAGTATATGAATCAAATTAATAACTATTGGGGGCGCTTTTTTATACCCAATTACATTAATAATACTTGGGGAATATTTGTATCAGAGCGAATAGTTAAACAGCATGCGGAATTTGAACTGGGTTTACGCTATGATGAAAAATATTTGCAGTCATACTTTTATGAGAACAATCAACTGGTAAGTCCCTTTTTAAAATTCAACAATTTTAATTGGAATACAGGAATGATATATAAACCTTCAAGCGCCGTAAATTTATTTTTTAATCTCGGCAGTGCCTGGCGGAGTCCTGCTCCCAACGAACTTTACAGTAACGGAATTCATCACGGAGTGGGAGCTATTGAGCGTGGAAATAAAGAACTGGATCCCGAAAAAGTAATTAATGCAACAATCAGCGCCTTGATTCATAAAAAATATCAGCAGGTAGAGGCGACTGTTTATCATAATCAGTTTGGCAATTTTATATATATGAACCCTGCCCCACATCCTGAATTAACTGTAAAAGGGGCCTTTCCGGTATTTGAGTTTAAGCAAGCCCGCGCTAGAATAAGTGGAGCCGATTTAAAGATTTCTCACAATATAGCCGATAAAATACAGCTTACGGCTAAATGTATGTGGCTCCGTGCATGGAATTATACTATAAACGATTATTTAATTTATATGCCATCAGACAGGTATCAGTTGGATGCACGATACTTTATCCAAAACAAGAAACAACGTTTTTATGTTGGTGCTTCTTGGCAATATGTTACCAAACAATGGCGTGTGTCGGTTAATACTGATTTTGCCCCACCCCCTCAGGCATACCATTTGGTCGGTGCTGAGCTTGGAGGAAATTTTATGATAAAAAAACAACCGTTGGTGTTAAGTATCAGAGCAGATAATTTATTAAATGCGGTATATCGAGATTACCTGGACCGTTTCCGTTATTACTGTGATGCCCAAGGAAGGAATATTACATTACGAATTAAAGTACCGCTTATGTTATATACAAAAAAAACAAACAATGAATAAAAGAAAATTAAATAATAAAGCTATGAATAGACATGTCTTTGTAATAACTGTGTGCATGGGGTTGATATTTTTTTCCTGTAAAAAAGATAAAGATTTACAGCCCTTACCTCCCCCCGTTACAAACGCACCTGAGCTTATAACGAGTATGAAATTACTTTTTACTGATTCTGCCAATAGTGCCAATACAGCTAGCGCTTTTTTTAATGACCCCGACGGGCCAGGAGGTAACCCTCCGGTGCAATTTGATACTATAAAATTGCAACCCAATAAAACGTATTTGGTAACACTGCTTTTGTTTGATCAAACCAAAAATCCTGTAGATACTATTTCCAAGGAAATATGGAAAGAGCGCGATGACCATCAATTCTTTTTTAAACATACGGGAGTAAACATAACTACCTATTATATGGATACAGATTCTAAAAGCCTGCCGGTAGGTTTAAGTACCAAATGGAGAACAGGCAGCCTCAGCTCGGGAACCTCTAAAATTACGTTAAAGCATCAGGCAGGAGTTAAAAATGGTACTGAAACGCCCGGTGAAACGGATGTAGAAGTTACTTTTCAGTCAAAACTTATTAACTAATTGAGTTATGAAACAGGTTAAATACCTACTTTTTATTTTAACAAGTGCTTTATTGGTTTTTTGCAATAAAACAAAAAGCGTATCAAATAAATTAGATGGTCAGCGCTGGATAGTTACGGAGTTATCTGTAGAAGGAGTGAATCAGGAAAAATTACCGCTTATAAAATTTAGTGATTGTGAAATTTATAAAGAAACCTGCAAAGGGCTTTGGTATTTAGGCGAAACCGGACACGCAGGCTTGGTTTGGCAAATTCGAGATAAGGGGAAAACTTTAGAAATAAGCAATCAGGCAGACCACGCGCACACTATTGAGGATGTAAAAGCCGGAGAGCAGTGCATTGCTTTTAGTGGCGTGTATAAAATCAGAAAAAGTAAAAGAAATTATTTTGAGGCAGAGAGTATGAATGCCTATGGCTTTTCCGGAAAAAAAGTGATTTTAAAAATGGAACGAAAAAAATAAATTAATTACTAACCCCAAAAAACAAACAACATGAAAAAACAAATTCTAACAATTGGAATGGCAGCCATACTGGCTGTAACAGCAGCATCCTGCAAAAAAACTTACGAGTGCCACTGCGATAAAGTTGGTGGCGGAGATGAACATTTTGACATTAAAGCTAAAAATAAAGGACAAGCCGAATCGGAATGTACAAAAAAAGCCAGCGGCAGCAGTACGTACTCAAAATGTAAGTTGGAGTAGTTGAAACATCAGGTGCTTGGCAGAATTTGTTTCTTTATTTTCTTACTTCCCTCGTACAAATCATAACGTAAATAGCGACATTCTATGGAACCGTTGTACAAGGTAATTTTTTTGCTTGGTTTTAAGCCAATATTTTTATAGCCTTCTAAGCTGCCGGTAATTATCCAGCAGGTGTAGTTGGTAAAGTCTTTTTTTAGTTTATCACCTATTTGTTTGTAAAAGGAAGCAATTTCTTTTTTGCTTATTCGTTCGCCGTATGGTGGGTTTAAGATGATCACTCCCGATTTTTTCTCAGGGATTAAATCAAAAAAAGATTTATGGTTTGTTTTGATTACATCTTCCAGTTTTGCATTTTTGATATTTACCCTGGCTTTTTTTAGGGTGGGCTCATAAATGTCATTTGCTAAAACACTAAGCTCTTGTTCTTTTATTTTATTCAAAGAACTTTCGGTAATTAAATCAAAAAGAGAAGCATCAAAATTTTTCCATTTCATGAAAGCAAATTCTTTTCTAAAAATTCCGGGGGGTATTTGATTTGCCCACAAAGCGGCTTCGATAGCAATAGTAGCGCTTCCGCACATACCATCTATAAGAAATTGATGAGGTTGCCAATTACTTAACATTACCAGGCCTGCAGCTAATATTTCGTTTATAGGTGCTTTGTTGGTGTCTGTTCTGTAACCTCTTTTGTATAGTAATTCTCCACTCGAGTCAATGTGAACACCTATTTCGTCTTTAAAAACATGAATGTATATTCGGAGAGTGGGAAATATCAAATCCACGCTTGGCCTTTTTCCGTATCTATTTCTAAAGCGGTCAACAATGGCATCCTTAGCCTTTTGTGCCATAAAAAGACTATGATCAAAATGTGGTGAGTTTACCACGCATTCTATTTTAAAACTTTCATTGTAATGAATAAAACTTTCCCACTCTATGGAGTGAATTCCTTTGTAAAAATCATCGTTGTTGTTTGCCGTAAAATTTTTTATCGGAATAATAATTTTTATTGCCGTTCTAAGGCAAAGGTTTGCTTTGTATAGAAAGCCCAAATCCCCTGTAAAACTAACCCCTCGTTTAAATGCTTTTACGTTTTTTCCGCCTAGTTTTTTTACTTCGGTTTCCAATAATTCTTCCAGTCCAAAAAAAGTGGTAGCTTTCATTTCAAAGTCTGTAGTATGACCGAAATGATAGAGTAAGGACATAAAAAAATAAAATTAATATTGAAGAATGGATTTTTTTATGATGGCAAGACACTCTTCTATTTGCTCTTCGTTTATTACTAACGGAGGAGCTAATCGAATAATATCTCCGTGGGTGGGTTTTGCCAACAAACCATTTTCTGCCATAATGAGACATAAATCCCAGGCGGTTTTTCCGTTTTTCGGTTTTATTACAATGGCGTTTAGTAAACCTTTTCCTCTTACAGTGCTAACACAGTCCGTTTCCTCCATTATTTTCAACAAGCCGTTTCTTAATATATTGCCCAGTTTGTGAGCATTCTCATCCAATTTTTCATCCTTAAGTATTTGGAGGGCTTCTGTGGCAACTGCGCATGCAAGAGGGTTTCCACCGTAGGTACTGCCGTGCTCTCCGGGTTTTATGGTAAGCATTATTTCATCGTTTGCCAAAACAGCACTTACGGGCATAATTCCTCCGCTTAGCGCTTTTCCCAGAATTAAAATATCGGGTTTAACATTTTCATGATCACAGGCAAGCATTTTCCCTGTTCTGCAAAGGCCGGTTTGAATTTCGTCTGCTATAAATAATACGCGGTATTTATCGCACAATTCTCGTATACCGCTCAAATATCCTTTATCGGGTACAACTACTCCTGCTTCGCCCTGAATGGGTTCCACCATAAAGGCGGCAACATTTTTGTCCTTCAGCACGCTTTCCAATGCCTCCAAGTTATTGTAAGGAACTTTTAAGTAACCCGGCATATATGGCCCAAACCCTTTATAACTGCTTGGATCGCTGCTGGAAGAGATGGCAGCCAATGTTCGTCCCCAAAAATTACCCTCGGCAAACACAATTTTGGCTTCATTTTCTTTTACTCCTTTTACTTCGTATGCCCAGCGTCTGGCTAGTTTTAAGGCAGTTTCTCCACCCTCCACACCGGTATTCATGGGTAGTACTTTATCAAACCCGAAGTAGTTTGTGATGTATTTTTCGTATTCACCTAAACGGTTGTTGTAAAAGGCTCTGGAGGTTAGGGTAATTTTTTTTGCCTGCTCGTTCAATACTTTCAGTAAACGAGGATGGCAATGCCCCTGATTTACGGCGCTGTATGCCGATAAGAAGTCGAAATATTTTTTCCCTTCTACATCCCACACGTAAACACCTTCTCCCTTTTCCAATACAACAGGTATGGGATGATAATTGTGTGCCCCGTATTTTTCTTCCAGTTGCATTAATTCTTTACTTCTCAGCATAGCCTCAACCATAAATAAATAAAGTTAATTGGTAATTCGTACAAAGATAACAAAAAGCCATGTTCCGCCTAATTCAAAAATCCTTTTAAGTGCATGATTTAAAGCATGTTAGCTTAACATAATTTAACAGCACGTAAAAATGCTCTAACCCGCATGGTTACTATATTTACGCCTCATTACAATCATCACTTTTTATGGTAGATATTAAGGAAATTAACGAACGCATCCAGCGCGAAAGTGCCTTTGTGGATTTGCTAAATATAGAAATGGATAAAGTAATTGTTGGCCAGAAAACAATGGTTGAACGGTTACTGATAGGACTATTAAGTAATGGACATATATTGTTGGAAGGGGTGCCCGGGTTGGCGAAAACACTTGCCATTAATACTCTGGCTAAATGCATAGATGCCAAGTTTAGCCGTATACAATTTACTCCTGATTTACTTCCTGCCGATTTAATAGGAACTATGATTTATAATCAGAAGCAGGAATCGTTTACGATTAAAAAGGGGCCTGTTTTTGCCAATTTTGTTCTTGCCGATGAAATTAATCGTGCCCCTGCCAAAGTACAATCTGCCTTACTGGAGGCAATGCAGGAAAAGCAAGTAACCATAGGAGAAGAAACTTTTAAGCTGCCTAATCCCTTTTTGGTGCTGGCTACTCAAAATCCCGTGGAGCAGGAGGGAACTTATCCTTTACCTGAGGCACAGATGGACCGTTTTATGCTTAAGGTGGTAATAGGCTATCCCAACAAGGAAGAAGAGAGAAAAATCATCTCATCAAATTTATCGCCCGCCGGCATGCCTGTACCAAACACAATATTGAACCCTGATGCAATAATTAAGGCACGAACTATTGTGAAGGATGTATACATGGACGAAAAAATAGAACGCTATATCGTAGATATAGTTTTTGCTACACGTTTTCCAAAAGAACATAAGCTGGCCAAGTTTGAAGGCCTTATTTCTTACGGTGGTTCTCCGAGGGCATCCATTAACCTGGCTCTGGCTTCAAAAGCTTATGCGTTTATTAAGAGGAGAGGGTATGTAATTCCGGAAGATGTCCGTGCTGTATGTATGGATGTGATGCGCCACCGCATTGGTTTAACATATGAGGCAGAAGCGGAAAACATCACCTCAGAAACAATTATCAATGAAATACTGAATACGGTTGAGGTTCCATAGAGGAAAGATGAGTGTTTTGTACAAACATCGTTGGTTTGTTTTTTTTACTTGTGTTGTTATAAGCTTGTTCTTTATTAATCGATATATGTACATCAACCGATTCAACGGATATTTATACACCGATTCTATGGACTATAATTCTTTTTATCTCATAGAAGAAAGTCGTAGGATAACAGGTTTATCTCTTAAAGAAGGAGATACGCTGCTCTTTCAATTTTCTCCGGGTATTTCAGAATTTTTATGGACTGTTTCAGAAGACTCCACCACAAACTATGTTCTTTCAGGTACGCCTCGCGCTAAACTTAAAAAAGGAATTTATACATACACTATCACTAACAAGAGCGATAAAAATTACAACACTACTCTTACTGTTGAATTTAATGCTGATGATAAATCTTTTTCTATCCTTAAATCAGATTGGTTGCTTTATGACAAAGAGGTAAAGCCATTATCTTTTTGGACAAGGCAATCACCCAAATCAACACCGCAGGAAATTGATGAAACAAAAAAAATAATCAGTAGTATCTCCGGCCTTTCGGATTCATTAACGGCATCTCAAAAGCTTAATAGTTTGTGCTTTTATTTATTGAAAAAAATAAAACCACATGAGGGTGCTCCGGGAGAGCAAATAAAATCGTTAAGCCCGTTAAATCAGTATAAACTCATAACTTCCGGCAAAGAGCAAGCAGATTGTGCTAATTATTCTGATATACTTCATTTATTTGCTAATGTTGCCGGAATCCCATGCAGAAAAATTGGAGTGGCCGGTTGGGTTGGAGGAGTGGGAATTTCCGGGCATGTATTTAATGAATGTTTCTTGTACGACCAAAACCGTTGGGTATTCGTAGACTTAACATCCCAAAAAATAGCTGTTAAGAATGAAAATGGTCTTTCACTTAATACCGTGGATATTTTTCATGCTAATTTATCCGGAACTACCAAAAATTTAAAAGTAATTACGGCAGACTCATCTTACTCCCGCTTGTTGGTTACTGATTATGATAAACTAAACGAGTCAGAAAAAATTCATTTTAAACCTGCATCGGAGTTTTATTATATACATCCAGATATAAAGGATGAAATGACTTTTAGCGAAACATTTAGTGAGTATATGAGTGAAAGAAACCACTACGGAATATACTATGCCGGAAATAAAAAAATTGATAACAAAAAGCATTATGCTAAAGTTTTTACGTACAAGGTTTCGCTGGCAATAATATTCTTTTGGTTACTGATGGCTTCTTACAAAGCAGGAAACTATTTGTATAGCCGCTTTAAAAAATAATATGGATGAAAATTAAATGGAAACGTCGGAGCTGCTAAAAAAAGTCAGAAAAATTGAAATAAAAACACGCGGACTCAGTCGGCAAATTTTTTCCGGAGAGTACCACAGTGCTTTTAAAGGGAGGGGTATGGCTTTTTCTGAGGTTAGGGAGTATATTCCGGGAGATGATGTAAGAGCCATAGACTGGAATGTAACAGCTCGTTTTAATTCTCCTTATGTAAAAGTATTTGAAGAAGAAAGAGAGTTAACTGTTATGTTACTGGTGGATGTTAGTGCAAGTGGTTTATTTGGTACTCTTGAGAAAATAAAAAAAGATTTAATAGCAGAGTTATGCGCTGTGATAGCTTTTTCTGCATCAACAAATAATGATAAAGTAGGGGTAATTTTTTTCAGTGACAAAATAGAAAAATTTATTCCGCCAAAAAAGGGAAAATCGCATATACTTCGAATTATTCGTGAAATTCTCAATATCCAACCTTCCGGTAAAGGAACGGATATAGAAGTGCCTCTCAAGTTTCTGACTAATGCTATTAAAAAAAGGTCTATCGCTTTTTTGCTAAGTGATTTTTTAGCTCCATTTAATTATTCCGATGCCATAAAAATAAGTAATAAACGCCACGACCTGGTAGCCCTACGTATAGCCGATAAAACTGAAACGGAAATTCCTTCCATTGGTTTGGTAAAATTAAAAGATAATGAAACAGGTAAAATTTTATGGGTAGATACAGATGATAAGCGCTTTAGAAAAAATTTTCAAAAAAATAAACTCGAGTTTGAAAACCGTTTGAAAGATGTACTAAACAGAAGTGGTGTAGATTCAACAACAATTTTCACCCATGAAAATTATGTAAAACCACTAATTAATTTGTTTAAAAAGAGATAATGCGCATTTTGCTAAAAATAGTTTGTTTTTTAATACTCATTTCGTTACGTATTTATGCGCAAAATGAGCAGCCAAGGGTGGAGGTATTTACAGATACTTCAAAAATACGTATTGGAGAACAGGTAAAGTTGGATATCTATGTGTATATAGATGCTAAGTCAAACACCAACATAGTGTGGCCCGCAATAAATGATACGCTTACCGAAAAAATAGAGGTATTATCTACAAGCAGAATTGATACCATGTTGCCCGATAAAAATAATGCATCTTTAATCAGGCAACATCAACAACTCATTATTAGTGTATACGACAGTGGTTATTATGTAATACCCCCGTTCAAATTTATTGTGAACGGAGATACATCAAAACCCCTATTGAGTGAAGCGCTGCTTTTAGAGGTGCATACAGTTCCTACCGACAGCAGTTTAACCAAAACAAAGGACATAAAAGAACCGTTTGGCGAACCCTTTAACTGGAGGTGGTATAAAGATTACATTTACATCTTTATTTCCGGAATTATTGTTGCAGCCATTTTATTTGGCATTATATACACGCTTAACAAAAAAAGAAAACAGAAAATTGTTGAACCTGAAAAACCAAAAATTCCGGCTCATATACTAGCGCTTACAGCTCTCGAAAAAATAAAACAAGAACAAATATGGAAAGAAGGGAAGAACAAAGAGTATTACTCTTCTATTACCGACACCTTACGTTTGTACCTGGAACAGCGATATGGTATTAACGCTTTGGAAAGTACCACCGATGAAATTTTGCAAATCATGAAAAACCAGGTGGTAGATCCGGTAAGTATGGAAAAACTAAGGCAGATACTTATTTTGAGCGACTTTGTAAAATTTGCCAAAATGATGCCTGTTGAGCAGGAACATCAACTTACGCTTCAAAATGCATTTGATTTTGTGAATGGTACAAAAAGAGAAGAAGAATATAGTGTAGAAGAATTAAAAACTTCAACGGAAGAGAAACATCAACCTGTATGATAGATTTTTTTGGCGACATACAATTTGCTGAGCCCAGGTGGTTTTGGTTGTTTTTGCTGATTCCTGTCATGCTGGCATGGTATTTTTTAACTTTTAAAAAGAGGGAGGCTGAGTTAAATTTTTCTTCGTTTACACTTTTTTCAGGAATGCCCGTCTCTACTAAACCAAAATGGAGACATGCATTAGTTGTTTTACGTATGATAGGAATCTCGTTTATTATTCTTGGTCTTGCCCGACCACAGTCTCGCAGCAGTTGGAAGGATTCCAAGACCGAGGGTATTGATATTGTATTAAGCTTGGATATATCCCTTTCGATGCTGGCAAAAGATTTTAAGCCTAATCGTTTGGAGGTAGCAAAAGACGTAATAAAAGATTTTATTAAAGCCAGACCAAACGACCGTTTAGGACTCGTAATATTTGGAGGAGAGGCTTTTACACAGTGTCCACTCACAAGCGATCATAAAGTGTTGCTTAATATGTTTGATCAAATTAAAGCAGGCTCTTTAGACCAAGGAACCGCTATTGGTTTGGGATTGGCAACTGCTGTAGCAAGGATTAAAGACAGTCAGGCAAAAAGCAAGGTAGTTATTTTGTTGAGTGATGGAGTTAATAATTCCGGAGAAGTAGCTCCTTTAACAGCCGGCGAACTGGCACAAACATTTGGTGTAAGAGTGTATTGCATCGGCGTGGGCTCCAGAGGAAAAGCATTGCAGCCTGTGGCCATGTATGCTCAGGGCGAATACGAATATGACTATGTAGATGTTGAAATAGATGAAAAAGTGATGACTGAAATAGCTGAAAAAACAGGAGGAAAGTATTTTAGGGCTACCGATAAAAATAGCTTAGTAAGCATCTCAAGAGAAATAGATAAAATGGAAAAAACAATTGTGAGTGAAAAAAGCTTCACTAATAAGGCAGAACATTTTTTACCCTTTGCCGTTATTGCTGTTGTATCACTATTACTGGAATTTATACTTCGTTTAACCTTGTTTAGATATATACCCTGATGTTTAAGTTCGAACATACCCAATTTTTTTACGCCTTTGCCTGTTTGGGATTGTTTGTTATACTCATTTGGGCATATCAAGTTTCTCGTATCAAAAAACTTAAAAAATTAGGCAATACCAATTTGGTAAAGGATTTAATGCCGTACTACAGCGCAAAAAACCGAAATTGGAAGTGGCTGCTTTTCATACTTGCATTCAGCAGTTTGATTCTGGCTTTATGTAATTTACAAACCGGAAGTAAATTAACAGAAGTAAAACGCGAAGGGGCAGATATAATTGTATGTTTGGATGTAAGTAACAGTATGCTTGCGCAGGATTTACAACCAAATCGTTTGGAAAGAGCAAAGTACGCACTTGAAAAAATGATTGATGGTTTGGAAGGAGACAGGTTAGGCCTGGTGATTTTTGCCGGAGAGGCCTACGTTCAACTACCTATTACCGGCGATTATAATGCCGCTAAAATGTTCCTCTCTTCCATAAATACAAAAATGGTACCTGTGCAGGGGACTAATTTAGGCGCTGCCATTAGAAAAGCAACTGAATCTTTTGGTAAAGATATTGGCAAAAACAAAGCCATAATTTTAATTACCGATGGAGAAAATCACGAAGAGGAGGCACTAAAAGAGGCAGAAGAAGCTGCCTCAAAAGGAATAATGATTAATACCATTGGAATAGGCTCTTTAAACGGAGTTCCCATTCCTTTGGTTGAAAATGGTGTAATAAAAGGATATCGAAAAAACAAGGACGGAGAAACTATTATTACCCGCTTAAATGCCGATATACTAAAGGAAATTGCCGGTAAAGCAAATGGAGTATACGTTCAGGCGAGTCAGAACGATTTGGGTATAAAATCCATTCTCAATAAATTGGATGAGCTTGAAAAAGAAAAATTCGATACCAAGATGTATACCGATTACGAGGACCAGTTCCAGTGGTTTTTAGGTTTAGCCCTGGCGTTTTTGTTTTTAGAGTTTATACTTTCGGAAAGAGCGAGCGAATGGTTTAAAAAATTAAACTTGTATGGCAATGAAAACCGTTAATAAATATTGGACGTATGAATATGTAACAACGTGTTTAGTTGTCTTTTTTTTATTTTTAAATGCTATTGCCTTTTCCCAAAAAGACGCCAAAAGAGTATATGATGGAAATAAGTTTTACTATGACTCCAATTATGTAAGAGCCTCTCACGAATACAGAGAAGCCATCAAAATAAATCCTCACAACTATAAAGCTCACTTTAATTTAGGAACCGCCTTATACCGGAGTGCTGCCGAGATAAAAAATCCAAAAAATGTTTTTTTTCAGGCAAATCAAAAGGTAAATTCAGATTCTTTGGCAGGTTTGGTGTTAGAAGAAGCTGCTCAGAATTTTGCTGTGGTGGCAAACAGTGTTTCCCACCCTGACACCCTTCAAAAAGCATGGCATAATATAGGGAACTGCTATTTACAAAAAAAAGATTACGAACAGGCCATAACAGCATATAAAAAAGCACTTAAAATTAATCCGAAAGATGAAGAAACCCGGTATAATCTAGCCTATGCACTCAAAAATCGTCCACCCAAAGATAAAAAAGGAGGAGGGTCTGATAATCAAAATCAGAAACAGAATCAAAACCAACAAAATCAAAGCAAGGATAAACAGCAGCAACAACAGCAGCAACAAAATATTAATAAAGAAGATGCAGAACGTATACTAAAGGCGTTAATGAATGCCGAGAAGCGGGCGCAGGATAAACGCAAACAAAAACAGGAAGATGCATCTAAATACAATACGGATAAAGACTGGTAATTTTTTAATAAAACTTAACTAATGCGCCCTCGCTTAAAAAATCTTTTTATACTAAATTCAAGGGTTGAAAATGCGTAGGTTTTTTCTTCACATACTTTTCTCGCTTGTTTTTTTTGCCAAACCCGTAAGTGGGTACTCTCAAAAATTTTATGCTCAGGTAAATAATAAAAATCCGCAGGTTGGTCAGGTTTTTGAGTTAAGTTTTGTAATCACTGTTCAAGCCAGCGATTTTACTCCACCCAACTTGCGAGACTTTGAAATAGCCGGAGGCCCCAATCAAAGTACGAGTATACAGTACATTAACGGGCAGATGTCGCAATCGGTAATTTTGTCTTATCTTTTAGTTCCTCGAAAAGAAGGTAAATTTACCATTGGTTCAGCAAGTATTAATTCTAACGGTCAAAAACTAGAGACCTCTCCGATTACCATAGAAGTAGGTAAATCACAGCAATCAGCTTCTCAATCTTCCGGAAATTCATCCTCTGTTCAAGGCGGTGGAGAAGATATATTCATGAGAACTATTCTAAGTAAAAATAAGTGTTATCTGGGAGAGCAAATTACAATAACCCAGAAGCTTTATACGCGCTATCAGTTTTTAGGTTTTCAAAAAGGAAATGTACCTAATTATGACGGGTTTTGGTCTCAAAATTTAGAACCAACCGGAACAATCAAGCAGCTTCCAAACGAAGTGGTTAACGGAATACAATACTACGTGTATCAGCTTTTTCATCACCAGGCTGCGCCTTCTAAATCCGGAAAAATAAGTATTGCCCCTCTTGAAGAGGAAGTGGTAATCAGAAGAGCCAACAGCGCCAAGCCTAGAAATGTATGGGAACAGTTTTTTGGTACCGGTTATGAAGATGTAGCCATAAAGTTAAAAAGCAATACCGCTACTATAGAGGTGATGGAGCTTCCCAAAGAAGGAAGACCCTCAAATTTTAGCGGAGCGGTAGGGGCGTATTCATATAAGGCGGAAGTAAATAAAACAACCTTAAAGGCTAACGATGCGTTTAATTTAAAAATTACTATAAGTGGTAAGGGAAATATGAAATTGATAGATGCCCCCTCTGTTGACTTACCCGAATCGTTCGAGAAATATGACCCAAAACTACAGGAAACAGCAAATGCCAAGGTTTTTGATTACTTGGTTATACCAAGGGAAGAAGGGGAGTATGAACTTAACAATTTAGGATTCAGCTACTTTAATTTAGAAACTAAAAAGTACGTGGTAATTCCTTCTCCTCAAATAAAAATTATCGTACTTCCTCCGGACCCTTCTTCCACAGCAGGAGCACAGGTATATTCCCCATTAAACAGAGTAAAAGAAACCGAAAATGATATTCGCTATATTAAGCGCGGTAAGATAACACTGGAAAAAAAGGAAACCGAATTTTTCAATTCTTCAGCTCATATTGGTTTATTATTATCTCCTGTCTTTTTACTGCTTTTGGCGCTGGTAGGTAGAAGAAAGTACATAAAAGAAAACAGCAATATTGTGTTGGTAAAACAGCGTAGGGCAATTAAGTTAGCTAAAAAACAACTTGCTAGTGCCGAGAAGTATATGCGTGAAAATGATAAGGATAAATTTTATAACGAAATTCTATTGGCTTTAAATCGATATATAGCAGATAAGCTTTGCATAGAGCCCGCATATCTATCGAAAGAAAATATAGCAGACTCGCTTAAGAATAAACAGATTTCGGATTCAGATATAGCGAAAGTATTAACTACATTGGAACAAAGTGAATTTGCTAAATACGCCCCCGGATCGGTAAGCGGAAATTTAACAGAGGTATATGAATCTGTAGTTGAACTGATAGGAAGACTGGAAGAACAATTAAACAAGAATGTGGCATGAGGCACTATACAGTATACATATTGTTTCTTTTATTTCCGGCTTTGCTGGTTAAGTCTAATGAAAAACTTGAAAAAGCAGCAGAAGCCTATGATAATAAAAAATATAAGGAGGCTATTGAGCTATACAATCAACTCATTTCCGAAGGTAATGTAGCCTATGAGCTTTATTACAACCTGGGAAATGCCTACTACAGAAATAAAGAGTTGGGTTATGCCATATACAACTACGAATTAGCCAGAAAGTTAAACCCTAATGACGAGGATATAAAAATTAACCTTGGCATTGCCTCATCCAAAACTATTGATAAAATTGATGCACATGAAAATTATTTTATCAGTGCCATTAAATCAGGTATTGTGAACTCCTTAAGTACTCAGGCTTGGGCATGGTTTTCTGTTATGTTTTCTTTTATGTGTTGTGCCTCTGTTTTTTTGTTTGTATCATCCAAAAAACCTTCCGGTAAAAGGATAGGTTTTTTCTTAACTATTTTGTTTTTATCGGCAACGGTTGCTTTTTATCTTTTTGGGAAAACATCATTAAATAGTCGAATGGAGAATAAGTTTGCAATAATCTTAAACCGCGAAGTAAAAATCATAAATGAACCCAATAAAAGCGGTGTACTTAAGTTTACCTTACATGAAGGAACAAAGGTTCGCATTGTGGAAGCTACAGGAGATTGGATATTAATTAAACTCGAAAATGGAAATGAGGGCTGGGTAAAGCAGTCTGAAGTAGGAATTATTTGACGTTATTTCTCCAAATCATAATAAAATCATTCATAAAGTAGCCCCCGCCAATATCAAAGTCGGCGGTTTGCTCAATCGTAAACCCATTTTTGAAGTAAAAGTTAATGGCTTTATAATTTTGTCTGTTTACCGTAAGTCTTATGATATTTGGATTAAATGAAACAAGGAATTTGTTGAACACGAAAGTGCCTATACCTTTTTTTGCTAATGATTGTTTTACATAAAATTTATTAATAAAATGTTCGCCTGATATCTTTTCGTTAAATGAAATAAAACCAACAGGTTTATTCTCCAACTCAATTAGTAAAAAGCAATCTTTATTGCCTAACATTTGTTCCTCCAGAGCTTTGCGGCTGTACATTTTATTTAGCATGTATTCAATTTGGTTATGGCTAATAATAGCAGGGTAGTAATCAAACCAAATTTCTTTGGCCAAGGCCGATATTGTTTCAATCTGATGAACACCGGCTTCTTTGAGCGTTATTCCGGTATCTGGCATTAATTCATTAATTTTGGCTGTGCCTAAGTTAAGCAATAACATCCATATCGAAAACCGTCGCGCTCGTTTCGATTATCAGTTTTTAGAAAAATATACGGCAGGCCTTGTACTTACCGGTACCGAAATTAAAGCTATTCGGGAAGGGAAGGCGGGATTAAGTGACAGCTACTGCTATTTTAAAAACGGGGAACTTTACGTTAAAAACATGCATGTTAGTGAGTACAGTCAGGCATCTTTTTATAGTCACGATCCGCTCAGAGAGAGAAAATTGTTATTGCAAAAATCGGAGTTAAGAAAACTGAGCAGAAGTCTGACAGATAAAGGCCTAACTATTATTCCCATAAAATTATTTATTAACGATAAAGGCTACGCCAAGTTAGAGATTGCCCTAAGCAAAGGTAAAAAAGAGTTCGACAAACGACAGGATATTAAAAAACGCGATACGGAACGAGAACTGGGAAGAAAAATCAAGTAGTTGTATTGCTCTGCTCACTGGGCTTGCTTGGCGTTTTACTTTTATCATTGTGTTTTTTCACCAGTAAAATCTGATTGTTCTCTAAAAGTAAATATCCGTACTCGTAGCAGTAATAGTAGGTGGTGTTATTTTTCGTATGAACCACGTTTGTAAAATACATAAAATTAAATTGCTGATCTATTAATTTCTGTTTGTTTAATTTCAGCACCTCTTCGCGTTTGAGGGTTTGTTTAAGAATCCTTCTGTTTTTTCGGAGGATATTATTTATGTTTCTTACAAAATTATTGCTGTCACTATTTAGCTTATTGTTATAGTTGTTCCGGCAACTGTCGTCACAAAATTTTTTATCCGACCTTCCCTTTATTTCTTCTCCACACTCTTTACAAACGTTTTTTTTCATAAATCGCCTGCGTTTAATGTAAAGTTAAGATTTTTTACGCTCCAGTTTATATTTTATTATGGGGTTTATAAATACAGCAACTAAAATAATCAACACCCCTATGTAGAATAAAGGCTGTAATTCTTTATTTTCATTATAAAAAATAATGGCCCAAATAATCCCATATACTGTTTCTAAATTTACGGTTAGAATTTGAGTATACGGACTTAGATATTTATTAAGATTTACACTCGCAATAAATGGAAAAACAGTACAAACAAGAGATAAAATTAAAAGTCCGTTTACAGATGCCGCATCTAGACTGAAAAACGAATTATTAAAATTATTGGCGAATGAGAGGTAGATACTTAGCCCCACGAACGCAGCTAGTAATTCATAAAAAGAGATAACCGGCGCACTTATTCTTTTTACCATGAGTCCGTTTAAAACTCCAAAGATAGAAGCCGTAAAAGCGGCAATGATGCCCAGTGTAATGCCTAAGCGGTATTCAAATTGAATGGTAAAAATAAATGCAATACCAACAATTATTACCAACCCTATAAGCACTTCGTAAATTCGTATTCTTCTTTTATAGAACAAAGGCTCTGTAAAAGAACTGAACAATGTACCGGTACTAAACGCCACCATGGTTACCGACACATTGGAAACCTTAATGGCTCCGTAAAAGCACAACCAATGCACCAAAATAATTAAACCAATTCCGGATAGTTTCACCAAATCTGCCCTAGTAGTGGTAATTGTAATTCTGCGAAATTTTATATACAACAATATGGCTACAACCGTAATTAGTATTCTGTACCAAACAAGTGCAAAGGCATCTATGGTAATATAGCGACCCAAAATGGGAGAAAAGCCCCAAATAAACACAATAAGGTGCAGCAAAAGATAGTGTTTATTTATACCTTTATTGGCCAGATAAAAACGCAAAGGTAAAGTTAAAAGCGTGACGAACAAGATAGTATACTTTGATAATAATGCCACCACAGTTGTTGATAAAGAAGTGTTGGATGCCATGCTTCCGTATTTTTCAATTTTTTACGGTAACGCTTCCAGTAAATTACACGCTTACGGCTGGCAGGCCGAAGCTGCTGTAGAACTTGCTAAGGAAGAGATTGCTTCTTTTATTCATGCTTCTCCTAATGAAATCATTTTTACTTCAGGAGCAACCGAGTCAGTAAATATGGCTTTAAAGGGTATATTCCTCAACCCGGAGTGTAAGAAAAAACATCTTATAACAACAGCAACTGAGCACAAAGCTGTTCTGGATGTTTGTGAGTGGCTTGAGCGGTATTGTGGGGTTACGATTACTTATCTTCCGGTTAATCCGGAAGGTGAAATAGATATTGAAGATTTAAAAAATGCCATTAGTGAGAACACTGCAATGGTTGCTATCATGGCCGCCAACAATGAAACAGGTGTTTTGAATCCCATTGAAGAAATCAATACACTATGTAAAAAGTCTAATGTGTTATTTTTTTGCGATGCTACACAGTATTTGGGAAAATATTTGTTCGATTGCCAAGAATGTGGAGTTGATTTAATGGCTTTTAGTGCCCATAAAATGCATGGACCAAAAGGAATAGGAGCTTTGTTCGTAAAAAATCAAACAGCAGCTGATAAATTGCAATCTATTATTCATGGGGGCTCCCATCAACAAGGTTACCGTTCCGGTACTCTCAATGTTCCGGCAATTGTTGGTTTTGGCAAAGCATGTAAAATAGCCCGCAGAGATTATTGGGAAAACAGTGCGCATATTTCTCGATTGAAAAATCAATTTGAACATCGCCTTCTTGATATGGAGGGGCTGCGTATTAACGGCAGTACAAGAAACAGACTGTACAATACTTCCAATATTCAATTTCCTTTTTTACCTGATTTAAAAAAGTGGACATCCAAAATAGCTTTTTCAAGCGGATCAGCCTGCAGTTCTTCAAACGGCGAAACTTCTCATGTATTAAAAGCGATGGGTTTAAGGGAAAATGAAATAAAACAAAGTTTTAGATTCAGTTTTTCTAAATTCAACACCGAATCGGAAGTAGAATTTACCCTGGAATTGATGTTAAAAAATAAGTAATTCATTATCAGGATTTTGAAAATTTTAGATGAGCAAGTGTTGCACTTCAAAAAGACTAAAACCTTTTAGAAAAAGTGTAATCCAATTAAATTGATTAACTCAGGTGGTTAGATCTCCATAGATTGAGCGAAATAGGGCTTTTGGTTATTGAAAAATAGCGTATTTCTCAGCTACTTAGGTTACTTTTGTACTATGAATTTGAAAACAATAAATAGTAATATGAAATCGCTCGCAATTTTTGCTTTATTGCTTACGTCTTTTTTGGGTTTTTCTCAAGACGTATCCAAGTTTAAACTCAATCCCGAAAAGGTGAGTATGTATGAAGTCTATCTTGCTGCTCGTCATGGCGGTGGTGAGGTTTTTGAAAAATGGAAAGCTAATAACAAAATGCAGTATACCAAGGAAATGTGGTATTTTAGCGAGTCTTTCTATATCAAGAAAAACGCTTTTGCTGACGGTATAATGCTCGAACCTTCCATTATTGATATTAGCCGCTTCGAGCTTGAAAGGAAACTCAATGAAGAGGCAGTTATACAAATACCGGGAGTTCGTGATGCAGTAGTTTTGCTTCCGGAGAAGGATTTGTTACACAAGTTTGTACCCCAACAATAATTTTATTTAGTTAAACGAATTTTACATAACAAGATGAAAAATAGAATCCATAAACTCGCTTCGCTACTGGTTGTTGTAAGTTTTTTATTTTCCGGTAGGGTAAATTCTCAGGCTCTTGTTGGTCCGGCCCCGTTTTGCATGCCTATGTATGGCGCTGTTCCTTGTAATCAGGTGGGTCCCTCAAATACACCAGGGAATTTTATCAACGACTTCATCAATAGTTTCAACACAACCGGAGCTGTTGTTAATATTGTAAACAATAATAGCGGTTGCAACACGCAGAATTTCCCTGCTGTTGGTCAAAGAAACTACTGGTTCCACGGTTGTCAACATTATTTAGTGGTTAATCCGGGGCAGGTTATTACCTGTAATTTGCAGGCGGGTAACATTTGGGCTCAAGGCTTTGCCATATTTATTGATTGGAGCGGAGATGGTGTTTTTCAAATCCCCGCTGAAAGGGTTACTTGGACACCTGGTGCACTCGCTGGCCCCGCTTGGCATGCCCCCATTAATTTTACCGTTCCTCCTGCCCAACCTGCAGGGGCCTACCGTCTAAGAGTTCGTTCTCAGTGGGCTGTTCCCGGAAATATAATAGATCCTTGTAACTTCACAACTTACGGTGAAGCGGAGGATTATATGGTTTACGTGAACATGACTCCTCCGGGTGTTATAACTGCTACTGCTTCTGCCAATAGTGCCAGTGTTACAGCCCTTTGCAGTGGTTCTACCTTGAGTTTGAATGTTCAAACATCTGCGTCTCCAACAACTGCCATGACTTACACCTGGTCAGGCCCTGCTGCATTCACTAGCACGTTGCAAAATCCTGTGCTAATAAATGTTCAACCCAATATGAGCGGCGTTTATCAGGTAACTGCTAATCCAGGAAGTTGTCCTGTTGTTTCTCAGGTTACCGTTCATGTAAAGCCAACTCCTACAATTTCTGCCACGTCTAATAACGGACCTGTTTGTCAGGGAACACAGTTGGATATAGGCTCTACAGCAATTACAGATGCAACAGCTACGGCTACTTACTCTTGGGTTGGCCCTGATAACTTTACTGCTAATACAGCCAGTGCATCTATTTCTAATGCTATGCCTGTTGCAACAGGTATATATACTCTGGTTGTAACAAACGTATATCCTCCTCCTGCCAATAATCCTAGTTTAACTTGTAGTGCTATGGCTACCACCAGTGCGGCGGTAGTTCCTGTTGCTCCGCTTAATGTTACTCCGTTTTTTACGCTATGTCAGGGAAGCAATCTTAATATGACAGCTTCTTCTCAAGGCGCTACAAGCTATAGCTGGACAGGGCCCAACGCTTACCAGTCAGGTTTACAGAATCCAACTATTCCGAATGTAAACCCAATTCACAGCGGAGACTACCAGGTAACAGCCTACTATACCAGTCCTGCAACAACACTTATTTGTACGAATGTAGCTATTGTAAACGTATCGGTAGTACCACGTAATCCTGTAACTCCGTTTAGTCCGAGCAATTTTTGCCAGAACAGTACGGTAA
>CAZPEC010000006.1:0-143219 GCA_964585565.1 uncultured Akkermansia sp. | reverse complement strand
TTGTAATTGTAGGTAATAAACACCGTTACTTAATGCTTCAATATTTATTTTTTGTTTTTTATTTTGTATTAGTACTTTTCTTACTTCTTTACCCAACACATCTATCATTTTTATCTCTCTGGGTTTTGTAAAATCTGTTTCAAATTCTATTACCAATTCATCTTTAGCCGGATTTGGAAAAGCTTTAAACTGCATTTTTCTTAACTCATTTTCTGTAACTGATGAATCATCAATTACCGTAACTTGTATGGTATCTGCCCTTGGTATTCCACAAACAGTGTAGTTTACAACATAACTGGTGGTGGCTGCGGGTTTTACATATATACCGGCATTGGTAGTAATGTAACTACCACCAATGGTAAACCATTGTGGATTAAAATTACCCCCCATTGTATTGCCAATATAAACACTATCACCTAAAATTACCGTTGTATCATAATATGCCCAGGGTAAAACTCCGCCTGGGTTAATACTGAATACTGAAACTGCGTCGACAAAGTAATATCCTGTTGGGAAGAAAGGACTTGTTGGGTGGATAATTTCCGAATTTGTATTTAAATCATCTGTCATATTTCCAATTGCTAAATATCCCTCACCGCCTATAGGCTCATAAATGCCAGATACCCTAACCCAATTATTTGAGTCATTGATAATTGGGTTATTATATGCAGTAATATGAATTGGAACCATTAATGGTGAAGTATATGGATAAGATGTATAAGAATTAGTTGAAATATTTACCCCAATGTTGTTTATAGCATGCGAAGATATTCCTGATCTTCTTACATAAAATTCAACAAAATAACAGTTTCCAAAGTTTAAAGTTTGAGTTAGTTCTACCTGAGCATATTCTCTTCCTGCATATAAATGCATACCTATAAATGCATGTCCATGCTTCGGATATACTGTATCATAATAAATCCCGCCTACATAAGGAACATTTGCTGTTGAAGCAATTGATGCGCAAGTGTCATATAAATCCGTTGAAGGCCCTAAGAACCATGGTATTGCTAAATATAATTGAGAATTGTTAGTCGGGCAATTCGTTTGTACCTCAAAGCTACCATTTGGCACTAAATTATTGAAATTTTGCGCGTTAACAATAAACGAAAAAAATAATAAGGCAGCTTGTACTGCTTTATTATTTTTATTTAGGTGTATAATCATTACTTAGCTACAATTATCTTTTTTATGCTTCTGTGGCTATCATAATTCTCAATGGTTACAATATAAACTCCATTTTTAAGATTTAACTGAAATAAATATACAAAATTCTCAGTTGTTATTTTCTCATTAACAAATGTTTTTCCGTTAATATCCATGACAATTACATTCAATTCTTCAGAAGGTCTATTGCTCAAAATTGAAAAACTTCCTTGATTTGGATTAGGAAATAAATCTATACTCCAATTTGCTTTTTCACTTATATTGTTAAAAAAGTTCTCACGTGCACTATATTTTGACACTTCACAATCTTCATTATAAAGATAATTAGTTTTATGAATATAGCTTCTCAATGCCCTTGCTTGATAAATCACTGCTCCACCTGTACCCGGGCATAGCAAAGATAATTGATCCAACGATGACTGGTCAATACTTGTGAAATTACCTGTGCTAAATTTATTGTAGAGACTATAAAATGTTTTATAATTCTGCTCTACCGTATTAGTTGCGCTAATTGTACTATTCAGCGAATTGGCAGATGTAAGACTTCCGGAATAATAAAGTTCATTTAATTGATACATTTTATCAATGCTGCTATTGATATTACTGCTAATATAGCTTTGATTAAGCGAGCTTAAACTAACATCGTTTTTTACATGACTATAATTAGCGTATTGTAAAATATAATTTTCTTCCTCAGATAAATTAGTGCTGTTTATTGAAAGACTTGAATTGCTTAACACCATATTACTTGAAGGTGGTGGTGGTGGACTACCGCCACAATTAAACGAACCGGTTGTGGTTGATAAGGTATTTGCAGCCCCATACCAAAATACAGGAAATACAACTCCCGATGGCGTCGGCGGCGCATAAATACCGCCTGAGCTTCTGTACCAAATTGGTGAATTTTGCGCTGCACTGCTCGTACCTATATAGGTGCCAAAGGAACTAGCCCAACTATTATTCCATTCATTGTCACTTGGGTTCCCGCTACTGCCTTGCGTACCAATTATACCTTTGTTGTTTAATACTAAACCCCTGGCGTGTGTTTGCATTTTATTCCCCCTCCAAAACACATTGGAGTTTGGTCCGTTGTACTCAAAGGCCTGCCAGCTGTTGCTTAAATTATTGCAAGCTACCGTTGGGTTGTTGGTGCAACCACCGGCGTAAAACAAAGTAACCAGCGTGTTGGTGGTGTTTACAGCGCTTACGGTATTGCCTCTAACGGTGCCGCTTGCATTGTTGGTATAGCGTATAGCGTTTTGGGTAGCGTTAAAAATGTTATCGTTAAGCAAAGTAATTACATTGGTGCCGGTGTTAACCGGGTAATTGGTTTTGCTAACGTTGTTTATTTCAATACCGCGGTAAACACGGTTAATGGTATTGGTATTAACAGCGCAATTATTTATTGCCTGAAACGAGTTGCCTACTACAGATAATAAATGTATTGCCTGGTTTACATACTGAGTGGTAATACCCGTGGCGGTAGTTGTTTGCGAGCCTATATAATTATTTTGAATTTGCAATTGCGCGGCATAGGTTCCGTAAAGCGGAGTTCCAAAATTATAACTGCCTGCCCAGATATTAACCGCTATAGGGTTGGCTACATTAGCCACATTATTATTACTAATAACATAATTAAAACGGTTGGTTTGTGCTAAAACACCTGAATTTCCGGGGCCAAAGGCTGTATTGGTATTGCTTTGTGTGCTTCTAAACGTAGCATATTGCGCAACAAAATTATAGGTGTTATACATATAAATACCGCGGTGGCAATTATAAAACCTATTGCCAAAGGCGGGGTTTGTGCTGTTGGCTGTAATATTTAAGTTGGCGTTAAAAGTATTGTCAACCGAGTGTACTATAGCCGTTCCGCCAGCCCAGTAAGAAGGGCCATATGGAGGAATAAAATAATAATCGCGCTGGCTGTTTTGAAACACATTATTCAAACTAAGCACATTAGAATTATAGGCCGCAATACATTCCTGTAATCCATCAAATATATTATAGTCGGCAGTTGAGGCTGTGCTGCCAATTTGTATATTTCTATAGGTGCTTCCGGTAGTAGTACCAACAGCAAACACATAAATACCTGTTTCTGAAGGTATATAGTTGTATGGGCTTTTTAAATAAGTAAACGGAAAATTTTGAAGTAAGTAGGGCGCTTCTAAGCCATTAGTAGGATTGGATGCGGCCCTCATGCCATTAGTTTGACTACTTGGCCAGCTTGTGGGTGTAAATGTTAAACTTCGGCAAGTAAAAACGCTGTTTGCTATTTTAAATGGATAGATGCTTGCACTTGTTTGATAAGTTGCAATTTTTACAGCCACTAAATTTTTATTGAATATAGCTTGGTTTATATCAAGTATTGCGCCAAAACCGGTAAGTGTTGAAGTTGTATGGCCACTTGCATCTATTGCGGTTATAGCATCTTCAATTAAATTTGTATTTGGAGTGCCAACGATAGTTGATATTTTTCCTCCGGATTCTACTACAATTCCCTGCCACATTTCTGTTCCGCATGCGTAAAGGTGTGAACCTCTTATTTGCAGGTTACCTCCGTTTTTTACCGTTATTTTAACATTGGGGGCGAACAGAAACTCACTATTAGCAAATGTTAAGGTAACTCCATTTGGAACTGTTATGTCATTAATAATTGCCAAAGGAGTATTTAAGCTTGTTGATGTGAGAATCACAGTAGCACTAAATGGTGAATAACTGGTGCTAGGTGAGCTGGAACAGTTGTGGCAAGTAGGTGTTGTAACGGTTGTTGTAGCCGTATAAACTCCGCATGTTAAAGATGCTGTAACGTTTACCGTAAAAGTACCTTGAGTTGTGTAAGTATGTGCCGGGTTTGCAGCGTAAGAAGGGGGCGAACTATCTCCAAAATTCCAGGTATAAGTAGCGCTTGGTAAACATCCGCCAACTAATGAAAAAGAAACCGGACTGCACGAACTTGTTGCAATGGAAACTGTATTGCTTAGAGGAACTACGCTAACGTCGTCAATATATAAATAGCTGTTATGTACAGATACTAACGGAGAATTTGGGGCAGTACATGATCCTATAGACGTTGGTGCAATTGTAAATGAAGGAATAAGCGAAGTGGTTTGACCTATGGTTAAATAATTTTCTGTTCCGTTGGCAGTATAACAAAAGGTTATTTTTTGCCAGTCATTCGGGTTATTTAAAAGTGCTGTATTTGAAAAAACTGCTACAGGAGTGATTGTTAAATGCTCAACTCCCGGATGTGAAACAAGGGTATTGGTTAGATAAATTCCTAGGTTTGCATTATTGGGATTTTGAAAATCAGACCTGCTCACATACATTGAAATTTCATAAGATTGGCCCGCCTGCATGGTGGTAACTAACTTAGTTTGCAAATATTCTCCGTAGTCATAATTTGAAGCTGTAATAATTCCGGCATAGGAAGTTCCTGTATGTGCTGTTTGAAAACCCAACCAATTGCACGGAACCCCGTTTACAAAAGTTGGGTTCGTGGGCCAAAATAAATCAGAAGTTCCCAAATTAGCGTTCCCCCAGTTATATGCATTCGCTATTCCTGATAAACCGAAAGGACCTGTGGGAGGAGTTGCAGAAACCATATTTTCAAAACTGCCGTTACAAACTAATTCGCATGGCCCCGTCGTAACAGAACTAGGGCATACGCCAATATTTGACTGACTGGGCGTAGACGCAGTAAAATTTATGGCATATCTACTTACCGTATCCGGAGGGGAAGTGTTTTGGTTTATCATACATATTAAATAATTATGCCCCGGGCATAATTTGCGTAGTATATAACGGCCGTATCTCCTACTACCGTTAAGGTGGGGGTTAATAGATTCCCCGGTAAGTTATTGCACGAGTCACGATACAGTTTTATGTCGTAGTTAGGATAACCGCTCAATTGCTGTATCAAAATTTTTGTTCTCATATTGTTTACGGGAGCATTAAACTTTATAAAATACGGTTGCATGTAAAATGAGTCAATCGGTGAAAAGCCATTATCATGAACCGTATACGTTTTTGGAGCATTACAGTTTTGCCCCAAAGCGCTCTTAAAAGAAAGGAATGCCAGCAAGTACATTACTAATGAATGCAAAGCCCTTTTTGCGAGTGTTGTTGATTTCATGATTAAAATTTTTAGTTAAGTAAATATAAGCAGGGTTGTATATATATACAACTTTATTGCGAAAAAAATACAAATTCTTTGTACCTGTGGGAAATAGCCAGGGTAAAATAAAGGATTGTTTTATAGTTATTGGCTATAATATTGCACAACTCCGTAAAAGAAAAAAAATTACTCAAGAGGAGTTGGGTTTTGATGTTGGCCTAGATAAGTCTGCCATTTCACATATTGAAAAAGGTAAACCTATTACTGTTACTACTCTTTTAAAAATTGCTGCAGCACTTGAGGTAGATGTAAAATTATTTTTCGAAAACCTCCCGAAGTTAAGAAGAGAAAATCTGTGTTGAAACATGATATGTTGAAACAAAGACTATCTTTTCCAATTTAAATTGAATTAATACGCCAACACCGTTCCCAACCATTTTTCAACTACTTCTACATTCAGGTTTTTGCGTTTAGCGTAATCCTCTACTTGTTCTTTGGTAATTTTACCTACGCCAAAGTATGAAGCTAGGGGGTTGGCAAAATACAAGCCGCTTACTGCCGCAGTAGGATACATGGCCAAGCTCTCGGTAAGTTTTAAGCCAATGTTTTTTTCTACATCCAGTAATTTCCAAAGGGTTAGTTTTTCTGTATGGTCGGGCTGGGCGGGATAGCCGGGAGCAGGGCGGATGCCGGCATAAGCTTCCTTAATTAACTCTTCGTTGCTTAAGTTTTCGTTTTGGGCATAGGCCCAAAATTCGGTTCTTACCTTTTTATGCATGAGTTCGGCAAAAGCTTCCGCTAATCGGTCGGCCAGTGCCTTTAGCATAATGGCGTTATAATCGTCGTGTTCTTTTTCAAAACGGGCCACGTGTTCTTCCATGCCAAAACCGGTACATACCGCAAAGGCTCCTATGTAGTCGGGCTGGCTGGTATTAACTTCTTTGGGTTTAATAAAATCAGCCAGGGCCAAATTATACTGTCCTGCCGGCTTTTTGGTTTGCTGGCGTATACTGTGAAAAGTAAATTGTTTGCTGCTTCCGTTTTCATATAGCACTTCTATATCATCGTGGTTTACCGTGTTGGCCGGAAAAATACCAATTACTGCACGGGCTTCTATCCATTTTTCTTCTATTATTTTTTTGAGCATAGCCTGTGCTTCGTTAAATAATTTAGTGGCCTCGGCCCCTCGTTCGGGGTCTTGTAAAATTTTTGGGTAAGAGCCTCTCATTTCCCAACTGTGGAAGAAAGGTGTCCAATCGATATACTCCGCAATTTCATCAATGGGATATTGGGTAAACACCTTTACGCCGGTAAAAGCCGGTTTTGATATTTTTATATCATTCCAATTTATGTTGAATTTATTTTGCCGGGCTTCTTGCAGACTTATAAATTTATTTTGCGATTGGGCGTTTTTATTTTGCTCGCGCACCCGCTCGTAATCTGCCAGCACTTCTTTCATAAAATTGTTTCTGAGTTCGTTTGAAATTAAACTTCCGGCCACGGGCACCGATTTACTGGCGTCGTTAACGTGTACCACCGGCCCGGAATAGTGCGGGGCTATTTTAACAGCCGTGTGTACTTTTGAAGTGGTGGCCCCTCCAATAAGCAGGGGTTTTGTAAACTTGAGGCGCTCCATTTCTTTAGCTACGTGTACCATTTCATCCAACGATGGGGTAATAAGGCCGCTAAGTCCTATAATATCGGCATTATGTTTTTGCGCCTCCTCCAAAATTTTATCACAAGAAACCATTACGCCCAGGTCTATAATTTCAAAATTATTACAGGCCAGCACTACGCCCACAATATTTTTTCCGATGTCGTGAACATCTCCTTTTACGGTAGCCAGGAGTATTTTTCCGGCATTCTGACGTTGGTTGCCGTTGACTCCATTAGCTTTATTTGCTTCTTTTTCTGCCAGTAAAAAAGGTTCCAGATAAGCCACGGCTTTTTTCATTACCCGGGCACTTTTTACTACCTGGGGCAAAAACATTTTTCCGGAACCGAATAAATCTCCTACCACATTCATCCCGGCCATCAGGGGGCCCTCAATTACGTGTAAAGGTCTGCCAAGTTTTTGGCGCGCTTCTTCGGTGTCTTGTTCAATGTATTCGGTAATTCCTTTTACCAAAGCGTAACTTAAGCGTTCTTCAACTGTTCCTTTTCTCCAGGCTTCGTCTTTTTCTGTTTTTTCTTTTCCTACGCCTTTTAATTTTTCGGCGTGCTCAACAAGGCGCTCGGTTGCGTCGTCTCGGCGGTTCAGCAGTACGTCTTCAATAAGTTCCAGCAAGGTTTTATCAATTTCATCGTACACTACCAACTGACTTGGATTTACAATCCCCATATCCATACCATGTTTTATGGCGTGAAACAAAAATGCGGCATGTATGGCTTCGCGCACATGGTCGTTTCCGCGGAACGAGAAAGAAACATTACTAACCCCTCCGCTTACTTTGGCATGAGGCAAGTTTTCTTTTATCCATTTGGTGGCGTTAAAAAAATCAAGTGCATTTAGGCGATGCTCTTCCATACCGGTAGCCACCGGAAAAATATTGGGGTCAAAAATAATATCCTGAGGGGGGAAGTTTACTTTATTTACCAAAATATCGTAGGCACGTTTACAAATGTCTATTCTTCGCTGCAAGGTATCTGCCTGTCCCACCTCATCAAAGGCCATTACAATAACTGCCGCCCCGTATTGTTTTATTTTTTGAGCTTGTTCAATAAATTTTTCTTCCCCTTCTTTTAAAGAAATAGAATTTACAATGGCTTTTCCCTGCACACATTTTAAGCCGGCCTCTATTACGCTCCACTTGGAGGAATCTATCATAATGGGGACTTTAGAGATATCGGGTTCTGATGCCACCAGGTTTAAAAACCTGGTCATGCAGGCTTCGCTATCCAGCATACCCTCATCCATGTTCACATCTATCACTTGTGCTCCACCTTCTACTTGTTGGCGTGCAATGGAGAGCGCCTCTTCATAATTTCCTTCTTTGATTAAGCGCAGAAATTTTTTTGAGCCGGTTACATTGGTGCGCTCTCCTACATTTAGGAAATTACTTTCGGGTCTTAACGTTAAAGGCTCTAAGCCGCTTAAATGAAGCAGCGTATCACGCCCGGGTTTTTTGCGCGGGCTAACTGTTTTGGCCAGCTCGGCAATGCGTTTTATGTGTGCGGGGGTTGTGCCACAGCATCCACCCACAATATTTAAAAACCCAGCTTTTAAGAAATCTTCTATTTGGTGTCCCATTTCGTGAGCATCCTGGTCGTATTCCCCAAATTGATTGGGTAGTCCGGCATTGGGATATGCACTCACGTAATAGGGTGCTTTTTCGGAAAGCTCCTCCAAATAAGGCCTCATGTCTTTAGCGCCCAATGCGCAGTTTAGACCCACGCTAAGCAAATCAACGTGCGAAAGTGAATGTAAAAAAGCTTCGGTTGTTTGTCCGGATAATGTTCGCCCGCTGGCATCGGTAATAGTACCCGAAACCATTACAGGCACTTTTCTTCCGCCATTTTTAAAAAATTCCTGTGCGGCAAACAAAGCCGCTTTGGCATTAAGTGTATCAAAAATAGTTTCTACGAGCAATAAATCAGAACCTCCGTCTATAAGACCCTTTATTTGCTCCGAATAAGCCTGCACCATTTCATCAAAAGTAACGGCCCTGTAACCGGGGTCGTTTACGTTAGGAGAAAGTGACAGGGTTCGGTTAGTAGGCCCGATGGAACCTGCCACAAATTTAGGTACAGCAGCCATATCAGGATTTTCTTGATAAAATTCCTGTATAGCTTGTTTGGCAATTTTGGCCGATTGGTAATTCAGTTCGTACACCAACTCCTGCATATCGTAATCGGCCATGGCAATGGAAGTGCCGCTGAATGTGTTTGTTTCAATAATGTCTGCTTCTGCCTTTAAATATTCTTTATGGATGGCAATAATGATATCCGGGCGAGTGACAGAGAGTAAATCATTGTTTCCTTTTAAGTCTTTATGCCAATTGGCAAAACGCTCGCCGCGGTAATCTTTCTCTTCCAGCTTGTATTGCTGAATCATGGTGCCCATGGCGCCATCAATTACCAGCACTCTTTTTTCCAGTTCGGTATATATGTTCTTTTCCATAAAATAAAAAATCCCTTCTGATTTGTCGGAAGGGATTAGGGTATTTGTTTTTTAATATTATCTAATTTACTCCGACTTATCTTTTCCGATTTTCACCGGAACGAATTCCCACCTTCTAATGCGAATTTTGAATTTGGAATTAAAAATTACGAACTGAAGCTTCAATTCATCATTCATTATTCAAATCAGGGTTGGTAAGGCTTCAGCGGGCGTTTCCCTCGGCCTTTCTTGATAAGCAATTTTAAAGAACCAAGGCAAAATTAATGAAAAATAGCATATTAAAAAAATCCGTATTTTTGAGTAAACATGAGGTTTTTTAGCCTTTTTCTATCGATTTTTTTTGTTGGCTTACTTGCATACGGGCAGGATAAGTCGCTGTCTTATTCCCTGTACCTTGGTGATACCGTGTGTGTTCTTGATAAAAACGGACTAAAACAAGGGCGTTGGGTTTTTTTAGGGAAAGATAAAAAAGGAAAAAAATACCGCTATTTTAAAAACAGCCAAATTGTGGAGGACGGCCACTTTGTTGACGATAAAAAAACCGGAATTTGGAAAACCTACCACAGTAACGGGCGTATTGAAAGCGAGATAAAATATGTGAATGATATTGCCGACGGATTAGCCAGATTTTATAATAATGAAGGGAAACTTACCGCCGAAGGGTATTTAAAGGGGCAGGATTTTGTGGGTGATTATCATATTTTTGACGAAAAAGGGAATAAATTCAAAAAAAACGCGGCGAAAAAAAACCAGTATGCCTACCTTGACTTTTCTGGAAAAGTAGAAAAATTCGGAAAAGGACTAAGCGATGTACACATAAAAGTGGAACGCGACGATTATGAAATTTTTAATACCGTAAATAACCCGGACGGAACCTTTAATCTAAAACTGGAACTAAATTTTGAGTATTACATCCATTTCATAAAAGAAGGCTTTAGTGAACATTCTTTAATTGTAAATACCAATGTTTTTAATATATACGACACCACCATTTACCACCTCAACAATTGGAAAATTCAACTTTCCGATAATTTAGCCAACTCGCTGAGCAGTGATTTTATAAGCCTGTTAATGAACAAGCCTGCCGGTAAAATTTACTTTAACAAACGAAAGAGAAAATTTACCTCCGACGGAGCCTATGTAAATCTTTTCAATAAACAAGTAAAAGGAATTAGTGAGTCTACCAAGCTAATATTGGCACAAGCTGCCGATGATAATAAACGGCTGGAAATTGAAAATTTACGCATAGAAGCCGAACGAAAAATGCAGGAAATTAATATGCTGAAGCAGGCACAAGAGCTAAAAGAGGCCGAAATAAAAAAGAAAGAAGCCGAAATATTAGCCGAAAAACTGGAAAAAGACAAAAGAGAGAAAGAACTTGCCTTAGCCGAACAGGAAAAAAGAATTAAAGACCTGAAATACGAACAACAAAAAGCCGAGCTGGAAAAGAAAAGATTGGAAGCCGAAAAAAATGCCAAAGAATTTGAACGATTGGCCATACTAAGAAAAATGCAGGAATACGAGCTTAAAGAAAAACAACAACAACTCAATCGTTCTAACCAAGAATTGGCTATTTCAGAAGCCGAAATAAAAAAACGCGAAAAAGAACTTGATTTAGCCAATCGAGAAAAGCACCTGAAGGAAGAAGAGCTTAAACAACATTTATTTTATGTATACATTTTAATTGGCGGACTCTTGATGTTATCGCTTTTTGCTGTTTTTATTTACAGAAGCTTCCAGCAAAAGAAAAAGGCCAATCTATTACTTGCCCAACAAGCCGACGAAATTATTAAGCAAAAGGCCGAAATTGAACACAAGAGCAAATTAATAGAAGAAAAAAACATTGAAACCGAGCAAAGTATAGTATATGCTAAACGCATTCAGCATGCCATACTCCCTCCGGAAGCGGAAATTAGGCAATACTTGAAAGATTATTTTATTTTCTACCGGTCAAAAGACATCGTTAGCGGGGATTTTTACTTTTTTGACGACCGCCACACGCAAGAAGGACACGTGTACATAGCCGCTGTTGATTGTACAGGCCACGGTGTACCCGGCGCTTTTATGAGTATGATAGGGTACGAAAAACTAAAAGATGCTGTTGATATAAGCCGTGAACCCGGGCAAATTTTAACCGAATTAAACAAAGGTGTAAAAACGGCCCTGCGCCAATCAGGAGAAGCAACGAGTACACGCGATGGTATGGACTTAAGCATTTGTGCCATCCCGGCAAAACCAAACAGTTCTCCCACTCGAGTTATTTATGCGGGAGCCAACAGGCCCCTGTGGATTATACGAAAAGACTCTAAAGATTTGGAGGAAATAAAAGCAACCAAAATTGCCATTGGCGGGCTTACCAAAGATGAACAGGTGTTTGAACAACATGAAGTGCAAATGAACAAAGGCGATACTCTTTACTTATTCAGCGATGGCTATGCTGATCAATTTGGCGGGCCAAAAAGAAAAAAATTAATGACCGGAAAGTTTCGCGATATTTTATTAAGTATACAACACCTGAGCATGGAGGAACAAAAAAGCTATTTAGAAGAATTTATCCTTAAATGGATGAGCGACACCGAACAAATAGACGATATGCTGGTAATTGGAATTCGATTTTAATGAGATTTTTTCTTTTTTTCATATTCTTTATCCCTGCCTGTTTTTTTGCACAACCCGATAAGTCAATTTCTACGATAATTTCCGACATCATGAAAGAACAAGAAAAAAGTTGGAACAGTTTTGACATTGACGGCTTTATGAAACACTACTGGAAACACGATAGCCTTAAGTTTATAGGAAAAAACGGTATTACTTACGGCTGGCAAAAAACATTGAACAACTACAAAAAAAATTATTCGGATAAGGAAAAAATGGGAACGCTTTATTTTGCCAATCATTTAATAGAAGTATTAAACGATAGCTGTGCCATTGTTTGCGGTAATTGGAAAATTAAAAGAAAAAGCGAAGAAATAGGCGGAAACTATACCCTGCTGTGGAAAAAAATAAAGGGACAATGGGTTATTGTGCTTGACCATACCGGATAACGAACCTGCTCCTTACAAGCATTTACTCTGCTTTCTTCTTCTCCGTTGCTTCTTGCTCTTTAGAATTTTTACTGAAATATTTTTTAAAGTTGTACGTGAACGTGAGCATAAAGTAGCGTTGCAATATCGTTGTTCGGGCATCTTCAATGTAAGTGTCGGTTACATTTCTCTGAATACTCCGGTTTTGATTTAATACATCAAATACAAATAAACGAAGCTCTCCGGCATTATCCTTAAATAACTTATAGGCAATAGCTGCATTAAATAAGGAGATATTTTGATTAAATGTATTCGTAAGCCCCGTATTAAGTTGATGGTTATACTCGGCATTCAAAACTAATTTTTTTGTAGGCATTACGTTTAGCCTTAATTTAGATTGTTGATTTAAAAAAGAGGTGTTTAAATTACTTTGCAAACTGTTTATAACCATGTTATACGAGGTATTGGAGGATAAAGTAAAATCAACCCGCTCACTAATATTACTGCTTAATACCAGCCCCAGGTTTGGAGCAGTTGTTTTACTGTAATTTATTTTATCATTTATTTTAGCCGGAATATTGCTGTAATTAAGTCCTGAATTAATGTTGAAATTAGACTTTATTCCCTTCATCGGGAAACTGTAATTAATAAAAAAACGAACGGTGTAATAATTATTAAAATTTTCGGGCATAGATAATTGTGATCCTCTTGGTAAAAGAATTTTTCCGAAAACCACGGTATCTTGCTGTGCAATAGTAGTTCTATTTCCTATATAATCGTTGGTGTATGTTCCTCCCAACAAAATAAATAGCGATGTGTTTTTTTGTGTATTAACACCGGAATAGCGCATATTTAAATTATGCTGAAACGTTTGTCTTAAGGCCGGATTTCCCATGCTCAGTTGTAGGGTATTGCTATTGTTTAACACATCCTGTAACTGATCAATGGAGGGGGCATTGTTAAAGGAACGATAAAAGACACGCAAATTATCTTTTTGAGTAAATTTATACATAAACATGGCATTGGGTAATAAGGATGAGAACACCCGCGTATTTTGGTAAGACCCGGGAAAGTACTGTGTTTTACTGAGCCTTGCTTCCTGTGCATTAAGCCCAATAGAAAAATTGTATTTTTCTTCTTGATAGCGATAACTTAAACCTGCCGAGTTAGCTACATACGTATTATCAAACGCATTAGAAACCAGCGAATCTTTAATCGTGTAATCATCCGATAAAGGTTTTCTTGAGAAGGCTTCTTTATCCGACTTGTTCAGTTGGTAGTTATTAGTATAGTTTACCGAAACAAAATGATTTTTACCAAAAGCTTCCGTAAAAGTTATATTCCCGAAATTGCTAAACCCCGATTTTTGTAAAAATGCCCGCTGGTCGGTTGTGTCGGATAAAAGCAGCGTGTCTTTAAAATAATTATTCACTGCCAGCAAATTGCTGTTTCCATTATTTCCACTAAGTGTAGGGTTCAGGTTCAGCGATAACGTTCTTCCTTTTTTTACAAAAGAACGTCGGTATAGAAGTGGTATTGATGCATTGTAAGCTTGTAAATTTGTTGCGTAATTGTTTTTCAAGTCGCTGATGAGAATATTTTTTAAATTGTATCCTGAAGAGCCGGAGCTTCCGGTATTAGACTGAAATGAAATACGAGGTTGTAAAATTACTGAGTTAAACGAATCTATTTTCCACTCCAATCTTCCGTTAAAACGATTGTTTAAATTATTACTTTTAGCCAAAGAGGTATCATAATAGTTAAGTCCGTTATTGTTTCCAACCACATACTGCCTTAGTATGTTTGATTCGGCATAATTTTGTGTGTAATTAAAGAAGTAGGACGCGCTTACGGTTATATTTTTTCCCCATTCGTCGGAATAATTTGTGCCAAAAGCATGTGTGGTAGTAATGCCATTTCTCACATCTACCAAAAAGTTATCTGCACTGTTTTGTGGTCCAAACCTTCCTCCTCCGGGGCCGCCTCCGCCTCCGCGTTGCGAAAAGCCTCCTCCCCGGTTATTATTTCCCCCACCGGAAGATGCTACCACGCCTAATAAATCTTCACTGGAAAAATTTTGTTCGTTTATGTTATTACTCATTGCCATAAATGTAACACGGCGTTTTTCTTTAAAAGAATTTAACACAGCTCCTCCTTTATATTTTTCTTCATATCCCGGGCCGGCATATACTCTGCCAAACACCCCGTTTCTAAACTGTAACTTGGTGGTAATATTTATGGTTTTACTATTATTCCCGTCGTCAAATCCGGTAAATTGTGCCTGGTCGCTTCTGCGGTCAAACACTTGGACTTTATCAATAATTTCCGCCGGCAAATTTTTTAGTACGGCATTTGGATCTTCTCCAAAAAAAGGTTTCCCGTCTACTAAAACCTGCTTTACCTGCTCGCCTTGTGCTTGTATTTTTCCATCAACAATAGTAATTCCGGGCATTTTTGTCAGGAGCTCTTCGGCGGTGGCATCTTTATTTGTTTTAAAAGCATTTGAGTTGTAGCTGGTAGTATCGCCTTGTTGGGTAGCCATTAGTGCAGAAGTGGCTACCTCTACCTCTTTTAAATTCTTTGCTCCTACTTGCAATTTTATTTTACCCAGTCGTAAATTATCGTTTACGCTTATCTTTTTATAGTGATCGGCGTAGCCTAAATAAACAACCTTCAATAAATAGTCTGCTGCCGAAATGTTGTCGATTTTGAAGACTCCCCTTGTGTTTGTTGTGGCACCTTTTATTAAACTTGAATCGGATGGATTAAGTAAAACTACTGCTGCACCAATGGCAGCAGAATCGTTTTCTTCCACAATCCTTCCCATAACTCCATACTGAGAATACACTGTTGAACAAACTGCATAAAAAAGAAGAAGAAAATAAAAGTGCTTTTTTATCCTCATAAAACAACTTCAGCTAAGATACCTCTATTTGTACAGGAAAAACTCATAAATGTCGTCTAAAAATTTGCCTAAATTAAAATCCTATATGTTTAAGCGCCTCTCTTTTACTTAAAGCAGATAGCGAAGCGGCGTTTTGTTTTACAAAATGTTTCACCTGACCGGGGTTAGTTTTGGCATATTGCCTGAGCGCCCAGCCGATAGCCTTTTGAACAAAAAACTCTTTCTGTGAAGCATGTAATGAACAAACATGAAATAAAAACTGCTCATTGGTATTTGTTTTATAGGGAAGCTGGTATATAATAGAAACCCGCTGCAGCCAAAAATTTTTATGTGTAGAAAAACGTTTGATTTCTTTTTGCAGCTCGGGAAATTCCTTTACCAAATGGGCAACAACACCTGATGCCAAAGCATCTATACTATCCCACCACTGATTTTTAAGCAACATGAGCTCAATTACCGGAAAAGCCGTAGAGGTAAGTATTTTTTTATTTTTGTTCAGTAAATCGATGGCCAAGTAATGATATTCTCTTTCTTTCTTTTTCCATAAACTCCGGGCGCAATCGAGCAACTGTTTCTGAGTGATGCTCTCTGAGAAAGAACGAAGTATTTCTTTAGTTAACTTTTCTCTTTCGGGTTTTTTAATGCCATAAAAAGAAAATTGATTTTTCATGTAAGCACTCATGCCCTGAGCATTTTTTTTATCGGCATTTTTTTGAAAAATATTCTGGGCTTGTTGTATAAACTGCGCAGGTGTCATAAAAAATTTATTAATCAAATAAACATTTCAGCTGCTATAAAGTCGGCTCTCAACTTCCCTTCTTTGTTGAGTATTATGGTGTTATCATTAAGCACTATCCATTGAGAATACTTATTTATTGTTCGCAAGGTGTTTTGGAAATATTGGTTGCCAAAGGCCTTTTTTATATAATCCAAATTACAGCCCCACATGGTTCTGATACCGGTGAGTATATACTCATTGTACTTTTGATTATTTGTAAGCATCTCGGTTTCAAAAAAAGACTCATTAGAATTTATAGCGTTTATGTAGGCTGCATTTGATCTAATATTCCACTGCCTTAGCAATAAATTATACGAATGTGCGGAGGGACCAATACCAAGATAAGGCAAATTTTTCCAGTATGCGGTATTGTGTTTTGAAATGAACCCGTTTTTAGCAAAATTAGAGATTTCATAATGCAAAAAGCCTGCTTGCTGAAGCATATCACTCATAAATAAAAATTGCTTTGCACTCTTTTCTTCATCCACAAGCGGTTCCGTTTTTTTCTTAAAATCATTTCCCAGCTTTGTTCCTTTTTCAATAGTAAGATTATACGCCGATATGTGTTGAATGTTTAACGACAGGGCTTTTTGCAGTGTTTCTGCCCAGTTTTTGTCGGTTTGAAATTTGGAGCCGTAAATAAGGTCTATGCTGATATTTTCAAATCCCTTATCTTGGGCTAATTTTACGCATCTCTCCGACTCCGAAGCATTATGTGCCCGGTTCATCCACTGCAACTCTTCGTTTAAAAAGCTTTGTACTCCTACACTCAAACGATTAAATCCTAATTGTTTTAACTCCAAGATTTTTTTCTCCGTTAAATCATCCGGATTACACTCTATTGTTATTTCCGTTACCCGGGCTGTGTCAAAGTTTTGCGTTATGGCTTCCAGAATAACTTTCAAATCTTCGTTTATTAGCAGACTGGGGGTTCCTCCGCCAAAATAAATAGTTTGAACAGGTTCTTTTAAAAATACTTTTCTCAGCTCTATTTCTTTACACAGGGCGTTTATGAGCTCTTTCTTATTTTTTAAATTCACCGAAAAATGAAAATCACAATAGTTGCATGCTTTTTTGCAAAAAGGTATATGAACGTATATTCCTGCCATAAAAAAAGCCGTAAAAAGATACGGCTTTTAATCTTGTGCTGAATCAAAAAAATTATTCCTCTCCCGGTATAAGATCTTCGGCTTCTTCCGCTTCTTTGGCTTTAGCTCTTTTATTTTGTATTTCTTTCTTCTTCTCTTCTTTCCACGCTTTATAAGCTTGCTTCTGCGTTTCATTCATAAAAGCATTTATGCTTACTTCAAAGGCCTTATTATTTTCATTAATTTGCTTGCGCACGTCTTTCCTTTGTTCAGGTGTTGTAGAACCCTTTAACACATCCCGATGGGGTTGATTCACTAAAATACGCTTAAGGGCAGCTACTTCCCAGTCGGCTTTTTGTTGTTCATTCAGGTTAAGTTTTTTAGCCGCCCGTTCGGCTTGGTTTTTAGCTCTTTCTTCGGGAGTTAATTCTTTGCGAGATTCTTGTTTGGATTTTGACATTTTTTCTTGAGCGCATACCGTATTACCTGCTGCAAAAAGCAAGAGGGTAGCCAATAACAGATTTTTCATGGTTTTTTATTTTTTAGATTAACGGTTGATTCAAAAGTTTAACCAAACAAAGATAGTTTTTGTTAATATAACTTAAAAGCAAGGAGGCTTATTGATTCGTGAGTCGTGGTTATAAATACGTAAGTTCGTTTATTAATTGAACATTCCCAAATTATAAAATGTAAAAGCCCACATATCGGCAAATTCATTTATTTGTTTAGAAGTGGGTTTTCCGGCCCCGTGCCCTGCATCAACATCTATTCGAATAAGCATGGGGTTTTTGCTTTTATTCATTTTTTGAAGAGTAGCAGCAAATTTGAATGAATGTGCCGGAACTACTCGGTCATCATGGTCGCCCGTAAGAACCATAGTTGCCGGGTAATCGGTTTCTTTTACATTATGGAGCGGAGAGTATCGGTAAAGACACTTAAATTCTGCCTCATTTTCACTGCTTCCGTAATCGGTAATCCAGGCTCTACCAATGGTAAATAAATGAAAACGAAGCATATCTAAAACTCCTACGGTGGGCAAAGCTACTCCGCATATATCGGGTCTTTGAGTCATCACGGCTCCTATAAGCAGTCCCCCGTTACTTCTGCCATGAATGGCAATTTTACTGTAGCTGGTCATTTTTTTCTGAACCAAATATTCGCAGGCTGCAATAAAATCATCAAACACGTTTTGTTTGCGGCATTTTGTTCCGGCATTGTGCCAGTCTTTTCCATACTCCCCACCTCCCCGAAGGTTGGGAACACAGTAAATTCCGCCGGCCTCCAGGAAAATCGTTCTGTCTATTCTAAATTCAGGACCAAGCGATATATTAAAGCCTCCATACCCATAAACAAAACAAGGAGTGTTTTCGTTTGGCTGAAGATCTTTTTTATGCGTAACAAACATGGGAATAGAAGTTCCATCCTTGCTTTTATAAAAAACCTGGTAGGTTGTATAGGAATCGGAATCAAAGTTACAATTAGGTTTAAAAATAAGTTTGCTTTCCAAGGAGGTGGGATTTAGGTAATATACCTGATCGGGACCGGTATACATAGAAATACTATACGTGGCATATTTTTCGTCCTTGTCGGAATTAATCCCCCTAAGCTTGCATACACCGGGCAGGGGAACCTCTCGAATGAGTTTTCCCCCCATATCATAGGCAAAAAGCTTTGATGCTGCATGAACCAAATAATTTGCCATTATCTTTCCATCGCACAGGTTAACTCCTTCCAGCAAATGCTCGGTTTCCGGCAATATTGTTTTACTTTCCTGTACTTTTCCGTTGGTAAAAACAAAAGATTCTAATTTATACCTTGGCGCTGCTTTATTGGTATAGAGATAAAAAGTGCTATCAGAATTATCTATAATGGTGTAATCAAAATTGAAGTTATCCGTTAGTGCCACAAAATCTTTTTTCTTGCTTTTCAAATCCAGCAACATGGGTAAATCTCCACTGGTACTTTGGCTGGCATATATAATCAAATATCTTTCGTCATCGGTTATCTGGGCAGAAAAATTATAATCGGGGTTTTTATCGTCTTTGTAAACAAGCTCATCGGATGCTTGCTGAGTTCCCAGCTTGTGATAATACACTTTATGGCCCGTATTTTTTTGAGAGAGTGCGCTTCCGGTGGGCGCATCGTAACGGCTGTAATATATACCGTTGGCTTTCCAGGCAAGCGAGCTGAACTTAACCCACTTTAATACATCCGGTAAATCTTTTTTGGAAGCAACATCCCTAAAACGAATTTCCTGCCAGTCGCTTCCCGCCTGAGAAACGGAGTAGGCCATGGTTTTGCAATCTTTGGAAAAGGCTATTCCATTTAAAGAAACCGTTCCGTCTTTGCTTAATGTGTTCGGATCTAATAAAACAGTCCAGTCCTTTTCCGGAGCATCATAGGTTTTTGCCATGTATAATACACTTTGGTTCTGCAAGCCTGTATTTTTGTAGCAAAAAAAGTATTCTCCTTTTTTGTAGGGGGCAGATTGTTTGTTATAATCCCAGAGCTCGGTAAGTCTTGTTTTGAGTTTTTCTCTTTCGGGAATTTGCGAAAGGTATTGTTGGGTTACCTTATTTTGCTCTTTCACCCACGCTTCGGTTTCTTTGCTTCTGTCATCCTCCAGCCAACGGTAAGGGTCGGGAACAGTAATGCCAAAGTACGTGTCGTTTACCTGCTGCTGTTTTGTTTTTGGATAATTAACCGGTTTTTGTGAATAAGTAAAAAACGCTGTGAAAAGCAAGAGAAACAGGGTGTTTACAGTTGTAAAGATGCGCATGTTAATATTAAAATTATTCTACCAAATATACGAAAATACACTCGGGTATTTTTGTAAATGATGCTAAAATTAAAGCAAATTCTCACCGCCGCTTTTGTCTTATCCCTTCTTCTATGCCATGTAGGATGTACTTACGGCCAAAGTATATGCCCTAACGATAAAATTGTAGAATATATTAACGCTTACAAAGAAGCCGCCATTGAGCAAATGGTTTTATATCGAATTCCGGCAAGCGTTACTCTTGCACAGGCTATTAAAGAAAGTAACTACGGAAGCAGTTATCTGGCAATTAACAGCAACAATCATTTTGGCATAAAATGCCATAAAGAATGGGGAGGTGATAGCTTCAATAAAGATGATGATACACTCAACGAATGTTTCCGAAAATATAAGAGCGTAGCCGATTCGTACCTCGACCATAGTTTATTTCTAAAGTCAAGGCCACGATACGCTTTTTTATTCTCCCTAGATATTCGTAATTACAAGGCTTGGTGTTTTGGTCTAAAAGAAGCTGGGTATGCTACCTCACCTCCGTACGCCTTTGACTTAATTCAAATTATTGAAACATACGAATTATACAAAATCGATCAAACACCCTACCTTCCAATGATTTCACAAGTTAATGAACTATTGGCCAGTATAGAAAAAAACATCATCCCAAAAAAAACAGAAGACATCTCTGCAACACTATATGGAGGGGAATTGGTTAAAACTATCTGGGGCGATAAAAGTTGGCGAGAAGAAACTATTTTTGTGAGAGCAGGTAGTAAAACAAAGCCTGAATAAGTACTTATTATGGAGAAACAACAAGTAATTGTTACAGGAGGTGCAGGCTACATTGGTTCTCATACCATCATTGAGCTGCTAAACTCTGATAATCGGCATATAATATCTATTGACAATTTTTCGAACTCAAGCGAACAGGCTTATGAAAAAATTGAAAAAATCAGCGGAAAAACTTTCAGTAAACTAAATATTGATTTGTGTGATTATGAAAAACTGAATCAAGCACTTGGCTCCTATGAAAATATTTCGGGGATTATTCACTTTGCCGCATATAAAGCGGTAGGAGAAAGCACGGAAAATCCTCTGAAATACTACCATAATAACTTAACCTCGTTGATTAATGTTTTAAAAATTTGCGAAGAAAAAAACATTTCGAATCTTATTTTCTCTTCCTCCTGCTCGGTATACGGGAATAGCAAAGACCTGCCGGTTACCGAAGGAAGTGCATTGCAAAAAGCCGTCTCTCCGTACGGACACACCAAACAAATGGGAGAAGAAATTCTTCAATACTACTGCTCTTTGCGAAAAAACTTTAATGCCATATTACTTCGATATTTTAATCCTGTTGGTGCTCATATGAGCGGCAAAATTGGCGAATGGCCCATTAATAAACCCAGTAATCTGGTTCCCGTAATTACCCAAACGGCAGCCGGCATTAACTCGCTTACCGTTCACGGGAATGATTATCCTACGCGCGACGGCTCCTGCATTCGGGACTATATACATGTAAGTGATATTGCCCGTGCGCACGTAAAAGCACTGGAGATGCTTCTTGATAAAAAGAATAAAAAAAACTGTTCTATGTACAACTTAGGAACAGGTAAAGGAGTTAGTGTACTGGAAGCCATAAAAGCTTTTGAAAAAGTAAGCGGATTAAAGCTCACGTACACCATTGGACCCAGAAGAACAGGTGATGTAGTAGAAATTTATGCAAACAATACAAAAGCGAAAGAGGAACTAAAGTGGGAACCCATTCACACTATAGAAGATATGATGCTTAGCGCCTGGAAGTGGCAGCAACACATAAAGGATGCCGTTTTTTAGTTAAAAGAAGAGTGGCCTTCTATTCTTCTATTAGAAGTTTTCTGAAAATTGTTTCTGAACCAGTCTGTACTTTTAAAAAATAAATTCCCGGAGAAATTCCACGGGTATTTACCGTTATCTTATTTTGATTTTTCTCTATCCTTCCTTCTAAACTGATTTCTTTGGCGTTTAAATCCAGCAAATAAATTTCAATCTGCCAAATTTGGTTTTTTTCCGGAAATTCAACATCAAAACGCTGCTTGGCCGGAATAGGAAACATTCGGAAATCATTCTCTGTTAAATTCCGAACAGACGATGTGTTACAAACAGCTGTTCCGGTAATTTTTCGTCCTATCCTATAATTAGAATTTCCTGTGATACTATCCATAAAAGCCTGTCCGGCAGCACAATCTTCATACAAATAGCGCTTTAAAAAAGGATGTAAATAGTTCATGTAACGTTTGTGCGCCAAGGCGTTACTTATAGTATTGGGGCAACCGCTGGTTGTTTGACCAAACGTACAATTAAAATTAGTACCGGTTCCAAAGTCACAATGTGTCAAATCTTTTAAAACAACATGAAACTTTTGTGTAGAGGCAAGTGCGTTGTAGTGCGCATTTTGAACGTTGGTGTCAACCACACAATCTTTTTCTCCACTTATTACTAAGGCCGGAACAGTTACCAAACTGGCACCTGCAAGGCTGGATACTCCTGGAGTATTAGATGTGGCTGCAGCCATATTAAATACGCAAGCAATGGTACTGTTGTTTTGAGCACCCACCAAAGAACATCCGCCTCCCATGGAATGGCCGCTTAATGCCGCACGTTGTTTAACTTTTCCGTTAAATATGGCTACGGGGGTTGGTGTAGACAGGGTATTGAAAGACAATATTTCCCCGGCAATGAAAGAAATGTCTCTGCCAAACTCCAAATGGTTGGGAGAAAAACTGCCTTCTGTTCTAGGAAGGGCAACTATGTAGCCACTCTGCGCCAATTCGTTAGAGATGTTATTATAGCTTTCAAATCCCATTACAAAGCCGTGGCCCAATACAACCACCGGAAATTGTCCATTAGCCAACGGAACATTGGTTCCGGCAGTAGTTGCCGGGTAAAATAATTCCGTAGCAATATCTCTGCCGGTTCCGGGCATTTGAACGGCTGCCGTTGTTGATGTTCCTCCTGTACGAGAAGGGTCTTTAAAATTCACGGTCATTCTTCCTACTGCATGCTGTGCTATGGAAATTTGTAAAATCGATAACGAAACAAAAAAAGCGTAAACGATTTTTCTCATGGTTTGGTTTTTGGGGTTAAATGATATTGTTTTAAAATTGCAATTCTTTTCCTTGATAAAAATCTAAAATTTTCATGCGCATCACATATTCGTACTTACTCTGAAGCAGATTGCTCTGTGCATTAAGCAAGCGATTTTTGGCCATATTATAGTCTAATGCGTTAAGGGTTCCTGCATTAAATCTTTGTTCGGCATATATAAAAGATTCCTGAGAGGCCTCCAGGCTTTTTTTATTTGCCTGATACTTTGCCAAGGCAGCCTTTGCACCGGTGTAGGCTTGTACAATATTTTTATATAAATTTTGTTTGGCCAAATCAAGATTTAATTTTGCATTAAGCACATTCAGTTTAGCATTTTTAACGGATGTATAGGTTTGTAAGCCATTAAAAAGCGGAATAGTTAAGGTTAAACCAAAACTTTTATTTACGTTATCTCTAAACTGATCGGCAAATGGTTTAGTTTCTGTAATGAGTTGATATTTGGGGCTTAATACAAAATCTCCGCCTGTGGTAATAGCGGTTGTATCAAAACCGGTTAAGTTTACTCCTTTAATATCTTTTGCCAAGCCGGATGTGCCGGTGCCTAAAGAACCATTTAAGCTCAAGGTAGGCGCCATTCTTCCGCGGGCAGATGCCAAATTTTTCTCGGAGCTCATGAAGCTATACTCTCCGGCCTTTACGTCGGGCATGGCATATAAAGCTTTTTGGTAAAGTTGTTCCACATTATCATTCAACAATATTTCTCCCTCTATGTCTATATTAGGCCTGCTTACATTGAAAGAAGACGACAGGCTATCTAAATTCATCAACTGAACCAGGTTAAGTAGGGCCATTTTATAGTTATTTTCGGCACTAACCAAATTAGCTTCTTCGTTTGCAAGTTGTGTTTCAACATCCAACTGAACGCTTTTTGCCACAGAGCCTGCATTTACCAATTTTTTGGTTCTCTCCAGCTGGTCCTTACTCATCTGTACCTGATTTTTAGCTATTCCATTTAATTCTTCGGTAAATAACACATTCAGGTAAGCATTTGCTACACTCAAGGCCAGCTCGTTTTGCTGCTGCTTTAGTCTTTCTACTCCACTTAAATAATTGTATTCGTTAGCCTTAATGTTGTTATACTGACTAAAACCGCTAAACAAAACAACGTTACTGCTAACAAAAAAATTCTGCGATAACACCTGCGTATTAGCAAAAGTATTGGTGAATCTGTCTATGGTTTTTCCAAAATTGTAGGTATGGGCGGCTCCCAAATTAATGGTAGGCAAAACATTTGCTTTGCTTTGTTCGTAGTTGTTATGATTAATTTGCCTGCTAATATCGCTTTGTTTGAGTTGGATATTGTGCTTTACGGCATAATCTATACAGCTCTTGAGGTCCCAACTTTGAGCAAAAAAGCTGCTTAAAAACAAGCAAAAAAACAAACAAAAAAGATTTTGCATGGCATTAAATTAGTAAAATGCCAAGTCCTATCCGGAATAACTACATGAAAGGCTAATAAAGCTGAAGAAAGAAGTTATTTGCTTATCAATTCACTTTTAAGTACGCTTTCAAATAAAAGCCTGCCGTCTTCATTGAACAGTTCGGGGTCGGCAGCACGCTCCGGATGAGGCATCATGCCAAACACGTTTTTGGTTTCGTTACAAATGCCGGCTATGTTTTCCAGCGCCCCATTAGGATTAGCTTCATCATTTACATTTCCCGCCTCATCGCAGTAGCGAAAAATAACCTGGCCGTTAGCATTAAGTTTTTTGAGCGTATCTTCATCGGCGTAATATTTTCCCTCTCCGTGCGCTATTGGAATTTTAAGGGCTTTGTTCAATGGAACGGAAGCTGTAAGAGGGGTTTGATTGGTTTGTGCCTTTATATAAACGTTTTTGCAGATAAACTTACGACTGTTGTTGTGCAAAAGAGCTCCGGGAAGCAATCCGCTTTCACATAATATTTGAAATCCATTACAAACGCCAAAAACAAACCCGCCCGCTTTGGCGTGTTTAATCACGCTATCCATAATAGGGGAAAAACGAGCAATGGCTCCGCTACGCAGATAATCCCCGTACGAAAATCCTCCGGGGAGTATAATATGTGTGCAGTTTTCTAAATCGGTATTTTTATGCCAAAGTTTTACTGTTTCCTGTCCAAGGATATCGCGTAAAACATAGGCCATATCCTCATCGCAATTTGATCCGGGGAAAACAACAACGCCAAACTTCATTTTGTTATCAAATAAGGTTTCCAAAAATACGCAAATTATTGGGTCACTTGAAAAGGGATTATCAACACCTTACTCGGCAGGGTTGATTTGCGTATTTATGCGGCTTCCCGTAATTTAGGCAAAATTTTGTCCGTTATTATGTTGCCAATTATCGAAAAAATAAGCCGTGAGGCTATACTGGATGAGCTAAATAGAGAGAGGTATGTTCGTAAAACCAATAATGGCAACAATGAAATATATATTGTTAACCACAAAAACGCCCCCCATGTAATACGAGAAATAGGACGCCTTAGAGAACTTACCTTCAGGCACGCGGGAGGTGGTACCGGAAAAGAAATTGACCTAGATGAATATGACCTGAGCAGCCATCCCTACGAACAGCTTTTAGTATGGAACCCGCAAGATAAAGAAATAGTAGGCGCTTACCGATACATATTATGTAAAGATGCAGAGTTTGTTAATGGAGAGGTAAAACTGGCTACTACAGAGTTATTTCATTTCAGTAAGGAATTTTATACTGATTATCTTCCACACACCATTGAGCTTGGCCGCAGCTTTATTCAGCCCCAATATCAACCCAGTGAACAGTATAGAAAAGGTTTGTTTAGCTTGGACAACCTGTGGGATGGCCTGGGAGCTTTGGTAGTTGACAACCCCTCTCAAAAATATTTTTATGGAAAAGTAACCATGTATACTGACTACAATGTAGAGGCTCGCGACTGCATACTAAGCTTTATGCATCACTATTTTCCCGACAAAAAAAAGCTTGTTACACCTATTCATGGTCTTACCAATAAAACCGATGTGAGCGATTTTTTACGTTTACTGGCCGGAAAAAATTATAAAGAAGGTCATGTTATTCTTAATCAAAAAGTACGGAGTTTGGGCGAAAACATACCCCCTTTGGTAAACGCTTATATGAACTTAAGCGATACCATGTTATGTTTTGGAACAGCCATTAATCCGGGATTTGGGGGAGTTGAAGAAACCGGAATTTTGGTAATTATTGGCGATATATATCAAAGCAAAAAAGAGAGGCATATTAATTCCTACTTAAAAGAAAAGGGACTGTTATGATTATTCGCCAAGCGGTTTTTCACAAGAGTTCCTCCGCATTAAGCGAATGTCCGGCCGGAAAACTTCCCGAGTTTGCTTTTATAGGCCGAAGCAATGTGGGAAAATCGTCCCTCATTAATGCTTTGTGTAACAACAATAAACTAGCAAAAACATCCGCACAACCGGGAAAAACTAAATTGATTAATCACTTTTTGATTAACGAAAAATGGTTTTTGGTTGATTTACCGGGCTACGGATACGCTAAAACATCTAAAGAACAAAAAGAGAATTTTGAGCGCTTAATTATTGATTATTGTACCAAACGAACTAACTTATCGTGCTTATTTATTCTCATAGACAGCCGCCTTCCCATACAGCAAATAGACGCAGAATTTGTACAATGGTGCGGAGAAAAAAATATTCCATTTAGTATAGTATTTACTAAAACCGATAAACTCTCTAAGTCTGAACTAAAAAAAAATTTGGCCGCTATGGAGAAAAAACTTCTTCTTATTTTTACGGAGCTTCCAAATTGTTTTATTACTTCCGCTCAAAATAAAACGGGCGTAAAAGAAATTCTCGAATTTATTACCTCTATGCTGCCATGAAAAGTGAGTGGAGTATTTTGTTGGAAAAACTTGAAAGCAGGTTTGGAGAAAAATTTGATGTAGACGGCATTATTTTTATGATTGGCCTGCAAGAATTGGGCAAGCCTTACCAAAAATATAAAAAAGACCAAAAGCTTGAAATTATGCATGTAGCCATTTGCACACTTTTAGAGCCATACGGTTTTTACATATATGAAGGCAGAGATAGAGATGGCTGGCCACACTGGCGCTTGAATGAGGAGCTTCCTTTTTTGGATGAAAAACAACAAAATAAATTAATGGTTGATAGTATACTCGACTACTTTAAAAAAGAGGGGTTTATTTGAAGACCGGCATTTCTTTAATAACGTTACTATCTAAATAATTTTTCTTATACCTGCGTATACTAAAATTAAGTTCATCCAAATACGCCTCTTTTACATCGGGGTTCCACACAAAAAATATAGCACTGTTATTCATGCTCAGGCTGTCTTTAATTGTCCATACGATATGTCTTCTTCCCCAGCCTGAAGGATTGGTATACCAAATTTTTTCATCAGCAAAATACCTTGTTCCCAACAAACTGTCTGATATGTTTAAGGCCATGTGTGCAGTTTTCCCTTTTTGCCATGCAGTAACCTCAATCATATCTCCGCGTTTTAAGCCGGAAAAACGATACTCGCAAGCAAAAGGGTTTTTTTGGTTTAACATAACCGAGTACTTACCCGATTTTTTAACCTCAGCGCTTTGCCGGTTTATGGAAGCAAGAAAAACACGAGGATGTGAAGTTAAAAAACGACCCATCGTATCTTTTTGCTCGGCACCGCAGTAAAAAGAAAACTTTTCGTCGGCCTTATCTATTCGGTACCTGTAATAAATTGTTTCTAATGAATAAGGATGAATAAAACCCAGTAACAGCCATGTGCTTACAGGCGCTAATACCGGCATATTAATTTTGCGATTACAAAGAGACAAAAACAATAGCGGGGCTATGGGAATAAGATACCTGCCCTGAATCAAGTCAACAATTCCCTCTCCTACACAGTCCCATGTTAAATGCTGAGAAAGCAACAATAAAAAGAAACAAGCTACACCGGCAGCAATAAAAACAAAACGATGCCAAAGCGGGATAAAAACATTTGCTTTATTGAATAAGGCAGTAACCAGTATCAAGTAGTAGGCCCATTCGGTGGTTCGCTTATCCAAATACAAATCAAAATTTCCTAATACGCCAATAAAACTGTTTAAGTAGGTTCCGGGATGTTCTGTTATACTTCTGTATACAACACTAGCCAGGTATGCCGGCTGATGAGTAATCAAATACTTTTGAAGATAGTAGTTTGCACAGTTAGAAAGGATAACTCCATCCCTGAACTTTGGATTGTAGAAGACGTATGGGGTGTACGCTTTCATGACTACTGCACTAGACCAGTAATAAGCCGACAAACCGCTTACCACAAATAAGCCCAATAAGGCCATTGCCCAATGCGTTCTGTTCTTAAAATGCGTATTGGGGACCAATAATAAAAGCAACACCAAAGCTATGTATACCACCTTTGCCGTGGCAAGTAGGGCAAGTAATAAAGCTAAAACAAAAAGATTTTTATATGTGAAACGAGATTTTTGGTATACAATTCTCAATGTATAGGCAGTAAAAAAGAAAGCAAGTGCATTGGTAACGGTATCGGCGCTTAAAGAGGTAGTTATGTAAACATGCATAGGCAAAAGCGCCAGTAACACAAATAACCATTTGCCAAAAGGCATTAACCGGATGCTTAAAAAAATAAGTACCAACCAAAATACAATAGCAAAATAACGGCCCGCATAGTATATGGCAGACATTGTTTTTGCATACTTTTTTGCCATATATACGCCAAGAGCTTGCGGAGCGTAGGAAACAGGAGAGTACATTGCCGTATTAGGAAAATCTTTAAACGTATACAGGGTATCTTTATAAAGAACTTTTTTTGTCTCGTTTATGTCTGCTTCCGATAAGCTATATTTTAAATTAGTAGCCGCCCACCAAAACGGAAGTGAAAATTCATCCACACACTGCGGAACATACCCTCCCAGCCGATGATTTTCTTTATACGGCAAAAACTGTCCCTCGGAAACTTGCCAAACCCTGTAAAAGTGGTTAAACTCATCCGATGCCTGCAAGGGAGGTGTTTTGCTATTGTAGTAATAAAAAAGCAGTGGCGCTGCCAGCAAAAAAAAGACTTCAGGACTGATGATATTACCGATTACACGCTTCAAGGGAATGTATAATCAAAAGCGTTTTTTGGGATTAAACGGTTTGGTTGGCTTTTCAATTCTCGTTAAAATCTTATTTATCTCCTGTTCATTATTTATCAGTTCTAAAGCCTTTTGAATGTCTGTATCATTTTTAAGGCTATATGCAACAACCCCTGTTTGAAAATAGTAACGACTAACAATTTCCTCCTCTAAAGCCTCCTTTATTTGGGATTTATGCTTTTCCAAATCTCCGCTTTTAGCATTATTTAATTTTGCGGCAAGCGCCTCCAAATCCTGTTTAAGGATTTGGTAATAGCTTTCCTGCTCTGTACTTCGCTTGAAGTCCTGAAAAAAAATCTCGCTATTATTTTTATAAGAATAATCTTTGCCCTTTAAATAGTTTAAAAAAGCCTTGTAATCATCTTCTCTCAAAGAAAACGATCGTGCTTCGGCAATTTCTTTGTTTTTTAAGGCAAATTCTGTTGCGAAGTTAAAAATCAGGTACTTTGATTGAAGCGTTTGCAAAAGCGGGCTGGTTTTCTCTTCCTTTACGGGTATATCCGGAGTAATGCCAGCTCCATCATATACTATTCTTCCTCCCTTTGTTCGAAAAGCGGTAATTAAGCTGTCCGGAACTTTTTCTACCCTTCCTTCTTCATCTTTATGTGTATAATCCAAAGCCTGAACACACCTTCCACTGGGAATGTAATACTTAGCTACGGTTATTTTGACTTTGGTATTGTATATTACATCTCTGGTTTGCTGCACCAAGCCTTTTCCAAAAGTTCGCCTACCTACAATTACCGCACGGTCAAAATCTTGCAGTGCTCCGGAAACTATCTCCGATGCGGAGGCTGAATTTTCATCCACCAGTACCACAAGCGGAATTTGCGTATCAACCGGACTGTTCACAGAAAGATAGCTTTTATCCCAATCGGATGTTCTTCCCTTAGTGTATACCACTTCCAAGCCTTTGTTTACAAAGAGATTTACAATATTAACAGCTTCATGCAAAAGGCCTCCGGGGTTTCCTCTTAAATCCAAAATGAGTTTATTACAGCCCTCCGCTTTCAAATCCAAAAATGCTTTTTTTACTTCCTGGCCGCAGTTTTCGGTAAAGGCAGTAAGTTTTATGTACCCGGTTTTTTTATCATCAAGCAAGCCGGAGTATGAAACACTTTTACTTTTAATTTCTTCACGTTTAAGCTCCACCTCTGTTGGCACGCTCTTATCCGGTTTAATAATTTTAAGTTTTACCGTTGTGCCTGCCTGGCCACGAAGCAACCCGGATATTTGTTCGGTGTTTTTTCCTTGCACATTTATGCCGTTTATGCCAATTATTTGGTCGCCAGCCCTTATCCCTGCCTTGTGAGCAGCAAAACCCTCCTGGGGTTCCAAAACAACTATTTTGCCGTCTACATCTCCCACTTGCGCACCTATGCCGCCATACTCCCCTGTAAGCATATAACGATAATCTTCTATCTCCGTTTCGGGATAATAAACGGTATACGGATCCAACGAGGCTAGCATGGCATCTATACCAGTTTTCATGAGCTGGCCCGGCTTGGTTTCATCAACATAAGCTGCGTTAATTTCCCTATATATAGTATTAAAAATGTCGAGGTTTTTACTTACTTCAAAATAATCCTGGGTAACTTTTGCGCCGGTTAAAAGCACCACCAGAAATCCTAGAGGAATTATCCACTTTTTATATGATATGGCTGACATATTTCTTCCCTTAAAGTTACGTATTAATTTAATTCGCCGCAGAGTGGTTTCCCAATTTATGCAAACATTTGGATAAAAGCACGGCAATGGCCTTATTTATTTCTGAATGGTTTGCTGTTTCTTTTGATACATAAATGATAGCCAATATACAACTTGTCTTTTTTTCTTGAAGATTGTTATACCATGCTTTTTTTTGTGATCGATATGCCTCCCGCATCCTTCTTTTCAATAAATTTCGTACTACTGCCTTGCGAAAGTTTTTTTTAGAAACCACAAACATTACTCTTGCGGGGAAAAGCTCTTTATTTTTTTCTTCAACATACAGCAATTTAAGAGGCAGTTCGGTTATACTTTTCCCCTTTTTAAAAAGATGCTCAATTTTTAAATTCCCGCTTAAACGCTCGTATTTAGGCATTTTTTGTGTGGCCACTACGTGATATAGATTTGTAAAGATAATCGAATGCCCTATTAAATAAATATTTTTTTATTTTTACGGCCATAAAAATCATATTATGGGAAAAGGCGATAAAAAAACCAAAAAAGGAAAAAGACACATAGGCACCTATGGCGTAACAAGGCCAAGAAAAAAGAAGAAAAGCGTAAGTTCTTCTAATAAACCGGCGCAGGAAGTAAAAAAAGAAACCAAAAAGGCGCCCGCAAAAAAAGCAGCCGCCAAGAAAAAGGAAAAAGAATAAAACAAACAACCCCGACTATTGGTCGGGGTTGTTTGTTAGATCCGGATACTATCTTCTATCTCCAAAAAGTCTGAGAAGAAACAAGAAAAGATTTATAAAGTCTAAGTAAAGGGTTAGCGCGCCCATTATTCCCATTTTCTGAGTAGCTGTACCATCTTCGTTAAACTGGGTTCCCATGTTTTTAATTTTTTGTACGTCATAAGCCGTTAAACCGGTAAAAATAATAACTCCCAACACACTGATGATATAACCCATTTTTTCGCTTTGCATGAACCAATTTATTATGGAAGCAACAATAATTCCAATCAATCCGATAACGAGTATACTCCCCAACTTGGTTAAGTCGGTTTTAGTAGTATACCCGGCTATAGCCATGATAGCAAAAAGCGCTGCGGTACTTAAAAAAACATTTATAATAGAGCCCAACTGAAAGGCCCAAAATATAAACGAGAGGCTTATTCCATTAACCAATGAATACGCTACAAAAGTAGCCGCTACGGCCGGAAACGACATTTTATGAAAACGAGCCCCCAGAACAAAAACAAAAATTAAAGGTGCAAACATGGCTGCGTAAAATGTGATTTTGCTCTGCATTAAAAATTCTGCCAAAGCCGGCACATAAGCAAAGGCCAAAGCAGCGGCGGTTGTTAAAACCAAAGCCAAACTCATCCAGGCAAAAGAGTTTCTAAGCAATGTATTCTGTGTGGCAACGGCCGATTGTTCAAATTTTTCTATTGGTGTACTTTTATAGTTTGTTTCCATATTTAATTGTTTTGTTTTTCTATTTCATACCCTTGTTTTAACCAATCGCTAAAACCCTTGTTCATGTGATAAACCTGCTTGAATCCGTTCTTGGTCATCAACTCCATACACTCGCCGCTTCGACCTCCGCCGGCACAATACAGTAAATAGGTTTTAGACTTGTCTAAGGCTTTTATTTTTGCCTCTGCATCTTTAGAAAGGTAATCTATTTCCATTGCACCTTTAATTTTTCCTTTCGAGGCAATTTCAGGAGGCGTTCGTAAATCTATTACCACCGTGTTTTTCGTGTTCATCTTTTTGTTGAACTCTTCAGCGCTTAAATCTTTTTGCTGGTTTTGAGCAGGAGCCCAAAAAGATAAAAGCAGAAAGCTAAAAATAATGTATGCTCTTTTTCTCATCTTCTAAATTCAAAATTCGCAGAAATTTCCGTCTTTTTTCCGTCGGCGTTTAAATACTCCGCATATTCTCTCTGCAAAACTATTTTTTTATTACGTAACTCCCTTATGTTATAGATGAAATTTGTGCTAAAAAAATTAAAAAGATGGTCTTTGCAATCGCCTGACCTAACTTCCTCAACCAAAAAAATAATACCATCCTTGTTTTTAGCCTTTCCTATTTTACCGGTAAAATTCCACTTGCCCCTGGCTACCAACGAAGCGTTTCCGTAGTTTTCTCGGAGTTCAAATTTACCATCATCTTCAATAATAAGATTAATAAAAAAAGTAACCGACTGGCTTACCTGCGAGCCATTGATGAAAAGTAATCCTGCTTCTTTTGAAAATTCGTAAGAAGTGGCGGTAGATGCGCTTCCCGGATTATTTGATGTATAGTTGAAAAAGCCTCTCTCTAATTTCCAGTTGCCCGACAACCGGGCCTTTCTGCTCCGAAAACTGACAAAGGGATCGTCTTTTCCCTTTTTACAAGAAAGTGAAGAAAGTAGAAACAAAGATGCCAATCCGATAAATGAAATTTTTTTAAGCATGCTTTTTTAACTCGCACATATAAAAACCGTCAAAACCCTCGGAAGGCCATATGGTTTTATCGGCTATCCAAGTAAAGTTAGTGTTTTTTTCGAGAAAGCGCTGTACCTGGCTTTGATTTTCGGATGGAAAAATACTGCATGTGGCATATATTAATTTGCCTCCGGGCTTTAACATTATCTGATATTTCTCCAAAATTTGAGCCTGTAATGTTTTGGTTTTCTCAAATTCGGCCTCATTAAATTTCCACTTTGCATCCGGATTTCTTTTCAGCACGCCGCTTCCGGAACAGGGAACATCTAAAAGAAGAATGTCTGCTCTTGAAAAAAATTGATTGGGAATAAGAAAGTTTTCCAATAGATGGGTTTCTATATTATATACTCCGGCTCTTCTGGCTCTTTTGCCAAGCTCTTCCAACTTCCACGAAACAGTATCCATAGCTATTATTCTTCCCTTGTTTTTCATTAAACAGGCCAGGTGTAGCGATTTTCCCCCTGCCCCGGCACAGGCATCTATAACTGTTTGTCCGGGCTTTGGATTTGCAAACAACCCTATTTGCTGAGATCCCGCATCCTGCATTTCAAACAATCCATTTTTAAATAAATCAGTTACAAATAAATTCTTTCTGCTTTTTAACACCAATGTATCGGGCGCATATTCGAGGTCAGAAACAGCGATACCTTCTTTCTCTAATTCTTCCGATAGCTGTTTCTTATTTGTTTTGAGCGTATTTACCCGAATTGACACCAAGGCTTTTTGATGCATTGCCTTTGCTTGTTCCATCCATGTAATCTCTCCCAACTCCTCAACGGCCAATTGATGCAAGCTATCGGGTATGGAGTAAAAAAGCGGGAAGTTTTTTTTACAACGCTCATATTCTTTCTTCACAGCCTGAGGAATAACATGTTTAAATTCCGGCCACGGAGGTAGCTCATGTTCATTTAAAACAAAGTAAACAGCAGCAATAAACCAGTAGTTGTTTTTGGTTTGTGCAATATGCGAAAACAACCCATAGTTGCGAACAATGTCGTATACGCTTTCCGCAACCACCCTCCTGTCTCTGGAGCCCCATTGTTTATTTTGCTTGAATAGGGCCTCTAGCACCTTATCGGCATATTTCCCCTCCTCAAAAATTTGCTTAAGTGCATACGCCATGCCCTGAAAAATTACCTTGTGGAATTTCATAAAAATTGGGAAGAATTAGTGAACCACCTGAACATAGCCGGTAAGAGTGTATGGCTTTGTTTTTTTAACGCGCAGCTCATGAACTTCACAAATATAGAACAAGGTTCCCTCGCTCACTTTTCTTCCGCTGGCCATACTGACTCCGTCCCACTTAAAATAAGGGTCGTTGGTTTTATACACCATTGTGCCCCAGCGGTCATAAACGTACATGAATATTTCTTTAATATGCCGAACCTTTCTAGCCTTAAAGAAATCATTAACCCCGTCTCCGTTTAACGTTATAATGTTGGGCAATTCAAATTCCGGACAATTATCTACACAATTATCGGCACTTTTTGGCCCTAAATTTCCGGATGAATCAATGGCTGCCACCGCAAAGCAAGCGGCAATTTCATTCAAATTATCAAAAGTGTAAACCGTATTGCCTGTTCCGTAAAGTGTATCTAAAATAGAATATTCATCATCTTCCGTTTCTTTTTTGTACAAACAATATTTTACCACATCATTTGCACAACTTGCCGCCAAGTTGTTCCATCTTACTTCTACAAATCCGGTGATGCAATCTGAAGTAATCGTAAGCGAGGGCGCACAGGGGGGGGTTTTATCCTCGGCCATGGCACAAGCTATTTGCGACTTGTTAATGAGGGGGCCGGGAACGGTATTGTCGGTATACTTTCCTTCTGCTTCTATGTAGTAACAATAAGTAGAACCGTTTGCCACATTAACGGAATCTTTATAGTTGTTTTGCGAGGTACTAGCAATAAGGGTAAACGTAGTTTGAGCAGGGTCTCTTCTAAACACTCTGTAATCATAATTTTTCCAGGGGGTTAGTGCGTTCCAGTTTAAAAGAACCTTTCTTTCTCCGCCCGTTGCGGTTAAGAAAACAGAGGTTGCTCTTTGAGAAGTTCCTACGGTAAAATTACCGGCAATAAATTCAATTTTATATTCATATTGATTGGACTGTGTGTTTAACCCGGCATGGGTAAAGGTAGTATCGGCGAGTTGATTCAATTGAAAAAACTGATTTTTGGTAACGGTGTATACGGTGGTAAATGTTGTAGCAGAAACCGGTTTGTATCTTAAATTAAATGTATAAGGCCCGGTTAACTGCAAGGTGTCTAAATTCCCGGCAGTAGTAAGTGGTTTTGTCCATCTTACAAAAATATCGCCGCTTGTTGTATTGGTAGTTAGAACATCCACATTCAAAAGTATAGGGATATCTCTTTTGAGTTTAGAACAAACGGCAGTGCTTCCATAACTTAGAGAGCCATCCTGATATACGGCTACTACTACATAGCTATAATTTTGCCCCACTACCAAACCAAGACCTCCATTATTATCGGTGAAGGAAGAGGTATTATGATTAACCGAGCCTATTAGAGTATACCCGGCCGGAGGCCCCGGAGAACAGGGGTCAAAGGGGGATGACATACAATCCTCTTTTCTGTATATGCGATACTGAGTAATCGGGTTTGAGGGACCAAAACAGTTACTAAGTTGCCAGGTTATTATGATAGAAGTGCCCACGGGATTTGCCGAAACATTTTGAACAGCCGGCGGAACTATTTTGATATTAAACGTTTTAAAAACTACCAGTTTAACCGGCTGCTGTTGATCTTCTGCCTTAATAGTAACCTGGTAAGGCTGCTGACGAATGAGATTACAATTAGTTTGCCATGTAAAAGCCGATGTGTAAGAAGTTGCTCCAAAAGTTTGGGACAATGTTGCCAAAGGATTTGTTGCCGTAAAAGGGCCTCCGAATCCGTACAACTGTATGAAATTTCCTACATTGGGATCGGAAACCTGTATGGTTTTTTGTATCAGGGTACCCGCTTCCACACAAGTATCATTGGGTACCACAAGTACCGGAGGAGAGTTATTGGGGCAGGACAAAACTTTTACCTGCATATCTCTGAGCACATAGCCTACTCGTATATACTGTCCTGCGGTATTTTTTCTCCACTCTGTTACAATAAAAGCCAAGTTGTACTCTCCGTTTTGCTGAGGCGAACACCAGGTAAGAATTCCGTTGGTTGGATGAATATTATATGTACCTCCGGGTCCGGTTGCCGGATACACATAACCCGGGATGGAGGCTCCTATATTCCCGTTTTGGTCTATTCCTCTACAAAAAGTTAACTCATAACTTAAACTGTCTCCGTCGGGGTCGTAGGCTCCGGGGTTGTGCGAAAAACAAATTCCCAAGCAACCATTATCAAGAGGTCTGGATGTAAAATCCGGAGAAGTATTTGTTCCGATAAAATTACTTATAACCAGCATAGATTCCAGATAAAAGGGCTGGTTTACGGAATTGCCTCCAATAATATTAATTACTCCGGCATTTCGATTGGGATCATACACATATACCGTGTATATACCGGGTGTTGTATATCGATACTCTCCAACATATTTATTGTATTTAGTTGTAAAATTTAATTCTTCTCCGTTATTGGTGCCCGCACAATCACCTCCGGGTCCGGCAGAAGGACCGTTAACTCTAGGCATAATTATGCTATCGCCATTTCCTAAATGCAGAATTAATTTACAACGGTCGGCGTTACCTCCCGGGCTATTTATCTCTGTATAAGTATTTATTTGAAATTGATAATTGTACACCGGAACCACCACATTATTAACCGTGGCTGTATAGGGAGGAATTCGCTTATACAAGATTTCTCCGGCACGGTTATGGGTAGCAAACAAGCCATGAATAAAAAGAAACAAAAAAAAGGCCGATACAAGTATCCTTTTGAACATAAAAAACAAACTAAACCTATGGCTCTTTAAAGGTAGTTCATTTAACGTATCAGCCCAAATTTATTGCATTAAAAGGCGTTAAAATCTTTTTTAATGGCATATTTTGTGGTTAAAAATTAAGGGGAAAACACTTTCGTCTATTTTTTTACCGATAACCCAATTTTGTGCTACTTTTGCTGCACAGTAAAAATCATTCATGGCTTCTCATCACAACGGCCAGTTGAGTAAAATAACACTGGCCGGATTAATTGTAACCCTAGGTATCATATACGGCGATATAGGAACCTCGCCACTTTATGTGATGAAGGCCATTGTAGGAGGAGGCGTAATTGATTCCCAAATTATTATCGGCGGTATGTCTTTGGTGTTTTGGACGCTTACCCTTCAAACCACCATCAAGTATGTAGTTTTTACCCTAAAGGCAGATAACAAGGGGGAGGGTGGAATATTTTCATTGTATACACTTGTTAAAAAAGCCCGAGTAAAATGGTTATTATTCCCTGCCATTATTGGAGGCTGTTGTATCTTAGGAGAAGGTATTATTACACCCCCCATATCTGTTTCCTCGGCGGTTGAAGGACTAAGACAAATTCCCAGTCTCAGCCAAATTCATACTATTCCTATTGTTATAGCCATATTAACCGGGTTGTTTTTTATTCAGCAGTTTGGCACCAATTTTATTGGCAAGTACTTTGGCCCCGTGATGCTGATATGGTTTCTAACCCTGGGAGTTGTTGGTTTTGTAGGCCTAAGCCAAAATTATGCCGTGCTGAAGTCGCTTAACCCGTACTACGGCATCGATTTACTGATTAATTACCCCGGAGCCTTTTGGATACTGGGCGCCGTATTTTTGTGTACCACCGGAGCAGAAGCGCTTTATTCGGACATGGGACACTGCGGCAGAAAAAATATTCGTATCAGTTGGATTTTTGTAAAAACCATGCTGGTGTTGAATTATATGGGACAAACAGCCTGGCTAATCTCAAAAGAAGGACAAAAACTCGACGGAAAAAACCCTTTTTACGCCATCATGCCCGACTGGTTTTTGCCATTTGGAATTGGAATTGCTACGGTGGCTACGGTGGTGGCTTCACAAGCTTTAATCAGCGGGTCGTTTACACTCATAAACGAGGCCATGCGCCTTAACTTTTGGCCAAAAGTTAAAATCAAATACCCAAGTGAGTTAAAAGGGCAGTTATATATCCCTTCCACCAATTGGTTGCTTTTTGGCGGATGTGTGGCTATTGTGTTGTTCTTTAAAGAATCTTCTAACATGGAGGCTGCCTACGGCCTAACTATCATTTTAGGAATGATTATGTCTTCGCGGTTGCTCGCTTTCTTCATGCGAATTAAAAAATACCCCAAGCTGTTTATTTATTTGTTTATCATTTCATATCTGGTTATTGAAATTTCTTTCTTGATTGCTAACCTGGAGAAGTTTCCAAAAGGGGGTTACATAACCATTATTATTGCCGTAGTACTTATTACTGTAATGGCCTGCTGGTACAAAGCTAAAGAAATTCGCAAACGCTATGTAGATATGGTTAAACTAAGCGACCATCAGGGGAAATTATGCGACCTGAGCCGCGACGAAACCATTCCTAAATACGCCACTCATTTGGTATACATGACCAGCGCCAATAATCCGGAAGAAATAGAATCAAAAATCATTTACTCCATCCTACAAAAAAGGCCCAAACGCGCCGATATATATTGGTTTGTACATGTTGATGTAATGGACGAACCTTACCGTATGGAATACAAGGTAACCCACGTGGCCATTGATGATATTATTCGGGTAGACTTCAAATTAGGTTTCCGAATAGCTCCGCGCATTAATTACATGTTTAGAAGTGTAGTAGAAGATTTAGTAAAAAATAAAGAAGTGGATATTACCAGCCGTTACGAATCGCTCAGCAAGAATAATATTATTGGTGACTTTAAATTTGTAGTTATTGAAAAATTTCTTTCTTATGATAACGAACTTCCGTTTTTCGAAAAACTGATTCTTAATTTTTACTTCCTGTTAAAAAACCTCAGCCTGAGTGAATCAAGGGCCTTTGGACTGGATAGCAGCTCCGTAAAGGTTGAAAAATTTCCCATGGTGTTACGTGTGCCCGAAAACCTCAATCTTAAGCGGGTTTACTAATTGCATAAAAAGACTTTTTTCTGTTGGGTGCAAAATAATTCTTTGATTTTTAGTTATTTATTTAGTTTTTAAGGAATAAATAAATCCAAAACACTCCCCTATTTCGTAGATGCTTGTGTATAACAATCAAAAAATAAAAATTATGAAAAAACTACTATTTGTTGCCGCCCTGCTAAGCATGGGTCTTGCAACTCAAGCAAAAAACACTGAAGTAATCACCTGCAAAGTTGTTTTAAGTGATCCCAAATGGGAAAAATCTAAAGAAGGAACCTGGATGGGAGCCAACAAAACTTGGTATAAATTAAATACCAAGGATGCCAGCGTGTGGTGGTCTAAAGACGGTAAAAAATGGGAAGCTGTAAAGGATGGTATGTGGCAAGACAAAGACGGAAAATGGTTAAAAATAGTTGAAGGAGACTTAAAGTGGAGCGCCGATGGCGGAAAAACTTGGTCGCAAGTGCCCGACTGGAAATGGGAAGGACATGATGGCGTATGGAATAAATTTGACAAAGACTGGAGCCTTTGGATTGCTAAAAAATAAAAAGCCTTCATAGAATTAACAAGAAAAAACAGACGAAAAAATCCGTCTGTTTTTTCCTATTTTTACATCTTCGTATTTTGTCGTTATCATTAAAAAAATACACACAAGAAGAGCTGGTTCAGTCCATTCAAAAAAAAGACCAGGCAGCTTTTTCTTATTTATACGACAATTATTCAAATGCGCTGTATGGCGTTTTATTCAGTATCGTTCAAAATAACGAAGATGCCGAAGATTTACTTCAAATTCTTTTTCTTAAAGTTTGGAGAAGCATAGAAAAATATGACTCTTCAAAAGGCAGGCTATATACCTGGATGCTTAATATTGCCCGAAATTTAGCTATTGATTTTACCCGAAGTAAGTCATCAAAAGCAGCCTCAAAAATCCAAAATCTTGCAGATAACGTATATAACAATAGCTCCAATGCTGAACAGCCCGTAGAGTATGCACCGGACTTAAGTAATTTATTAAACGAATTGAAAGAAGATTATAAATTGGTTATTGATTTGGTATATTTAAAGGGATATACGCATGAGCAGGCGGCAAAAGAACTTAATATCCCCTTAGGAACGCTGAAAACAAGAGTTAGGCAAGGATTAATTTTGTTGAGAGAATTAACTAAAAAAGAGTTTTTTAATTGAATAAAACCGAAATAATAGAGTCAGGTGTCCTTGAGCGGTACATTTTGGGAACGACCACTCCCGAAGAAAATGCTTTTGTGCAAAAGGCCTGTAAAACATTTCCTGAGCTTCAAGAAGAACTTGACAATATAGAAAAAGCTTTGCTGATATACGCGGAAGCTCAGTCCCCGCTAAAAACCGTAACCAAAGAAAAAATTAAAAAAATTATCCTTACCGATATTACTCCTGATATTGAAGAAAAAGAAGCCAAAACAATTACACTTCATCCCTTTTACTCGCGTATTAGTGCGGCAGCGGGCATTTTACTGTTGTTTATAAGTTTCACATATATCTTAATCGTAAAAAATGAATTACGTAAAACACAAGGTGAATTAGCTGTGCTCAAACAAAATCACTCGGAAAAAACGGAAACATTAGCTCGCCAACTTGCTATGCTGGACAGCTTAAATAAAAAAATAAACCTGCTCTCTAATCCCGGGGCAAAAAAAATTGTTCTTAATGGCATGAATTCTCTTGCCGGAAAAACAGCCCTTGTTCATTTTAATCCGGAAACAGAAGAAGTATATTTTGAGATAAGCGAAATAACCCCACTCACAGAAAACCAACAATACCAACTTTGGGCCATTGCAGACGGCAAGCCGGTTAGCATGGGCGTGATTAATAAAAATCAAAAAAATGTTTTTCAAAAAATGGCTCCTATTCAAAAAGCCCAAGCCTTTGCGGTTACTATAGAAAAAACCGGCGGTAGTGAAAAACCAAGCTTGGAAACCATGTGTTTGTTGGGTAACATTTGAGTAGGGCGTGCCAAGACAAAAATTTAAAAGCCTGCGTCCGAAAAATAAAACCGCGAGCAAACTTCATAATTTTTGTGTTAGCCTTGTCAATCCAAATACTCCATTTTTATACCTCATAAAAAAACAAACTGTATTATTTTGTTTTTACAACCGTCAGGCGTTAAAGGAAATGGAAAACTCGGCCCCTCCATTATTTTTTATCTCCATGCGGGCATTAATCTGATCGGCAAGCATCACAATCAGCTCCAAACCCAAGCTTTCGTGCTTTTTCATAATGGCTTCAAAATTTTCGGGGAGGCCTGGGCCGTTATCTGAAATAACCATCTTTACTTCGTTACCTATAGCCGAAAGCACGACGCGCAAAAAACCTTCTTTACTCTTAACAAAAGCATGTTTATAGGCATTGGTTATAATTTCGTTTATTAATAAGCCCAGGGGAATAATGGTGTCTATATTCAGGCTTATATCCGCCGTAGTAGAAACAATCTCTGTTTTTACCCCTGCATGTTTATAGCTCTTATCTATTTCTTCTATCAAATGTCGAACATAATCTCCCAAAGATACCTCATTAGTACTGTTTTTCTGATAAAGCATTTGGTGTGTAAGCGCAATGGAAGAAATTCGCATTTTCAACTCATCCAACAGTAACTTTGTTTCTTGTGCGGGTAATTTACTGCTTTGAATGTTTATAATACTGCTAATTATTTGCAGATTGTTCTTTACCCGATGATGAATTTCGCGAAGCAATAAATCTTTTTCTTTCAGTGCGGCTTCAATTAGTCTATTTTGCCGTTGTATTTGGTCATTAACAGAGGCTAATTGAAATTCTTTTCTTTTAACAGAATGGTTATTATACACAAGAATTCCGATGAGCAATAATAACACAACCATACCGGCAAGCAAGTAGGCCTTAAACGCCCTTTGTTTGGCCTCTTTTATTTTAGCACTTTGTAATTGTATGCTTTTTTCGCTCAACTCGCTGTCTTTACGCTGAATATCCAAGGCAATTTGCTGGTTCATCAATAAAATTTCTTTTTCATGGCTGCTTACAGAATCCTTAAACTTAATGTATTCTTCATACTTATTGACTGCCATATCAAACTTATTTTGTGCTTTTAATAAGGCTGCTTGCAACAATAAATAATTTAACTTGGGTTTAACCTGGTCTGTTTCTGAAACCAGCTTGCCGGCACTATCGGCATATAACTGCGCATTACGAATATTTTTAATCTTCAAATAGCATTCCGCTATTAAAATGTAGCTGTTCACTGCGCTCTCCGCATTGCTGTTTTTAAGACTATAATATATGTCGAGCTTAAGTGGGGGAATAGCATCCTCATAATTCCCCCTATTATAATAAGCCAAAGCCTTGTTCCCTTGAATTAAAAACTTATAAAAATTATAATAGGTGGTGTTGGCAGTATATTTCAACTTGGCGCTTATATACCTATCCGCAATATCTAAATGAAAAATGGCGCTGTCAGATTTTTTCTGTTTATTAAAGTAAACCGCTAAATCATTATGATGGCCGGAAATAAAATCAGTGTCATTTTTTCTTTTTGGAAATTCTTTTACAAACTCTTTTCGCTTTTCGTTAATAGCATGGTCTATCAGGCCAAAAGCATTGTACATGTAGCTTTTTGCTATGCGTTGTTGTAAAAACTTTTCCTGTCCGCTTCTTTCGGCCAGTTTGTCAAAAAGTTCGTTGGCTTCTACCGCTTTATTAAGATTATTAAGTTTAATGTAACAGTGCTTTAATTTATTAAGACAATAAAGAGAGTCTTCTGTGTTGCGCGCATGATTGCTTATGGCAGCTTCTAGTATATATACCGCACGGGCAAAACGATTATTGTCAAAAGCCTTACTCGCCTCAATTTTTTCAAATAAAAATTTGGCCTCGCTACTGGAGGTATGAGAATACACTCTTTTCTTTATTTTCTCCAGTGTATCCTCTATCAGCGGAAAAACGTCTTTAATGTCATTGTACTCGTAATTGGAAACAAGCCTTACTTTTCCTTTAAAATCAGCCTCATTAAACTCTTTTAAAAAAAGCTCCTTGTTTACTACCTGAGCCGAAAGGGAAGAGATAAGCAAAAGAAAAAAAGAAAAACAGGATATTTTAATTGTCCTAGTCACAAATAATCCGACGAGTTGAATACCTGTTTTAAATGTACAACATTTTTTATTATCCTGCCCAATTTTCCCTGTCTAAACTTCTAAACTGAATAGCTTCAGCAAGGTGTGAGGTAGAAATTTGCTCGCTCGAATCCAAATCAGCAATAGTTCTTGCCACCTTTAAAATACGATCGTAGGCCCGTGCCGAAAGACCCAGCTTTTCCATGGCATTTTTTAAAATATTTTTTCCTGCCGTATCCAGGTAACAATACTCCTTTATTTCTTTGCTTCCCATTTGCGCGTTTGAGTAAATCCCGGTCAAACTCCTAAAGCGACGAGTTTGTATTTCTCTGGCCCTAACAACCCGCTGCCTGATGCTTTGGCTCGACTCTGTTTTACGAACGTCCGACAATTCGTTAAATGATACCGGGGTTACCTCTACGTGCAAATCTATTCTATCCAGCAAAGGTCCGGAAATTTTGTTGAGGTATTTTTGAACCACACCGGGAGAACAAACACATTCTTTTTCAGGATGATTATAATACCCGCATGGACATGGATTCATACTAGCCACCAGCATAAAGCTGGCCGGATACTCCACGCTAAATTTAGCACGGCTAATGCTTACTACCCTGTCTTCCAGGGGCTGGCGCATCACCTCCAACACAGTTCTTTTAAACTCCGGCAATTCATCCAAAAAAAGCACGCCATTGTGGGCCAGTGAAATTTCTCCGGGTTTGGGATGATTACCCCCTCCAACCAAGGCCACATCACTTATGGTGTGGTGCGGGTTTCTAAAAGGCCGTTGGGTTATTAAACCTGTTTTTTGTTTGGCCGTTTTACCCGCCACGCTATGTATTTTGGTAGATTCAAGCGCCTCCTGTAAAGTTAAGGGTGGTAGTATGGAAGGTAGCCGCTTACTTAACATGGTTTTACCGGCTCCGGGCGGACCTATTAAGATGATGTTGTGTCCTCCGGCGGCAGCAATTTCCATTGAACGTTTTATGCTTTCTTGTCCTTTCACATCCGAAAAATCAAAATCCGTTTCTTCTGCCCTGCTTAAAAAAGATTGCTCAACATCCGAAAATACGCGCTCAAGCCCGCTTTTCCCTTCACTGGCAAAAAACTCTATCAGCTCGTTTAAATGATTTGCTCCATAAACCTCCAGGCCTTCTACTACAGCCGCTTCGGCAGCATTGGCCTTTGGTAAAATGACACCACTGAATCCTTCTTTTTTGGCTTTAACGGCTATTGGCAAAGCTCCGCAAACGGGTCTTATTTCTCCGTCCAAGGCCAGCTCACCCATTATTACATAACGATGTATATTATCTGATTTTATTTGTTCTGAGGCGGCCAAAATACCAATGGCAATGGTTAAATCATAGGCAGAGCCTTCTTTTCTTAAATCGGCAGGTGCCATATTAACCGTAATTTGTTTGCCGGGCATTTTACAACCAATGTTTTTCAGCGCAGCACTTATTCGCTGCTGACTTTCCTTCACGGCACTGTCGGGGAGGCCAACCAAATAAAAGTTAATACCGCTGCTCAAATTAACCTCCACGGTAACCATGGCGGCATCTATTCCATAAACAGCATATCCGAATGTTTTTACCAGCATATTCTCTAATTTTCAGCAAAATAACTATGAATTAAAGCAATATATTGCTATGTTTTGTAGTAATTTGGATTATGATAATCCAAAATGGGCTTAAAGTGATTTTGCAATATGTTTTTTACCGCCTTTTTGCGGGTAAAAAACACTTGGCATTAACTTTTTTTAATACAAATAAAAGAATATTTCATACCTTGAAGCCCCCAAGCCTCTGTTTGGGCATGGTTGTTGAAAAAACAGATTAAAAAGATGTTGCTTATGAAACAGATTAGTACGTATGTGTTGCTTTTTTCCCTAGGTACCTTGGGTATGCAGGCCCAAAAAGAAGAAAAAGCAGAGCTTAATTGCTACAACAGGTGGGCGGTAAAATTTGAAGAAAGAGGAGCCGAAGAAATAAAGGACGGTGTTTATACCGATGTAATTGTTACCAGTCGTATAGGGAATAAAGCCGTTTGTAATTCCGGCAAGGCCGAAGTTCTTAAGGGAAAACTTATTAAATGCTACATTTTACTCAGCGACGGAACTTATGAAGAAGTAAAACGAACCTGGAAAAACAAATCAAACGAAAACGTAAATATCGTAAACGGGATGAGCCGTGCCATGGTTACCGTTCATAACGAAATAATAAATGTAATATGGCCCTCCAGCATGAAAGCCAAAAAAGCAAAACCTATCGCCGCCCCGGAACCGACAGATGATTAAGACTCCCGTTGCTTTATTTTTAAGTTTACTTCCATTACTATTTAAAGAATTATAGGTTCACAAAATTTCCTTATTTTTGCTGCCCTTTTATGAACGCCATGAATATCACCAAAAAAGATTTAGATTCTTTAAACGCTGAAATTACCGTACAGGTAGGCCCTGCCGATTACGAAACAAAATTTCAAGAAGGTCTTAAAAAATTGCGCAAGCAAGTGGTTATGCCGGGTTTCCGCCAAGGCAAAGTGCCCGAAGGACTTATAAAAAAACAATACGGAGCCGGTGTATTGGCCGAAGAAATAAACAAACTCTTAAACGAATCGCTCTATAAATTTATTGAAGAAAATAAGTTAGACATTCTCGGAAACCCCCTGCCGGAAAACAACACGCCGGTTGATTTCGAAAACCAAAAAGAATTTAGCTTTACCTACCGAATAGGTTTAGCTCCCTCCTTTTCCATAGAGCTGAACAACTCCCTAAGCTTTGATTATAAAACGGTTAAAGTAGATGATGAGTTAATAAACCGATACATCAAAGATTTACAAAAAAACTATGGTAAACCTGTAAACCCCGATTCGGTTGGAGAGAAAGACGTGGTGTTTGTTGATATTAACGAGCTGAACGAAGCCGGAGAAATTGTGCCCGGAGGTGTTTTTAAAAGCACCAGCATAGGAATGGACAGGCTGAAAAACGAAACGGCAAAAAACGCCCTGCTAAACAAAAAGAAAGAAGACAAGCTGGTACTGCCTGTAAACGCATTATACGAAACCGCCCTTGATAAAAGTGTTTCGTTAGGGATAGATAAAGAGGCTGCCGAAAACTTTAATGCCAATTTGCAAGTTAGCATTAAAAACATTGCCCGTCTGGAAGAAGCCGAATTAAATCAGGAACTTTTCGATAAAATATACGGCCCAGGAAATATTGCCGGCGAAGAAGCTTTTCGCGAAAAAATAAAATCCGAGCTGGCCCTCATGTTTAAAGCCGATTCCGAACGCTTCTTACAACAGGAAATAGAGAAGAAGCTGGTCGAGAAACTCAACTTACAACTTCCCGACGAGTTTTTAAAAAATTGGCTCATGGCCGTAAACGAAAAACCGCTAAAACGCGAAGACTTGGAAAGAGAGTATCCCGCTTACGCAAAATCCATGCAGTGGAAACTTATTGAAAATAAAATCATAAAAGACCACCAAATAACCGTAAGCCAGGAAGAAGCCATAGAAGAAGCCAAAAACTTTATACGCTCCGAATACGCCCGCTATGGCCAGCAGGCAAGCGAAGAAGATCTTGCTAAAATAAGTACCAACCTGCTTAGCAAAGAAAAAGAAGCCGAAAAAATTTATGAGTCAATATACAACCGCAAGGTAGTTACACTCATAAAAAACACCTGCACTATTCAAGAACGCGAAGTAGACTATAAAGACTTTTTCGCCCAATAACAAAAGAGCTTTCGGGTAAGCACTTGCTAATACAGGGCTGTTCACAAAATCTGTAACCAAACCGTGTATTTTACATTATGTAAAAATACCTTTACGTATGCCTTTTCGCTTTATTTTCTGCTTTGTCTTGTTTTACTCAAACTTTGTTCAGTCGCAACTAAAAAAAGAATATTACGATGCCGAACAAAAACAACTAAAGTCGGAAACCGACTACTACAAAGGCATGCCACACGGCCCTTTTTTTGAATACCACAAAAACGGCAAACTAAGCCGTAAAGGATTTTACCATTTTGGCAAAGAAGATAGTGTTTGGACCATATACTATGAGGACGGAACCATGAAAGCCGCCGAAAAATTTATGCGCGGAAAAAAGTGGGGAACTAACAAGTACTGGTACAAAAACGGCCAAGTGGCTCAGATAACACGCTTTACTAATGATTTTCCCGACAGTACATGGACCAGCTATTACGAAAACGGTAAAACAAAAAGCATAGAAACCTTTGTAAACGGAAAAAAAGAAGGAGAATGGATTTATTTTTACGATAACGGGCAAATCGAAAGCAAAGGTCGTTTTGAAAAAGATAAAAAAGAAGGAGAAGTAATTACCTACACAAAAAACGGTAAAATAAAAGGAAAGGAAAATTGGTGCTCCGGAAAACCCTGCGGATACTGGACAGAACAATACGAAAACGGAAAACCCAAATTTGAAAAGGAATATAAAGATACCGTTTTATACCTCATAAACCTGTGGGGGCCAAAAGGAGAATCTCTTGTAAGCAACGGAAACGGCAGCCTCACCGCCACCTACGATAATGGCCTGATTAAAGCCATGGGAGCCTATAAAAGCGGCTTGCAAAACGGAACCTGGCGTTTTTTTCATCCAAATGGCGAACTGGATTATGAAGCTGTATACACGCAAGGCGTTTTAAACGGATACTACTCCTCCTATTATCCTAACCACAAGGTAAAAAGTGAAGGAAATTTTACCAACAACCAAAAAAACGGTATTTGGAAGTTTTACTACGAAAACGGAAAGCTGGAAATGTTAGGAAATTTAACAGACAACAAGCGAGAAGGAAACTGGATATACTACTACAATAATGGAAACAAAGAAAGCGAAGGTAATTTTATCAATGACAAGAAAAGCGGAGAATGGAAGTTTTACTACAAAACCGGCGAACTATGGAGGAAAGGAAATTATGATAACGATTTAAAAACAGGCACATGGACTACCTGGTTTGAAAGCGGCAAAAAACTTCAGGAAGGTACCTACACGACAGGAAAAGAAAATGGCTTTTGGCAAAGCTGGTGGGATAACGGCAACAATAAAGACCAAGGAACTTTTACCATGGGCTTAATGACCGGCGAATGGAAAGGCTGGCACTACAACGGAAAGCCAAACTATGCCGGAAACTATAACAAAAAAGGAAATAAAAACGGAAAGTGGGAGTATTGGTTTGAATCGGGCAAGATGAGGGAAATCTGCACTTACGTGAACGGAATAAAGCACGGAAAATATGTTCAATGGTATGAAAAAGGAAACTTTATAGACACCGAAGGTAAATACCGAAAGGGTCATCAGCACGGCCAGTGGAAATACTATTACGAAACCGGTGGCATTCACAAAATTCAAAATTTCAGCAACGGTAAATTAAGCGGTGTTTGCCTCAGTTACTACAGCAACGCCAAGCTTCAAAGTATAACCTCTTACAAGCTGGTTAAAGAATTTAGAAAAGGCAAAAAACAAAGTGTTGCCCACGGAGAATGGGTTTTTTACGACAAAACAGGCAAAGAAATAAGCCGAATAAACTACGTCAACGGCGTTAGAAAATAAAACTATTTCGTATATTTGTGTAAGTAGTGTACCATGATGAAGAGACTATACATAGCCCTTGTACTTCCCTTATTTCTATTTACAGGTTGTGGTACTAACGGCGAAAAACTCGATGATTTTCCCGAACTGGACGAAGAAGTTAAAAAAGCCGTACAACAAACTAAACTCAGTGCACAAAACGTATTCAACTCTCTCCCCGACCGAGGAGAAATACTTAGGCTGGTTGCGGAAAACAAGTTAGAGTATGATACAGAAGTGTTAAACGACCCCAACAACTTAAAAAATTACAATACCGAACTATACATTGCCCTTAACCTTGGCGTATATGGTTCTGATTTAAGCGTGGCCAATGTTTTTGACCAAACCCAGGAGAGCCTGCTTTATTTAAAATGCGTAAACTCCCTGGCGCAAAAACTTGGTGTTCATAAAGCTTTTGATCAGAGCATGTTTGAACGCATGGAAGCCCAGCGAGACAATAAAGATTCTACACTGCAAATAATCACCATCGCCTTCCGTGAAACAGACGAAATTTTAAAATCAAGCAACAGGCCCGCAACCTCGGCGCTTATTATTGCCGGCGTTTGGATAGAGGGTTTTTATACCTCTTGCCAAATAGCCAAAAAAACACCGTCTGAGGGAATTATCCGTGCCATTATACAACATAAAGAAACACTGGATAATATTATCGTTTTACTGGGCCAATCAAGCCTAAGCCCCGATGCCATGTTTGTGTTTAACGACCTTACCGTTATGTCGGGCATTATGGGCGAAATTATCAGCGATAAAGATATAAAGTATACTTACGAAACTATTGCCAAAGCTGATGAGGCCATAGTTCGTTTAAGAAACAAAGTTACCGGCACACCGGCCAAAAACTCTTAATGGTTTTATGCTTTTTTTGGAAAAAGCCTAACCACTAAAATCATACCTTTACATGTATGACCAAAAAGCACCTTATTCTCATCACGGTGTTATTCTCGGTGGCTGTTGCCACATTAATTATCATCCAACTATACTGGATAAAAAACGACTTTAAGGTTCGAGAAGAGGTTTTTGAGCAAAAAGTAAACGAAGCCCTCAACCAAACCGCCCAAAAGCTCGAAAAACTCGATACCATCAATAAAAGCCGGCGTTCTGTTTTAATCAAGCGGCAAGGGGTGTTTATAAACAGCCCGCTCATAAACGGAAAGTTAAGCAACTCGCCCAGTTTCCGATTCTCCGAAGAACAAACTATTGACAGCAACGGGCGTAAAACCATTCGTTTTACCTCTAAAGATATAGCCGGCGATTCCTTGCTAATGTCTCCGTTTTTCTCCGCTTTTTTTAACTCCATAAAATCGTCTAAAAATGTAAAAAATGATTTCAGCGACTTAAACGGTATGGGAAAAAACGGAAACGACTTTTTTAAAGAAGAATACTCCTTCGACTCCTACAACAACTACAAACAAAAAATAGATACCTTAATGCTGGATTCTCTGCTTAAGTATGAACTGCGAAGTTTTGGTATTCGTTCTGCTTATAACTATTACATCACCTCCCTTTTTCCGGGAAGCGGCCATCACAGCAATTTACGCTTCGCGGAAGTAGATGTTGACTCACTTGGCGTGGTATACAAAGTTCTATTAACGCCCATCAACAATTTTATTGATCCTAAATATCTGGTACTTCATTTTCCCAATCAACAAAAAGATTTATTTAAAGGAATGTACCCGCTTCTTGCTATGTCGGCCATAGTTATCCTCATATTTGTTTTTTCCTACTACTACATTCTGGCTTCTAACTTAAAACAAAAAAAGCTGTCGGCTATTAAAAACGACTTCATCAGCAATATGACGCATGAGTTTAAAACGCCTATAAGCACCATTTCGTTGGCCAGTGAAATGTTAAGCGATTCCAGCATTAACCAAACTCCCGAAAAGCAAAGCCGCTACCTGAAAATGATACGCGACGAAAATAAACGCCTCAGCGTATTGGTAGAAAGCATTTTACAAACCTCCATTCTTGATAAGGGCGAGTTTAAACTAAAAAGAGTAGAATTAGACATCCACGAAATCATAAACACGGCCATCAACAACACCCAACTGCTTATATCACAAAGAGGAGGAAAAATAAATACCAAATTAATGGCTCAAAAACATAAGCTACAGGCCGATAAAGTTCACCTTACCAATATCGTGTTCAATCTAATAGACAATGCTATTAAATATACCTTAGACGTACCCGAAATTACCGTAAGCACCGAAAACAGTGAAAACGGCATAAAAATATCCGTAACAGACAACGGCATTGGCATCAGCAAAGAAAACCAACGAAAAATATTCGAAAAATTTTACCGGGTTCCAACCGGCAATGTTCATAACGTAAAGGGCTTTGGGCTGGGGCTTTCTTACGTTTGGGCGGTAGTAGAAAAACACGGAGGAACCGTAGAGGTACAGAGCGAACTGGGCAAGGGAAGCACGTTTACTATACACATCCCCTTTGAAAATAAATGTTAAATGTTAAAATTTGGCACATTTTCTGATTATCTTTAGTTAAAATTTAACATCTGATAGTCATGGAAAATGTTAAAACTAAAATATTACTGGTGGAAGATGACCCCAGCTTAGGCCCTTTACTGCAAGAATACTTGGAAGCTAAGGGGTTTGAAACAAAATTAGCCGAAGATGGTCAAAAAGGCTCCGAACTGTTTTTTAAGGGCTCATACGACCTTTTACTGCTGGACGTTATGATGCCGATAAAGGACGGAATAACCTTAGCTAAAGAAATACGTGTTGCCGATAAAAACGTGCCCATTATTTTCTTAACTGCCAAAAGCATGAAAGAAGATACCATAGAAGGGTTTAATGCCGGAGCCGACGACTATATAACCAAACCTTTCAGTATGGAAGAACTGCTGGCACGAGTTAATGCGGTGCTGAGAAGAACCAACAAGATTCGCTCGGCAGATAGTGAAGAGGTTAATTTTAAAATTGGGGCGTATAACTTCAATTCCGAAAAACAGGTTTTACAGCACGGTAACAACGAACAAAAACTAACCACCAAAGAAAGCCAGTTACTGCGCCTGCTTTGTGTGCATAAAAATGATGTGCTTGACCGCAGTTTTGCCCTCAAATCTATCTGGCAGGATGATAACTATTTTAACGGCCGCAGCATGGATGTTTACATTGCTAAGCTCAGAAAATACCTGAAAGAAGACAGTAAAGTAGAAATCATTAATATACACGGCAAAGGGTTTAAGCTGCTGGTGAATAGTTAAGCTCTAAAGCTATTATTATTAATCAAAAAGGAGGCTATTTGCCTCCTTTTTGATTTACTCTTCCTTCACAAATTTCCCTGTATAAACATTCTTATTCGACATGGCCCGGTAATGATATATACCGGGTTTTAAGTTGCTTATATTTATAGGGCGGTCTCTTTCGTATTGTGACACCTCTTTTATTTGTTTTCCAAAATCATCATATATAACAATATTTAGTGTCTCTTTTAACAATGGAAAATCAAACATTAACTCCTCTCCTACCGGATTTGGAAAACAACGGTGTTTATTCAACGTATACCCTTCCTTATCATTTATACCAACAAAGTCAAAGTTACCATTCTTATCAATTTTCATAACAAATCCCTCACAGGCTCCAACAACGGCCGGATTTAGCAAATTATAACGCATTCCGCAAATTACGGCACCACTATCGGACGTGGCACATATTCCATAAGGGCAATAGTACATATCAGGTTCACCATAATACTTTTGCCACAAGAAATTTCCACTAGTATCTATCTTTTCAACTAAAATACTAGTTGTATTTGATTGGGGAGGAAACGGATTTGAAAGATTATATCCTTTCATAGAAAAACTATATATCCTGCCATATTTAAGAGAACTCGCATTTGAAGTAGAAGCTAGGTGATTCTCACTGTTGTCGCCTGAAATATTAGTTTTCAGAACAGTCTGATTATCCATAATACAGGACGTAACCCTCCTGTAATTGTTTTGACAGGTGGCCGAATAAACAACAGGATAAAACCCGGAGGCTATATATTTCTTGTTATTTATCTCAAACAAATTACAAATAGGCGGAAACATCCCAACTTTTGATGCACATCCCGGGTTCACGTAGGATAAACTATCTAAGTTAAAGCGACTTAAAACATTAAATAACGTATCTATTTCGGCAACCTGTGCATTTCCATAAACAGAACCGAAGGGGAAACCAAAACCGCTTATCAGTAAATTATTTCCATAACTTATAAGGTCTGAAGCCAACATTCCCTGAAACTCTGTGGAATCGAGTTTATTTAAATTTTTATCTAGCTTATACAGTTTAATTTTGTTGGAGGAATACCTTGTTTCCATGGTGTACAAAAAATTACCTTTCAAGACAATTTTATTGTTTCTTGTAAATTCATCTTGTATACTATCCAAAATTTTTTGCTTGACAACCTCCAGATTCCTGCTAATTTTATATACAGTAGTAAAATAACTATCAAGGCCCGGCCCATAATTTTTAATTAGTGTTCCATATACATAATAAAAAGTATCTACAGGTGTTAAATTACTTGTACAGTAGTAATTACTGGGAAAGTTGAGAGAGTCTTTAAGTACCCCAAGAGGACTTAATTTTAGTATTTGACTTTTGGTAATTTTAACAGGAAAATATTCCAGATTTATATTAAGAATAAAATAATCATCCGTGTTACTATCTTGTGTAATGCTAAAAAAATCTGTGTTCTTTGAAACCTGATGAGTGTATATAATTTGTGCATTTGCCCTCAATAAAAAACAAAGAACACCCAAAATGATATGTTTCTGTAATTTAATCAATTTTTGATGGCATTTAATTATGTGATTGATCGCAATGTGGTTTCCCATAAGTTATTGAGAGATTCCACCAGTTTAGAGAAAATGGGGCAAAAACTGCAGGTTGAATATAATAATTACCGGCAATAATGTTTGGACCGGGAGGCAAGTTAGCAATAGCTATATTTTGACAACCTTGAACATAGCCGTTTAATTGTGTTCCCGTTAGTGTCGTCATGTTACACAAAGGGGCGGAAGATAAATGATATAGAGCACTCGGATAAGTGTTGGAAGAATTATTGAAAAAAGCCGTAGTTACGTTTGTATAATACAAATATCCTCCATAACAGGCCTGAGAATTTAAAATTTGACAATGCAATCGATTCATTACTAAGGTGGGTCCGTCGTTAGTTGTTAGAGGATTACAGCTTTGCGTAAACAAATAAGACCACATTGCAGTTTGGTTGGTGTATGGGTTACAGTGCCCTGGCAAGGGAGAAACCGGCTTGTTTGCAATCGCAACAAAAGAGCTGAAGTAAGCAACCCTTCCGTCGTTACTTGTGCTTGCTATAACATCTATAATTCGTATTCTTCTGTGTGGAGAATTGGTGTTTATCCCGATACAATAATTTTTGAAAAAATTATATACATCAGCAACTTCGCCGGGAGACAACTTTCCTTCGGTGCTTAGGGTTACAGGATTGGTCATAACTACACTATCTACTTTAGTATCAGAAGTTACTCCTCTGTTTTTTTCTCGATCAAAGTTAAAGTTTAATGCCGCTTCCACAATCCATACCGCAGAATCCAAAGGCAAAGGAGTGTCAACAACCCCTCCGTTTAATACTTTATTTTCATAGTTGGTGTTTGAACTCACATAATCCATAAAGTTACTAATACAATTTTTTAAGGTTTCATCATCTAAATTATAAAATTTCTGTTCCACCGGTGTAGTATTTGTTTCTGTTATTTTATACGGACTATCTTCTTTTAATTTGTCCTTTTTCTTGCACATAACCAGTGTAGTTGCCATCAAAACAGATGCAATTGTTTGCTTAATAAACTTTTTCATAAAATTTTTTTATTACAAATATAAAAATTACACTTTATAAAGTGTAATTTTTAACAGGTAATAAATAATGTGCAGAATTATTTGTTTCGCACATGAAGAAGAGCGAGCGAAGCACTAAGCGCGATGAGTACCAGATATACTTAGATATGCTAGGGAAAAGGCTGAAGGAACTCAGGTTAAAAAAAGGCTACAGTAATTACGAGAATTTTGCTTTTGAAAATAATATCGGCAGAGCACAATATGGTAAATATGAGACGGGAGGAAACATCCAATTCGATACGTTAATCCGGCTAATAAAAATACACCAAATGACCATACGAGAGTTTTTTTCTGAAGGTTTTGAAGAATAATCCCATTTTGGTTTGTATATGATAACTCCGTTTAATCCGGGGAAATGCTGAGTCTACAGCGGCCTTTTAATTTTATAAAAATACTCTTCAGCCTACTTGCGTCGTAGTTTTAATAAAAGTAATTTTAAGGCGGGTTCTAAAACCCATATGTATGAGAATCAACCTCTTTGCGCGATATAGTAGCAAAAAGTTGCGCAAAACTTTTCTTCCGCTGTTTTTTTTATCTGCAATAAGCTTATTCAGTACTGAAATAAAAAACATTAAAGCCGACTCCCTATTAAAAATAGCCCGGAGCTATATAGATCTAGATTTAGACAGCGCAATATTTTTTTCTCTGAAGTGTGCTCAAAAAGCCGTTATTGAAAAAGACACCCTCATTGAAGCCAAAGCATACATGAACATGGGTCTGGCAAACGATTTTAAGGGTAATTATGCCGAAGCCATCAGAAATTACAAAATTACTTTGGAAAAATTTACCCTGCGGAAAGATATAAAAGGGATGGGAATAGCCTCTAACCTGATAGGCATAGCTTACTACCACATCAGCGATTATTCCAAAGCCACACAGTACTACAAAAACGCCATTAAATACTTTGAAAACGCAGGATACAAAGAAGGAGTAGCAGCGGTTTATAACGGCATGGGAGTGTTGTATTCCGACATGAATGATTATGCCAATGCATTGGAATACTACAACAAGTCGCTACAACTAAAACGACAATTTAGCGATACAATTGCCATTATTAATAGCTTGGTAAATATTGCAGACATAGAAACACACTATACCAAAAATTTTAAAAAGGTAATTGACCTGCTTAATGAGGCGGAAAACATGTCCTTATTAAAGAAAAACGAACGAATGTTGGGGACGGTGTATGACAGCAAAGCCAATGTGTATATTTTTCAAAGAAACTACAAAGAAGCCCTAAAATTTGCTCAACAAGCCTTGGACATCAATAACAGGCTGGACAATACAAAAGGTATATGTTACGATTATATTTTACTATCTAAATCTCATTATTATTTGGCAAATAAAAACAAGGCTTATCAACTGCTATTTGATGCGCTCGATTTAGCCATAAAACATGAAATAAAAATATATATAAAAGATATTTACGAGCAATTATCTCAGTTTTATGCCGAAGACAATGATTACTCTAAAGCATTTTACTATCAGTCGCTTTACATAAACATAAAAGATTCTGTTTTTTCAGAGCAAAACAGAAGAACCATAGAAGATTTAAAAGTAAGTTATGAAACCGAGAAGATGGAGCAACAAATAAATCTGTTAAACGAAGAGAGAAAAGTTTTGGATTTGCAAAAAGCTAATGAACGCAATGCTCGTTACGCCCTTATTTTAGTTGCAGTTTTATTATTACTCTTGCTGTTTTTTATATTTTACAGATATAAACTAAAGCTGAATACCGAGAAAGTTTTAAGTGAAAAAAATGCAGAGTTGCAAACATCTAACGCCACTAAAGACAAGCTGTTCGCAGTTGTATCTCACGATTTAAAAAATCCGGTTATGGCATTTCAATCCATCACATCCTCTATTCATGCCAATTACGACAATTTGCCGGCTGAGAAAATTAAAGAATTACTTCAAAAAATGAAGCACACCTCATCTCAGTTAAATGGGTTTTTAATAAATATTTTAAATTGGGCCAAATCACAGCAAAATAATATTTTTATACAAAAACAAAAGGTTGATATCAAGCAATTAGTGGCTGATATTGCTACATTGTACAAAACGGAAATAGATCAAAAGAAAATACAATTTATCAACAAAACCAACGGTGATATTTACTGCGATAAAGACATTTTACATTTAGTGTTGCGAAACATTATTCACAATGCCATAAAATTTGTAAAAGAAAACGAGGGTTTAATAGAAATTCAAAATTATTTCGATAGTAATATTGCGTATATTACAGTTAAAGACAATGGTATGGGCATTGCTCAAGAACACTTGAACAAACTTTTTAAAATAGAAGAAGATGTATCGTCCATCGGTGATTCCTCCAATAAAGGCAGCGGTTTAGGATTGGTTTTATCAAAAGAATTAATACAAAAAACGAATGGTGATATTACGGTAGAAAGCGATTTAAATAAGGGCACAACATTTTTTATTAAAATTGTACAAGAGGCCTAAATGAATAAAATAAAAGTTATACTGGTTGACGACCATAGCTTGGTAAGAGAGGGGTATAAAATGATGTTACTTCCTGTTTCTAAGTTTGAAGTAATTGATGAATGCGCAAACGAACAGGAATACAAAAAATCGCTTGAAAAAAATGTACCTGATGTCGTTATAATGGACATAAAACTTCCCGGTTCTTCAGGAATAGAGCTATGTAAATATACACGCCAATATTTTCCTAAAGCAAAGGTGCTTTTTGTTAGCGCTAATACAGATAAACACCATATACAACTAGCCCTAAAAGCGGGTGGTGCAGGTTTTATTTCTAAAAATACTTCGGCTGAAGATTTTATTCGCGCAATAGAAACCGTCGTTCTTTACGGAAATGAATACTTCAGCAAAGAAATATCAGAAACCATCCTCAAACTATTTTCCGAAAATGCCCGAAACCACATTAACGGAGAAGCCCCCCTCAGTAACCGCGAAATTGAAATAATATCCCTTATTTGCGAGGGAAAAGATTTTAATACCATAGGTAATGAGCTGCATATATCTCCAAGAACCGTTGAAACTCATAAAAAAAACATCCTGGATAAGCTACAATTATCCAATACCATCGAATTGGTAAAATACGCCATTAGAAATAACATCACCGAGGTATAGTACGGGATATCCCGTAGGTTATTTTCCGTAATTCTTTGTATTGTCTCCATTACTAACCCATCCTACTTTTGGGACATAAAATTGCATTATGAAAACAAACAAATTCATGTTATTAGGCGCTGCCTTAATTATAAGCGGGCAGATTATTGCACAACTGCCTAAGTTCGATAAACTTAAAGTGCCCCAAATAAAGAGTAAAGAAAATGTAGATCAAAAAAACAATGTAGAGGAATCAAATACTAAAACCGAGAATAAAACTCCGGTATCTTCCTCTAATTCCGGCATCAGCCAGCAAGAGCAGGAAGCGTGGTATAATTTTTACCAAAATATTACACAAGAATGTGAATCGATGGTTTGGCGGGAAGGCGTTTACCCCGATTATTTTATGAGTATGATCGGCAACGACTTTAACAAACTTAACACATACAAATGGCTATGTGTTGAACTTGACAAACGAATAGAGAGCGATAAAAAACGGTCGCCCGAAACATTTAAATACTACGGCTCAAAAAACGAAATGCCGGAAGGAATGGATTATGGAGGGCCAAATAATGACGCTCTCCCCAGCCGATTAAAGTGGACCAATGACTACGTGATAAAATACTATAAATGGAAGCCAAAGGCAGCCAAACAGCATACCGAAATTGCCTCGGCTATTTTAAAATATGTTGATGCCAGTAAAGAAAGAATTTCTGCAAATGCAGAGCTAAATACAAGAATTGCCTACGAGTATGTTTTGATAGCAAAAGAACTATCTGCTGCATTCGAAAATATTCAGGGTAAAAATGATCCTCTACAGAAAACAATGGCAAAAATAGAGGAGCAACGTAATTCCATAATACAGCTAATCAAATCCAAAATTACAGGTAAGTTTCATGAAAATAATTTACAAAAAGTTGTAGCTTTTAATACCAAACAAACACTAGGTAAAGAAAACGAATCGCAAATAGCTGCCGAATTGGTGCCCGGAAAGTATGCTCATATAGTGGCCTATGCGGTAGAGCCACAAAACAGGTTTGGCGCCAAAAGCTCCGCCTCTACAGGGGGTAGAGAAACACAACCCGGTATTTATATCCAATTTAATATCAATTCCCAAAACCCCATTACCGTAAGTCAGAAAATATATTGTAATCAAGAAATCTTTAATACCATGCGCGATAAATATTATGTAGAATTTGACTGGTTTCCTGATTTAACAACCGTAAATTACAAAAGTCACCTGCAATATATGCCCATAATGCATCTGGGCCAATATTTAATGCGCCTTCAAAACGGGAAATATACCGTAAACTTCTTATTTGGAGATGATATACACACCGACATAGGCGCCAGAGGAGCGCTGACTATTGTAATAAATGACGAAATAAAAAAAGATTTAAAGACCTATTTAGATAACCTATGGACTAAAAAATTAGAAAGTGTAACCTTTAATTCGCAGTACGGAGACAAAGATCAGCGTAACATAATTTTTAATTGGGAAGAGTTAAAAAAATACGGATACCCCGAAAAAGTAACCGTTCAGCGAACAGGACAAGTAATGAAACCCTGGCCCAGACAGAACGAAGTAGAAAGTTACGTGGGAAGTGGCTGGGGATTATTTAAAAAAGACGATGGAAAATATGAGGTTATAGGACTTGGTTTTGTTCAAAAACCCGGAGATTCAAAATGGAAATGGACCTCCATAGCATCAGACATGGACTATTACATACTGCTTGAAACCGGTAACGGAGATAATTACAGGGTACATCCTAAAAAACTGGATCAAGGATATGAAATATTAAGTCAAAACATTAATAAAAACGGAGTTTGGTAATAACATAAAAAACAAAATAACTATGAAAACAATAACACTTTTTTTAGCCTTAACGCTCTTTAATCTGAATGTGTCTTTAAACAATTTAGCTTCTCTGGAGCAAGATTTTATAAACGAAATGGATATACCGGCAGCTCAATCTAATACCAATATGAATAATGGAAAAATGATTGAGCGTATTATGGCTTTTGGCACATCCAAATTGCCGGGAAGTAAACAAAATACCCGAGTTCTATATATAGAAGACCGGTATTATACTTCTTTCACCCCTCAAGGACAACCCCTCACCTTTAAAAGTGATAAATGGGAAATTGACTTCGGGCAAATGCTCACCATAACTGTGCAAAACGGCAAATTAAAAATTGTTTCACAAACGGTAAGCAGTAAATATACCAATAAAGATAACGGCGCTACTACCTTTTCTAAAACAGTGGAAATACCCGATATAAGCAACGATAACCGCTATGCCAATAAATCGCTTAGCATTAGTATGAAAGCCGCAGCCATTTTCCAGGAATTAAGAAAAGTAATGAAATAATATCGGTTTTTTTACGGTTTGGACTTACCCCACAAAAGGCCTTGTTAAAACAAGGCCTTTTTTTGGCTTAAACTACGCCCTCTTTAACGGCAAATATGTTTTTTCGTTTTCGATGATAATGTGCCCTTGGCCGGCTAAAATGTCTATAATCTCTTTAAGAATTTTCTCTGTCAGCTCTCTGTCCTCTTTCCAAAAATGAGTTTGAGCAGCTCTTATGGTGTCTTCTATGCGCTCTATTTTGTTTACGGAAATTCTTCCTAAGTAATATAAAGTAAGCTCAGCCTTGTACCTTTCAATACTCTCATCTTTTATTTTTGGTTTAGTATTTTCCGGTTGCGTAGGGTGTTTTTCTTTTTTGAGTTCTTTCACTCGCTGTACCGCCCAACCCGCACCATTAGCTAAGGTGCCAAAGGTAAATGACATATTGTATTTTTTCTCAATATATCTGATTAAAGAGCTGGGTGCGGCCTTGCGGTTCCAGTCTTTTTGCTCAATCAACAAGCCTTCTCCTTCCTTCAAATTAATGAGCGAATTAAAAATTGCCGAGCTGCGCCCTTTACCTTTTATAGGCAATTGCGCAAACTCTTCGGGACTTAATTTTCGCATAAAAAGTTAATTACTTGTTAATAACTTTTGCAAAAATACAAAATTAGCGTTGTAAAACAAGTGATTAGTTGAAATTACTTAAACTTAAGAGAGAAAAGTTGTTTTTTAGCAAAATTTGATGCTGCTTAATGATGTTAAACTACTGTTAAACCATCGTTTAAAAGCTGTTTAACTCTTGTTTCAAAAACAATAAAAGTTTGAAAATCAGAATTATAATAAAAATTTTTTACTTTTTAAGGGCGTCTCTTATTTCCATAAGAAGCTTTTCCTCATTGCTTGGCTCAGGCGGAGCCTTAGGTCCTTCTTCTTCCTTCTTCTTAGCCGCATTTATTCCTTTTACTATCATAAACAAAGCAAAAGCAACAATTATAAATGAAATTATCTGCGAAATAAAATTTCCGTACTTAATGGCGGTGCCCGGAATCACAAGCTGTGCAAGGTCTGCAAGGTCTGCTGCTTTCAAAGCCGGTGTTAGTATAGCCGGAGTAATAATATCATCAACCAGTGATTTTACAATCCCATTAAAAGCTGCTCCAATTACAACCCCTATGGCTAGGTCAATTACATTTCCCCTAAGGGCGAAGGCTTTAAATTCTTTAAGAATAGGCATAGTTTGTTTTTTATGGTTTAGTTATTATCTCCAAGCACTTTTAATAGTTCATCCAACTTAGGAGTTAATATAATTTCCGTTCTTCTGTTTTTCTTTCTGGCTTCGGCTGTTTTAGCGTTATCCAGCGGGTAAAATTCTCCTCGTCCGGCAGCAGTAATGCGGATGGGGTCTATTTTGGCGCTGCTCAGTAAAATTTTGGTTACCGATGTAGCACGCATTACGCTTAAATCCCAGTTATCCTTTATTTCTCCGACTCCTTTCATGGGAACATCATCCGTATGGCCTTCAACAAGCACATTAATATCTTGATTTTGCTCCAATACCTTTGCCACACTTTTCAGGGCCTCTACACCTTTAGGCTCCACATTGGTTTTACCGCTGGCAAACAAGAGGCTCTCATCCATACTCACATAAATTTTCCCGTTTTTTTGGGTGATGGTAAGGCCCTTGTTTTCAAAGTTAAAAAGGGCATCCTGAAGTTTCTTCTTCAAATCTGCAGCGGCTTGGTCTTTCTGCTTTAAAATGGCCTCCAACTCGTTTACACGGGCCTCTCTTGCTTTTAATTGGGCAGAAAGATCGTCCAATTCCTTTTTCTGTAACAGCAGTTTAGCCTCCAGTAATTTAAGCTCATCTTGTTTTTTTAGTAATTGTTCCTGTGTCATTTGCAAATCACCGCTAAGCTTAGCATTATCCTTTTCGCTACCGGCAAGTAACTTGTTAAGCCTATCCATTAACTGATTGTTTAGCACATCCAGCTTGTCGTATTTCTGCGTTAAATGTCGGTAGTTACTGCTAATTATGGCGGTATCGCGCTGCAAACCGTCAATGGCTTTTTTGTCTTTAGCCAGTTGTTCCTTCATTTCAGCCATAGCGCTTTCGGCATCTTGTTTGGCTTTTTTTGCGTCAGCCGCTTCCGTTTCACAGTTTTTAAGCTTGTCCTTGGCTTCTTCATGTACCCTCATGGGCACACATGAAAAAAGTAAAAGAAAGGGGATAAGAATCCCTACAATTTTTACAGTCGAATTCATAGCCAAATTTACCGAAAAGTATGGGGGTAACAGATTGAAGTAAAGAGGTGTTATCAACAAGCTTTGTTAGTACAAACTCTATAACTTACCCATATTCTTCAACTTGCTCTCAAAGGTATAGGCAATTAGTTTAGCTCGCTGTATGGCCAACTCAGCTTTTGGTCCGAAGAATTGACGGGCAATGTTTTCTTCAAAATGCCCAAGCCAAATAGAAAAGTGCTCTTGTTTAATAGGTAAATGCACATGTTTATCAAACACATTCGTGTTATATCCGGGTTCATCCAATAACACAAAGCTCCAAAATGCTATCATATTTGGCATGTGCTTTTCAAAATCAGTATTGTCAAAAACTGCTTTAATCCGATTGTCTTGCAAAAGTGACTCGTAAAAAGAACGTATCATTATTTCAATACGCTCTTTGCTGTCTAAATCGGGCTTTTCGGACATCCTAAAAAGTAAACATCTCGGCTATATACCCCGGAACAAGACCAATAACAAGCGTAATAACCGTGGTTAGTAAAACTACCAAATTAGTACTCTCGGAGGCATCAGGCTCAGTTTCATCGGTTGCGGGCTGCTTAAAGTACATGGCAATAATCACCTTGAAATAGTAATAAACCCCCACCGCCGAAGTAAGAATTGCCAGAACCAAAAGCCATTTATAGGAAGTTCCTATCATGGCTGTAAAAACAAAATACTTAGCAAAAAAACCGGAGGTTATGGGTATTCCGGCCAAAGACAACATGGCTACCGTCATGCAAAAAGCTAACAGAGGATTTGTTTTGCCTAAGCCGTTAAAAGAATCAATAGACTCGTCTTTTCCTTTTGAAACTTTATGAAGTACGCCAAAAGCGGTAATGCTGCCTATGGAGTAAGCAAGTGAATAATACAAAATGGCATTAACCGATAAATTGCTGCGAACATTTGCCAGTATTACCATTAACATAAAAGCAGCATGGCTTATGCTGGAATACGCCAACATACGCTTTACGTTTGTTTGAACGGCAGCACTTAAATTGGCTATCAATAAAGAAGCCGCTACAATGACAACTAAAATTGCGCTCCAAACCTCACTTATTCCCGCAAATGAAATCATAAATAAGCGCATAAAGGCAGCAAAAGCAGCTGTTTTTACCACCGTGCTCATTAGGGCAGTTATAAGGGTTGGAGAGCCCTGGTATACATCGGGTGCCCAAAAATGGAAAGGAGCCGCAGAAATTTTAAAACACATAGCAATAAGCATAAACAAAACACCCGCATAAAAAAATGAAGGCAAATCTCCGTAATTGGCCGAAATATATGCTCTGATCTCATTCAAATCAAAAGTGCCGGAGGCTCCGTAAATAAGTGCAATACCAAAAAGCAAAAAAGCACTGGCAAAAGCCCCCATAATAAGATATTTAAACCCTGCTTCGTTACTCAGTATGTCTTTTTTCCTGCTTGCCGCTAACACGTACAATGGTATGCTCATTATTTCAACTCCAATAAACAGTGTAGTCATATTTTTAAAGGAAGTCAGCATCATGGCACCACAAAGCGCAAATAAAACAAGCGCGTAATGGTCCACCATATACTCTTTACTGTTATAATGATTGTTGGAAAGTAAAAACCAAAAGAAGGCAGTTAAAATAATTACCCCACTGAAGGCTAGGGAAACCTTGTCAAAAACAATCATGTTCTCAAAAAACGAAACGGAATACGGATTTGTCCATTCCATAAAGTTGAGCACATAAGCTGCCAGCAAGCCCAATAGTGTAAGGGGCAACAAAAGCTTTTTGAATTTAAATATTTGAGCCAGTAATACCAGCATTCCCAAAGCAGTTACTATTAAAAATCCTTTCATTGGCTTATAACACTATTTTAAGTTTTCTAATATCATTTTTACCGAAGGTGCAGCAATATCGCTTATGCTTTTTGGAAATAACCCAAAAATAATTACCGCTGCGCAAATGGAAATGAGAACTACCTTATCTGACTTTTCCAAAGGACCAAACTCTCCGGGATTTTCCTTTTTATCTCCCAACATAATGCCTTGATAACTTCTTAGCATATACACCGCTCCCAAAATAACCGATAATCCTCCAAAGGCTGCCCAAGAAGGGCTATACTGATAAATTCCGGTAAGCAGCATAAACTCTCCCGGAAAACCGTTGGTTAATGGCAAGGCAACCGAACCCAACATAATTATCAAAAACAACACGGCAAAATTTCCGTTCATGCTTCTAATACCGCCTAGTTTATCTATCTCACGGGTTCCGGTGTGTCTAAACAATATATCCGCAATAAGAAATAATCCTACTGCATTAAATCCGTGGGCAATCATTTGAAGAACGGCTCCATGCAGGCCTTGTTCATTTGCCGATAGTATTCCGGCGCCAATTAAACCTATATGTGCAAAGGAAGAATAAGCAATTAGTCTTTTATAATCTTTTTGTACAATGGCAATGCACGAGCCGTATACCACGCCAACGATAGAAAGAGCTATAGCAAAGGGTCCCCACTCTGCCAAAGCAATAGGTGTTACAGGCAACAACCACTTCATTAAACCAAAGGTGCCCATCTTTGCCATTATGCCTGATAAAAGCATGGTTCCTTGAGCAGGAGCAACTACGTAAGTATCAGGCTGCCAAGTATGAAACGGCAGCACCGGCATTTTAATGGCAAAAGCTAAAAAGATAAAAATGAAAACTACCGCCTGCTGAAAAGGCATTAACCCATGGCCTGCATTTACCAACTCCTGCCATGCCCAAGACTTTGTGCCGTCGGCAGATGCTGTGTTGTTATAGAGGTAAATAAGCGCTATTAGCATAAACAGCGAGCCAAACAAGGTGTATACAAAAAATTTGAAAGTAATTTTTGCCCTATTATCGCCTCCCCAAAGTAGGCATATGAAATAGATAGGAATAAGTGCAAGCTCCCAAAAAACATAAAACAAAAAGCCATCGTTTGCCATAAACACACCGGTTAAGGCCATTTGCATGAGTAAAATCAACCCATAAAAACGATTCTCTTTTTCATATTCGTTTTTAAAAGACGATAAAATAATTAATGGAACCAGAAAAGCCGTAAGCAGTACCATCAATAAGGCCAATCCATCCAACGAAACAGAAAACTTAATTCCAAGCGACTTTACCCATGTACAATCCAACATAAGCAAAGAGGAGGCTGGGTTTGTTTTAAATTGATAAAGGGCTGCCGCAGAAAGAAGGAGTTGAAGCAGCGAAAAGGCCAAAGCCGCCATGCGTACACTCCTGCCTTTTATCAAAAAAATACTCAGGGAGCTTAACAAGGGTAAAATAATCAATAATCCGGCTAACATATTCTCAGTGTATCTTTATATTAAATAAAAAATGCAAACAACAATATTCCTATTATTCCAAAAACCATGGCAACAATATAAAAACCTATATTCCCGGTTTGAATAAATTTTACTAGGCCTCCAAACCCATTTACAATAGCCCCCAGGCCGTTTACGCTTCCGTCAATCAGTTGCTTATCAAAAAACTTATGGAAAGCTGCCGAAACAAAGTCAAGCGGTTTGCGGATTAACGAGTCATACACTTCATCAACATAATACTTATGGTAAATAAGTTTCTGGAAAGAAGGCATCTTTTCTCCATCTACTAACGGAACAATATTTTTTTGCCGGTATATAATATACGCTAAATATATGGTGGCTGCAGCGGCCATCACAGCTATTCCCATTAGTGTCCATTCCGTTTCATGCGGTAAAGTAGCCGGATTTTTTCTTAAAATAACGGAAGAAAGATGTTCGCTCATCCAATTAGGAAAATGCCAAAATTCAGGTAGTCCTAACAGTCCACCTACTACCGATAAAAAAGCCAGTACTATTAAAGGAATCGTCATCGCTTTTGGTGACTCATGCAAATGATGATGCTGTTCTTTTGTTCCTCGGAAGTTTCCGTAAAAAGTAAGAAACAATAAACGGAACATGTAAAAAGCCGTTAGCATAGAGGCTATTTGTCCGAAAAACCAAAGCACCGAACTGTGCTCATAGGTATGAGCTAAAATTTCGTCTTTAGAAAAGAATCCGGAAAAAGGAGGAATTCCGCTTATGGCCAAAGTAGCTAAAGCCATCGTGGCAAAGGTTATTTTCATATGTCCTTTCAAGCCTCCCATTTTACGTATATCCTGTTCTCCTCCCATGGCATGAATTACCGAGCCGGCGCCTAAAAACAGAAGTGCCTTAAAGAAAGCATGGGTAGACACATGGAATACCGAACTGCTGAAAGCCCCAACCCCCAGTCCTAAAAACATAAGTCCCAGCTGAGAAACCGTTGAATAAGCAAGAATCTTTTTAATGTCGTTTTGAAACAAGCCTATAGTAGCAGCAAACAAGGCAGTGGCCACGCCAATTATAGCTACAAATTCGGAGGCCGCGTCGCTGATGGAATAAAAAATATTCGCCCTAACCACCATATAAATACCGGCGGTTACCATAGTTGCTGCATGTATAAGAGCAGAAACGGGCGTGGGGCCGGCCATGGCATCGGGTAACCAAGTGTATAAAGGAATTTGTGCTGATTTTCCCATAGCACCAATGAATAATAATAACGCTATAGCCGTTACTGTTCCGGTAGAAGCGGTTCCTGCTTTAGAGAAAACTTCTCCATAACTAACGCTTCCGTAGGTAACAAATATTAAAAAGATTCCTAACAGAAAACCCAAATCTCCAATTCGATTCATTACGAAAGCTTTTCTGGCTGCGTTATTATATTCGGTGTTCTTAAACCAAAAACCAATAAGGAGGTAAGAACAAAGCCCAACGCCTTCCCATCCCACAAACATGATCAAAAAGTTGTTACCCAATACCAGTAACAGCATAAAGAAAACAAAGAGATTTAAGTAGGTAAAAAAGCGAGAAAAGCCTTCATCATCGTGCATATAAGAGGTAGAATAAACGTGTATGAGAAATCCGATTCCGGTAATAATAAGCAAAAACCAGGTGGAAAGAGGATCTACCACAAACTCAAAAGGAATTTCCAGTGCGCCTGCTTGCATCCAAGAAAAAAGCGTAACCGTTTGAGCTCCGGAATGAGCGGTCTCAAAAAATACAAGCAATGAAACTATGAATGAGGCTAACACAGAACCGCAGGCCACCATGCCCGAAAGACCCTTGCTTATTTTCTTTCCAAAAAAGCCGTTTATTAGAAATCCTATTAATGGAAAAAGAGGAACTAAACCAACCAGTTTTATCATACTGCTGCTAATGTTTTAAATTGCTTAATATATCTGTATCAATGTTTTTTACATTTCTGTATATCATACTTAGTATTGCCAGTCCAACCGCAACCTCGGCTGCTGCTACTGCCATAATAAAAAACACAAACACTTGCCCCTTAGCATCGTTGTGTAGTGTACTGAACGAAACCAGTAGTAAGTTAACGGCATTTAGCATTAACTCAATGCACATAAAAATGATGATTGAGTTTCTTCTGGCCATAACGCCTACAGCGCCTATTATAAAGAGTACCGCGCTTAATAATATGTAGTAGTTTATAGAAATTCCGTTAATCATATTATTTCTTTTATTCTGTTGTGGTTTCTTTCTTTCCGATGAGTATTACGCCCACCATGGCGGCTATAAGTAGTACCGAAATAATCTCAAACGGAAACAAAAACTCTCTGAAAAGCACCTGACCAAGATTTTTCACCATTCCTGTTTGGGGAGCGCCATACGTGGCTAACTGCAATTTCTCGGCTCCTTTTAATGAACCTATCAACACAAAAAGCATTAATCCTCCGGTAACTGCCGCAATTATTTTGGCTAACCAAGTGCGCTGAGGTTCACTGTCTTCATTCAAATTCATGAGCATAATAATGAATAGGAAAAGCACAAGAATAGCCCCTGCATATACAACAATGTGCACAATTGCCAAAAACTGAGCATTCATCAACAAGTAATGTCCGGCAATGCAGAAAAAAGTCATTACCAAATAAAGCACACTGTTTACGGGATTTTTACTGAATACTACGAGTAGTCCAAACATAATGGCCAAAAAAGAAAGAACTCCAAAAAGCCATTGAGTGATTGTATATCCTAACATAAATAATTTTCTTGTTAAACCTCTATTATTTTCCTTTTTTTAATGCTTTTCCTTCAAACAAAGTGTTGTGCTTTGTGCCGGGTATTTTCTTGAACTCCGCCACGGCCAATGTTTGGCGCTTGCTTACATCAACTCGTTTGTCAATGGGTTCTACCAATTTATCTTTTCCGTAAATAAAATCATCTCGTTCATATTCTGCATCCACAATTCTATCTGTCAAAAAAATCGCTTCTTTTGGGCAAGCTTCTTCGCATAAGCCGCAGAATATGCAACGAAGCATGTTTATTTCGTACTTTGATGCGTACTTTTCCTCTCTGTACAAATGCTCTTCCCCCGGTTTTCTTTCGGCATTTTCCATGGTAATTGCCTCGGCCGGACAGGCAACCGCACACATCCCACAGGCAGTACAACGCTCAGCCCCGTTTTCATCGCGCTTCAGCACGTGTTGCCCACGATACACGGGAGCCATGGGGCGTTTTTGCTCGGGGTATTTTACGGTAGCACTCTTTTTAAAGATATGACTGCCGGTAATTAATAAGCCTTTTACAATAGCCGGCAAATACAATCGCTCGGTAAAGCTTTGTTCCTTATTGGAAACTACTTTTCTTCGGTTAGTTAACTGCAATGCCATGTTTTTATAATGTTAGATTGCCTCTCATATACTCAACCACTACCGTTAAAGCAAGGTTAAACAACGAAAGGGGTATTAAAATTCTCCATCCCAGGTCCATTAGTTGATCGTAGCGGAAGCGCGGAAGCGTCCAGCGAATCCACATAAAAACACAAATAAATATAACTATTTTGGTAAAATACGCTCCAAAGCCTATTAATGTAATCCATATGGAGCCTTGCTCTAGGCCAATTGCCTGATATAGTTCCTGAGCAAAGGGGAAATGGAATCCTCCAAAATAAAACCCGGCCATGATAGCGGAGGAAATAAACATGTTGATATATTCTGCAAATAAAAACAATCCCAGTTTCATGGATGAATACTCTGTGTGATAGCCCCCAACCAGCTCACTTTCACACTCCGGTAAATCAAAAGGAGCTCTGTTTGTTTCAGCTAAGGCACAAATAAAGAATATTAAAAAACCAAGGGGTTGGTATACTACGTTGGCCAAACCGGCATCTTGCTGGTTAATAATTTCACGAACGCTTAATGTTCCGCCTGCTGTTACAACCAGTGCAATAACCGATATGCCCATCGCCAATTCATAACTAATCATTTGCGAAGAAGCACGGATGGCGCCCAACAACGCATACTTATTGTTTGATGCCCAACCGCCTATCATCACACCATATACTCCTACCGAAACAACACCCAACAAGTATAAAACGCCAATGTTAATATCGGTAATTTGTGCGCTATAGGTTTTTCCGTTAATAACAAAATCGCTTCCCCAAGGAATTACAGAGCCTGTCATAAGGGCAGTAAGCATAAAAACACTTGGGCCAAGAATAAAAAGAAATCGATTAGAAACAGTTGGAATAATCTCTTCCTTAAAAAACATTTTACCCCCGTCCGCAAGAGGCTGCAAAAGCCCCCAGGGGCCTGCCCTATCAGGGCCAACCCTATCCTGCAAAATGGCGGAGAATTTACGCTCCCATAATGTAGCATAAGCCGCCACCCCCAGTGAAATAGCGAACACTACCACACACAATAAAAATTTATATAGAATAAATGCTATCATTTTTTTTGGTTATTACGGACGTTTATTAATTGGTATAAAGCCAAGTGCTTTTTGCTGTTTAAGTACCTGCACTTTAAGTTCGTTTAAATTCTCGTAGTGATTTTGAGAGATTACGCTGTGGCGACTTATTTTAGAAGGGCCCTCAATTACCCAGTCGCTCTTCTTCTTATGGTCGTAGCGACAAGAGTTGCATATAAATTCTTCCACCTCATCCCATTGATCTTTTCTTGCCGTTACGCGCAACACCTCCTCTCCTTTAAACCACAACCTTACCTTACCGGAACATTTATCACATTTTCTGTGTGCATCAACGGGTTTGGTAAACCACACACGTTGTTTAAAGCGAAATGTTTTGTCAGTTAAAGCCCCCACCGGGCAAACATCAATTACGTTTCCGGAAAAATCATTATCAATAGCTTGTTCAATATAGGTAGAAATCTCGGCAGCATCACCCCTGTGCACCACCCCATGAACCCGGCCATTCGTAATTTGTTCGGCGGTTTTTACACAACGATAACATAATATACAGCGATTCATGTGTAACTTAATTTTATCGCCGATATCTATCATGTCATATTCTCTGCGTTTAAACTCATAACGCGTTTTTGCCGAGCCGTGCTCGTATCCTAAATCCTGAAGTTTACATTCTCCGGCCTGGTCGCACACCGGGCAATCGAGCGGGTGATTAATGAGCAAAAATTCCACTACGCCTTTTCTGGCTTCCAAAATTTCGGGAGAGGTAATATTCTGTACTTCCATACCATCCATCACTTCGGTTCTGCACGAAGCAACCGGTTTAGGCATAGGATTAGGGTTTTGGGCAGAACCCTTGGTAACCTTTACAATACACGTTCTGCAGTATCCCCCGCTGGTTTTTAGCTTGGAATAATAACACATGGTAGGGGGTGCTACCTGAGGGCCTATCATACGAGCGGCCTGTAATATGGTTGTGCCCTTGGGCACTTCTATTTCTATTCCGTCTATAGTAACTTTTGGCATACCGGTTTTTTATGCGTTTACTTTATTTAATCTGTTGTAGTGACTAACATCTACAAACTTTTTGCTTTTGGCTATTTCCAAAAACTCCTGTTTAAAATGCCTAATAGCCGCTGCTACAGGCCATGCTGCAGCCTCTCCAAGCGGACATATTGTTTTCCCTTCTATTTTGCTTTGCACATCCCACAACAAATCTACATCGGCCTCGGTGGCCGTTCCATTCAAAAACTTTTTCAATATTTTCTCCATCCATCCGGTGCCCTCCCGGCAAGGGGAACACTGTCCGCACGATTCGTGATGGTAAAAACGTGTAAACGTAAACAAATTTTTAACGATGCTGGTATCTTCGTCCATTACTATAAATCCTCCCGACCCAAGCATGGTTCCGGTTTGAAATCCTCCGTCGGCCAAACTTTCATAAGTCATTAAACGAGGTTCTCCTTTGGCTGTTTTTAATATTAAATCGGCAGGCAATATGGGCACCGAAGATCCTCCGGCAACTACCGCTTTTAATTTTTTCCCATTTCTGATGCCTCCGCAATACTCCTCGCTATAAATAAATTCTTCCACCGGAATACCTAATTCTATCTCATACACTCCCGGTTTATTGATATGCCCGGAAGCAGAAATAAGTTTGGTTCCGGTTGATTTTCCAATACCTATTTTGGCATATTCATCGCCGCCCATATTTACAATAGGAGCAACCGCTGCAATTGTCTCTACATTATTTACTACCGTAGGGCAACCCCACAAACCTGCCACTGCCGGGAAAGGGGGCTTTATACGGGGGTTTCCGCGTTTCCCTTCCAATGATTCCAACAATGCTGTTTCTTCTCCGCAAATGTAGGCCCCTCCACCAACTTGAACGTGTAAATCGAGGGAATAACCGGTTCCCAGAATGTTTTTACCCAACCAGCCCGCCTCATACGCTTCCTTTATAGCATTTTCTAAAATACGAGCCACATAAAAATACTCGCCTCGTATGTATATGTAAGAAAGATTAGCCCCCAGAGCGTAAGAGGAAGTTATCATTCCCTCTATAAGCGCATGAGGAATTTTTTCCATCAAATAACGGTCTTTAAACGTGCCGGGTTCCGACTCGTCGGCATTACAAACCAAATAGCGGGGAACACCCTCCGGCTTGGCCAAAAAGCTCCACTTAAGTCCTGTAGGGAAGCCGGCCCCTCCTCGGCCACGCAAACCAGATTTCTTTACCTCTTCGGTTACCTGGTCGGGTGTCATGGTTTTAAGCGCCTTTTCAACGGAGGCATATCCCCCATGCTCGCGGTAAACAGCCAATGTTTCTATTCCGGGTACTTTGTCGTTATGTATTAGTAATTTCCTTCCCATTTCTTACAAGGTATTTTGGTAATCCAAATCTGTATAGTTTCGGCGGCGACCTTCGCTCCTATATTTTTCAATCAGCGCATCTACTTTTTCAAACGTTAAATTTTCATGGTACGAGGCTCCGCACTGCAGCATAGGAGCAGTTCCACAAGAACCGAGGCATTCGGCGGTTTTTAAAGTAAACATCCCATCTTTGGTGGTTTCCCCTACTTTAATATTCAGTTTTTTCTCAATATACTTGATAATATCTTCCGCCCCACATAGCCAGCAGGAAGATGTTTGACAAATTTCGAGTACACACTTGCCCACCGGTTTTAGGTTAAACATGGTGTAAAAAGAAGCCACTTCAAACACTTCAATGGGTTTTATTTTAAGTATGGAAGCAACATAATCCATTACTTCGGGACTCAACCACCCGTCAAATTCAGCCTGAGCCACGTGCAAAACAGGCAATAACGCTGATTTTTGCTTTCCCTCCGGGTAACGGCTGATGATTGTTTTCACCGTTTCCATGGCAGCCTCACTAAACTTTATTTCGTTTCGTTTAGCCTTATCAAATTTTTGTGTTCCGTGTACCTGTGCTCCCATTTTATTCAATTATTAGCTTATAGTTTTTAGCTTTTAATGCTACTTTTTATTTCATTAAAAACTTCGTCAAGCATCTAACTCTCCGGCTATAATGTTCATGCTGCTCATTGTTATGATGGCGTCACTAAGCATGCTGCCCCTTATCATTTCCGGATACGCCTGATAATAAATAAAACAAGGCCTCCTGAAATGCAGGCGATAAGGAGTTCTTCCTCCGTCACTCACCAAATAATAACCCAACTCCCCGTTTCCTCCTTCCACACAATGATAGACTTCTCCCTCCGGAACTTTGGTTTCTCCCATCACAATTTTAAAGTGATAAATAAGCGCCTCCATATTGTTATATACCTCCTCCTTCGGCGGCAAATAAAAATCAGGTACGTCCGCTTTGTAGCTTCCGTCTTTGGGCATATTTTTGAGCGCCTGCTCAATTATTTTTATGGATTGCCACATTTCTTCCTGGCGCACCATAAAGCGATCGTAGGTATCTCCGCTGGTTCCTACCGGAACAATGAAATCAAAATCCTGATAAGACGAGTACGGACTTGCCACACGCACGTCATAATCTACACCGGCAGCCCTTAGGTTAGGCCCGGTAAAACTGTAACTTAATGCCCGCTCGGCAGATATGGGTCCACAATTAATGGTGCGGTCCATAAATATTTTGTTCCTCTCGAGCAAGTTGGCAAATTCCTGCAAAGCCTTTGGATAGCCTTTTACAAAATCATTAATTAATTCCCAGGTTTTGGGGCTCCAGTCGCGTTCAAAACCGCCTATTCTGCCTATATTAGTTGTTAATCGGGCCCCGCAGATGCTTTCATAAATATCATAAATTTTTTCGCGCCACTGAAAAATATATAAAAACCCCGTCATAGCGCCCGTATCTACGCCAATTACGGAATTACAAATTAAATGGTCGGCTATACGTGCCAATTCCATTATAATTACTCGCATATACTCCACTCGCTTAGGTAACTCAACTCCTATTAGTTTTTCAACCGTCATGTGCCAACCCATATTATTAATTGGGGATGAGCAATAATTCAGGCGGTCTGTTATGGGAGTAATTTGGTTATAGGGGCGGCGTTCGGCTAGTTTTTCAAAGGCCCGATGGATATATCCAACGGTAGGAGTTGCCTCATGAATAATTTCCCCGTCCATTTTAAGCACGTTTTGAAATATGCCGTGCGTTGCAGGGTGAGTGGGTCCCAAATTGAGAATGGAGTATTCTTTTTCCTCAATAGCCTGAGCGGTGATGTTATTTTTAGTTTCCTTTTTACTCATGTACAAATTCTTTTGTTATCTGCCAAACATCCTATCGTCTTTGTCGTCTCGTGTTTGATCTTCGAGCGGGAATTCTTTACGAAGCGGATGTATATCCATTTCGTCCATATTAAGTATGCGCGTTAAGTTAGGATGGCCTTTAAATTTAACCCCGAAGAAATCGTAGGTTTCTCTTTCCATCCAATTAGCCCCGGCCCACAAATCAGTTACAGAGGGTATTTCGGGTTTGTTGATATCAAAAAATGTTTTTAAACGAACCCGGTGATTGCTTACCATGTTGTGTAAATGATAAATTACGCCTAATTGTTTTTCATCGGGCGTTTGAAATCCGGTTAAATCAGTTAAAAAGTGAAAATTAAATTCGCTGTCGTTCTTTAAAAATTCCAACACTTGTTTTACCCAGGCAGGCTTTATTACAAAAACCGGAAAATTATAACTTAACTCACAGGAATCTACTGCCTCAGGAAACTTTTCGCTAAGTGCATTTTTTATTTTATCCAACAAATCTTGACTCATACCTATTCTATTCCATAACTGTTTAGCAGTCTTTTATACTCCGGCGATTGACGACGACGCAAAGATTCATTCTTTGCCAACTCCTGAATTTTTAAAACTCCTTCTATAATTTGCTCTGGCCTTGGCGGACAGCCGGGCACGTATACGTCTACAGGTATGATCCTGTCAATGCCTTGCAAAACACTGTAAGTATCAAATATCCCGCCACTGCTGGCGCAAGCTCCTACGGAGAGCACCCAGCGGGGCTCTGCCATTTGTTCGTATACCTGACGTAGTATGGGCCCCATTTTTTTGGCGATGGTTCCCATCACCATAAGCATATCTGCCTGACGAGGAGAAAAACTTAAACGCTCGGAGCCAAACCTTGCCAAATCGTAATTACTGGCCATGGTGGCCATAAACTCTATACCGCAGCAAGAGGTAGCAAAAGGCAAAGGCCACAAAGAATTAGCCCTTGCCAGACCGATTACATTTTCCAACTTGGTGGCAAAAAAACCAGGGCCTTCAATGCCTTCCGGGCTTTTAGCCATTTCCAGTTTTGTTCTTTTTATCAATTTCTTACTCATACTGTTTTTCTATAAAAAACAATTAACCACAACAGCTTGTTTACTCCTCCCACTTGATTGCCTTCTTTGAAATCATATAGTAGAATGCTATCAACAACAAACTGATAAAGGTGAACATTTCTAGTACACCTCTTACGCCCAGCTCCTGATAATTCACCGCCCAGGGATACATAAAAATCACCTCTATGTCAAACAAAACAAATAATATGGCCACCAAAAAGTACTTTATGGAAAAGGGCAAACGGGCATTTCCCTGGGATTCTATTCCGCACTCGAAGGTATTTAGCTTTATTTTAGACCGACGCTTGGGGCCCAATAAGTGAGATGCTACCATGGTAGTTACAACAAAACCCGCCGCCACTAAAAACATTAATACAATGGGCAAATAATCGATAGGAGAAGACGCTTGCTGCATACGGTTCTTAATTCTTTAAAATCAGACCGTAAGATTAACCATTTTTAGGTAAATGGTCAAATTCTGAAGGTGTTTTTTTGCTCAAAAAACTATTCCTTCACAAATTTTGCAATCCGCTGTTGGTTTCCTGAAATAAGCCTTAAAAAATAGGTTCCAGAATTTAGTTTTTCCGGTTTAATCTGCTGTTTTTGTTCTGTACTTTTTGTAAGCTTTCCGCTTTCTATCAACTGACCAAGCGTGTTTACAATTTCGTAATGAATTGCTTCCTTAAAATTTTCGGGCAACTCAAAGCTTATAAATTCGCCTATAGGATTCGGACTAATTAAAAAGCTCGTGCTCACGGCTTCTGTTTCTTTCAGTTGTGTTAACACATGATAAAACGGATTGGCAGAAGATGCGCAAGGGCCATTATATACCCATACGGTATACCAGCCATCTTGCGGAGCTACATAGGTTTGAAGAGTTGCTCCGGGAACAGGGCTTCCGTTATAATACCACTGATAAGACGCCGAAGGGCTGGATGTAAGGGTGTTTCCGTTTATTGTTACCGTTGGTATGGGGGGCGGACTAATAACGGTAACACTCACATTGCCGGTTGTTTGACAGGCTCCCAAAGAAGCCGTGTAGCCGTAAACCGAAGAAGTGGTAGGATTAATAACGCTTACCGATAACCCAAACCCTCCGTTAGACCAAGAGGCAATGGTAGCATTGGTAGTAAGAGTTAGTATGGTTGATTGCCCGCTACAAACAGTTTTATGACTAACCGCCACCGTTGGCTGGCTTACTACAGAAATAGTTGAAATATATGGCGTGCTTGTTCCGTTAGCGTTAGCCGAAACAAGTGTTACGGTATATATTCCGTTTGCTGTGTAAGTTACCGAAGGATTTTGCACCGTTGAAGTAGCCGGAGAACCTCCCGGAAATGACCATGACCAGGAAGTAGGATTATTGGCTGACTGGTCTATAAAAGCAAAGGGCGTATTAATGCAGGCGGCAGAAAAATTATTTCCAAAAAAGGCAAGCGGTGCCGCGGTAGGATTGCTATACAAATCCGTTTCCCAAACACCTCGGCCGTAGGTAGCCGCACGAAGTTTTTGTGTGGGGTAATATATTTCCAGCTCATCTACCACTACGTTGGGCAGCCCATTACTAAAATACAACCACGAATTCATGCTGGCTTCGCGGTAATATACGCCTACATCAGTACCCACATACAGCTGCTGCGGTGAATTATTTTTGTAAATAATACAGTTTGCAGGAATATTGGGCAAGCCGTTGGAGTAATTGAACCAGGTTATCCCTCCGTCGTTAGAAGCAAAAACCTTATTGCCCGAAGAATACCCGGAAAACGTAACATAAACATTGTTGGGATTTACGTTATCGCAGGTAACGTCGGTTATTTGCGCCGAACCAACCGGCAGGCCGGAAGTGATGTTTGACCAGTTGTTTCCTCCATCCATGGTTTTCCATATAGAGGTGGCCGTTGTACAATAAATTATGGCAGGGTTGCTCGGACATACATAAATTTCCTTTAATACGCCCATTACGGTTGTTCCCATGGGGGTCCAGTTTGTTCCCTGGTTGGTAGATTTATACATGCGACTATACCCGCAGTAATAGGTGTTGGGGTTTACGGGATCTTGTGTGATGGGAGCCAGCCAATCGGCTGTACCGCTTAAGCCATTAACAATGTTTGTCCAAGAAGAACCGCCGTTTGTTGAGCGTTGAAAATCGCCGTAAACATACGAGGCAATAATGGTGTTATTGTTATTCCAGCTGATAAAACAATCCATGCCGTCTCCGCCGTATATTCCTGACCAATTAGTGCCATTAAGCAAATTGGTTCCGTTATCCTGATGTCCAGTAACTATTCTATCGGGCAGGTTAGCCGAATTTCCTAATTTGTATATCTGGGCAATATTCATTTGTCCGTTAATGGTTGTCCAGGTTGCTCCGCTATTGGTTGTTCTGGCAATACCTCCATCGGTTCCTAAATAACAAGTTGTTCCGGAAACATAATAAACACAGTGTAAATCAGCATGAACATAGGGTTTGCCTCCGCCTCCGTACCAATGCGTATGAAGCGTCCAGGTTTGTCCGCCGTTGGTAGATTTCCAGGTATTTACTCCTCCGGCAATAATTTCATTTGCATTGGTTGGCGAAGCGTCTATGGAAATATCGTACCAACCTTGGCCCCCGGAGCCGGAGCCATTTGTACTCCAATCAAAAATATTGGGTGTTGAGCTTCTGAGAGAGAACGTGGTGGCGGAATTTGTGGAACGATACAAGCCCCCGAAGCCGTTGTTGCTGGCACTGGCCAAAACATAAACGTAATTGGGATCGGCCGGAGTAACCGCCAAAGAAAGACGATTAGTGTTCATGGTGGGCGCAATGGTTACACCAAAAAAGCTGTTTCCTCCATTGGTTGATTTTAACAGGGAAGTAGCTGTTACGGCATAAACGGTAGTGGTGTCTCCCGGCCTGTATTCCATGTCATATATATAATTGTTGGCTACTAAAGACCAGGTAGTTCCTGCATCTATTGATTTGTAAATACCAACCGAGCTGCCAACAATAAGTGTGTTGGGGTTTTGAGGATTTATGAGTACCCGATAGATACGTCGGTTTTGTGAAGTTTGCCAAGTTAAACCCGTATTGCTGAAGGTAATACCACCATCGGTGGATTTCATTACACCGGTAGATTTCGTATCGCCGGCATCTTTATCGCCTGTGGCAATGTAAACGATATTAGTATTTTGGGGATTAATAGCAATATCGGAAACACCAAGGGAAGGAAGCATATCGGTGCTGGTACTCCAATTGGCGCCGCCATCATTCGATATCCAAAGACCTCCGGCAGCAGCACCAACGTATATAGTGTTAGGGTCCCCGGGTTTTATTCGAATTACCTGTAAGCGGCCGGCATCGCTTCCGGTTGGCGAACCAAACGGGCCAAGAGGAATCCAGTTGGCTGTGGTGGAAGAAATAGCCGCTTGAATAGTCGGTTTATGAGAAGAGGATGTGTAGCCGGTTTCTTTTAAAAACTGCTCGTAAGCGTATGCCCTTGAAGCATAACGCATATCACCGGTAGGATAAACACGGGGCTCGGTAAACCAGGCCCAGCGCATAAACGCCTTATAGCCCTTGCCCCTTTCGTAAGGTTTATCTTTCCAATAATTTTCAAAAGAGGCTTTAATATCGTAGAAATTGGCATTGGTATCGAGCATTTTCTCCACCCACTCTTGCGAAAAAGCGAACGAACTAGCCAACAAAAAGAAGCCGGCAATAACCTTATTTTTCATTTTGTTACGTTTTTATAGAGAAACAAATTTACTAAATCGTTTTATAAATGACAATTTAGCGCCTTTGTTTTATTTACCGTTCATAAGCTCTTCCAGCTCTTCCGCTTCAATTGGTATGTTTTTCATGAGGTTTATCGGTTCCGATGTGGTTACCAGTATATTGTCTTCCAACCTTATTCCCAGGTTCTCTTCTGGTATGTATATTCCGGGCTCAACGGTAAATACCATACCTGCTTGCATGGGCTCATGAAAAAATCCCACGTCATGCACATCCAGTCCCAAAAAATGAGAGGTTCCGTGCATAAAATATTTTTTGTAGGCCGGCCAAGCAGGATTTTGGTTTTTAACCTCATCGTTTTTCAATAAACCCAGTTTAAGCAGTTCTTCGGTCATTATTTCACCAACAGCTTTATTGTATTTATCAAAAGTAGTTCCCGGAACTAACAACTTAGTGGCTTGATTTTTAACGCTCAGCACCGCATTGTATACTTCTTTTTGTCTTTTTGTAAATTTTCCGTTCACGGGTAAAACACGGGTTAAGTCGCTGGCATAATTGGCGTATTCTGCCGCAACATCCAACAAAAGCACATCGCCATCTTTACACTCTTTATTGTTTTCAATGTAATGCAACACGCAGGCATTTTTTCCGGAAGCAACAATGGGGGTATATGCAAAACCTTTGCTGCGGTTTCGTACAAATTCATGAATTAATTCGGCCTCCACCTCGTACTCCCAAACACCGGGTTTTACGAACGACAGCAAGCGGCGGAAACCTTTTTCCGTTATGTTACAGGCTTTTTGAATTAAATCAATTTCAACGGCGCTTTTTATGGCACGTATTTTATGCATAATAGGCGCGCTGCGAAGTACATTATGCAAAGGATATTTGGCTTGCAGCTGTGCATTGAGCCTGTCTTCGGCAGTTTGTGTTTCTATGTAGCGACGCGTATGCTCATTGCTGTTCAGATAAAAATTTTCGGCCTGAGGAGCTAATGTTTTAATTATTTTTTCAAACTCGTGATACCAGTATACGGTTTTTATACCACTTACCTCAACGGCCTGCTCTTTGGTTAATTTTGCGCCCTCCCAAATAGCAATCAGTTCAGAAGTTTCTTTAATAAAAAGGACTTCGGTATGCTTGCCGTCTTTGGCATCGGGAAATATGAGTAAGATAGTTTCTTCCTGGTCTATTCCGCAGAGATAAAACAAATCGCTGTTTTGCTTAAAGCCCATAGAGCCATCGGCATTGGTGGGCATAATATCGTTACTGAAAAAAACCGCCAGTGAACCGGGCTTAAGGTGGTTTTTGAATTTGTTTCGGTTATCAATAAATAATGTATTTGGAATTGACTCGTACCTCATCGTAACTTTATAGTAATGGATTAATAAAGGTAGCAAATATAGTTTTAAATCTGCTTAACAGGGATTTTGTTTAACCTTAATTCGTCCAACAGCACGTTGGCATCGCTTAAATTGGCTTCCAGACTTTCTTCGTAAAAGTGTTTATCCTGCACGTTGTAATACAAGAACACCAAATCTGCCCACTTGTTTTTTTTGCTGAACGAGACGCTTATCAACTGCGACAAGGATATTTTTCCGGGCTTTCTTTTAAAAAGCCAGCGACCTTTTTTAATTTCTAATTGTTTTTGTTTAATGATAATGTGCGCCAGATTGTAATCCAGGCGCAAGAAGAACAAAATGCCTAAACTCATTAACGCGAAAGAGGGGCCGGAGGCAAAACCCGAGGTAAAAACAGTTATACCATATAAAATCAACACAAGAAGAATTATAGGAAACATTTCGCTTTTAAAAGGGGAGCCCTTGAACTGTTTTTCCGTAAGAGGAAGAAGCAATCGGTTTTTCTCTTCGAGCATTTTTTCGCGAATATTCAAGCTTGTTTTACCCTTATGTGTGTGCTGATTAAGCAAAATGGCCGTATTGTAATAAAGCAAGGGGTAAGCGTCTTTTATTTGATCGGGAGACTCGAAATAGTGTTCCATACACACACTTATAAACTCGTTTATGTTTGCCCCGCCGTAGCTTCTGAATATGCTGTCTTTCCCTTCTTTCAAATGCAGGTGGGCTTCGTAGGCCGAGGCCATCCATAAAACAAAAAAGTGGCGCAAAAAATAGTCCTCCTCGTTTCCTCTAATGCCGTTAAAGCGCAAGGCGTGGGCAAACTCGTGTATGCCCAAATTTAGGTTGTCGTTCGGGTTTTTGTAGCCTTGAATGAAGCCCGGCCAGCTAAGCCGCACAAAACCTCTTAAATTGGTTTCTCCCTTTTGTAATTGCTTACCTGCTTCGCCGGCAAAAGCCCCCGGATGAATGATAATTTCATTAAAATAATCGTAATCCCAGGTTTCGAGGCCTAAGCTCAGCTGAACGGCGCTTGCCGCTACAATGGCCATAACTTTATCGTTTACCACAAAACCTTCGGCTCCGTATATAGCCTTAGTTTGAACAAAGCGCTGAACTCTTCGTATGAATATTTTTTGCCAGCTTTCGTCTAAGGTGCGGTAATACAAAAAATATTCCCTGAAAAAATTATGTAATTCGTTTCTGGTGAGCAAAATGTTTATTTGGGAGTAAAAATAACGTTAAAAATTAATTGTTAAACGGCCGTAAAAAGCTATATTTGTTATCCCAAAAATAAAAAATGAGTATGATTGATTTAAGCGGATTTATTGCCATTACCGGACAGCCCGGCTTGTACAAAATTGTTGCGCAAAGCAAAAACGGAATTATTGTAGAAGGACTGCACGACAAAAAAAGGCAGAATATTTATGCCAGCGCCAAGGTATCTACCCTTAGTGACATAAGCATGTTTACCACCGGAGAAGACAAACCACTAAAAGAAATTATTACCGCTATTTTTGAAAAAGAAAAAGGCGGCCCGGCTGTTGACCATAAAGCCGACGATAAAACCATTGAGGAATATTTTGCAGGCGTAGTGCCCGATTACGATAAAGAGCGTGTGTATGTGAGCAATATGCGAAAATTATTCGGCTGGTACAACGCCCTGCAAGCCACCGGCAACCTAAAAACCGAAGAGGAAAACAAGGAAGAAGCCGAAAAAGTAAAAGGCATTAAATTAAACGAAGACAAAAACCCCCTTAAAAATACAGGCAGTAAAGACACCGTAAAAGCTAAAACCGTTGCGGGAGTTAAAAAAACTGCAGGAGTTAGGAAAACAGGAACGGCTTAATACCAACGTAAAAAAATTTGGTTAGCTTAATTTTCAATTATCCGCCTTTATAATGCTTTTGGTTACTTTACTGCCGCTGCCAAAAACAAAACAGATGGTGTAATAGCCGTTATTAAGTTCGTTAATGGCAATTTCTTTGGCCGGGGTATAACTAAATTTTCTGCCTAACACATCATACAATTCTATTGCGGTTAAATCGTTAAACAATTCATCGTTTAAAGTAAAATTAAGTTTGTTTGGGCGGGGTTGGGGTAAATTATTATCAGCACCAAGCCAACTCATTTGCAATTTTGAATGTATCCACTTTCAAATCCACCGTTAGGAAATATACTGTTTTGGCTATGTGCTTGAAAAAGTGTTAAGCTCGCAAATAATATGTAGTAGTTTTTCATTTCAAAAATTTACGCCTAAACTAATATTAGAAAACTGCAAAGCGGTCTTATGCTTGTAATATGATATGGAATAATATGGCATAAAAACCATGTTGTAATTAAGATTAAGATTGCATTTTTTATACTTTCTAATTAAGGCCATTCGAAGCAAAGGGCTTATAGAATAAACATCATTCACATTACTTGGAGCATTAAAAAGAGATCCTTTTCTATACTCCTCGGAATTGTAGCTCGATGTCGGCTCCCACCATTCTATGAAACCACTTTTGATTCTATAGGTAGCACTAGTGAAGCGATCATTAATTTGTTCAAAGGCCAGCGCATTGAAAAACAAACCTGCTTCCGGTGCGAAAAACAACTTTCCACTTTTATTAAGTTTTAGTAATTTTTTGGCTGAAAAACCGACCGAAAAAGACGTTTCTATTTCATTTCTTTTTGACCTAGAGTAAACAAATAAGCTGTCACCTACTTGCCAGTTATAGCTTGTATAATAGTTATAGCGTGTTTGAAATCCTCCAAAGTAAAAGTTATATGAAGCATCATCCTTTCTTTTGACTGAATACGTAAAATATACATGGCAAAAACTAATGGGCTGCACATAAGTGCTATGCCCAGGATTGTTTCTAATCCAATCCTTAGAATAATACCTTAAAGGCGGCTTCCCAATACCTAACTCAAACCCAAAACTCCTTTTTTTAGGCTTAGCCAATAATGAGTCGTTTTGGCCATTTAGGTCTATTACCAATACCATTAACACAAAAAGTATAAACCAACTATTTAACTTTCGCTTCAAGCGCTTCTAATTTTTTGTTTAATTCAATAATGTATAGTGTTAGTTCTTCTATTTTCTCTTGCTGTTTAATAAGCATCTCTGATGTTTTAATTCCGTTTTTGTGGTAAAAATCGGCGTTTTCAAAACCATAAACGCAATTTTATTACCATTATTAAAGGTAATAAAATATAAAGAAAATTGCAAGTGTAGAAAACGTAAGCCGGTTATACGTTAAAAACAGCCCGACTCAATTATCTGCCTTTATAATGCCTTTGGTTACTTTATTGCCGCTGCCAAACACAAAACAAATGGTGTAGTAACCCTTATTAAGCTCGTTAATGGCAATTTCTTTGGCCGGGGTGTAACTAAATTTTCTGTCTAACACATCGTATAACTCTATGGCGGTTAAATCACTAAACAACTCATCACTAATGGTGAAATTTAATTTGTTTTGAGCCGGGTTGGGGTAAATTATTATCTCTGCCTTGTTATTGAATTCATTAAACTCATCTTCATAATCGGCAAAAAGCCTCCAGGCTGAAATGGTATCGTTACTAAAATCCTCTGCCGACTTATTTACAATATTTGGGCAGGGGGCAATGACTGCTTTAAATTCTGAAAAAAACTGTGCCTTAAAGCCGCTTTTAAGTTTTATAGAATTAGGAGCCGTATAATTCACATTAGAATATGGCTCAATAACAACATTGCCCATTAGGTGTATTGGGTTTACCGATAGAACTGCCGGCAGTTAAATTAAAGCCACTTTGTTCTTTAAACGTGCCGCCGGTTACATAAGGGGGGTTGGCCGGGTAACTGCCGGAATAATACGTTTTATTTTGTACCATATAATTACTTTCGCATTCTTCAAAAACTTCAACATCATCTATATAAACCGCACCCTTCTCCATAAATAAGATTAACGCTGAGTATTCATTTCCAGCAGGCACAAAGATTTTCTCCACAATTATCCAATCACATGGAGTAAAATTATTGTTTGGATAAATATTTACTTTATTAAATCCGGCCATGGTTAGTTCTTGTAAAATATTATTGTTTTTTTTCCAATTTAATGGGCCGTTTTTTGATAAAAAAATTCTAAGGTGGCTTTCTATTTTGTTCGAGCTACAATTTCCAATCGTTACATCCTGGCTCACTTTAGGTAACACTTTATACCTTATAATATACTTTTTATTATTAATAAACTTGTTATTATTTTCTAAAGACACACCTATATCATCCTTGCCTATCTTAATACAATTACCTTGTACCTGACCCTCATGAGTCCAAGACAATAAAATTACCTTATTAGAAGGCGCAACGTTATAATAATTCCCTATGCTAGTGATACATAATAATGGTACGATTGAAGCATTATAACCGCATTCATCTAATTTTATCCATTTTGTAATAGGATCTGAATAATTTGCGCCTTTGGTTGTTACTTTCCAGTTATTAATTACGTCGTTTAACTGCTTTCCATTCGCGCTACAAACGGTGCTTGAGTATGATCCGCTTTCAAAATTACCATTTGGAATTAAGTTACTTTGACCATTAGCGCAAAATAAAACTAAGTTAAATATTAGTGTACAACATTTCTTCATTTTAAAAATTTATCCCTATACTTATATTTGAAAACTGCCAAGATGCTTTTTGTTTATAATATGATACAGAGTAATAGGGCATGAACACAATATTATAATTTAAGTTAAGATTAAATTTTTTGTACGTTTTAATTAACGCCATTCTTAGTAATGGACTTAAAGAATATTGATTATTAAAACTGCCAGACGCTTTAAAAACAGATTCCTTAGTTAAGCCTTCACTATTATATGTTTCCAGTGGCATACCCCCATCTACTTGCCCTTTATAATGCCGATATGATATAAAATTGTAAATTATGTTCGTGCGCTCCATAATTAAAATATTGATAAGTAAACCTCCCTCTGGCGCAAAAAATAAATTTCCCGAGTTGTTAAGTTTTAGCTTTTTACTTAAGGAAAAACCCGCGGATAATGAATAGTCTTTTTCGTCTCTAATTAATTTCGAATAAACATAAATACTATCGTTAGCCTGGTGTTGATAATAATTCTTCTGTTGATATCGTGTACGAAACCCTCCAAAAAAGAAATTATAAGAAATGTGATTTCTTTTATTTAGCGAATATGTAAAATTAACATGAAAATAGTCAATAGGTCTAATGTACGCGCTATTTCCAGGGTTGGTTTTTAACCATTCTTCAGAAAACACTCTTGTTGCTGGCTTCCCAACACCAAGCTCTATCCCAAATCTGTTTTTTCTTTTCTTTGCGGGAATTGAGTCGGTTTGGCTAAGCAGCATGTTTGCCATAAATGCCAGTGAAATCAATAAAATAATGTTATTTAACCTTACCCTCAAGCGCTTCTAATTTTTTGTTTAATTCAATAATGTATAGTGTTAGTTCTTCTATTTTCTCTTGCTGTTTAATAAGCATCTCTGATGTTTTAATTCCGTTTTTGTGGTAAAAATCGGCGTTTTCAAAACCATAAACGCAATTTTATTACCATTATTAAAGGTAATAAAATATAAAGAAAATTGCAAGTGTAGAAAACGTAAGCCGGTTATACGTTAAAAACAGCCCGACTCAATTATCTGCCTTTATAATGCCTTTGGTTACTTTATTGCCGCTGCCAAACACAAAACAAATGGTGTAGTAACCCTTATTAAGCTCGTTAATGGCTATTTCTTTGGCAGGGGTGTAGATAAATTTTTGCAGTCATATTTACACTATTTGGGTTTGCCCAGTTAAATTATTGCAAAATTATTTTTTTAAATGACGTTATTCCGTTATGAACTATATGAACAAGATAAACACCTTTAGATTCCGATGATAAATCAATATTAGTTTGAGGTGTTAATATGTCTTCTTGCGAATAAACAACCCGGCCAATCTTATCGAATATTTTTATTGAGTAGCATTCCGAAACTTTAGTAGTGGTTAAAACAGAATATTTACCACTTGATGGATTAGGAAAAATCAGAATTTCATTCGAAGGCATTATACTTTCTTCGACATAATTGTCATCTCGGGAAACATCAGTCTTATTTGCAATTACAAAAAGATCATCCCCCTCATTGTTATCCTTCATTCTACCTACGTCGTTAAAACAACCGGCCTTACATGGCTGAATTGATGCAAGAAAATCAGCCCCGCTTGAAGCTGTAAACCCAGATGATAACACAATTTCGCTAGCGAGAAATTTAACTGTCGTTGAACTTAGAATGGTAACATTTTGGCCTGCTTGAATGCTGCCTGAAGCCATATATACACCATCATAGGTTCTTGTGCCCGGAAGCGGATTGGTAAATGGAGGCATTCCGTTAACATTGGCACTCGTATGCAAGTCGCTAGCATTGGAAAAGGAATAACCTGATTTACAAGCATCGACTCCACCAATAGATTGAATGTATAGATTACTCGTTCCGTTAGGATTCAACCAATCCCTCAAACGATCTGTAGAATTATTCCCTTCAGCCCAAGAAATATCAAACCTTCCGAAATCGGGTTTATCATTATTTGTACATATTAAAGATGGTATACCGCCATAAACCTGACCTACAATTAAGCCGTTTGAATTAAATAAAGGCCCACCAGATGAACCTGGTTCTACGGTTCCGCTTGTCCATTTAACCTCCCAAGATTTGACGTTTTTACATTCTGAGCCATATGTAGGGGTTTTCCTTTTTGCTTTTTTTTCAAAAAAAGCAATTTTTTTTACGTCCCCCCTGGGGTGGGTAATACTTGCGCCGTTCTCAGGTCTTTTATCTTCATTATCCCAACCAGAATAATACGTGTTAAAATTTCCCGGTGGTCTTTGAGAAAGTTCTAATAGTGCAAAGTCGGACTTACAGCGTCTAGATCTTAGTACGGATCCAGAAATTGTATATACAACATTAGGGGCGGATGAAGGGTTAGCACAATTTTGAGTTTGATAGTTAAATATAAAAATCCAATCATTTACATTTTCGTTTAAGGTACAATGTGCAGCAGTTAGTAAATAGGGACGATAGTCGCTTTTCTCATTGTTTACCAAAGCTCCAGTGCACATTGAAACGAAGTGGCTATTTGGATTTAGTTTAACTATTAATGCGACAGAACGTCTTTGATTACACCATTGAATTAATGGTACTGGGCACATCACATTAATGTTGCAACTGTCTGAACCGCCATAAGTAGGATTACCATCTTTATCAACTATATGGTTAAAAACTTTTTTATAGGCGTGAACATAAGAAGCCAAGTGAAGGTTTAGTGTAGACGAAGTGACATTTAAAGGTTTAACAATTTCAAGTATGATACTTTCACCTACGATTGGTCCCAGGGAAAATCTTCCATACGGTTTGTTGTTTTTGGCCGTAAAAGCACCTAATACCTGAGTTCTGCTTTCATTATAGGCGTAAAGCCTTACTCCAGCAGGAAGAAAAAAATCATTAAATATTAAAAAAGAAGAAAAAGCACTCAATGAAGTTAATTTTATTCGTCCAACTGCAATTTGGTTCTGAACCGTATCCCAAGTCATAGCGCTTAATAGATCTTTGTTAACCTTAATAGATGTTGCAAAGGAATAAGAGTAATTAACGCTATCAGTATTTACTTGGTTTGCAGAATCAGCAATATTTAGAGAATCGTTGCTAAGATTACCAACAACCAGACTTCTTATTTGTCCTGAGCCCAAGCTATTAGTGAAGCTATACGGTGTATCTTCCTCACCAGCCTGTGAATAAGTTTTACTAACAGCCATTGATAATAAAATTAAAAATAATGTCTTTATTTGTTTTTTCACCATCAAATCTTTTTAAGATTAATAATCTCCCCTTTCTCGCCTTTTAAAATCAAAACCGAACCTTTTAAATCATACTTTCTAATCTGCTTTAAAAGCATCGCTATTTTTTCAGCGAAGTTAGAATCACAGCAAATAAAAGTACAGCCTGGAGCATCAAAATCAACTTTATTTTTTCCCCTAAATCTAACTTTTGCCGAACAAGAATTAACATCGAGTTTTATATGATATCTCTTCGAATTTTCAAAATAAAGAATATATGTATTTACAGGAAAAGTAAGTGAAGAGTCGGCATGCACTTTTACGCTCTCCACTTGCCAGTTATTTTTAACTATGTGCTTCTTGTCTTTTGAACAACTTATTAGTAGAGGCACAATAAAAACGGCCAATATATATTTGATTATCATTCCGTCAACTTTAAGAAATAATAAATTCATCCTCTTACACTAAATTTTAAATTGAATTGAATTAGTCGTAAATAATCCGGTTTCAGATTAGTTATAATATAATTAAAATCTCCCTGGTCGGCTTTGTATATTTCATCAATAGTTGAACTTCGCATTAACCTCTTAGTATTGTGAATAAAAGCAAATCCAAAACTTAAATTCCTGAAGCTTTTCGTAAGCCCAATACAAAAATTCAAATCACACTTAGGAATTAATCCGAAATCATCTTGTCCAAATATGTCATAATACCTGCTGAAACAGAAATCTCCGTTTATTCTGGAGAATCTATATAAATTAAGCTGATTATTAATGCCAACAAATCCTCCAATCTTCTCATTCGGAAATAGCGCATAATTTAAATAAAAAGGAATATTTAAAGAGGTATATCCACTTGTATTTAAAAAAAGTTCATCAGGAAAATAACATGTTGAGCAAAATATCTCCATTTTATAATTCTTCTTTAAAAACAAGGTTGTTTGCGAGAACAAAAAGCCTGTTTCAATTGAAGCGGTTTTTGAAACATTTCGTTGAAACTGAATTCCTAAAGCATTTCTATAACTCAGATTGCCTGAAAACAAACCAATTCCAGAATTAACAACTATAAATGACGAGTTTCTTTTAGCTTTCGGCTCAATCATTTCTGTTGGTTGGCTTTGTCCGCGTATACTAAAATAAAATAACTGAAGTGATATTAAAGTAAATATGTAAACTGTTTTACTCAATTTTTACTTGTTTTGATTTTTTTCAATCTCAGAAATCCTTTTTTCCAATTCGATAATATAAAGTGTCAAATTCTCAATTGTTTCTTGTTGTTTCACAAACATTTCAGAAGTGTTAATGCCGTTTTGTATATAGTAATCAGTATTCTCGAAACCAGGTAACCGTTTGTTTTTATAAATAAAAGTTTCAAGGTCTTTTAAACTCATCCGTCTGTAGTCTTTCTCAAATACAAAATCGGGAAATGTGCCCGTCATCACTCTCACTTCCCTTGCATAAACAAAACCATTGGTTTTAACTCTAAAGTTAATTTCTTCATTAACCGGGTTTCTAATTTCAAAAGCTTCGTTGGCTCCGTTGCCGTAAACCAGTAAGGGAACGTTTACAGCCTGGTTGTTTTTTCCTATTTGCACCACGCCATCTCCGCGCAAGGTAAAAAGCATATCATTAGGCGAATTGGTGTTTAATACATTTATTAAATTAGTTGGTGCATGTGTGGTTTTAAGCACTATGCCCCTGCCCGAATTGGTAAATATGTTTAAAGCAATGTTGTTGGGCACACCGGTAATACCACTTATGCTATCTCCAATATCTACATGGGCATCCATGCTTACTTTTCTACCCATACGCACCCAGCCGCCTCCGTTGCTTAAGCCAAAGTTTCGATTTATGTGGGTATTGCGCCCGCAAAAGTAATTTATCTCTAAAGCATTATTTGCAAAGCCTACTTCGTTTACACCTTCCAGCTCTATAAAACCAAAACCATTCCAGGGAGCTGTATAAATTTTTAAGGAGGCGTTTACCTGATTAGTGGGATTTGTAACTGCCGATATATAACCCCCTGAGGTAAGCAGCCATGGGCTGGGCATAGTGCCACCCACCGGGCAGTTTTGTATAATGGGGTTTAAATTACCCACCGTTTTACCAAAACTTACTACCGATACAGAAGATGAGTTGCTGGCAGGGTTAAAATATTTCACGCCCACATCGTTTGTGGGGTCAAGCACCATGTTACCATTCAAATACAAGTTACCGCTAATTTTTACATCTTCGTTGGCAATAATATCTTTTTCGGCCACTACGGTATCGGCGGCATGTATGCGGTGTGCTTCTATAACACCGCCTGACATTAAGGTATCGGTAATTTGCGCATTATTAGCCGTAAAGGTAGTGGCCGTTTGCGTATAGTATTTATTTGCTGCAAAAAACAAAAAAGTGGCGATTATTAATTTCTTCATGGTTTACGATTTTATACCGAATTTGGTTCATTAATTCCATGAAAAAGAAAAAAAAGTAGACGAATGGCTGTTTTTTGTAGACGAAAAGAAAAGGTAAATACGCCCTAATGAGGTTATAGCCCTTTCAGGGTATTAATTTTTAAAAATTCACCAACCAATACCTCAGCCTTTTTAAGCGCGTCATCAAGCACCTCGTTTAAAATAAAGCAGTCAAACAGCTCGGCGGTTTTCAGTTCTTTTTCCGCCTTGGCAATGCGGCGGGCTATACTTTCGGGGCTATCGGTATTACGCGAGTTAAGGCGCTCTTCTAATATTTTTATACTGGGCGGCATCACAAAAACACTCAAAGCTTTTTCCTTAAATCGGTTTTTTAAGTTCAATCCTCCCTCCACATCAATATCAAAAATAACAGCCTTGCCTTTTGCCCAAATTCGGTCTACCTCGCTTTTTAACGTACCATAGCGTGTTCCGGCGTACACCTCTTCCCATTCCAAAAATTCATCGTTGGTAATTTTGTGTTGAAAATCGTCTGCACTCAAGTAATAGTAATCCTTCCCGTGTGTTTCTCCGGGTCTGATAGGGCGCGTTGTTGCAGAAACAGAAAATTCCAGGTATTGCGGGTAGGTTTTAAGCAGGTGGCGAACAATGGTAGTTTTCCCGGAGCCCGAAGGGGCGGCGAATATAATAAGCTTGCCACTTGCCATGTACAAAGATAAGGGAATTTTATTATCCTTCTTTTAGGGGATAAATCAGGCAAGATAACGTTATCGGAAAACTTTGTGTGCAGACTACCACTTGGCATCGGGCAACATGCGGGGCAGGGCCTGCATTTCGGCCAGCAGGTAGCCTAAATGCTCTGTGTGAACACCTTTTCTGCCGCCTGTTTGCATGTGCGTATTTTCAGGAATTTGCAGATTCGCTTCCTGCAACAACATTTTAATTTCTTTTTCCCAATTTTCTTTTAGCAACGAGAAATCAAAGGCTATGCCGTCTTTGGCAAGCTGCTTGTCTTCGTCTGTACTTTCAAACAATTCGCCGGTGTATTGCCACAGGCGGTTCATTGCTTCCTGCAGGCGGGTATGGCTCTCGGTGGTTCCATTTCCAAAACGCTTTACCCAGCTAAACGAGTGGCGTTTATGATAGGCAATTTCTTTAATAGATTTAGCGGCAATGCCTGCCAACGTTTCGTCTTTACTTTTAGCTAATTGAGTGTACAAAAGCAAATCAAACTCATCAATAAAAGCCTGGCGTAGTATGGTATTGGCGTAGTCGCCATTTGGAAGTTCGCACAGCAAGGCATTGGTAAACTGGCGTTCATTTCTGAAAAAAGCCAAATCGTCTTCCGTTTTTCCCTGTTCTTGGAGCTTGGCTGCGTATTCCAGCAAAGATTTTGCACGGCCAAAAATATCGAGTGCGATGTTGGTAAGGGCCAAATCTTCTTCTAAAAAGGGTCCGTGGCCGGTCCATTCGCAAAGACGCTGAGCCAACACCAAGCTATTATCGGCTATGCGAAGAGTGTAATTATAAAGTGCGTTGCTCACGGTTTACATGTGTTTAATGCCATCGGGTATTTGATAAAAGGTGGGATGGCGAAAAATTTTATCGTTGCTGGGTTCAAAAAAACTTCCCATATCTTCGGGGCTGCTGGCCACTATTTGACTGGACGGAACCACCCACAGCGCCATTCCTTCACCACGACGGGTATATAAATCACGGGCATTTTGCAATGCCATTTCTTTATCAAAAGCGTGCAGGTTCCCGCAGTGTACAAAGGGCTGTCCAGCTTTTTTTTGTACAAATACTTCCCAAAGTGGTCCTTGACTATCTGCCATATTCGTTAAGCTGCTAAAGTTGATTCGTTTATTTTTTTGGCGTAAGCGGCTGCGGCTTCTCTAACCCAAGCTCCGTTTTTGTGGGCGTTGTAACGGGCAGCCAGGCGTTCTTTATTGCAAGGCCCGTTTCCGTGGATAACGGCTTTAAATTCGTTCCAATCAGGCTCACTGAAATCATAGCCTTGCTTGGCCTCGTTCCATTTTAAATTTTTATCGGGCACGGTAAGTCCAAGATATTCTGCCTGTGGTACTGTTTGGTTAACAAACCGCTGACGTAGCTGGTCGTTGGTTTCGCGTTTAATTCGCCATTTAATGGCATTATCGCTATTTGGGCTTTCCGCATCGGGCGGACCAAACATCATTAAGGTAGGATACCACCAGCGGTTGAGAGCGTCCTGAGCCATTTCTTTTTGCTCGGGTGTTCCAAAAGCCAGCTTGGTCATAATCTCAAAGCCCTGACGCTGATGAAAGCTTTCTTCCTTGCAAATTCTTATCATGGCGCGGGCGTAGGGGCCGTATGAGGTGCGTTGAAGCATTACCTGGTTCATAATGGCTGCTCCGTCTACCAACCAGCCTATAGCGCCAATATCGGCCCAGGTAAGGGTGGGGTAATTAAAAATAGAAGAATATTTTGCCTTGCCGGTGTGCAGGGCATCCAGCATTTCGTCGCGGCTAATTCCTAAAGATTCGGCAGCGGTGTACAAATACAAGCCATGCCCTCCTTCATCCTGCACCTTGGCCAGCAACACCAGTTTGGCGCGCAGGCTGGGTGCACGGGTAATCCAGTTCCCTTCAGGCAGCATGCCTACAATTTCGCTGTGGGCGTGCTGAGATATTTGTCGGATAAGGTGCTTGCGATAATTCTCAGGCATCCAGTCTTTAGGCTCTATTACATCATTTTTTGCCAGTTTTTCTTCAAACCGGGCTTCCAGATTTATATCCATAGTAAGGGTTTTTATACCGGAACAACAAATATACGGCTTAAAGGTTTTTCGGGCAAATTACTGATATATTACTCTCCTTACATCTTTGAACGCCTTTTCTTACCCTATTATCCTCGCCCATGTGGCTGGTTTCTCTGTTTTTTATGCAAACGGTAAACTTTCAGTCTGCAAAACTGTTTGTGCATGTATGAGCAAAACGTATTTATTGGCAGGTGCCTCAAGTCATATAGCGGGTTGTGTTGCCGATTTGTTGAAAAAAGGAGGAAACCGAGTGATAGGCCTTTCCACAAAAGAAAACATTCCGGATTATGATGCACTTTTTACGGTTAAAAACTACCTGCATGATTTGCCTGATATTAACGAACCGCTGGATGGTTTGGTTTACTTTCCGGGGAGCATAAACTTAAAACCTTTTACTCGTTTAGGCGAAGATGATTTTATGGCAGATTTTAGTATAAACGCACTTGGTGCTGCACGAGTTACGCAAAAATACCTGCCCAATTTAAAACAAATTCCGGGGAGCGGAATAGTGTATATAAGTTCAGTTGCCGCAAGTGTAGGAATGCCTTTTCATGCATCGATTGCCATGGCAAAAGCGGCTTTGGAAGGCCTCACCAAATCGCTGGCGGCGGAACTGGCCCCTGCTATTCGGGTAAATGCGGTGGCTCCTTCTTTAACCGATACCCCCATGGCCAACAAACTGCTCAACTCCCCCGAAAAAACAGAAGCCGCCCAAAAAAGAAACCCGCTCAAAAAAATAGGCACGGCACAAGAAATTGCCTCCTTAATTGTGTTTTTACTATCGGAACAAGCCGGATGGATTAGCGGACAAATTGTGGCCGTTGATGGCGGCATGAATCATTTAAGAACAGCCTGATATGGAAATACAAATTGGATTGGATGAACTGCTTTTGTTTGAAAAACAAAAAAGAACAAATTTGGTGAATTGCCTCGGGGGGTTCAAAAACCCGGTTTTAATAGGTACTTCGAATAATTCCGGTCAATTAAACCTAGCCATTTTTAATTCCTTGTTTCATGTGGGGGCAACACCTCCTTTATTTGGTCTTTTGGTAAGGCCCGACTCGGTGGCCCGCCATACCCTCTCTAACATCCGCAAAACGCAATTTTTTACCGTAAACTATATTCACGAAAGTTTTTATATGCAGGCACACCAAACCGCTGCCCGGTATGATGAAAACACCTGCGAGTGGGACACTGTTGGTTTAGAAAAAGAATACAAACCGTCCGTTTCTGTTCCTTTCGTGAAAAACAGCCCTATTAAACTGTATGCAGAAAACGTTCGGGAAATTCGAATTCCGGAAAACGACACCATTTTATTAATTAATAAAACGCTGCGTGTTTTTATTGATGAAAGTGTTTTAAGCGAAGATGGGTTTATTGATATAGAAAAAGCCGGCACCATAAGCTCGGTTGGGCTGGATGCATATTACAAAAACAAAAAAATAAACCGCTTACATTACGCCAAGCCACATTTGCCCCCACGCATTTTGGAATGAATAAAAGAAAAATAAATGTTGTTTGGTTTAAACGAGATTTAAGACTCAGCGATCATGCCCCCTTGAATACGGCTATTGAAAACGGCTTGCCTAACTTGCTGCTCTACGTGTTCGAACCCTCGCTGATTGAGTCCCCCGATAGTGACACCAGGCATTGGCGTTTTATTTACGAATCGCTGAACGATATGAACAAGCGGTTGCTTCCTTTACATAAACAAGTATATTTTTTTTACGGGGAGGTGGAACATGTTTTTACTCTCATTTCCGGCGAATACCATATTGAAAAAGTTTTTTCTCATCGTGAAACGGGCAATTGGGCCAGCTACCAGCGAGATATACGAATGAGCAGGTTTTTTAAGGAAAAAGGAATTTCCTGGATGGAGTTTCAAAACAACGGCATTATACGAAAATTAAAAAGTCGCGAAAACTGGGAAAAGCGCTGGAAAGAATTTATGAGCGCGCCCTGCTCCCCGGTTTTTATTGAAAAACTGATAACAGAACCTCTCCCCCAATCTTTGTTAGAAAAACTCCGCAAAACACCCATTCCGGAAAAGTTTACCACACCTAATCCTCTTTTTCAGCCGGGTGGGGAAAGCGCGGCACACAAATACCTGACTTCTTTTTTAAAGGAAAGACACATTCATTACAGCAAGCACATTTCGAAACCTCTGCTGAGTCGCACCGCTTGCAGCCGTTTATCGCCCTATATTGCTTACGGAAACATAAGCATACGAACGGTTTACCAACAAACGCTGGAGGCATTAAAACAAAGCCCCAACAAACGTTCGCTCAACAATTTCATTTCGCGGCTTTATTGGCATTGCCATTTTATTCAAAAGTTTGAAAGTGAGTGCAGAATGGAATTTGAACCTATAAACCGTGCTTACAACCAAATTCAAAAACCCAAAAACGAAAATTATATTGCCGCCTGGCAGGAAGGCAAAACCGGTGTTCCTATTGTAGATGCGTGCATACGTTGTGTATGTGCCACGGGCTACCTGAATTTTAGAATGCGGGCCATGGTGGTATCATTTTTTACCTACAATTTGTGGCAAGACTGGAGGGAACTTCATTTCTTAGCTCAACAATTTTTAGACTACGAACCCGGTATACACTATCCTCAACTGCAAATGCAAGCAGGAACCACGGGGATTAATACCATTCGAATTTATAATCCCGTAAAAAACTCCAAGGAGCACGACCCTCAAGGAGAATTTATTAAAGCATGGATTCCGGAGCTTAAACATGTGCCGCCCGAATTTATACACGAGCCCTGGCTCATGTCTGAGATGGAACAAAACATGTATCAATGTGTATTGGGGAAAGACTACCCAAAGCTTATTGTTAATCCGGAGGAAAGCAGAAAAAGATCAAGCGAGATTGTTTGGTCTTTCAAAAAAGATAAATACGTAAAAGAAGAAGCCGAACGTATTTTAAAAACCCATGTGAACAGGCAGCAAACCTCCCAGAAAAAACAATGAAAAAATCATTTTACATACCTGCCTTATGCATTGCCGGGTGTCTTTTTATTGGATACGCAGGAAGCTTCCCCACCGCAATAGGTTTACAAAACTGGTATCCGTTTATTCAAAAACCAAGCTTTACTCCTCCGAATTACTTGTTTGGTCCGGTATGGACGCTGCTATACATCCTGATGGGCATTTCCCTATCCCTCATCATTCAAAATACTAAAAAAAATACAACTGCCCTGATTATTTTCTGTGCTCAGCTACTATTAAATTTTTTATGGAGCTTTCTTTTTTTCTACTGGCAAAACATAAAGCTTGCCTTTACAGAAATTGTGATTTTATGGTTTTTTATTGCTTGGATGATTGGTGTTTTTTATAAAATAAATAAAACGGCTGCCCTGCTTAACATCCCTTATTTATTATGGGTAGGCTTTGCCTCGGTATTAACCGGTAGTATTTACTATTTAAACTGACATGCGAGGAGTAAAAAAATATTTTTTGCCTAAAAAAATCTGTCCTTGCTGCAACAGGCCTTTTACGTGGAGGAAAAAATGGGAAAAAAACTGGGAACAAATTAAATACTGCAGCAAGGCATGCCGAAACAAAAAATGAAAACACTTCGCCTAATATTAGGAGACCAGTTAAACTACCGGCACAGCTGGTTTAGCCGGGTTCAAGAGAATGTTTACTATGTGCTCATGGAGGTTCGTGAAGAAACAGATTATGTTACACATCATATACAAAAAGTAATAGCCATTTTTGCGGCCATGTACAATTTTAGCAGGTTTCTGCAAAAAGGGGGGCATCGGGTAATCTATCTCCAAATAAACGATAAAGAAAACACACAATCATTAAAAGGAAACATACAGCGACTTATTTCCGAACATTCTTTCGAAAAATTTGAGTACTTACTGCCTGATGAATACAGGGTTGACGAAGAACTAAAAAATATCTGTAAAGAACTTAAGATACCAAGCGCCTTTTTCGACACAGAACATTTTTTAACCCAACGTTTTGAACTCAAAACATTTTTTGAAGGGAAAAAAACTTTTTTGATGGAATCTTTTTACCGACACATGCGCAAGAAACACGGAATTTTAATGGTAAAAGAATCCCCCTACGGAGATACGTGGAACTACGATTCTGCTAACAGAAAGCCCTATAAGGGCGAGATAAAAATTCCTCAGGAGCTTCAATTTCATCATAATTATTTATCCATAGAACAAGAAATTAAAAAAGCGGGTGTAAAAACCATCGGGCTAAGCTATTCCGATAATTTTCCTTGGCCTACCACCAGAAAAGAGGCGGTGGAGCTGATGAATTATTTTTGCGACCACTTACTTCCTTATTTTGGTCAGTTTCAAGATGCGATGCATAGCAAGCAACGCTTTCTCTTTCATAGCCGCTTGTCGTTTGCATTAAACATAAAATTAATTTCTCCCTTAGAACTGATAAAGTGTATAGAAAATCGTTTTTACAGTCATCCGGAACATGCAAGCATTGAACAGGTGGAGGGATTTATTCGACAGGTTTTGGGCTGGAGAGAATATATGCGTGGGATTTATTGGGCACAAATGCCGGAGTACAAACAATTAAACTTTTTTAATCACCAAAACCCTCTTCCAAATTGGTTCTGGACCGGCAACACCAATATGAATTGTTTAAAGCACGTTGTAACACAAAGTTTGCAGGACGCTTACGCACACCACATTCAACGCCTTATGGTTACCGGGAACTTTGCTCTTTTGGCACAAACAAATCCAAACGAAGTAGATCAATGGTACTTAGGGATATATATAGATGCCTTTGAGTGGGTTGAAATTACCAACACCCGAGGTATGAGCCAGTATGCGGACGGAGGCATGGTCGGTTCAAAGCCATATATATCAAGCGCTGCATACATAGATAAAATGAGTAACTATTGTAAAACCTGTTTTTACGACAAAACAAAAAAAACCGGAGAGAGAGCCTGTCCTTTTAACAGCTTGTACTGGTATTTTTATGAAACACACCGAAAAAAGCTCGTACAAAACCCGCGGATTGGGATGATGTATAAAATACTGGATAAGATGTCCAAAGAAGCCAGGCGGGATATTATAAAACAATCCGAAAAACTTTTAGCAAATATTCATGCCCTTTGATTTTAATGGGTAAATTTTTTTAACCACTTTACTCGGTTTAAAAAAAATTGTATTTTTAGATAAGAAAAAACTCGCCATGAAAAAACTCGCATTGTTTTTTGCGTTTGCCATATGCGTAAATGCAAACTCTCAGCAGCCTTACGTTTTGGTTACCGAAGGCTATAACGGAAAAGTAAGTAAAATAGACCCCGTTACAAACACAAAAATTGCATCAATTCGTGTAGCCGACTCTACCGGGCCAACGAATTTTGCCACCACCGATATTGTGGTTGATACCGTTCACAACTGGGCTTTTGTTTCGTGTAACGCCAGTAATAAAATCGCCATCATCGACCTCAACACCTGGACATCTACCTATCCCTCCAATCCAACCATAACCGGTTTTGGTAAACAACCCATTGGTATAACCATCAATAAAACTGCCACAAAACTTTATGTTACTACAAGAGGTACAAATGGCGTAATTGAAAGCTCCAACCCGGTGGAGGTAATAAATATAGCCGGTAGTTCATTTCCTCCCACACTTACCAAACAAGCAAGTATTGCGGTTGGAAAACATCCCATCAATGTGGTATTGAGCCACGACCAACAATTTGGTATAGTAAGTTGCCGAAACGAATCGCGCGTGTCGGTATTTGCGCTTGCAACAAATAGTGTAATTTTCACCCACAATTATGCTAATTCTACTTTTGAGCCGGAGGGACTTGCCATACATCCCACACAAAATGTAGTTTACATAACAAATCATGGCGCAAACACCATTGATGTTTTAAATCTAACTACCATGAGTGTAGTAGCAACCGTTAGCGTTTCGGGGGGACCTCCACCCCCACAGCCAAGCGGGGGCATGTTTACCCCCGATGGAAATCGTTTTGTGCTGTGTGCTCAAACCAGTAATAAATTATATCGTTATAATACCAGCAATCCGCTCGCCCCGGTATTAATGAGTACGGTTAATTGTGGCGGGCAGCAACCGCACACAGGTGTTTTTGTTAACGACTCTGTTGCTTTTATACCTAACACCAACAATTTGTCTATAAACGGAGGCGTGGCACGATTCAATGTAAATAATTTTACAAACGCTACCCCTCTTCCCGGCACATGGAATGGTCCGCTGGGAATGGCTTTAGTTAAAACAACGGCGTCTTCGGTTACTAATGAATTATCTGCGCTGTCTCGTTTGAAAATATTTCCTAATCCAAACGCCGGACGTTTTTTAATAAGTTCTTCGGATGATGAGTTATACTCTGTTCGCATATCAGATGTTTTTGGAAAAACTATATACAGCGATACCAATATTTACGGCAGTAAAGAAATTTTGCTGAAAGAGGAATATGGCAAAGGAATTTATTTTGTGTTTATTGCAGATAAAGACGGAAACGCTTTCGCACAAAAGATGCTGGTGGAATAACTTTCCTGCTTAGTTCCCTATCAGGATAAACTTTTTAGTTTGTGACTCGGATTTAATTAAATAAATCCCCGGACTAAAAGTTTCACAATTGATATAGGTGTTTTGTTGCGAAGCATTTATTTCTCTTATTAGGTCTCCTTGGGCAGAAAGCAACAGCAGCTTTACGCCGCTTAAAGGGGTTTTAAAGTTTACGTTTACTCCATTAATTGCAGGATTTGGGTATATCTCAAATTCCGGCACTTCGCTTTTAAAATACAAAGCAACAGAGCTTGTTTCATCTTGTTTGCCATCGGCACCAATTTCCCTGATTTTATAATAATTGATTCCCTGCTCAGGGTTTTTATCGGTAAACGTGTACTTACATTCTCCCGAAATACTATTTTTTGATTTTATTTCTCCTATGCTTTCCCATTTCTCAGCATCTGTAGAACGAAGAATAAGGTATTTTTCGGAATTTGTTTCAGAGGCAACCTTCCAAACCAGCTCTGCCCAATTTTTATTTTTTTCGGCATAAAAACTTTTCCAGGTAACCGGCAAAAAAGCGCAATATCCCGGTGTTATGGCGCTTTGAGGGGGCATTGCCAAGGAAGTTATTACTGCCATTCCATTACTTCCGTTAGTAGCACCCCAGGTATCTGTTCCTCCGTTATTCCAGGTTCCGGCCAAGCCCCCCGCATTTGCAAAAGTAATGGCTCCGGGTAATGAAGCCGCCGAAATCCATAAAACCCCTCCGCTTCCTCCCCCTCCCGGGCCAACCTGATTAGGCCAGTAAGCTGGTCCTCCGGCACCGCCATTTGCATTAACATTTATAATTCCGGCTATGGTTGTGTAGGTAATTAAAACTGTTCCGCCCGCGCCTCCTCCTCCTCCCGACCACTGGCCACTCACATTAACAGCGTTATTGCCATTAGCTAAAACACTTCCCGTACCATTAATAGAATTTGCTTTAAGGATAACTATACCTCCCCCGTTTGCCCCCTGGCCACCGCCTGAAACATTGGCTCCGGCATGGCCACTTCCACCGCCGCCGCCCATAAAAATTCGGTTGATGGTATTAGAATAATGTGTACTCATTGATAGCCCTCCTATTCCTCTTGTATTAAGCGGAGATGGGCCCGAACAACTTGCCCATTCACGTCCTCCAAAGCCGCCAACAGCCCCGTTTGAGCCGCCGCCGCCACCGGCATTCACGTTGTTTCCTGCGCCACCGCCATTCGCTGCTTTTCCTCTTCCTTCGCCATTGGAAGTTGTTAGAAACTGGGCCGCTATACCCTCTCCTTTTGGTCCGGATAAGGTAGAGCCGATGGCATAAAAATAATCGTAAGTGCCGGCCGCCACGCAGCCCCACGCGGCATTTAAATCATTGCCCCCTCTGAATCCTCTTCCCGAAACATCAATATTTCCCGCAAAAGTAAGAGCCGCTGTTGTTTCTATTACTACCACGCCACCGGTTAAACCATTCCAGGCAGGGCAGGTAACCCCGGCCGCGCCAATAGTAATATTAGATGTGTGATATGACACTTTTACCAACTGAACCTGCCCTGTTATGTTATAACTAAACTGGGGGTTTGTGGTGGTATATATGATGCTTCCGGAAATTCCCATTACGGTTAAAAATTCGTATCTGCCGGCGCTGTTCAGAGAAGTTATATCTCCAAAGGAGGCCGTATTGGTAACATCAATATCTGCTCCGCGCATTTGTATTAAAAGCACCTTGTCTCCGGCGGCAAAACCCGCAGTGCTTGCAACGGTAATTTCACTTTGGCATATTCCGGAAACGGATGTGTAAACATTTACTATGCCCGTTAATGTTTGCGCAAAAAAAACCGGCAAATAAAAAAACTGGATTAGAAATAAATATGTTTTAAAAACCCGCATGATTTGCTTTTATAAAATTAATTCAAAGCTTATGGGGTTGTTTTGACTTATATCAAAAAGAGATTAACGCTGTGCGCGCAACCTGCTCAGGGTTTCCTGAGTAATGCCTAAATAAGAGGCTATGTGGCCCAGCGGCCAGCGCTGCATGGCACGAGGCTCTCTTTTTAACAGATTATCCAACCGCTGGCGGGCGGAACTAAAAAGCAACATGGTAGCTCGGTTTTCCCAGTACAAATAGCCTTCTTCTATCATCCTTCTATAGAAGTTATTAATTTGGAGATTCTCATTTACCAGTTGTAAAAGACTATTGTAACGTATGGTATAAAATTCCCCGTCTTCCATTAGTTCAATGGTTTCGTGACCGGGAGTTTGTGTAAGCCAGCTTTTGAAGCAAGTCACAAAATCTCCCTCATGACCAAGCCAAAGAGTTACACGCTGACTATTTGTGTGATAGTAAGCCGATAAACATCCTTTGGAAACAAAATACAAGGTGTCGCTTATTTGACCGCTTTTTATGATTAAGGATTTGGCAGGAAGTTCTATGTGGTTGAAAGCAGAAATCAAAACCTCCGCCGCCGGAGGAGGAAGTGAGTATATCTTTTTTATTCCTTCACGTAAACTTATCATCCGCTGCACTCTTTAATGGATTATTAGTGCCTTAAATAGCCCTTTATTATATAACACGCATACCAACAATTGTTACGTCATCAATTTGTTCCTGCTTATTTTCTATCCAATTTTCAAATATTTTTTTCAGTTTGTTTTTTTGTTCTAACATTGGTAATGTATGTATGTCTGATATTATACTTTTTAGCCTTTTAGTAGTAAATTTTTTGTTTTTTATCCCTCCAAATTGATCAGGGAAACCGTCTGTTAATGTGTATATAAGGTCTCCTTCTTCAAGATTTACTTCCTGAACATTAAAAGAAATTTCTTGTTTTTCGTGTTTTCCAACAGGCATTTTATCCGGCTTTATTTCTATTAATTCGTTTTTTCTTATTATCCAAACAGGGTTATTTGCCGCTGCCATGTATAGCTTTTTTCTTTCAAAATTATATACGCATAAACTGCAATCCATTCCGTCTTTTCCTCCATCTTTACTACCATCTTTTTTTAATCGATTAATAATAATGTCCCGGGTAACATTTAAAATTTGGTGAGGTTCTGTTTCGGTTTCAATCGCTTTTTCGAGGCTTGTTATGTTTAAGAGGCTCATAATAGCCCCTGGCACACCATGGCCTGTTGAATCGGCTGTAACAAAAGCAAAGCTTTGATTATTAAGCGTTGCGCTCCAAAAGAAATCTCCACTTACTACGTCTTTAGGCATATACAATATGAAAAAGTCTTTTGTGTTTTTCTTCAGGTGCGCCTCACTGGCTAAAAAACTTTTTTGAATTCTCTCAGCATAATTAATACTATCGGTTATTTCTTTATGCTTTTCTTCTATAATTTGCTTCTGCTTTTCAACCTCTTTCTTTTGCTCATTAATTATTTTGTTTGCGAGTTGTTTTAATTTAAAGCTTCGATAAATTATCAAAGAAAGGATGAGCATTAATGCAAAACCAACAACAAAAGCATTTCTAAGTATTTTTTGTTTTTCAAGTTCTTTTTTTGACAAGGCTTCTTTTTTCTCCTGATTTGCCTTGAACAATGATTCTCTTTTTTCAAACTGGGCCTGCATTTCTTTCTGAACGAGGGCTTTTCTGTTTCCCAAACTTTGAATGGTGTCTTTTAACTTCACTGCCTCGGTCTGTTCACGTATAGCCTCTTTATATTTTCCTGTTAAAAAATATAATTTAAAAAGACTTTCATGATTAGACTGCTCATCATAAACTGTTCCTAGTTGTTTGTTCAATTCCATTGCCATCGTCAAATATTTTTCAGCCAAAGAAAATCTCTTTTGATTTATGTAAACATTTGCCAACCCACCATAAATAACGGCGTTTCCGGAGATGTTTCCTGTTTTTTTATTTAGGGTTAAAGCGTTTTGGTAACACTCTTCTGCTTTTTTATACTCTTCCATTGCGACATATACGTTGCCCATATTTCCCAAATTAACTGCCATATTCCAAAAATCTTGCGATTCTTTATTTTGCTCGTAACTCTTAGAGTAATATTCCAACGCTCTGGGATAGTTTTTCATTCTCCAATAAATAGAGCCTAAATTAGTAAGGTTGGTGTTATATTCTTCTTGATTATTAAGTTCCAAATTAATAAGCATGGCCCTATTGGTATAATCAAGTGCCTTAGTTAATTTACCAAGATTAAAATAAACCAGGCCAATATTACCATACATTTTCGCCTGTCCAAGCTTATTTTTTAAACGTTCATTTATTTTTAAGGCTTTAAAAAAATTTTCTAATGCAAAAGAATAGTTTCCTTGAACATAGTGTACGTTTCCTAAATTTCCGATACTTCTAGCTTGTAATGCAATGGCCTCTTTTGTTATCGTTGCATTTTTATTTTTTGTTTCTTTTTCAGCGATTTCTATTGCTTTTGTAAAAAAAACTAAACTTGTTTGATAGTCCCCCATCAAAAAATAATCGTGCCCTAGTAAACGATTGGCCTCAGATTCTCTCAGTAGCCATAGTGGCTTATTGATTACACTAGCCGTCTTTCTGGCAGCCTCATGAATCTTTGCGGCAGAATCAGGGTTTGTCTGCTGAAGTAAATTTCCCTTTTCAACATACAAATAAAAAGATATAGAATCACTATCTTTTCCTTCTATAAGACTCTGGGCAAATCCCTTATCGAAGAAAAAAACAATAACCAAGAAACTTCCAAATAAAAACCGCATAGACTATGCAAGATAGTTTAATTTTGGAAATATATTGCAATAGTTAAGCGGTATAATGTATAAAAAACTTAGAAAGTAAAGCCTGGTTATTACATGTCTATTGTTTTACCATCTCTACTCTTCTGTTTTGGGCTCTTCCAGCTTCTGTGCTATTGCTGCTAACAGGAGCTAAAGAGGCAACTGATTTAGCGCTTAATTGCGCTGCAGAAACATTGTATTTGGAAACTAATTCCTTAACTACCGCCTCTGCTCTTTCCTGAGATAATTTAAGATTGGCCTCCAGTGTTCCGGTATTATCCGTATGTCCAACTATATATACCTTTAGTGCTTTATCTGCATTCAGGGTTTTTGCCATTTGTTCCAATATTTTATTTGATTCCGGTTTAATGGTAGCTTTTCCAACATCAAACTGAATATACAATACCGCTTTGCCTGTGTTTTTAATATCGTTACTTAACTCGACAGCGGTAATAACCTGCTCCATTGCTGCTACCTCAATAATAGTTAATATATACAGTTCCGACATTTCCGGAGGACCTTCTCCCACGTATCCACTGATATCCATCCATACTTGAACGCCATCGGGCGTTTTTCCGTTTGCACAACCCCTTCCGGCATTTTCGTAAAGCACTTTGCCATTTTGTTTTTTGATGGCTTCACAATAGTTTTTTCTTATGAAAACTTCGCTTACGGCCTTATTTCCGGGCTTTAAACGATAATTAAAAACCCATTTTTTACCTTCAACTGTTTTTTCAATGCCTTTCTCAGTAATAAAAACATGCTGAGAAAAATCGTTCACCTCACAGCTTTCAATAAAATATCCCGGTATTCGGGTTGGAAAAACGGGATGGTCTGTACATCCTTTAGAATCAGTTTGAGAAAAACTTAAAAAAGATATGCAAAAAAATAAAAAGGCAAGTGTTGTCTTCATCGTATTTATACTTTATTTAAAGATAGTTATATTATTTTTATTCCTATAACCAACACATCGTCTAATTGATCAAAGTTCCCTTTCCATTTGTAAAAATATTCTTCCAGTAAGCGATATTGTTCTTTCATTGGTTTGGAAGCAACAGATTTAAGCAATTCTTTAAATCTTCGGGTGGTAAGTTTTTTATTTTTCTCTCCCCCAAACTGATCGCTGTAACCATCGGTGTACATATAAATGCAATCGCCACTTTGTAAATTAATAGTGTTTCCGGAAAATTGATAATCGCTGGCTGTATAACCACCAATGGCTGTTTTATTGGGGGCAACTTCGAGGGTTTCTTCTCCGCGAACAATAAATAAAGGACGGTTGGCGCCCGCAAAATTTAATTGTTTTTTATTGGGCTCAAAAGAACAAAGCGCTATATCCATACCGTCTTTATTCTTCGTTTTTTCTTCATTTTGTTTTAAGCGTTTCTTTAATGAAGAGTTAATGTGCTCCAATATTTTAGCCGGGTCATAAAGCCCTCTCTCCTGCACACTGTTATTGAGTTCGTAACTTCCTATCATGCTCATGAATGCCCCCGGAACACCGTGTCCGGTACAGTCGGCAGCGGCAATTAATATTTTGTCTTGTACGCAGGCGTGCCAAAAAAAATCTCCGCTTACCACATCTTTTGGTTTATAAAAAACAAACATTTCGCCAAAGTGCTTTTCGAGCTCTCTCGTTTCAGGTAATATGGAGGCCTGAATGTTTTGAGCATAATTAATGCTGTCTTGTATTTCTTTTTTCTGAAACTCTATTTCGTTTTTTTGTTGTTCGAGCAGCTTATTATCTTTTTGTTTTTGCTTATAGTTTCGATAATAAATTACTACAAATACCGCCATGAGCAAAAAACCGGCCAATAAAAAATTTCTGACGATGTTTTGTTTTTCTTTTTCACGAAGTGCTTCAGCATCTTTTTTTGCCTGTTCCAATTTATAGGCATTTTCTTCCATTTCAAACTTGAGTTTAGCGTCCAATTCGGTAACGGCTCCTTGCTTGTTTCCCTGTTCTATGCTGTCTTTATACACCATAAAATTTTTATAGCAACGAATGGCTTTGGGATATTCTTTGGTTTTCTCATAAATTTTCCCCCCCAGTTTGTTTGCTAAATATAAACTGAGCAAATCTTTTGTTCCTTTAGTAGTATCTAAAAGGTTATCGATTATTTTTGCCGCTTCGCCATAGTTGTTGAGTTCATAATAAGCGCCGGCCATAAAACATTCCATAAGCCATTTTCTATCGAGAATTTGATTCTCTTCGAACAGTTGTTGGGATTTTTTGAAGTAGTAAAGAGCGCTGTCGGGCTTTTTCATGCTTTGATAAATATTGCCCAGATAGCGAAAGGCATCGGGATATCCGTATTTGTCTTTAGATATGCTAAAATAGCCCATGCTTAACCTTCGATAATATAACGCGCTATCAAAGTTTTTTAATGCTCCATAGGCATTTCCAACCCAGCCGCTGTACTCTCCCAAGGTGCCCATATCATCCGGCCTGATTTTTTTGGTCCCGTAATAGGCTTTCAAAAAATTGGAGAGAGAAAGTTCATATTCCTTACTGTTAAACGCATACCATCCCAGCAAATACTGTGCATCATGCACCGCTTTTTGGTCATTTGTTTTCAAGTAATAATCTAAGGCTTTAATTTGTTCTTGCACGGAACGGTTAAGCATATTATATGCCCTGAATATGGTTCCTCTGTGGTAGTAGGCATCACCGATAGTATGATTATCGTTTGTTTTTTCGCCTAACTGCAACATTTGATTACAAATGGCAAACGCCTCCATTCCTCTTCCGTTAGAGGTATAGAAATATATTTTCCTGCCCAACAAAGCCTTGGCCAAATTTGGTTTATTATTTTTTTCAGCGAGGGTAAATCCCTCATCCAAAAGAGGAATCATTTCGTCAAAAGAAGGGGCCGGCCAAGAATAGCTGAAGCCTATAATGTTCCCAATTCTAATAGTATCGTGTAACTCTTTGTTTCGGGAATTGCTTAGAAGCAATTCTCTTTCAGGGTTTTGAGAAAAACCACCAACAGAAAGAAAAAAACTTACTGCTGTTAATAGCTTATGTACTAGCTTATATGTTTTCGAAGATTTTTTCATCAACAAAGTTTGGCAGGGTTACTTCAAGTCCCGGAGTTCTTTGCATTTCGCGTTTTATGGCAAATAGCGCTTCTTTGTTTCTGGCCCAACTTCTGCGGGCAATTCCGTTGTTTACATCCCAAAACAACATTTGTTTGAGCCTTCTCTCTGAATCATCACTTCCATCTAATACCAATCCAAATCCTCCATTTATTACTTCTCCCCAGCCTACACCGCCTCCATTGTGCAGGCTAACCCAGGTTGCTCCGCGAAAGGCGTCACCCACAAAGTTTTGAACGGCCATATCGGCTGTAAATTTACTTCCGTCATAAATGTTAGAAGTTTCCCTGTAAGGAGAGTCCGTTCCGCTCACATCATGATGGTCTCTTCCAAGCACAACCGGAGCAGAAATTTTTCCATGACGAATAGCATTATTAAAAGCCAGAGCAATTTTTATTCTGGCTTCGCTATCGGCATATAAAATACGTGCTTGGGAGCCCACCACTAAATTATTTTGCTGTGCCTCTTTTATCCAAATAATGTTGTCTTGTAATTGCTGTTTTATTTCGTTGGGGGCTGTTTTATACATCTCTTCCAGCACTTGTTGAGCAAGTTCATCCGACACTTTTAAATCTTGCGGATTGGCCGAGGTACAAACCCAACGAAAGGGGCCAAAACCATAATCAAAACACATAGGCCCTAAGATATCTTGCACGTAGGAATTATATTTGAACCCTCCGTTTTCTTTTAAAACATCTCCACCGGCTCTAGACACTTCCAATAAAAAAGCATTGCCGTAGTCAAAAAAATACATACCTTTTTGGGTAAGTGTATTAATTGCATCAATGTGTCTGATTAATGTTTTTTGTACCGCCAGTTTAAACTTTTCCGGTTCCTCGGCCATGAGGCGATTGCTTTCCTCAAAGGAAATTCCTACAGGGTAATACCCGCCTGCCCAGGGATTATGCAAAGAAGATTGGTCGCTTCCAATATCTACCTGCATATTTTCTTTTACCAATCTTTCCCATAAATCTACCACGTTCCCTAAATACGCATATGATTTTGCCTCATAACGTTTTTGTGACTCCCGCACTTTTTTTATTAATTCATCCAAATTGTCACAAACTTCGTCTACCCACCCCTGAGAAAGGCGTGTTTGGGTAGCTTTAGGATTTATTTCGGCTGTTATGGATACCAAGCCCGCTATTTTAGCGGCCTTGGGTTGAGCCCCGCTCATACCTCCCAGCCCACAGGTTACAAAAAGCTTTCCTTTACGTTCTTCTTCTCTTTTAAATTTTTTGCGGGCGGCATTCATAATAGTAATGGTTGTTCCATGAACAATTCCCTGAGGACCAATGTACATAAAACTACCGGCCGTCATTTGTCCATACTGAGTTACCCCCAAGGCATTATATTTTTCCCAGTCGTCGGGCTTGCTATAGTTTGGAATCATCATGCCATTAGTAATTACTACGCGCGGAGCGTCTTTGTGTGAGGGAAAGAGCCCTAAAGGATGCCCGCTATACAAAACCAGCGTCTGCTCATCCGTCATTTTAGCCAAATACTGCATAGTAAGAAGGTATTGGGCCCAGTTTTGAAAAACAGCTCCATTACCTCCGTAAGTAATCAATTCCTGTGGGTGTTGAGCAACGGCATAATCCAAATTATTACTGAGCATGTGCATAATAGCGGCTGCCTGCTTGCTTTTATGAGGATATTCATGGATGGGCCGCGCATATATTTTATAATCCGGTATAAAACGATACATGTATATGCGACCGTACCTGTTAAGCTCCTCCATAAATTCTTTGGCCAAAACAGCGTGGTGTTTGGGGTTAAAATAGCGTAAAGCATTTGTAATTGCCAGCTTTTTTTCTTGGGGATTTAAAATGGCTTTTCTTTTGGGCGCGTGATTAATTTTTGAATCTATTTGTTTCTGTTCGGGAAGCTCGGCCGGTATTCCCTGCAAAATCAGTTTTTTAAACTCCTCTGTAGTAATTGTTTTTTCGGTAAGCGTATTCATAGCTTTAGTTAGCGGTATGTACAAATTGTTTTTTTGCTTGCATTTTTCCGTCAATTAGTATTCTCATAAAATAATTTCCAGGCGGGAGTTCTTTCACCGGAACATCTTTTCCGGATATGCTTAATTTTTTAACCAAACTCCCTTGCATGTTTATTATTTCTATTTCTTTTAGTCCTTCTGCCTCTACGTGTAAGAAGTCTGCCGCAGGGTTCGGGTATACGAGAATAGAGTGTTTATTTTTATCCCATTCATTAAGGCTCATATATATGTCGAACCAATCGTACGTAGTAAAAACAGGGCTTCTCATAGCACAGGGGTCGTTTATCAATGTCCATTTAAGGGTATCGTTCTGAATAGTAAACGTATATCTTCCCTGAGTTCCGGGAGGGCAAGCGGCACTGCTTCCAATGTCCACAACCGTAAAAGAGTTTGCAACCTGCGTATAGGTTGAAACGCTTGTATATGCAATATTATTGCTGCTATAGGAAATTGTATCATTATGAAAGCGGAAGTAATAAAAAAAGTTTCCGTTGTTATATACCTTCCACTTGGTATTGGCAAGTGTTTGCGCTGTTGTTTCGTGAGAAGGAAATAAAAGCGCCAGTAAGAAACTGCTTTTTAGAAAAAGGGTTTTCATTTTAGATTGTTTTTTGGTTTATCAAAATTTCCTGTTTTTTTATTGTATCCGTAAGGACAATGCTTGCAACCGCTTTTGCAGCAATATCCCCTTTTCAGATGATACTTTTCGGTAAAAACTATGTACCCTTCCGGACTTTTGTAAAAATCTTCGGGTTCCAGTTCCTTTGCAAGCATTTATACAAAGATACTTTTTTGGGCGTATTTATCTATATTTGTCTGAAAAGAAATTCTTTGCCTAAACAGCTCTTACATAGTTCCCCGGGGCCAATTGGTGTTTTTGATTCGGGTTATGGCGGCTTAACCGTTTTAAAAGAAATTATAAAAGAAATGCCCGAATACGACTATGTGTATTTGGGAGATAATGCAAGAGCTCCTTACGGAACCAGAGATTTTGAAACGGTTTATGCCTACACCCTACAGTGTGTAAAGAAACTTTTTGAAATGGGATGCCACCTGGTTATTTTGGCATGTAATACCGCATCGGCCAAAGCACTTAGGAATATTCAACAAAAAGATTTACCACTCATAGACCCGGGCCGCAGGGTTTTAGGAGTAATCAGACCTACTGCGGAAAGCATAAGCACTTACACGCAAACAAAAAAAGTAGGCGTTCTGGGCACAAGAGGAACAGTTAGCTCAGAATCTTACCCCATTGAAATAAAAAAACTGTTTCCGGAAATAGAAGTATACCAACATGCCTGCCCCATGTGGGTTCCGCTTATTGAAAACAACGAACATGAAAGCGAAGGAGCCGACTACTTTATTAAAAAAGACATGCAGTTGCTCTTTAAACAAAATAAAAATATTGATGCGGTTATTTTGGCGTGTACACACTATCCTTTAATTAAACATAAAATAGAAAAACACCTGCCACAAAGCGCTGTTCTTGTTTCGCAGGGCGAGCTTGTTGCCAAAAGTTTAAAAAATTACCTGGGCCGACACCCGGAAATGGAGATTAAATGCACAAAGGGAAGCGATATACATTTTTACACAACGGAATCGGAAAAAAATTTTGCGGAACGGGCCAGCTTATTCTTCGAAAAAAATATTCATGCAAAGAGCATCTCTGTTTTTTAACCGATTTCTACATCCTCACTAATTCTCCGTTTTTAAGAATCGGTATTACGGGGCACTGGTTGGGCGTTAAACAATACTTTACGTCTCGTTCCAAATTTAACCTGTGCAGTCTGTTTCTGTGAGAGGAAGCAGATAAAAATTCATACATATCTTCTTTTGCCAAATGATATAAATGTCTGGAAGCAAGAGCAGAATCACAGGTAGTGGTATAATTATGCTGTTGAAGCAGGGCGTCCACAACAGCGCCGGCAAACAGGGTGTCTTCTAAATTAAACTTGCTTTTCCAGCCGGCGCACAGCATAACCACAGGCCTTTTTTGACCGGAAAGATACTCTACAATTGCTTTATGATTTAAAAAACTGCCAATAATTACATGATTGGAATGCTTTGCCGCCTGAATGGCTTGGGTTCCGTTAGTAGTAGTAATAGCAATAGTTTTGCCCTTTACTTTGTTATTCATGTATCCGAAAGGACTATTTCCCAAATCAAAACCTTCTACCATTTCTCCGTTTCTCTCTGCTGCAGCCAAATATCCTTTACGTTGATACTCTTTGGCTTCTTCTACTGTTGCTACGGGGATCATTTTTTCTACTCCGTTAAAAAAAGCTGTGGTAATTGCAGAAGTTGCCCTTAAAATATCAATAACTACCACTACCGCCTCGTCTTTATGAAAAAGCGGATACACATTAGGCGAAAAACAGACATCTATTTCAGGCATTAAGAATTCGTTTTGTTTAAAAAAGGTATTTTAACCACTTTGGCTTTTACGGGCTTATCACGAATAATAATTTGTATCTCTGTTTCCGGCTTAGAAAACTCGGTTTTCACATAACCCAAGCCTACTGCTTTATTAAGGGTAGGAGATTGGGTGCCGGAGGTAACTTTACCTATGATGTTTCCGGATGAATCTGCAATCATGTACTCATGCCTTGGAATTCCGCGCTCGAGCATTTCAAAGCCAACCAGCTTTTTTTGAACGCCATTTATTTTTTGTTGCTCGATATAAGGCTTATTAACAAAGTCTTTGGTAAACTTTGTTATCCAGCCCAAGCCTGCTTCAATGGGAGAGGTGGTGTCATCTATATCGTTCCCATAAAGGCAAAAGCCCATTTCTAAGCGCAGTGTGTCTCTTGCGCCAAGGCCTATGGGTTTAATTCCAAACTCTTTTCCGGCTTCAAAAATCGCATCCCACATTTTTTCGGCATGGGCATTCATTATATAAATCTCAAAACCTCCGGCCCCGGTATACCCGGTATTGGAAATAATAACGTCTTGTATCCCGGCCATGTTTCCTACTTTGAAAGTGTAGTACTCCATTCCCGAGAGGTTTATAGGGGTAAGTTTTTGAAGTGTTTCTATAGCTTTAGGCCCCTGAACGGCAAGTAAACTCATTTCATCCGACAGGTTGCGCATTTCTACTTCCCACTTGTTATACTTGCTTATCCAGTTCCAGTCTTTTTCTATGTTTGACGCATTTACTACCAGGTAATATTCATCTTCCTTAAAACGATACACCAATAGGTCGTCTACAATTCCTCCCTTATCATTAGGGAGACATGAATACTGAGCTTTCCCATCCGTGAGTTTAGACGCATCATTTGAAGTTACGTATTGAATTAAATCCAGGGCATGTTTTCCTTTTATACGAAACTCTCCCATATGACTTACATCAAATACGCCCACGGCATTGCGAACAGTGATGTGTTCTTCGTTTAACCCGGAATAGGAAACGGGCATATTAAAGCCGGCAAAAGGAACCATTTTGGCTCCCAAAGCAATGTGTTTGTTGGTTAGGGCAGTGTTTTTGAGTGCTGTGTCTGCTGTTGTCATAAGCTGCGTTTACGTTATAAAAGTAGGAAAAAATTGATTAATAATCTATTTCGATATTTTAAGGCCGGAAGGCGATTTACCATTCGTGTACTGAATTCTACAATTAGTGAATTGTTTCAACACTTCTTTTCGAGCCATTTTAATTTTGTGCTAAACGTTTTTTATGAAAAAAATACCTACTTATATCTTCTGTTTTGTCTTATGTTTATGTAAGGCAGGAAACACAACCGGGTTTTTTGATAACAGTTATGCATCTTCTAAGAAGGTTTATTTTACTGAAAACAAAGGTCAGGTATGCAACCAGTATCACAAGCCAAATCCTTCGGTTTTATTTGGTACCAGTGCAGGGAACGTGAATATTCACCTCAAAAAAAGAGGGCTTAGTTATCAGCTGTATAAACAGCGAGATGATTTGAACAACTACCCCGCCGCGAAACAACAAAAAACGGATTATATGGATATATGCCGGATTGATGTGGAATGGAAGGGTTGCAACACGAATATTCCCGTAGAAAAAATAGCAGAAGTTTCCGGGCACACAAATTACTACCTGGAGCATGTTCCTGAGGGTATTACGCATGTGAAAAGTTTCGAGGAAATCATGTATAAAAACGTTTATCCGGGAATAAATGCAAAATTTTACTCTCATAAAGGCTTATTTAAATACGACTTTATAGTACAAGCCGGAGCAAATTATAAAAACATAAATCTCGAATTTAAAGGGGCTTCGCTAAGGCTTACAAAGTTGGGTGAATTAGAAATTATTACTCCTATTGGTACAGTTACTGAGGGCGCTCCGCTTGTTTATCAGAATGGGAATGAACTGAAGGCTGAATGGAAAGTGTCCGGAAATTGCGCCTCTTTTTTAATTCATGATTATGACAACACGAAAGAATTGATCATAGATCCGGTTGTACGTGTTTGGGGGACGTACTACGGGGCTACAGGCACTGAAGATGCCATTGTAAAAGCTACTCCTTCATTTGTATATATTGCGGGAAACACTTCCTCTTCAACCTCCACCAATATTGCAACTGTAGGCACCCATCAAACTACGTACGGCGGAAGCGGAGATGTTTACTTGGCGCGCTTTACCTCAACAGGAATCAGACTATGGGGAAGCTACTACGGAGGAGTGAGTTTAGATAATTTATCATCGTTAGAAGTAGATAATAATAATGATGCATATATAGGGGGGTCTACGCAATCTTCCACAGTAATGGCCTCGACAGGAGGGCATCAAACGGTATATTCCGGAAATACGGACGGCTTTTTGGCAAAATTCAGCTCCACAAACGGGACTAGAATTTGGGGAACCTATTACGGAGGCAATCAGCTTGATTATGTACAAGGGATTAGCACAGATGCTTCCGGAAATGTGTACATTTCCGGGACTACAGCGTCCGGAAGTAATATTTCAACGGCCGGAACATATCAAACAGGTTTTGGTGGCTCAATGGATGGTTATTTGGTTAAATTTAATTCATCCGGAGTACGTCAGTGGGGAACCTATTACGGGGGAAGCGGACTTGACCAATGTTATGATTGCAAAGTTGATGCATCAGGGAATATATATATAGTAGGATCAACCGATACACCATCCGGTTTATCGAGTACGGGGGCACATCAAACTTCTTTTGGAGGAGGGACCGGTGATGGGTTTATTGCCAAATTCAATAATACAGGAACTAGCCGTTTATGGGGTACGTACTTAGGCGGCGGCAATACTGACGAGGTTTATAATGTGGCCGTGGATTTATCAAGCAATGTTTTTGTTACTGGCTTTACAAATTCCAACAATAATATCGGAACTCCCGGAACGCAACATCCTAACCAGATTGGAGGGATGGATGCGTTTTTAAATAAATTTGATGCTACCGGTGTTCGCCTCTGGGGAACCTATATCGGGCAGAATGGTTCTGATTATCCGGGCGGAAAAGGATTAGCGATTAACAACCAGGGAGATCCTGTTGTTTGCGGTTATGTAAGTGCCTTTACCGGATCGAACAATATAAGCACCAATAACAGTCATCAAATAAGCTTCGGGGGCGGTTCAGATGATGCGTTTATTATGAAATTCAACACCAATACAGGATTGCGTATATGGGGTTCTTTTTATGGCGCATCCGCTTCAGATAAAGCTCAAGGTGTTAGTATTGATAATTCCGGCATAATTTATATGTCGGGAACTACTATGTCAACATTTAATATTTCCACACTCGGTGCTCATCAGTTTGTGTATGGCGGAAGCGGAGATGGTTTTTTAGTGAGATTTCAAGATTGCCCCGAAATTAATTTAGTGGCTTCTGTTAGTAATCCCAGCGTTTGTTACGGTGGTTCCGTAACTTTGCAATCTTCTGCTTCCTCCACACTATCTCATTCATGGACAGGGCCAAATTCTTTTAATTCAAGCCTATCTCAGCCAACTATAAATCCCGCCTCCCCTTTAAATATAGGAACCTATACGCTAACCGTTAACTCTACCACCACCGGTTGTTCCGAAACATCTACAGTGTATTTATGGGTGTACAATGCTGTAAACATTGGTACCACGTTTAATAACACTACTGTTTGCCAAGGAAATTCGGTGGTACTAACCGCTACAACCAGTGGCAATACCTATACCTGGCTGCCAATGAATACTGCGGCATCCTCTGTAGTAGTTTCGCCAAGCGTAAACACAACTTATACTGTGCAGGCCACACAACTATCGAATGGTTGTTCGAATTATAAAACTATCCCTGTAGTTGTTAATCCAAATCCAACTGTTACCGTGCTCAGCAACCCATCCTCAGGAACTATTTGTGCCGGACAAAGCGCAACACTTTCCGCAGGAGGGGCAAACAACTACACGTGGCAGCCCGGTTCGTATACCAGTTCCACAAGCCCATATCAGGTTACTCCTACTGTAACAACCATTTATACCGTAACAGGAACTTCTGCTCAAAATTGCATTGGAACAAACACCATTCAAATACAAGTATTTTCATGCAGCACCGGAATGGTTGATTCCTTTTTAAATAGTTCTTTATTAGTGTATCCTAATCCGTTTGAATCTTCAATAACCATAGAGGTTCCGTTTGATGGAAATATAATTATTACTGATGCGGCAGGTAAAGTCGTACTAAGAAAAAATAATTTAGTACAAGGCAAACAGCATATAGACTGCTCGGATTTACCAAAAGGTGTTTATTTGCTCGAATTTGAAAGCAAAAACGTTATTCACAGATGTAAATTGCTTAAATAAATGTATCCATGCTATAGGTACGTAAATTATAGAACGAACATCCGCTATGGTGGATGTTCGTTCTTTTTTATACTCAAGTTAGTCTTGTTACAGGCTTGCTAAAAGGATAAATCAGACAAGGAAGATAATTTTTTGTATCCGTTTAGGTTTGTTTCTCCCCACTGAGAGAGCTCTTCTTTCGTCCAAAGGCTTGGAAAAAATATCCTTCGCTGATATTTTGGATGCATGTATTTTTTCCATTCACTTCCTCCGGTTGCTTCGGCTTTTTGATTCCCGTTTTCCAGATATTTTTCTGCAGCGTGGTAGTGCGCCATAACCCAACGTACATTAACCGTATGGTCATAATGCCTCATGGCATTTATTAAGTCTATATTGCTTTGCTTTTCGTGCGGCAAGGTTTGATACTTTGTGTATAAGTTTATGGTATTGTATTGCTCCATTTTACTCAAAAAAAGTGCCTTATATTTTTGTTCGAAGAGCTTTATAAGCGTACTTTTTTTACCTGTTTGATGATCTTTTCCAGCTGCCTGCCAGTAAAGGTGCTCATAAGCGTGTTCATAGGGAGTGTTCCTGTCAATGGTATCGCGAAAACGATAATCTATAAGATTAATCAACTGCGTGGAAGCAAATTCTATTAATCTGTATTGTGCACTCTGAAAACCACTGGCCGGGGTAAGGGTATTTCTAAACTTCATATACTGATCAACGTCCATGCCATCTCCCATAATATCAAAAGAGGAAGAAAGCATGTCGAAATATCGGCTTATTCTAAACAAATGCTTTGTAAATTTTTCTGCGCTTATTTTTTCATCAAAGGAAACCTGGTCAATTTCCCACAAAATCATTTTAAAAAGCAGCTCGTTAATTTGATGATACATGATAAAAACCATTTCATCAGGCAAACTTGTTCGCTGTATCTGAAGGTTTAAAAGGGCATCGGTTTGAATATAATCCCAGTAGGTAATGGGCTTACTCCACAACAGGCCCTCTAAATGAACTTCTGTATTTTGGCCAATGGCTTCGTATTTTTGGTGAAGTTTCTCGAGCAAGTCGCTGTATTGTTTCTGCATAAGTTTTACCGCTTTAATGTTTTATTTTTTCTCCGTAAAAATTATGGATGAGCGCATCTATTTCTTCTGTTTTTGTGGAGTGGCTGATGCCATGTTTTTTTATGAGCTCAGCTACTTCGTTATCTTGCTGGGTTCCTTTGGTAAGCGCCACATGATACTCTATTTCACTAAAAGATACCATGGAATAAAGAGGAAAGTACTTTCCCGGATAAAGCTCGGCCATTCTTCTTTCTACTTTTTGCTGAAGTAAAAATTGGGGGTCGGCAACTTTGTCGCGCATAACAATATAATTAAGCAAAGAAAGGTCCTGAACGGCATCGCCATTTGGCTTTCTTATTTTTTCATATTCAGAAAAAATTTCAGGCCAATGTTCGTTGTACTTTTTCATCAGCGAAAAAAGTACGGAGCAGTCCTCAAATCCGGCGTTCATTCCTTGCCCAAAGAAAGGAACCGTAGCGTGTGCGGCATCTCCCATTAAGGCAACCTTTCCGTATGTCCAAGGAAAACAACGAATAATGGCTAAAGAAGAAAGCGGATGTTCTTCCCAGGCATCGGAAACATTGGGCATTAGTTCAAAAAAGTCGGGAAAAATTTTTCTGAAAAAATCATTTACTTTTTCTTTGCTGGTAAGGTTGTTAAAGCAATGTTCGTGCCCGTCAAAAGGCATAAAAAGCGTGCAGGTGAACGAGCCGTCAAAGTTAGGCAGGGCTATAAGCATAAACCGGCCTCTTGGCCATATGTGCAGGGTGTTTTTCTCCAACTTATAAGAGCCGTCGGGGTTTGCCGGTAGTAATATTTCCCGATAGCCGTCTTCAATATATTTTTGGCTGTAATCAAACCTGTCTAGTTTTTGCATGGCATTATACCTGAGGGACGAAAAGGCCCCGTCTGTCCCAAAAATTACATCGGCTTTTTTCTGTGTCAATTTACCATTCTGTGTATTTTTAAGGAAAACGATTCCTTCTTTTAAATCTGCGCCAACACATTCTTCGTTAAAAACTATTTCGGTGTTTCCCTCTCTTTCGGCAATGTCCATAAGTGTACAGTTAATATCTCCTCTGGAAACGGACCAAATTGCCTGATTATTTATGCCATAGGGTTGATATGTTTTGTTTCCGCTTATATCGTGCATGGTTCTGCCATACATAGGGATGGCTATTTTTCGTATTTCATCCCCAATGCCCACTTCGTCTAAGGCTTTCCAGCCCCGATAAGACATTGCCAGATTAATAGATTTCCCGGCCGACATTTTATTTTTTCGCATATCAGGCCTGCGTTCATAGGAGGTTACTTTGTATCCGGCTTTGTTCAAATATACAGCCCATAATGAGCCCACTAGCCCGGAGCCTATCACAACAGCGGTTTTTTGAGAAGGTGTTTTTTGTTCCATGCCTTGAAATTTACCGATAAATATCGGTAACATTTTTTGTAACAAAAAAGAAGTGTTTTACAGCGTTCCTCTTCGGGCCTGTTCTGCCTCTATTGACTCAAAAAGTGCCTGAAAATTTCCTTTACCAAAAGATTTTGCTCCTTTTCGCTGAATTATCTCAAAAAACAACGTGGGCCTGTCTTCTACCGGTTTGGTAAATATCTGCAGCAAATACCCTTCTTCATCTCTGTCTACCATAATCCCCCATTTTTTCAATGTTTCCAAATCTTCTTCGATTATTCCTACCCTGTCTTTAACGGTATCGTAGTAAGTGCCGGGTACGTATAAAAACTCTACTCCCCGTTTTCTCATTTCTGAAACGGTAAAAACAATATCATCCGTTGCCACGGCAATATGTTGACAACCCGGGCCTTTGTAAAAATCGAGGTATTCTTCAACCTGCGATTTTTTCTTTCCTACAGCGGGTTCATTAATAGGAAATTTTATACGCCCGTTTCCGTTTGTCATTACCTTACTCATTAGGGCTGTGTATTCTGTTGAAATGTCCTTATCATCAAAAGTAATAAGATTGGCAAACCCCATCACGTTTTCATAAAACGATGCCCATTTATTCATGGCTCCCAACTCTACATTGCCCACCATGTGATCGATATATTTGAGACCTGTTGGTTGGGGCTTATATTCGGTTTCCCATTTCACAAAGCCCGGCATGAATAAGCCTTTATAGTTTTTTCGTTCAATAAATACGTGAACAGTTTCTCCATACGTGTGTATTCCGGACTGAATAATTTCTCCGTGTTCGTCCTTTAAAGTAATGGGCTGTAAATACGGCTTAGCGCCTCTTTTTACGGTTTCTTCAAAAGCTCTTCGGGCATCGTCCACCCAAAGGGCTATTGCTTTAACACCGTCGCCGTGCATACGTATGTGATGAGAAATGTCGCTATCCGGATCAAAAGGCGTAGTGAGAACAAGTCTTATTTTACCTTGCTGTAAAACGTAAGAAGTTCTGTCTTTGCACCCTGTTTCCAAACCCCGATAAGCCAGCTCCTGAAACCCAAAGGCTGTTTTGTAGAAGTGCGCTGCCTGTTTGGCATTTCCAACGTAAAGTTCCACATAATCGGTGCCGTTAATAGGCAAAAAATCTTGTGCTTTGTCAAATACTTTTTCACCGGAATAATCAAAGTTTTTTACTTTCCTTAAATCTGTTGTTGTCATGGTTTATAGGCTTTAAATAAAATTTGTTTCCTTTTCTGTCATCCACGATTTGTAGTAGTCCTTTACTTCATAGTTAAGGGCTTCTTTAGAAATTTTGAGCGGGTTAAAAGGGTCTATCATTACAGCCAGTTCTTTGGTTTCCTTTTGTCCTATGCTGCGCTCTATGGCTCCCGGGTGTGGCCCGTGAGGAATTCCGGCCGGATGAAGCGTAAACTGCCCCGGTTTTATGTTGTTTCTGCTCATAAAATCGCCCGCTACATAATAAAGAACTTCGTCGGCATCAATATTGCTATGGTGGTAAGGAGCAGGTATGGCCTGGGGGTGATAGTCATACAGCCTGGGAACAAAGGAACATATCACAAAATTCCTTCCTTCAAATTGCTGATGAATAGGCGGAGGCATGTGTATACGTCCGGTGATTGGTTCAAAATCAAATATAGAAATTGCAAAGGGGTAACAATATCCGTCCCAGCCAACCAAATCGAAAGGGTGGTACTGGTATATGTAAGGATAAATAAGGCCGTTTTTCTTTATCATTACTTTAAAATCTCCCTCTTCGTCATGTGTTTTAAAATTTTCCGGAAGTTTAAAATCTCTTTCACAAAAAGGCGAATGCTCGAGGTGTTGACCAAAATCGTTTCGATAGCGTTTGGGTGTTCGAACCGGGCTATGAGACTCTATAAAAAGAATATGGTTGTCGGAAGAATTGAAAACAAGCTTATAAATAGTTCCTCTGGGAATTACCACATAATCTCCATACTCGAAAGAAATGCTGCCGTACATTGTTTCGCAAACACCGTTCCCCTTGTGAATAAAAAGAATTTCGTCGGAATCGGCATTTTTAAAAAAATAGTCTCCCGTTCCTTTTAGTGGAGCAGCCACACCTATTTCGATATCGTTGTTAAACAAAAACACCTTTCTGCTTTTTATGTAATCTTCTTCCGGAAAGATGTCGAGTCCTACAAAGCTGAAAGCTCTCAGGTTGTCTTCTATTGCTGCTTGCGGACGAATATTAAAAGGTTCTCCCAGAGATTTTACCCTTGTTGGAGGATTTAAATGATAAACCAACGAAGCATTCCCCGAGAAGCCTTCTGTTCCAAATAGTTCCTCGTGGTACAAATCCCCTTTTTTGGAGCGAAAAACAACATGACGCTTTCTAGGAATAACTCCTTGTTTTTGATAAATAGGCATAGGGCTGCTTTTCGCCAAATTTGCAGCCAATTGAAAAAAAACAAAATGACTTTAGTCAATAAGCATAAATGAACAATATCAACTGTTACAAAAAACAAAAGCCGCCTTAAATCAGGCGGCTTGGCTAAAAAGGTTGGCAGGTAGTTACTTCATTAAGGTAACATGTCCGGTTTTAGTGTGTTTTTTACCATCCAATGTAGTGAAGTTTATTTTGTATACATAGGCATCGTTTTTGCTGTACTCTCCTTTAAACATTCCGTTCCACCCCTTTAATTGAGAGTCGGAGTAAAAGAGTTGTTCTCCCCATCGGTCAAAAATATACATTTCCAACTTAGTTATTCCCGTTCCATAAACCAAAAATTCGTCGTTAATACCATCCGCATTTGGTGTAAACACGTTTGGTATGTATATATTATAATTTTTCAGAACCTCTATACAAACCTCATCAGTTGCTTTGCACCCGTGTTGATTCATTGCCTGGATAACATAGCATCCGCTGTTTTGTGGCATTATTTGAGAATTGGGGCAATCTTTACAAAGTATTTCTTCCCCGAATATCCAGGTAAGAACACCCTGTCCTTTTGCATTAAGATACATGGGTTCGTCTAAATTAAATACTCTGTCTTCTCCGGCATACACTGTAGGCGTTGGGTTTACCTGAACTAAAACCGTACCGGTACTTTTGCAAAATCCTCCGTCAGAAACATATACTGTATACACCGTTGTTGTTTTGGGTTTGGCTACAGGCCCGGGAACTGAGCTGCTGCTCAATCCTTCTTCAGGAACCCATTTATACGTATTGCTACCCGACGCATTAAGCTTTACTGATTCTCCGGAACATATAGCTACGCTATTACTTACGGAAACCTGAATGGGTTGAACAACTTCCACCAAAATTTCTTGCGTCATTGAGCAGGTAATGTTATTCCCCGTGTTTACACCGGTAACTGTGTAATTAGTAGTTGCTTCGGGCTTTACAATCATTACATTATTTGAGGTTAAGGTAGATGTTTGCGGATTGTTAGGAAGCCAATTATAGTTTTGTGCTCCATTGGCAAAAATAGTAGCCGCAGAACCATAACAAACTCTGGTTGGATTAGCCGTCAAATTCAAAATAGGCTTGGGAACCACTTCTATATATACTGTTAGGCTTCCGGTACAAATTCCGTTGTTTCCGACAAGTGTATACGTTGTAGATGTGGGCGGATTAATGGTTACAAAATTTGATCCGGCATCACTAATATTTACAGCGGGAGACCAAACGTAATTGCTTGCTCCGTTTGCATTAATAGTAGCAGCATCTCCGGAACAAATAACCGACTTACTCAATGTTGCCATTAAATTAGGTAGCGGCAAAACATCTACCACTGCCGTTGCGATAGAAGTACATCCGTTTAAGGCGCCTACTACCGTATAAAGAGTTGTATGAGTGGGTGTTGCCAAAACCGTGCTATTAAACGGATTGTCTACCAAATTGGGAGGGCTCCACGAGTATGTACTAGCACCAAAGGCCATAAGACTGGCGGAAGAGCCTAAGCAAACCGTTGTAGAGGCGGGATTTATCACCACATTTGGATTAGGTATTACGTCTACAGTAACCTGATGTGTGGCACTGAAACAGTTAAGACTATTTCCAACAACACTGTATACCATAGTGTTTGGAGGAGTAGCAATAACAGAAGCTCCGCTTGAAGAGCTTAAGCTGGAGGCCGGCGACCACTGATAAGAATCTGCCCCGGAAGCTGAAATTTCAACGCTTTTTCCGTCGCAAACCGTTGCATTTGACGTGGCCAAAACAGGATTAGGAAGAACCAAAATGGTGTATGTGCCCAATCCATTGCAAACTCCCGAAGATCCAGTAACGGTGACCTGAGCAACTGTTGGAGCCGTTACAATTGGGCCGGAAACACTTACGGTATTATTGTTTAAAGAAGGTGCTGTATATCCGGCGGGCAAGATCCAAGTATAGCTGGGCGCGCCGGATGCCGTGAGCGTAGTCGCATTTGAAGAGCCATTAAAGTTTTGTGAGCAAAGTGTATTTGTTCCTGAAATGTTTAATACAGGTAAAGGAATTATTTGTACGTTGGTTACCGCACTATTAGTACATCCCTGCGGACTGGTAACTGTTACCGTATAATTCCCGGCCTGCGGCAGGTTAGCAGGGTTAATACTTGGGTTTTGTAAGTTGCTTGAAAAACCATTTGGTCCTGACCAGGTATACGTTGTTGCGGCATTAACCGTTAAATTAAGCACACTTCCATCGCAAACGGGGCTGTTGCTACCAGGGGTTACAGTTGGGGTTGGTGCAACATTTAATTGAAATGTTTGGGTTCCTATACAGTTTAAAGAATTTGTTCCGGAAACAGTGTAAATAGTATTAGCTGTTGGTGTAACCGTAACCATAGTAGCATTGCTAACCACGGGAGGAGACCATGTATATGTCCCTCCTATGCCCGCTCCGGTAACAGTTAGTGTAGCTGTTTCCCCCTGACAAACTGGGCTTGGATTAGCCGTAACCGTAAGTTGAGCAGCTGTACAACAATTTGGAACAATCACTATCTGACCATGTCCGGCCTGTACTCCGGCTAGGCTGGTTGGGGTAATAACTGCCGGGCCGGCATAATTACTTCCGCCGCCACCGCTTGCTCCGGCCCATGTACTTGGGCAACCGGTTCCGCCCGTACAGTTTGGCCCCTGACCTCCAATTGCAGCGCCTCCGGCGCCTCCGGCACAACCCGGGTTGTTCCCTGCCTGATTGTTACACCCGTTCATATTCCCTCCTGCACCACCAACCCCTAAAACACCTGCAGCTCCCGGTTGCGGTGCTAATGGACAGCCGCAACAAGAAGCCCCTCCGGCTCCTCCACCCACTTGGGTTCCTCCAAAACCAGGGCTACCGCCGTATGCGCCGCCGCCTCCACCACCGTAGTATCCGCCACCGCCTCCACCACCGCAGCCCGGCGCACAACCCACAACGCGATTCCCTCCGGTTCCTCCACCGCCACCTGCAACAACTACTCTGTTCGGCAAACCATAAGGAGCAACCCGTATATCAGAAGCTCCGCCGCCACCACCACCATGAGAAGCAGGACAACAATTGGTGGTAATTACGCCTCCGTTTCCCCCTCCGTTAAAGCCTCCAAGGTTTGAAACTATTCCTCCCTGGCCCACCCATATTTCCAACACCTGACCGGGAACTACGTTCATGCTGCCCATTACTCTTCCGCCAAGACCTCCTAACATACTGCTTTGGGCATTGCCCATACCTTGCGCTCCGCTTACCGTAAAGCAAATTACGGTACATCCAGCGGGAACCACGTATTGCTGCATAGCTCCGGTATAGTTGAACGTAACCGTTTGGGAAATCAAAGGGTTTACCAGCGGAAATAAAACCGATATTATAAAAATTCCTAGTTTTTTCATGCTACAAAAATTTTTATTCTGCTGAGATTAAATGAAAATTCTTTGCGATGTAATAGTTAAACTGATCTTTCGTGATACCAAAATCGCGCAGTTTTATCTTAAGTTGTGCTACGTTAGAGGCGCAACTCCCAACGGCTTCTGTTTTTGGCTCAAGAACCAGGCTCTGCTGTTTTCCGTCGCCATATTTACTTTCGCCCGTTTGGGTTTGCACCCAATGAGACCAAGTTGCTTTTAGCTTAATGTTGTTATTATTTGTTAGTTTGATTATTAAGTAATCATCGGCGCCACAAGTGATAAGAGCACAGTTTGCTTCCACTCCCTCGTTCATGTTTGTTCCGTCATAATTGTTCAGTACCGGTTGCCAAGTGAGGCTGCTTTGCGCTTTTGAAAAATAAATCAAGCCAAAAAGAAAAATGACCACAATTGCTCTTGTTTTTTTCATACTAAATGCTTTTTACGTTAAGCAAAGTTACTATAAACAAGTTTAAAGGCCGTTTTTTTAGCTCATTAGCAGTTATGGTTTACTAAATGAGAAATCTTTTTTAGCCCGGGTAAAATCTAAAAAATGTTGAAAAGCTGTTTAAAAACGGTGTTTATTAACAAAAAGGGGCTTTTTCAACAGGTAGGACCTGTTGTTATTTCATAAAGATAGTTTCAGAAAAATCAATCTATGTATTGAGCTATTAATCCTCTCAGCTCATTATAGGGAACCGCACCAGATTGTCTCCAAAGCTGGCTACCCTTACCAAAAAGAATGAGAGTTGGCACGCCCCTTATATGGAAAGCTGAAGCCGCCTCCGGATTTTTATCCACGTCTATTTTTATTATCTTAAGCTTATCGCCAAATGCATTTTTAATCTCCTTTAATACAGGGGCCATTGTTTTACAGGGACCACACCATTCGGCGTAAAAATCGACGAGCAAAGCGTTTTCGTTTTTGATAAGTTCTTGAAAAGAGTTCATGGTTTTTTATCTGTTACAACTTCCTCCGCTGCCTGAAGAACAGGCGCTACACAAATTAAACAAGGTATGAAAAAACAGAAAAAAACCTGCTGCTCCCAGAGCAAAATCCTTATTCCACCAAGAGGCAATGATGAAAAGTATAGACAGTAACATTCTTACTTTTCTCCACCAGTCCCAACCATACATTAGTTGGTTTTTTAAGTATATACTAAATCTGTTCATCCGCTATTTTTCCGTTCTTAAATTTCGAATCATATTTATTAAAGAAGTTGAGCCAGATGAGTCTGGACCAACGGAGTGTTAAAGGGCTTAATATCACTATGGAAAGAACCATGGATATAGCAAAGAACAAGGTGTCGAAATTGAAGATATATTTGTTTAAAAAAAACCAAACAATAAACCAGCCCGATGTAAGGGCATAAGAGACGTACATAGCCCCGTAAAAAAAGCTTGGCTCGCGCTCATACAGTAAATTACAGTGGGAGCAGTTTTTATGCATGCTAAACATTTTGCTTAAAATAAACGGGTTTTTTTCGGCAAAAACCTCACCGGTGTGACAACGAGGACATTTGTTTCCAACGGTAGACACAATGGTTTCAATTATTTTCATTTTTCCTCCTGTTTTAGGTGTTTTTCCTTTTTAAACAAACCGGAAGCAAAATACCCCAACAATCCCCAATATAAAGAAGAAATTACAGGGTTTGATGATATCAGGCATGAGCCGCTTTTACACCCTATAAAAGCATAATACAAAAGGCCTGCGACTGCGCCCATGAAAAAACCAACTAGTTCGGTTTTATGTTTTAAAATCCTTTGCTTCACGATGCAAAGTTACAAGAAGGATAAAGAAAAAAAGGTAACAAAAGTCACTTTTATGAAACTATAAGAAAGAACATCGGCCGTTACTTCATTAATGTTACGTGACCTGTTTTTGTGTGTTTTTTATTATCCATAGTAGTATAAACAACCTTATAAATATATACGTCTTGTTTACACTCTATTCCGTTAAAAGTTCCATCCCAACCCTTGTCTTTATCGTTGCTAAAAAACATGAATTCACCCCAGCGATCAAAAACAGCCATTTCTGCGGCAATAATTCCATTTCCATATATTTTGAAAACATCATTTTTGCCGTCGTCGTTTGGCGTAAATGAGTTTGGAATATATATGCTGAACTCTTTATTAACCGTTACACAAACCTCGTCTCGCGAACGACATCCAAAGCTATTAACCGATTGGGCCACATAACACCCGCTATTTTTAGGGTTAATTTGAGTTTGCGGACAGTCCGGACAAGCTATTGCCTCTCCTGAAATCCAGTTAATGGTGCCACTTCCGGTGGCAAATAAAAACATCTCCTCGTCAAAAGAAAAAATCTTGTCTTCTCCTGCATTTACATTGGGTAGAGGATTTACCTGAACCATTACGGTAGAGGAAGTTTTACAAAAACCTCCTGCCGATGCAAAAACCGTATAAACGGTGGTGACTTCCGGCTTTGCAACCGGATTTGGGCTTAACGGATTGTCTAACCCCTCAGAAGGAACCCATAATACACCGCCGGGGGCACCTACATTTATCCGAACGCTTTCTCCTTTGCATATACTAACGCTTCCGCTAACAGGGGGAAGCACCGGCTGTACCACTTCTATTAATATTTCCTGGGTCATTGCACAATTTACGGTCCCCGATGAATTTACTCCGGTAATCGTATAATTTGTGTTTACTGACGGGCTTACGATGGCGACATTATTACTAACCAATGTAAAATTATCCACCGTTGGGCTCCACACGTAGTTATTGGCTCCGCTGGCAAAAATATTTGCTTTTTCTCCTAAACATATACGCGTGGGATTGGCCACTAGATTAAGAACCGGATTAGGGATTACCATTACTGAAACAACTGAACCGGTACCACACATTCCGTTACTTGCAAAAACGCTGTATGTCATGGACGTAGGAGGGGAAGCCTGTGTAAACCCCGCATTAGGGTTGGTTAACCCCAAGGATGGCGTCCACGTATAAGAAGCTGCGCCCACGGCGTTAAAGGTAGTTGCGCTTCCCTGACAAATCTCCGGCTTACTAACCGTTACCTGAAGGTTGGGCAAAGGAATAACCGAAACCTGTCTTACAGCAGACGAAGTGCAATTATTCACGGTTCCCACAACGGTGTATATGGTAGTAACCATAGGATTAACGGAAACGTTCGGGCTGTTAGGATTATTGACGGTAGCTGCAGGATACCAAGTATATGTATTGGCTCCGAAAGCATTAAGATTAAAACTTTGTCCCTCACAAATTACTGCTGTGTTAGGAGCAATAAACACGGTGGGATTGGGATTCACCAAAACCGGAATAACACTAGTGCTGATACAGCCCATGGCGTCTGTTCCGGAAAGCGTATAATTAGTATTAACCGAGGTATTTACAAACAAGGAATAGTTAACCGTAGATCCGTTCCAGGTATAGGTGCTTGCTCCGGATGCAAAAAGCGTTGATGTTTGTCCCGCGCAAAGAGTGGTATTTCCGGTTACATCAAGCGTTGGGCTGGGCATCACATACACCGTTTCTGTTGCCTGAGCCGTGCACGCCCCTGATGCACCAACTACCGTATAAACCGTTGTTGAAGCAGGGTTAAGAGCTGCCGTGGTGGTTAAGATTCCGCCGGGGGTCCATGTATACGAACTTGCTCCGGAAGCGGTAAGTGTGGTAGATTGACCCGCACATATGGTATTGTTTCCGGCCACCGTTACGGTTGGAAGATTTACCGATACCGGAGGGGCCGGAATATTTGCCAGCGTTGTGCCCGGAGAGCCCGGTTGAGCTCCGTGCGTAGTGTTGAAACAAGAACTTATAGGATTATTAACTGTTCCGGCGGCACCGCCATTTGAATTGTATGTAATGCCTCCGGGAATAAGGGGTGTGCTAAATGCAAAAACACCGCCGGCTCCACCTCCACCGGGACCATGACACATGTTGCCAAATATAACATTGTTATTACTGCCGCCGTTACCACCATTTGTAGATACCGTTAAATTTCCCACATAGTTGTTGCAGGCTATAAAAATAGTTCCCCCTGCTCCACCACCACCTGCTCCTTCATCATTAGTTATTATGGTAACGGAAGCGCCGTTTGCTGCTATGGTTCTGTTGTTGCAAACAATAGCATTTGCTCTAATGTATACTATACCGCCGCCATTTGCTCCCGGGGCAGTTGTTTGGTTGTTGTCTCTGAAACCGCCGCCACCTCCGCCGCCCAAAAACATCCTGTTTGCAACAGGAGCTAATGCAAGCCCTCCCTGGCCTCTCTCGTCAAAAGCGCCGCAGCCATTATACTGGTGGCCACCCAAGCCTCCCGCTCCACCATTTCCGCCGCCGCCGCCGCCGGAATTTCCGCAATTAGAGCCTCCGCCCCCATTTGCTTGTTTCCCTTTCATGCGCATCATTCCCGGGATAAAATCAGATATGCTTTCTCCTTTTTCTCCTCCGGTTATTCCGGCAAAACTTCCGTTACTGCAACAAAAGCCCCCCGAAATAAAATTTCCTCCACGAAACCCAAGTCCGGTAACATTAATATCCGAATTAAGCGTGAGGGTTCCTGCCTCAAAGGCAAGCACTCCACCAACCGTTCCGTTCCATGCAGCGCAGGTTAATGTATTGTTTACAACCGGTAAACAATATTTAGGAACGGTAACCAGCTGAACAAATCCGTTAACGGTATTATATGAGTTGACAGGGGCGTTATTAAGCGTAATTACATTTCCTGCAATAGCGGTGATGGTGGCAAACTCGTATAAACCTGCGCTATTTAAAGCGTTGATGTTTCCAAAGGTGGCATCATTCATGTTTGAGACTGCCGCCCCCTTCATTTGGATAATCATCACCTCCATTCCAACGGCAAAACCTGCCGTTGCACCAACCGTAATATTGGCCCCGGCTATGTTGGTTACGTTAGCATAGGCATTTATAACACCCGCTATTGCCTGAGCGTTTATTTGCAGGCTAAGGGGTAAACTTAAAATAACGAACAATAACTTCCTCATTGCGAAGCCAAAAATACCCTAATTTGTGTTAGGAAAAAGAGAAATTGAGGGAATACCCCTATTGACTGAGGCAATTCTGCTTACAGTATGATTGATAACTACCAAACAGCCTGAGGATACGTTCTTGGCAAATACTGCATTTCGCACAAGAGGTGGCCTAAGTACTCGGTATGTCTTCCGTTCCTTCCGCCGTTTTGCATGTACTCATTTGTTGGCCAAATTAAACCTGCCTCGCTTAAAGCAGTTTTAATGCGCTGTTCCCATAGCGGTTTTATTTGTTGATTATCTGTTGCTATTCCTTCCGAAACCAACGCCTTTTCTACCTCATCTATTTCGAAAAGTTCTCCGGTATACATCCAAAGGTTTTGGAGCGCATTTTGCATTTTTTGTTTACTTATTTCTGTACCGTCTCCCAACCTTATAACCCAGTTGGCTGCGTGTTGAAGGTGATACGCCGTTTCTTTATATGCTTTTGCCGCTATGCCTGCCAAAGTGCTATTCTTGCTTAATGAAAGTTCTTTATAGAGAAAAAATTCATAGGCCGAATGGTATAATTGCCTGGCCATAGTGTGAGCAAAATCTCCGTTGGGTGTTTCGCACAAAAGATGATTAAGATATTCATGCTCCGGGCGGAGATAGGCCAAGGTGTCTGCCGTTTGGTTTCTTCCGTCGATTGTTGCAGCGTAATTCAGGAGTGCTTCTGCTCTTCCTATATAATCGAGGGCTATGTTGGTTAGTGCTAAGTCCTCCTCTAAGAAAGGGCCTTTGCTGCACCATTCCGAGAGGCGCTGTCCCATAATCAGCGAGTCGTCGGCCAATCGCAATAAATAAGTGTATAATGCTTTGTTTGTGTCCATAACGCTCTTTTTTATATATTGGTAGCTCCTTTTGGCATAGTGTAAAAAGTGGGGAGACGGTAAATTTTATCATCCGATGGGTCAAAAAACATAGGGTTTTCATCAGGGTTAGAAGCTTTTATGCAATGGGAGGGAACCACCCAAATGCTTGTTCCTTCTCCCCTTCTAGTGTAGGTATCTCTGGCATTTTGCAACGCCATTTCTGCGTCGGAGGCGTGTAAACTTCCGGCGTGAACATAAGGAGCGCCGGCTTTGCTTTGAATAAACACCTCCCATGTGCTTAATTGCGTATCGTTTTTCATAGATGTAGTTTTTTTGTTAAACTAACTCAACTGACTGTTTGGCTTTTTTCTTTTGTGCATAGGCTTCTGCTGCTTCTCTCACCCACTGGCCCTGACGATGGTATTTTACATGGTGGTTCATGCGTTGCTTATTACAGGGGCCGTGGCCATTTATTACTCTGTAAAATTCATCCCAATTAATTTTTCCAATTAGATAATGTCCGGTTTTTTCGTCTTTTCTTAAGTCCGGGTCAGGAACTCTCAAACCTATCAACTCCGCTTGCGGAATGGTTTTATCTATGAACTTCTGCCTGAGTTCATCATTACTTTCTCGTTTTATTTTCCATTGCATGGCCATAGAACTGTGGGGGGAGTCGGTATCGTGCGGGCCAAACATCATGAGGGCAGGCCACCACCATCTGTTCATGGCGTCTTGAGCCATTGCTTGCTGTTCGGGAGTTCCGGCCATCATTTTAGCCATGATTTCGTAACCTTGGCGTTGATGAAAACTTTCTTCTTTGCAAATTCGAACCATGGCACGAGCATAAGGTCCATAAGAAGTTCTTTGCAAGGAAACTTGATTAACAATGGCGGCGCCGTCTACCAACCATCCAATAGCGCCGATATCGGCCCAGGTAAGCGAAGGATAGTTAAAAATATTGGAATATTTGGCTTTTCCGGTATGAAGTTGGCTTATCATCTCTTCGCGGGAAATGCCTAACGATTCTGCTGCGCTGTAAAGGTAAAGACCGTGTCCTCCCTCGTCTTGAATTTTTGCAAGCAAAATTTGCTTGGCTCGTAAAGAAGGGGCTCTTGTAATCCAGTTCCCCTCAGGCTGCATGCCTATAACTTCGGAATGGGCATGTTGGGAAATTTGCCGGATAAGATGCCTTCTGTATTCTTCGGGCATATCGTCCTTCGGCTCAATGTATAGCCCCTGATTTATTTTTTCTTCAAAACTTTGTTTTGGCGTATTTATAAGGTTCATGTTCAGGCTTTGTGCATCTACCGCAAATTTATTTTGCGATGGGCGCCCCGCGCATGACCTGTGTCAGAAAACGGACTTGATAAATATCAAGCGCCTAGAAACATTAATTTCCTCTAAAGTCTGATTTTCTTTTTTCCAAAAAGGCGCCAACCCCTTCTTTAAAATCACCGGTTCCAAAACTTTTTCCAAACTCTTCTATTTCTACTTCGTAGCCGTTTAGTTTGGTGTTGAAGCCGGCGTTTATTACCTTAATGGCTGTTTTAATGGCTGTAGGGCTATTGGGTTGGATTTTAGCGGCTATTTCGAGGCATTTTGAGAGTAATTGTTCTTGCGGGGTAACGTAGTTTACCAAGCCCCAGTTAAGTGCGTCAGCAGCATTTATTTTATCGGCTGTTACAATCATTTCAAACGCCTTTCCTTTCCCTACCAACTGTGCAAGGCGCTGGGTGCCTCCGTATCCGGGAATAAGGCCCAAACTTACTTCGGGAAGCCCCATTTTGGCGTTTTCGCTGGCAACGCGGATATGGCATGCCATGGCTAACTCAAGTCCTCCGCCCAAGGCAAAACCATTGATGGCAGCGATTACCGGCTTGGAAAAATTTTCGATGAAATTAAATATTTTGAAGTGTCCAAGGCTACTCATTTGCTTGCCCTGTTCAACAGAATATCCGGCAAACTCCGCAATATCCGCTCCGGCAACAAAAGCTTTTTGCCCACTACCGGTAATTATTACAGAGCGAACTTCCGGCATGTTTTCGGCTTCAACCAGCGTTTCGTGAAGGTCCTCAATGGTTTGTTTGTTTAAAGCGTTTAGTTTATCGGGGCGATTAATGGTAATTACCAATACGCCATTTTTTATTTCCGTTAGTATAAATTCTGATGTCATTATCATCTCCATGAAGCTATTTTGTGGCAAATATAGTTTTAAAACATTTTAAATGCGGAAAAGTTGTTAACCAAACCGCAGAACTAATAGTTGAGACAAATTAGGAACCCATTTGCTTTGAAATAATTAACGGTCTTTGTAAATAACCAAATTCAGTATACCCTTAGCGGGGGTAGAATTATCGCTTAAGGAAATAACAAAGGGTTTTCTTTGTCCTTCAAAGCAATTATAAACCACCTGTCCTTTTGCCTCAATGGGGTTGGGCAGTTTTGAGGCGTAGTAATCTTTGAGGTCGCAAAAAAGATAGGAACATAATTCTGTGTCCTTGCAATAAACGTTCAGGCTTATTTCTTCCAAGCTGTCGTTTGAAAGGGTGTAATCTATCGAATAGGAAATAGAACTATCGGCTTTGTATTCGTAAAACAGTTTGTTAGTTTCCTCTTCGGTAGGAGAGGATGTTTCTGTTTCTTTTATTTTTACGGCATTACAATTCAACTCCAGGCCCCGAAAAACGCCACTTTTTGAACGAACTATTTCGTCCATTAAAGGGTGGTAACCTTCGAAAATGCGGGGCTTGGATTCGGGTTGTGGTTTGTTTTCATTACAAGAGGCAAAGGCAAGCACTAAGCTCATAATAAACAATACAATAATAGCCTTCAAGTAAACACGCATATCCTTACCAAATGTAGTAAAAAATTTATTCCGCAGGCTGAGTGGTGGTTGTTTTTTCCGGTCTCATTTGAGGGAAAAAGAGCACTTCCTGTATAGCGGTGTTGTTTGTAAGCAACATGGTAAGGCGATCTATTCCTATTCCTATTCCTGCTGTTGGGGGCATTCCATACTCCAGCGCACGTAAAAAATCATGATCAATAAACATGGCTTCTTCGTCGCCACGCTCCTGTAATTTCAATTGCTCTTCGAAGCGGGCCCTTTGGTCTAAGGGGTCATTTAGCTCGGTATAGGCGTTTGCTATTTCTTTGCCGTTAATCATTAACTCGAATCTTTCTACAAGCCCTTCTTTGTTTCGATGCATTTTAGTAAGCGGGCTCATTTCTACCGGATAGTCGGTAATAAAAGTAGGTTGTACGTAATGCTGCTCGCACTTTTCTCCAAAAATTTCATCTATCAGCTTGCCCTTACCCATATTGGATTCGGTATGTATTTGGAGTTTTTTACAAACCTCTCTAAGAGCGTCTTCGTCCATTCCGGAGATGTCGATACCCGTATGTTCTTTTATAGCCTCGTACATGCTTATTCTTTTAAAGGGGGCTTTAAAGTCAATTTCCCTGTCTCCTACTTTTACGCTCGACGTTCCGTAGAGGTCTACAACTACTTTTTCCAATAGCTTTTCGGTAAACGACATCATCCAATTGTAATCTTTATAAGCAACATAAAACTCCAACACGGTAAATTCGGGATTATGTGTGCGATCCATTCCTTCGTTTCGGAAGTCTTTAGCAAATTCGTATACGCCATCAAAGCCGCCTACAATGAGCCTCTTTAAGTACAGCTCATTAGCTATTCGAAGATAAAGGGGGATGTTAAGTGCATTGTGATGAGTAATAAAGGGCCTGGCGGCAGCCCCTCCCGGTATGCTCTGCAAAATGGGGGTTTCTACCTCCATTAAGCCGGCCTCGTTAAGCGCCTGACGAATACTTTGTATTATTTGAGTTCGCTTCTTAAAGGTTTCTTTCACCTGTGGGTTTATAATTAAATCTACATAACGCTGCCTATACCTGAATTCGGGGTCGCTAACCTCATCGAACGTGTTTCCTTCATCGTCTGTTTTAACGATAGGGAGCGGCCTTAATGCTTTTGAGAGCAACTTTAAGGACGTTACATGCAGAGATATTTCTCCTGTTTTTGTAGTAAACACATATCCTTCTAAACCTAAAATATCTCCTATATCAATTAGTTTTTTCCAAACAACATCATACAAGGTTTTATCATCGCCGGAACAAATATCATCACGACGAACGTATATCTGTAATCGAGCAGTAGCGTCCTGAATTACGGCAAAACAGGCCTTTCCCATGTCGCGAATGCTCATTAAACGCCCCGCAATGGAAATATCCTTGTAATTAAGCTTATCTCTCTCGTAATTCTCTTTAATATCGAGCGCCGTAGCGTTTACTTTAAATTCTTCGGGAGGATAGGGGTTTATTCCAAGATCTTTTAATTCTTTCAGCTTATCTCTTCTTTGCTGTTCCTGTTCACTTATTTGCCCGTGCATAGTCAAAAAATTCGATTTTAAAGGTGCAAAAGTATTTATTGTTTTTTATTGATTTATAGGTACCTAAGAACTATTAATAAGTGTTTTTAGTCGAAAATGTTAAATTTAACAGTTTTTGTTTAATTATTTTTTGAATAGATTAAACATTATAAGTAATTTTGTTTAATAACTAAACAATAATATTAAACAAAATGACTGCTATAGAATTTAATACCCGAATTTTAGAAGAGCGAAGTTCTTTGAAGAGCTTTGCCTTAAGCCTTACCCGAAACGCGGAAGACGCTAAAGACCTTGTGCAAGACACTTACATGAAGGCTATTCGTTATCGCGAAAAATTTGAGGATAGCACCAACCTAAGAGCTTGGCTGTTTACCATTATGAAAAACACTTTTATAAATACGTATCGGCGAAACAAAAAGAGCCGTTCGTTGTTTGGCCAAAATGACGAAGTGACCATGAACAAGGCCTTTTCCCAAAATAGTTACGAGCATAGCGATCGTTTACTTGGCGCAAAAGAGATTGTTAACGCAGTAAGCAACCTGAGTGATGAGTATAAAATTCCATTTACTCGTTATTATACAGGATATAAGTACGAAGAAATTGCCAAGGAAATGGAATTGCCCCTGGGAACCATCAAAAGTCGTATATTTTTGGCACGCAAAATTTTAATGAAAAAACTGCGCGGTTAATGAATCAAGTTGCCATTGTATGGTTTAGGAGGGATTTAAGGTTGCATGATAATGCGGCTCTTTATCATGCCCTTAAAAAAAACCCGTGTGTTTTACCTGTTTTTATCTTTGATTCCGATATTTTACTCAAGCTGCCCAATAAAGAAGACCGCAGAGTTGACTTCATACATCAAGCGCTGCAGTCGTTACAGCTCAAATTGGTTGAAGCGGGAAGTTCGCTGCACGTTTTTTACGGAAAACCCGTTGATGTATGGAAAAAAATAATTTCTGAATACCAAATTAGCGCCGTTTATACCAATCATGATTACGAGCCCTATGCAATAAAACGTGATGAGGAAGTAAAAAATTTATTACAAGAAAACGGTATCGCTTTCAAGAGTTTTAAGGACCAGTGCATTTTTGAAAAAAACGAGGTGCTGAAAGACGACGGCCTTGCCTACACTGTATTTACCCCCTACAGTAAAAAATGGAAAAATAAACTAAATAGCTTTTACACGAAAGCATATCCTACAGAAAAATACTTTCATTCGTTCTATAAATGTTCTCCGGCCAAAATTCCCTCTCTTGAAGAAATAGGCTTTAAAAAAACAGATTTACTATTTGTTGAACCCCAAAAGCCGGAAAACAACTTTTTAGTTAATTACGCTGCTCAACGAGATATTCCCTCGCTAAACGCTACCAGCAGGCTTAGTGTGCATTTACGATTTGGAACCATTAGCATTCGGGAGCTCGTTGTTCATTGTTTGGGAAAAAGTGAAGCCTGGCTTAATGAGCTTATTTGGCGTGACTTTTACATGATGATTCTTTATCACTTTCCTTACGCTGCAAGCGGCTGTTTTAAAAAACAGTACAACTATATGCGGTGGGAGAATAACGAATATTTTTTTGAAAAATGGAAGCTAGGCCAAACGGGCTTTCCTATAGTAGATGCCGGGATGAGAGAGTTGTTGGCTACAGGCTTTATGCACAATAGGGTTCGCATGATTGTAAGTAGTTTTTTGGTGAAAGACTTGCTTATAAATTGGCAATGGGGCGAGGCCTGGTTTTCAGAAAAACTGTTGGATTTTGACTTAAGCGCCAACAACGGTGGTTGGCAGTGGGCGGCAGGAACAGGATGCGACGCAGCACCTTACTTCAGAATATTTAATCCGGAAGAGCAGCAAAAAAAGTTTGATTCAAATTTTGAATACATCAAAAAATGGGTTCCTGAATTTGGAACGGCCGAATATCCCGAAAAGATAATAGACCGCTCCGAAACCAGAAAAAGAACACTGGAAAGATATAAAGAGGTGGGCGCTCTTTAAAAGGCCCGGCCTATTGTTTTACCAGCTTAAACATTCTGCTTCCAGCTGCTCCCTTTAAATTCACAAAATAAATTCCGGAAGGAAGATTTTCTGTATTTACCCTGCCCTGTTTCTCTATTCGGTGTGTTTCCAATACCTGACCAAGAGCGTTGGTAATATATACCTCCACCTCTTCTCCTGCTGAGATGTTTAAGGCCCCGCTGAATGGATTAGGATAAACCTTGTAATTATTTAAAAACAGTTTTTCCGATATTCCGGTACACCATTGTACGTTTTGAACGATGGTGGTAGTAGCCGAACAAGGGCCGTTAAACCCGATTACTGTATAGGTTGTGCTTAGTGTGGGGAAGACTGTGATAGTAGGGGTTGTTGCTCCCGTGCTCCAGGAGTAGCTGGTTGCTCCCGATGCGGTAAGTATTGCAGAGGTTCCGGCACAGATTAATGTGTTGTTGCTGGACGCAGTTACAGCCGGAGGGTTTTGAGCGTTAACGCTCACTTGTGCAGTATTATAACAAGATCCATTAAATCCGGTAACTGTATACGTAGTATTTGAAGCGGGAGTAACTGAGGCGTTAGTTCCTGTTAAATTACCGGGCTGCCAGGTGTATGAGGTGGCACCGCTTGCCGTTAATATAACCGGCTGTGTAGCATTTGTACAATAAACCGAGTTGGAAGCGGTGGCGTTAACATTCGGAACGTTTCCTGCGGTAACTGTTATTGTTTTGCTGTTGTTGCAGGTTCCGTTTGTGCCTGTAACCGTGTAAGTAGTATTTGAAGAAGGACTAACCGAAACAGTTGCGCCGGTTATGCTTCCCGGCATCCAGGTGTAGCCTGTGGCTCCGGAAGCAGAGAGCGTTACCGGTCCTGAATTACTGCAATACACTGCTGAAGCAGGATTTATATTTACGGTTGGAGAGGGTATAACCGCTATTGATTTGCTTCCGCTTCCCGTACATCCTTGTGCTGAAGTTCCCTGAAAAACATAGGTAGTATTAGTAGCAGGGGCAGTATATGTACATATAGAACTGGAAGGGCAGGCCCAACTATATGTGCTGGCTCCACTGGCTGTAAAGGTAACAGGACTTCCGGCACATACGGTGTTAGCAGACGAGGCTATGGTTATGGTTGGCGTGGGATGTACCGTTACCACCTGGGTGTGTGTATTCCCCGGACCGGAGGCGTTGGTTGCCTGCATAGAAATTGTATATGTTCCGGCGTTGGCAAAAGTTATTGTTGGATTTTGTGAAGTCGGAGTATTTATAGTAACACCTGCAGAGGGGTTGCTACTCCACACCCAACTGGTGGGCCCGTTGGTGGAGTTATCATTAAAAACCTTTGGTGTTCCCTGGCAAACATTTCCTGTATAAGAATAGGACGAAACGGGGGGCAGGGCAGCGGGGGCAACATCTACAATCCACACGCCACGACCGTAGGTGGCCGCCACAACGGTATTGGGCATGGCCGGAGATATTTCCATATCATCTACCGGTGTGTTAGGTAGTCCATTATTGTATAACGTCCATGTTGATTGGGTATTATCCCTATAATATACTCCTACATCCATTCCTACGTAAATTCTATCGCTTGTTCCGGGTTGATACAAGAGGCAATTAGCCGGGATGTTGGGAAGGTTGGCGCTGTAATTTGTCCAACTGGTGCCGCCATTGGAGGAATAAAACACTTTGTTACCGGCAGAATAATTAGTACAGCAAACCCACACTTTATTTGCATCGGTGGGGCTCACACAAAGATTAAAAAAGCTAAGAGAGGTTGATAGTGTTCCGGTGATGTTGCTCCATGTAGCGCCACCATCGGTGGTTTTCATAATGGCATTGCTTTTAACCACATAAATTATTTGATTGTTGGTGGGGGCTATGGCAAATTCGCGAACGTTGCCCGTTACAGGAAGTGTTCCTATTTGCGTCCAGGTGCTGGCCAAATCATTAGAAACAAACATGTTTTGACGTCCGCAGTAAATTCTGTTGGCCACCACGGGGTCTTGTTTCCATATTGTTACCCAGGGGGCTGTTCCTGACAGGCCGGTGGTTACGGTTGACCAGGTGCTTCCCGCATTGGTTGAGCGACGGAAGCCTCCGTTTTGCGTTTCGCCAAAAATATTATTGTTATTTGTTCTATCAAAAAAGCAATCCATTCCATCTCCACCTATACGAGCCTGGTAGGTTGTTCCGTTCCAGGTGCTGGTACCATTATCCTGATGACCTGTTATCCATAAGTTAGGCGTTAAGCTCGAAAGGCCTATTTTGTAAATTTGCGAAATGTTCATCAGGCCGCAAATTTCAACCCAGGTAGTGGCTGTTCTTCTGTAAACCGTTCCGTCATTACAATTGTAAAGAACGCCCGCGGGTGTATATTCCAGGTCGTGATGATCGGCGTGAGTAAAAGGAGCTCCGCTTCCGGTCCAGTGCCCGTAAAGCGTCCACGTGCTTCCTCCGTTGGTGCTTCTCCATACGTTAACTCCTCCAACTACTACTTCGTTTTTATCGAGAGGGCTTGCCGCAACGCATAGGTCGTACCAACCCTGACCACCACTATCGTTACCGGCGGAGGCCCAACCTAAGAGGTTTGGGGTGGTTGCCATTAAAGAGAAGGTAACGCCTGCGTCTATGGAACGATAAAGTCCATAAAAGCCGCTGTTTGAGCTGGCAGAACATAATACATACACATAATTGGCGTCGTTGCTGGTAACAGCAACAGCCATGCGGTTTACTCCGGTAGTGGTAATACCGTTGCTTATTTGAGTCCAAGTAACTCCACCGTCTGTTGAACGCCTAAAAGTGGTTCCTCCTGCGTACACGATATTGGGATTACCCGGTTGAAATTCCAAATCATAACAATTTGCGGTGTTTACGTTTGTCCAGCTGGTTCCTCCGTTAGTGGTTCTGTATATTCCGCTGTTGGTTGCTGCGAGAAGTATTTGAGGGTTGGTAGGGTGGATTATCAACCGGCGAATAAGATTATTGCTTGTTACGGCGAAGGTAAGTCCTGTGGAGTTCCAAGTGTTTCCTCCGTCGGTTGATTTAAGAACGCCGATGCTTCTTGTGTCTCCGGCATCTCCATCGCCTGTGGCGAGGTACATGATATTGGTGTTGGAGGGGTCAATGGCTAAATCAGAGCAGCCGTTAACGGCCAGATTATCGGTATTAGTACTCCAGGTTGTTCCTCCGTCAGTTGTTTTCCAGAGGCCCCCGGCGGGAGCCCCAACCCACATAATGTTGGTGTTTGTGGGGTGAAAGGTGATAAAGTTTAATCTTCCAGATTTTAGGAGTTGCCCGCCGGCGCTTCCGCTAATTGCACCCATGGGGCCGATGGGTGTCCAGGTAGTAGAAGCCATTAGGCTGTTTTGGCTGAATTTAGCGGATGGATTGGCAGCGTTGTACTCGGCAAGCCACTCCTGAAAATTTTTGGCCGTTAAATTCAAAAGAGATAAATCCCCGCTCGGATATACCCTGGGTTCTACAAAATTTTCCCAACGCTTAAATGCTTTATAGCCTTTTCCTTTTTCGGTTATATCTTTATCTTTCCAATAATCGTTAAAACGCGACTGTATATCATAAAAGTTAGCATTAGTGCCAGTCATCATTTCTGCCCAATCTTGAGCAAAACCAAACGAAGCTGCCATAAAAAGCGCTCCCAGAAGAATTTTTTTAAGCATGGCGTAAAATTTAACCTTATGAATATCGCTTTTTGAAAAAACATTGTCAATAGAATCCGGAAGGTTTAACACACTAAATGTATTGTTTTTTAGACCAAGCTATTGTTTAATTAGACGAAAACGAGTGACTTTTTTCTAATTTATTTTAGGCAAAGGGGGGACGAAACAGGATTAGCTGTATTTTTAATGTAAAAATTGATATGGCATTCATTTTATCTGTAAGGGGATTGGTTCCCACGATTGGAGAAAACTGTTTTTTGGCGCCTAACGCTACCATTTGCGGAGATGTAGAGTTGGGAAGGGATTGCAGTGTTTGGTTTAATACGGTAATACGCGGAGATGTTAACTCCATCAGGATTGGCGATCGGGTAAACATTCAGGACGGAGCTGTTATACACTGTACTTACGAAAAAACAAAGGTGTTTATTGGAAACGATGTTTCGATTGGGCACAACGCCATTGTTCATGGCTGTACCGTACAAGACAGGGTTTTGATTGGAATGGGGGCCGTTGTGATGGATAATGTAAAAATAGGAAGCAATAGTATAATTGCTGCCGGCGCCTTGGTTACAGAGGGAACTGTTGTTCCTCCGGGATGTATTTTTTCGGGGGTTCCTGCTAAAAAACTAAAAGATATTTCTGAGGAACTGGTGAGCGGAGAAATTGAACGAATTGCCAAAAACTATTTAATGTACAGCCGCTGGGAGATGAAGCGGATTGAAAAATAATAAGCGCTTTTATTCAGAATTTTTTCTTTTGACATTCTATAAAACGTAGCAAGGGTTTCTTTTATATTACAATAGTTTTGTTTTTGGCAAAACTATATTTCTATGAAAAAAGTTATTTTAACTCCTGTTTTTCATCGAGAAAAAAATTGTATAAAAATTGCTTTCAAGAGAGACCCTGCATTAGAAAATTTGGTTAGAACTATTGGTGGTTGCCGCTGGAGCACAACATTAAAATCGTGGTATGTGCCGGAAAGAAACAGGATAATATCAGATTTGTTTAACACTTTTAAATCCGAAGCATACGTGGACTACGAAGCCTTTAAACTTAAGAAAAATGTCGTTAACGAAGTGCCTATTCTTGATGAAGAAAAGAACTGTGTTGTTGAGCAAAAATTTTTGGAAAACAACTTGCCGGATGAAAAAAGCGAGTTGGTAGAAAGGTTTAAACATTGGATGCTTTCCAGAAGATACAGCTCAAGCACAATAAGCACATACACAGAAGCGCTTGGGGTTTTTCTGAAATATTTTTACAACAAGTCCGTTTCGGAAATAAGCAATCAAGATATTATTACATTTAATAACAGGTACATACTAGCCAACAAATTATCTGCTTCTTACCAAAACCAAATAATAAACGCCATTAAGCTTTTTTTTAAAACCATTGAAAATAAAACGGTAGAGGTGGACTTAATACATCGCCCTAAAAGACAAAAGTTAATCCCCAATGTTTTAAGCAAAGAGGAAATAAAAGGCATATTAAGCGCATCGAGCAATTTAAAACACAGGGCTATGTTAAGCCTGGTATACAGCTGCGGATTAAGACGCGGAGAGTTGCTAAAGTTAACCTTAAACGACATTGATTCTAAGCGAGGGTTAATTATTATACGCCAGTCAAAAGGAAGAAAAGACAGAATTGCCCCTCTTTCTAAAAAAGTGCTTGTTTTATTACGAGAATATTACCTGGCGTATAAGCCTAAAAGATGGTTATTTGAAGGGCAAAACGGGGATGGACCATATGATGAACGCAGCCTGCAGAATGTGCTGAAACAGGCCGTTAAGAAAGCGGGAATAAACAAACCGGTAAGCATGCATTGGCTGCGGCACAGTTATGCCACTCATTTATTGGAAAGTGGAACCGACCTTCGTTATATTCAGGAATTACTGGGCCACAGCAGCAGCCGTACAACAGAAATTTATACACATGTAAGCAACAAAAGCATACAAAGCATCGTTTCTCCTTTTGATAGTTTGTAAGAAATGAATATTTTTAACATAAATAAAAAGGAGCAAAAATCACCCCAAGCCAACCAAATGTGGTAGATTGGGGTGATAAAATAGCTTCTATAAGGTAGTTAGC
>CAZPEC010000005.1:0-260214 GCA_964585565.1 uncultured Akkermansia sp. | reverse complement strand
ATCTGCGTATTTAAGGGCTCTGCGCTAACGGGGCTACTAAACCAAATTTTGTGCCTTGTTTTTGAGCAGGGTTACACTGACAGTAAAGGTTAAATATAGATACTTCAATAAATATTGATTTTACATTAAATCTTACTTTTGGGCTAATAAAAAATCTCTTAATAACAGGCAATAAAAAGCTTGGTTCAAAAAGCCATCAGCTTATTTGTAGCCAATAAACACAAAACCCCCATATTTTTATGGGGGCTTAATAAACTAGATTAAAATTAAACTAATCGGCTAAAACAACTACTTTATTATTGATAACCTCGGCTACTCCTCCTTTAATGGTAAACTCTTTCTTCTCATTGCTGTTATCAATCAGTTCTATTTTACCGCTTTTTAAAACACTTACTAAAGGGGCGTGCTTATCTAAAACACCAAAACTGCCCTCGGCTCCCGGAAAGATAGCCGACTTCACTTCTCCTTCAAAAAGTTTCTTATCGGGGGTTATAATTTCCAGCTTCATAGGTGTTATTTAGATTCCGCTAAAATTTTCTTTCCTTTTTCAATAGCATCTTCAATAGTTCCTACCAGGTTAAAGGCTGCTTCCGGATATTCATCAACTTTACCGTCTAATATCATGTTAAAGCCTTTAATGGTTTCTTCAATGGGAACTAACACACCTTTTAAACCGGTAAACTGCTCGGCCACATGGAACGGCTGAGAAAGGAAACGCTGAACGCGGCGGGCACGGTGTACCACCAGCTTATCTTCCTCGCTTAACTCGTCCATACCCAATATGGCAATAATATCTTGCAGTTCTTTATAGCGCTGCAAAATGTTTTTTACACGTTGAGCACACTCGTAATGTGCATTTCCGAGAACGGCAGGGTTAAGAATGCGCGAGGTAGAATCCAAAGGATCAACAGCCGGGTAAATTCCTAACTCGGCAATTTTACGGCTAAGTACGGTTGTAGCATCCAGGTGAGCAAAAGTAGTAGCCGGAGCCGGGTCGGTTAAGTCGTCGGCCGGTACGTATACTGCTTGTACCGATGTAATAGAGCCTTTTTTGGTGGAAGTAATACGTTCTTGCATGTTACCCATTTCGGTAGAAAGGGTTGGTTGGTAACCCACCGCCGAAGGCATACGCCCTAAAAGAGCCGATACTTCGGCACCTGCCTGAGTAAAGCGGAATATGTTGTCGACAAAGAAAAGAATGTCACGACCTTGGCCGCTTCCGTCTCCATCGCGGAAATATTCAGCCAAAGTTAACCCGGATAAAGCAACTCTTGCGCGAGCTCCGGGAGGTTCGTTCATTTGCCCGAAAACAAGGGTAGCTTTTGAGTCGGCTAAAGCGTTTTTATCTACTTTGCTTAGGTCCCATCCGCCCTTTTCCATGCTATGTTTAAACTCCTGCCCGTATTTAATTACGTCTGATTCAATAAATTCTCTCAGCAAATCGTTTCCTTCGCGAGTACGCTCCCCTACTCCGGCAAATACCGATAACCCTGAATAAGCCTTGGCTATGTTGTTTACCAGCTCCATGATAAGTACCGTTTTTCCTACACCGGCACCACCAAATAACCCGATTTTACCACCTTTTACGTAAGGTTCAATAAGGTCAATTACTTTTATACCGGTATATAATACTTCGGTAGAAGTGGAGAGTTCTTCAAATTTTGGAGGAGTACGGTGAATAGAGTTACCATCGGTATTGCTTACGTCGCTAATACCGTCAATAGCTTCGCCAACCACGTTAAACAAGCGACCTTTTACCTGATCACCTTTAGGCATTTTAATGGCTGCACCGGTTGCAACAACCTCCATTCCGCGAAACAAGCCATCGGTACTATCCATGGCAATGGCACGTACCGAGTTTTCGCCAATGTGTTGCTGAACTTCCAAAACAAGTTTTTGTCCGTTGGAGCGTACAATTTCGAGCGCATCCAAAATGTTAGGTAATTTTCCTCCTTCCGAGTCGAAACTTACGTCAATTACCGGACCAATTACCTGTGATATTTTACCGATTTGTTTAGACATGATAAATGTGGTATTAAAAAATTTCGAGTGCAAAAGTACTGCTTTTTCTCTGATAAAAACCTATACTGTTAATAAAAATGAAGGATTATTTTTGCACCGTGCTTGTTGTAAAAAATACCGAAGAATTTAGAATAGAAAAGCCCTCTATTGTTACCATAGGAACTTTTGACGGAGTTCATGTAGGGCACCAAAAAATTATCCAAAAGCTCAAGGAAATCAAGCAATCTACAGGACTGCATACCGTTGTTTTAACATTTGATCCGCATCCCAGAAAAGTACTTTTTCCGGAGCAAAAAGACCTGAAATTAATAACCGGTATAGACGAAAGACTTTTTTTGTTCGATAAATACGGTATAGATGTTTGCGTGGTGTTTCCTTTTAGTTTAACAACAGCCAATATGGATGTTGATGTGTATATTAAAGAAATACTATGTAAAAAAATGAATACCAAGTATTTAGCTATAGGACACGATCATCGCTTCGGAAAAAACAGACAGGGAAGCATTGAAAATTTAAAGGCAGTTTCGCAAAAGTATGATTTCAGCATTAGTGAAATAAGCGCCGAAGATATTGACTCTATTGCAGTTAGTTCAACCAGGATAAGGAGGCTAATTGAAAAATCGGATATGGAGGAAGCTGCAAAATTACTGGGGCATCCGTTTTTTATGCAAACCCGTGTAAAGGAAGGAAAAAAATTAGGAAAAACCTTAGGCTACCCCACGGCTAATTTGGTATGGGATGAGAGAGAAAAATTGATTCCTCCGCAGGGAGTATACTTTGTAAGGATTAGTTACAAAGAAGAAACTTATTACGGCATGTTAAACATTGGTAAAAACCCCACTACCGATTCCGATGAAAACCTGAAAATAGAAGTAAATATTTTTAACTTTGATAAAGACATATATAGCGAAGAGTTGCGAGTTTATTTTCTGAAATACATACGTGAGGAAAAAAAATTTGCTTCGCTTGATATGCTGGTAGAACAACTTCACAAAGACAAGCAACAGTGTTTAAACTGGATGAATGAGTTACATGTATAGATTTTTATTTTTCATAGTTTTTTTTACGCCCCTTATTTTTAACGGACAGAGCTTGTTGGATTCGTTAGAGCTTGTTACTTACCAGGAATATACCGATTTAAATGCCGCCATTGAGGATAAAGAAAAAGTGGTGAAGCTGAATTTGCGTAAAAAAAAGCTGAAAGAGTTTCCGATGGAAATATTGGAAATGCCTAACTTACAGTATTTGGATATCAGCCGAAATAAAATAAAGGAATTTCCTGATAGTATTGTAAAACTAAAAAAACTACAGTTTTTGCTGGCCAACAAAGTGGGTTTGGAGAGGCTGCCCCAAAACTTTGGTGATTTACATAATCTCAAATATTTAGATTTGTCTCAAAACGAGATTTCTACCCTGCCTTACAGTTTTGGAAAATTGATATTTTTAGAGTACGCCGATTTTTGGGATAATAACCTAGATGATTTCCCTTCCACGATGAAAGATTTACTGAGCCTAAAAAAACTTGATTTACGAAACATTTTAATTTCAAAAACAAAACAAGAGTCGTTGCAACTGCAGTTACCTCGCACGAAAATTTACTTTTCGCCCCCCTGTAATTGTGGCTCTTAATTAATAAAACCTGATTTCAAGGAATTAAATTTTTTTATTCCTTTTACGAAATATTCCTTCACTATTAGTCCATTATAAGCTCTATTAAGCGTAAACGAGTGATTATTTAACCGTTTTTGTTTTTTTCTTTTTTCCAAGGTACCGGATAAATGATAGTAGTAGCTAAAATGTGCTTTTATAACAGCCATGGTGTGCATAGGTTTTAGCTCCAATAAAAACTTGAATCCGGCTATGCCATCTAAAAACAAACGAAATATTATTTTGTAAAATACTCCGGCTGAAGGATGGTTTTTAGTGAGTGTAATTAAACTGTTCCGGAAATTCAGATAGGTTTTTTGAGGATTTGGTTTTGGAAGTGTTCCTCCACCTACATGGTATACCTTACTTTGTGGCACACAGGCAATTTTGTAGCCAATGTTTTTCATTCTCCAGCAAAGGTCTATTTCTTCCATGTGAGCAAAATAACTTTCGTCAAACCCCCCGGCTTGTGTGTATGCCAACTTGTTTACTAACATGCAGGCTCCGCTTGCCCAAAAAATTTCTGCCGTGTCGTTGTATTGATTTTCATCTTTTTCTAACGATTCAAAAATACGTCCGCGGCAAAAGGGATAACCAAAAGCGTCTATAAAACCACCGCAAGCACCTGCGTATTCGAAGCAATCATTTTTGTAATAATCCAAGATTTTAGGCTGGCAGGCGCTAATGCCTTTATTTTTTTGCATGTATTCCAATAAAGGATTAATCCAATTGGGCGTAACCTGCACATCGTTGTTTAACAAAATAAAGTAATCGGTAGTAATTTCTTTTAAGGCTTTGGCATATCCTCCGGCGTATCCAAGGTTTTGAGGTAACTTTATGAGTTGTACTTCTTTAAAATTTAATTCAATAAACTCAACTGATTTATCGGTGCTGTTATTATCCACCACCACTATGCGGAAAGGATGTGAGTATTTAATAACATCCGGCAAAAATGTTTGCAGATGTTTATGCCCGTTATAGTTAAGAATTACGACAGCCAGTTCCTGTTCCATTCATTAACGGGGGTTAGAAAAAAAGTCATCAAACATATTATTGGAGGAGCCTGCGGGGATTTCATTATCCAGATTTTCGAATCCTTTGGTATTTCGTTTCATTACTTCAAAGCGCCAGCGCTCGTTTATCACTTCACCTCGCATATCGCTATGAACCAGCATATAACAATCGTCGGCAATGTTTTTGTTTACAAACACAAACTTTTTGTTGGTAAAAAACATGCCATTGGTTTTATCATAAATTCGGTAGTATTGCCATATTTCGTAGGGAAAAGTGTTTTCTTCGGATAATTGAACCGTTCGCTGGTTGGGTTTTCCGTATTGAAGGTATACTCTACCCCTATCGGTATAATATCCTTTTTGTTTTCCGCACTTAAAAAGCACAGCTGCTTCGTTTACGCTCTTTAGGTAATTCATCCATAGTTTCATGGCGTCGGCAGTATCTGCTGCCATTTTGGTCCAGTAGTTTATCAGGTATCTTCGCATTAAGGCAGTATCTTTTTTTACGGCTTGGTTTATTTGGCGCTCTCTTTCAAGCATATCAGAGATAGGCCATAAACATTCTACATAAATTTTTAAGGTATCGGCACTTTTTACACCGAAAAAATATTTTTCAAGTTCGGTATTAGGTTTAAAAGGGACGCTGTAGTCGTTACTCACATTGGCTCTGCGCTGAAAAAAATATTTTTTTTGCGCATGTAGTGTGTTTTCCGAATCTCTGACTTCAACGGTTAGGTAATAGTTTCCTGTTTTTAACTGACTAATATCCAACTGTGCAATAAGCGGAACAACAGGTGCGGCTAACGCTTTCCGGAATCCGGAAACCCCTTGCATCTCCTGTTTATTGTCGCTGTTTTCTACATAATATCTGAATAAAAACGGTTTGCCTGTTCCTAAAGCGGTATCAAGATTGTATGATTCGGAATAGAACGACAGTTTGTTTTCGGAGTCCGGATAATAATCAACGGTGTATGGTACTAAATCGTATCCGCTTTTGCTTATTTGGCTCGGTTTTTCTGATTTTTTAAAACTTTCCAGAAGTTGAACGGAGGAAAGGATGGGATTTTCTCTGTTGTAGTTGATAACCACTTTCTGAATCATTTTACTAGGAATTGACTTAAGCGGAGCGTAGTTGTCGGATATGCTTAATTCCAGTGTGTAAGTGCCGTTTGGTACAGGATATCGCTGAGAATCTATAAAAGACGGGATGTTATTGGTAGTATCCTGAAAAATGGGCCCGTTAAGATTGTATTTTTTTCCGGCAGCAATATTTCCTTTTTGATCAACTAAGGCAAATTCAATATAAACCGAAGATTGATATCCGCCTCTTACTTTTTTAAAATAGATGGAATTTCCGGAAACGGTAATGTACGATTCCAAATAAGGACCGGTTTGAGGGGAATAAAACGTGGCAATTTTATAGTAAACCTCAAGAGCTCTTGTACTAAAAAAACAAAAGCACAGGAGGAAAAGCATATAAAAAAACCTTTGAAAGCCCATTTAAATAAAGCCCTGTAAGCGTTTTAAAGGTAGAAAATTAATTTATATCACTTTCCTTGAGTTTTAAAAAAAATGCTAATTTTGCGGCGGAGAAATGGCAGAGTGGTCTAATGCGGCAGTCTTGAAAACTGTTGACCTTAACGGGTCCGGGGGTTCGAATCCCTCTTTCTCCGCCAAAAACGCCCCGCTTTGGCGGGGTTGTGTTTTAATACGGAGACGTGTCCGAGTGGTTGAAGGAGCACGCCTGGAAAGTGTGTATACCCCAAAAGGGTATCGCGAGTTCGAATCTCGCCGTCTCCGCCTTCGCTCGCCGAAGCCATAGCGGAGGCGAGTTTCGCTCTGAACTCTGAATTTCGGCGAGCTACGGCGAACGCCGTCCGATTCGATGAAGATGTGGACTGTATATGTACTAAAGTGTTCTGACGGTACTTACTATACCGGTTTTACTCAAAATTTGTCTGAAAGATTAGTTAGACATAATAATAAAGAAGTTTCTTATACTTCTTCCAGATTGCCTGTTCAAGTTGTCCATCAATCAATTTTTTATGATAAATATAAAGCTCTTGAATTTGAAAAGTATTTAAAATCAGGTTCCGGGAGAGCTTTTGCGAAGAAAAGACTTTATAGTTTTTAGAAACGCCGAAGCCATAGCGGAGGCGAGCTTCTCTCTGAATTCTGAATACCGGCAAGCTACGGTGAACGTCGTTTATTGCTATACGGTTATTCTAATACCTAAAACCGTTACATCATCAATTTGCTCAACAGTTCCTTTCCAGTTTGTATAAAACCCGAGTAGTTCGTTGTATTGTTCCTGTATGTTTTTGTGTGCTACTTGAAGCAGTTTTTCTTTAAGTGCTTTTACACTTATTTTTTTACCTCTTTCTCCTCCAAACTGGTCGGCATAGCCATCGGTACTTAAATAAAGGGTGCTGTTGTTGCTTAATGGAATGTTGTGCAATGTAAAAGGTTTTGCTTCTTCGTATTTGCCTATGGGCTGTTTATCTCCTTTTGTTTCAATCAGCGTATTATTCTCAACATACCAAAGGGGACGGTTTGCCCCGCTGTATTGAATGGTATTATTGCCCTTTTCTATTCTTATCAGGCAAATGTCCATGCCGTCTCTAATGGCATCTTGTCCGGTTAGTTTTTCAATAACAATTTCGCGCACCCGGTTTAAAATTAAATTGGTTTGGGTTATTTTTTCTTCTAAAATAGCTCGGGTTAAGGCATTGCTGCAAACTACCGATACCATAGCTCCGGGTACGCCATGCCCGGTACAATCGGCAGCGGCTACAAAGGTGTAATTACCACTTTGTTCCATAAAGTAAAAATCGCCGGCAACAATATCCTTGGGTAAATACAAAACAAAACTATCGGGAAGCGCTTGCTTCCACTTTTGAGGAGAAGGAAGAATGGCGTTTTGAATGCGTTTGGCGTAGGTAATACTGTCTATAATTTCTTTATTTTTTTCTTCTACGAGCTTTTTCTGTTCTTCTACCACTTGTTTTTGTTCTTCCACTACCAACTTCTGCTCTTCAATAATGTTTTTTTGTTTTCGGGTAATTTGCAGTCGGTTAAAAACGATAAGTAAAAATACAGCAACCAGCATCAGGCCTATACCTATAGCCCAGGAAATAACTTTTTGTCGTTGTTTAGCTTCCTGTTCAACAGCCAGTTGCTTTTTATGTTCGGCTTCCTTTAATGCTTTTTCTTTATCAAAATTGTATTGCATTTCTTTTTCGATGGAGGCTTTTTGGTTTTCTTGATTTAAAATACTATCGCGGTATGTTATGCATAGTTTGTAATAATACAATGCTTGTTTATAATCTTGTTTTCTGTAGTATAGCTCTGATATGTCAGCGTAATCATCTTTTAAATTGTAAATATTTCCAGTTTCTTTATTTATTTTTTCCGATAGTTTTAAGTATTTTAATGATAAATCCAGTTTATTTAGGTCGATATAAAGCCTTCCTAAACCTCCGTATGATTCTGAAAGAGATTCATAAAAGTTATTACTTGTATTTATAGCAATTGCATCCAAGAAATATTTTTCTGACTCTTTATACCTTTTTAAATTCATTTTAATATAAGCTAGATTATAAAGAGCTTTTGACTCATAAATTTTATAATTGTTTTTTCTGGCTTGTTCTAAAGCCTTTTCTAAGCACATAATGGCTTCACTATATAATTTTTTATCTAAAAAAAGTGAACCCAAGTTTATATAAACTGCCGTTATACCATAGGAGTTATTTATTTTTCTAAACAGATTTAAACTTCTTAGATAATAAAATTTGGCTTTATTAAAATCTTTTTGATATTTATAAATAACCCCAATATTAAGATTATTAACGGCATTATTATAGGTTCTGTTTGTTTTTTCATTAATATTTAAGGCTTTGAAGTAGTAATCAAGAGCTAGAGGATAGTTAGATGTAGCAGAGTATGCTGATCCCATGTTGCTTAATAAAGAGGCTTTTAATTCCAATAGTTTTATTGGTACCTCGCTTCTTTTTTCGTATTCGTTTATTAAGAATAGCGCCTTTTGATAGACTTTAATAGCGGAGTCGTTCTTTCCGAGTAAGGTTAAATCCCAACCTATTTGTATGTGACATTCTATACTGTTTGCTAGCTTTGTAAAATCAGAAAAATATTTTGTTATATCTAGCGCTTTTTTATGGTAAAAGAGCGCAGAATCGGGATATATGTTTTGATAATATCCCCCCAACTTAATGTATAGAGGATAACTTAGAGAGTCGTCCTTTTTGTTTTTAATTAGAGTTAACAAAGAATCTATATTTTGTGAAAAAACAAAACCACCTAGGTTAATTAATAAGAGGACGACTTTGTATTTTAACAACTTCAATTTTTAGTTATTTTAATTTTTGTGTTATTCCCACCACCGTTACATCATCAATTTGCTCAATAGTTCCTTTCCAGTTTGTATAAAACCCGAGTAGTTCGTTGTATTGTTCCTGTATGTTTTTATTGGCTACTTGAAGCAGTTTTTCTTTAAGTGTTTTTACACTTATTTTTTTACCTCTTTCTCCTCCAAATTGGTCGGCATAGCCGTCGGTGCTTAAATAAAGGGTGCTGTTGTTACTTAATGGAATGTTGTGCAACGTAAAAGGTTTTGCTTCTTCGTATTTGCCTATGGGCTGTTTATCTCCTTTTGTTTCAATCAGCGTATTATTCTCAACATACCAAAGGGGACGGTTTGCCCCGCTGTATTGAATGGTATTATTGCCCTTTTCTATTCTTATCAGGCAAATGTCCATGCCGTCTCTAATGGCATCTTGTCCGGTTAGTTTTTCGATAACAATTTCGCGTACGCGGTTTAAAATTAAATTGGTTTGGGTTATTTTTTCTTCCAAAATAGCCCGGGTTAAGGCATTACTGCATACCACCGATACCATGGCTCCGGGAACACCATGCCCGGTACAATCGGCAGCGGCTACAAAGGTGTAATTACCGCTTTGCTCCATAAAGTAAAAATCGCCGGCAACAATATCTTTGGGTAAATACAAAACAAAACTATCGGGAAGCGCTTGTTTCCATTTTTGAGGAGAAGGGAGAATGGCGTTTTGAATACGTTTGGCGTAGGTAATACTGTCTATAATTTCTTTGTTTTTTTCTTCTACGAGCTTTTTCTGTTCTTCTACCACTTGTTTTTGTTCTTCCACTACCAACTTCTGCTCTTCAATAATGTTTTTTTGTTTTCGGGTAATTTGCAGTCGGTTAAAAACGATAAGTAAAAATACAGCAACCAGCATCAGGCCTATACCTATAGCCCAGGAAATAACTTTTTGTCGTTGTTTAGCTTCCTGTTCAACAGCCAGTTGCTTTTTATGTTCGGCTTCCTTTAATGCTTTTTCTTTATCAAAATTGTATTGCATTTCTTTTTCGATGGAGGCTTTTTGGTTTTCTTGATTGTTTAAACTGTCTCTATAGGTTATAAATTCTTTAAAATACCGGACTGCTTCCTTAAAATTATTTTGCGCTTCATTTATTTCGTATAAACGTTGGTATGTGTGTTTTAAATAATATGTTAAGTTCTGTTCTTTAAACAAAGTTTCTGCTTTTTTAAGATATGCTTCTGCCTGAGTGTATTTTTTTTGCATGAGATAATTATCTCCAATAGAGGCTAGCGTAACAGCAATTCCTTTTTTATTTTCTATATTTTCAAATAACTCCAGTGCTTTTAAATTGTACTTTAATGCTTCGGCATAATTGCCTTTAGTGGCGTATATGTAGGCTATATTTATGAAACATCCCGACCGATTATAGGGGTCTTTTAAAGTTTCAAGAGCTTTATTGAAGTAGTCTAAAGACTTTTCGTATTCCGATATTTTAAAGTAGGCATTACCAAGGTTTAAAAAATTTCTTCCAACACCGTCGCTATTTTTTAATTGTGAGTTTATTTCAAGCGACTCGGAGCTGTATTTAATAGCTTTGTCGTATAGGTCTTGATTAAAATAAACCAGACCTATGTTTTCAAGAATTACAGCCTGTCTTTTCTTACTACCAACTAGTTCGTTTAGTTTAAGTGCTCTGAAGAAAAATTCTAAGGCCTTACCATAATTACCCTCTTCGTTATATAATAGTCCGAAATTGTTATAGTTAATTGCAAGTACTTTATTTTTTTTATCGGATAAGTTTTTGTTGGTTTCTGCATTTATATTTTCAATGTTTTTTAAAACCAGTGTGTAAAGTTTTTTTGCAACTTCGTGTTCTCCCTGTATATAAGCGCTCCATCCATACTGAACTAGAACATCGGCTTCCAGTATTTCTTTTTCAGGACTTTTAATTTGTTTTGCCCTTGAGATTGCTTTAGAGTAATAGTGTTTTGCTGAGTCGAAGTTGTTATTTTGATAATAATTTCCGATCTCTTTGTAAACGAATACTATTAGGGTGTCATTTCCAGAATTTTTTAGCCCCCCCCTCAGCGAATCTAAATATCTGTTTTGAGCACGACTTTTATTTGATAATAAAAGGCTGGTTAAAAGAAGTGAGAGAAAAATGCTATAGTTTAATGCTTTTTGTATTAGTTTAATGAGGATTCTTTCTGTATTACTATTTATGGAGAAAAGCACTACCCTTTAAACTTCATCATTTTATCAGCTAATTTAATGGCTTCATACAAATTAACAATTCCGGCATTTTTTCCCAGATCTTCAAACTTTACATAACGGTCCTTGTCTCCGGGTTTTGTTCCGGGTCTTGCTACCCGTTTGCCTTTAAAATTTTTGAGGCTGCTTTTAATTAATATTTTTTTGATTTGTTCGGGGGTAAGCGTGGGGTAATACGATTTTAAGACTGCTGCTACGCCTGCCGTAACAGGGGTTGCCATACTCGTTCCGCTGGCATCTTTGTACTCTTGTTCGGGAGCAGTTGAATAAATATCTACACCGGGGGCAAACAAGTCGATAGATTTTCTTCCGTAATTGGTAAATGGTGCAGCAATTAAAGAATCTCCTTTCCAGCTAAGAGCGGCAATAGTAATCATGTTGGTAGCTTCTTTTTTATCGAGATATTTTGCCGTTGGATAATGGGTTATTTGGTCTATATTCAAGTGGTCATTTCCGGCAGCATGAATTAGGAGTACTCCTTTTTTCTGAGCGTACTTGATGGCATCGTCTACAACTTTTTTATCCCAAGTGTATTTTTTTCCAAAACTCATGTTGATAATTTGAGCTCCGTTATCTACGGCATAGATGATGGAATTTGCTACGTCTTTGTCGTGTTCATCGCCGTTTGGTACACAACGCAGCGACATAATTTTAACATCGGCGGCCACGCCGTCCATGCCCTTTCCGTTATTACGACTTGCCGCAATTATGCCGGCTACATGAGTTCCATGAAAAGAATGAGGGCCTTTGCAATCAGCGTTTCCGTAGTATCTCTCATATTGATTATTATAATCGTCTCCAACAATGGTTCTTGGGTTCACATCCGGATTTAAGCCAACCTCAACTACCGATCCTATTTGCTCCCACCCTTCTTCCAGTCCTTTTTTAAATTCGGCATAGTTACCTCCCTCTTGTTTTATAGACAAGGTGGCAATAGCTTTTACTTGCTTTAGTTGTTTATCTTCGGGCTTATATTTTTCCAGTATTTCCAAAGTAATATTGGAAGTGTTGAATTGATTTTTAATATCCTCTTCCATTTTTATCAGCCCTTCGCGAATGTATTTGAGTTGTTTATAAGAGGGTTCATATTTAGCTTTTGTGGCCTCCATATCTTTTTTTACGGCTTCATACAGAGCTAATTCATCTTTTTCTTGCTTGGTTTTAAAATCGGCAGCTGTTTTTCCCTCATATTTGGGTTTATAGCGACGGTATAGTCGGGTCATTTCCAAATTGTCGGCATCTACGTTTTTTCCGTCTTTTCCTCCTAAAAAGTTCCATCCATGTATGTCGTCTACATAGCCATTTTTATCATCATCTATGCCATTTCCCGGTATTTCTCCCGGGTTTACCCACATAACATCTTTTAAATCTTCATGAAAATAGTCTACACCGCTATCTAAAACTGCAACTACCACGGTGGTTGATTTTCTGTTTTTAAGTAATTCATTATAGGTTCGTTCGGTACTAACACCGAATACTTTGTCGTTAGTTGGGTCCAGGTTAAACCAGTTATCCGGTCTTTTTGCAGGTGTTTGTGCCGATAGGCTGGTGGCAACTATCAGCAGTAGCAGGTTATAAAATTGTTTTACCATAAAGTTTTAAAGTATACCGAAAGTAAACATTAATTTAAAATAATGCTACTAAAAACTGTTATAATTAACTAAAAAAATTAAACATTCATTTTAGCTACCGCCTGTATAATATCATGTTTGGTGATAATGTGGTAGTTTCCGCCAAGGTCTTTCATCAAAACAGCGTTATTGTCTTTATTTATTAACTTACTTACTTCATCAATAGTAGCTTGTTCTCCAACCACGGGAAATGGTTTTTGCATGATTTCCGATACTTTCTTGTTCTTTACCTCTCCTCTTTCACACAGTTTATTGAAAAGAAAATTATCGTTTAAAGAGCCAACAAAATTTCCATTTGAGATAACCGGAAGTTGTGAAATGTTGTAACGGTTCATTAAGTCAAGGGCTTGGCTTACAGGCGCGCTACTTTCTACTGTGAGAAGTTTCTGGTTTTTATGTCCGGCAACCAAATCAACGGCTTTGGGCTTGCTGATTTCCAGAAAATTCCGATCTCTCATCCAGTCGTCGTTAAACATTTTACCCATGTATCTGGTTCCGTGGTCATGAAAAATAACCACCACCACATCGCCTTTTTTGTATCGGTCTTTCATCTGTAAGAGCCCCGCAAGGGCTGCGCCGGCACTATTTCCAACAAAAATACCTTCTTCTTTTGGGATTCGTCTGGTCATAATAGCAGCATCTTTGTCGGTAACTTTTTCGAAGTGATCTATAATATTAAAATCAACATTTTTGGGGAGGAAGTCTTCTCCAATTCCTTCGGTGATGTAGGGATAAATTTCATTTTTGTCAAATATTCCGGTTTCCTTGTATTTTTTAAATACGGAGCCGTAGGTGTCTATACCCAATACCTGAATGGCCGGATTTTTTTCTTTCAAGAACTTTCCGGTTCCACATATTGTGCCCCCTGTTCCAACGCCCACCACCAAGTGGGTAATTTTTCCGTTGGTTTGTTCCCATATTTCCGGTCCTGTTTGTTCATAATGAGCCTGACTATTGCTTAAGTTATCGTACTGATTGGGTTTCCAGGAATTAGGAATTTCGTTTACCAAACGCGAGGAAACAGAGTAATAAGAGCGAGGATCTTCAGGATCTACGTCGGTTGGACAAACAATTACTTCTGCACCAAAAGCTCTTAAGGCATCAACTTTTTCTTTACTTTGTTTATCGGTAGTGGTAAAAATACACTTGTAGCCTTTAATAACGGCAGCAATAGCAAGTCCCATACCGGTATTTCCGCTTGTTCCTTCAATAATGGTTCCTCCGGGTTTTAAGAGACCTGCTTTTTCAGCGTCCTCAATCATTTTAATGGCCATTCGGTCTTTTATGGAATTTCCGGGGTTAAAGGTTTCTACCTTAGCATAAACCGTGCAAGGCAGGTCTTTCACAATTTTGTTGAGTTTAACCATGGGGGTGTTCCCTATGGTTTCTAAGATGTTTTGGTATACTTTCATACTATTTTACTCCGTTAATTCGCCGCGCATATTTTGGGCGAGTAATTTTTTTATTTCGTTATTAGATTTATTCAGGTTCAGCAGGAACATAAGTTTGGTAACAGCACTTTCAAAAGTAACGTCATTCCCTCCCACAACGCCTATCTTTTTTAACAAGCTGCTTGTTTCATACATCCCCTGCACTACTTTTCCCTGGTTGCACTGGGTTACATTATAAATGATGATTTTTTTGTTTATAGCTTCTTTTAAGGCGTTTATGAACCAGGGAAGGGTGTTGGCATTTCCGGAACCAAAAGTGAGTAATACAACAGCTTTTAGCTTGGGAGTATTTAAAACCGACAGAACAAATTCTTTACTTATACCGGGAAAAAGATGGAGAACGGCAATGTTGTTATTTAATTTTGAATGAACTTTAAGCTTGCCTTTTGGTTTGGGCATTAATGCCGCCTTATTAAAGGAAATTTGAATACCGGCTTCGGCTAAATATGGGTAGTTGGGCGATTTAAAGGCGTCAAAATGTTCGCTGTTGTATTTGAAGGTTCTGTTGCCTCTGTATAGTTTGTATTCAAAATAAATACATACTTCGTTTACAACGGGCTTTCCGTTTTGTGTAGCAGCGGCAATTTCAATAGCTGTAATTAAATTTTCTTTCCCATCTGTACGAATAGTTCCAATGGGTAATTGAGAACCAGTTAAGATTACCGGTTTTGCCAAATTTTCGAGCATGAAACTCAGAGCACTGGCGGTAAAACTCATGGTATCGGACCCGTGAAGAACAACAAAACCCTCAAAATTTGAGTAATTATTTTTTATGAGTGAGGCAATCTCAATCCACACATCGGGTTGCATATCTGATGAGTCAATAGGCTTTTTAAAAGCCACTGTTTCCAGCGCTACATTAAATCTTTTAAGTTCCGGTATTTGAGCATAAAGGCTTTTAAAGTTAAAGGGACGTAGGGAACCGCTGTTGGGGTCGTTAACCATACCAATGGTTCCTCCGGTGTAAATTAAAAGCACTCTGGGTTTTGTTCCTCTCATAAAAATAAAAACCGGTACAGACTAATTGGAAGTCTGCACCGGAAACTTTAAGAATGTTTAAAAAGGAAGGTCTTCGTTATCTTCAACATTTGCCGTAAACACCGCCCCGGTATTTTGGGTTGGAGATGAGGAACCCGAACTGCTGCTTGTTTGCTGCATGGTTACGGGATTGGCGTTGTTAAAACGCTCAATTCTCCATGCCTCCAGGGTATTAAAATATTTTATTCCCTGAGGCCCGTTCCATTCCCTGCCGCGCAGATTGAACTGAACTTTTAGCTCGTCTCCTTCATTATATTGGTCCAGCAACGAGCATTTGTCTTGTGTAACCTGAAAACTTACATGCTGAGGGTACGGTGTGTTGTTGTCTGTTGTTAATACAAACTCTCTTTTTTGAAAACGTTCGCTTACTTTTTGTGTATCGAACTTTACTTTTAGAATTCCTGTTACTTCCATGATATATATTATTTATTTGTTTTTTTATACTAGGTAGTTTTTTGGCTAACATTTGCCAGTAAGATGAGCCAGGCTTCTTTTACCTTATTTTCCTGAAGCATCTTTTGAGCCAGCTCATGCCTTGCCTTTTCGTTTTCTATGGGTGGGATAGTTAAAGCATATTCTCTAACTTCTTCATCAGAGGGAATATGTTCAATGCTAGCCAAGTGCCCCAGATTGTTTCCTGTAAGGACGTGGCTGTTTTTTATACTTTCCGGCAGGTTATCTATACCAATTCCAATAGTAGTAATTGGTTTTTCTATTTCAAATAAACTATCTCCGGAAGCTCTGCAATACCAATTATCACCCATACGAGAGACTAAATCAATCTTTTTGGTATCAATATGGTTTTGGTCATTCAGTACAACTTCGTTTACATGAATTCGCAGAACTTCACAAATTACCAAATTCCCGGCTCCCCCTTTGTCTCCTAAGGATTTTACTTCGTTTACTTTACACTCCATTTGCACCGGCGATTCTTTTACCCTATAGGGTCTTACACACTCAGAGGATATTTGCGTAAATCCGGCCTTTTCAAATTCATTCACCCCTTTTGGGAAAGGGCTGCTTGCCAAACTCATTTGATAAACCATGTTATAATTCACCACATTAATTACCACTTCCGGAACTTCGAGCACATTATCCAGCGTATCTTTTGTTGCGCCGGTTTTTCCGCTTCGGGCCGGGGAAAAGACTAAAATAGGAGGATTACTTGAAAATACATTAAAAAAGCTAAAAGGGGCTAAATTAGGTTTACCATCTTTGGTAATGGTACTTGCAAAACAAATAGGCCTGGGCGCTATGGCACATTGCAAATATCGCTGCAATACAGGAATTGTTAAATCTTTTGGGTTTAACGTAAGCATAACCAGCAAAGTTAAGCATATTTAGAGGTTAAGCCGCCCTGTGTTAATAAGTAAAAAAAATGTGGAAACATTTTATATTTCCAACCCAGAAACTCATGATGTTTCCAAGGTCTTAAATTACTTGAATTTAGATTAAATCATCCATGGTAAAACATCCTCTTTTTCCGAGCAAAAACTCGGCAGCAATTACGCTTCCCAGGGCAAAACCTTTTCTGTTATGAGCTTTATGTGAAATTTCGATATCATCAATTTCAGAATTGTATTTTATGATGTGTGTTCCGGGGACCTCGCCTTCTCTTTTATCCGTAATATGAATGATATCCGGCGCTTTTTGGGTAATACTCCAACTTTTTTTTCTATTAATGTTATCAATAATTTGGTTTGCCAGGGTAATGGCTGTTCCGCTGGGTTTATCTAATTTATGAATGTGATGTATTTCTTCCATGCTAACTTCGTACTCGGGGTACTTATTCATCAAACCTGCCAGATATTTATTTACTTTGAAAAATAGGTTTACTCCCAAGCTAAAGTTGCTTGCATAAAACATGCTTTGGTTTCCTTTTAAACAGGCTTCTTTAACTTTTTCGAGCTCATTATACCAGCCTGTGGAACCCACAACAACGGGCAAAGAAGCCTCAAAGCAACGATATATGTTTTGAACAGCCGAATGAGGCGTGCTAAATTCAATAGCTACATCGGCTTTTTTTAAATCTTCGTTTGTAATGCTTTGACGGTTTTGACTGTTTACTTTCAGAATAACTTCATGGTTTCGTGAGAGCGCAATTTTTTCAATCTCTTTTCCCATTTTTCCGTATCCTATGAGGGCAATTTTCATACTCTGTTATTTAAAGTTTAATTTTATGGTGATGGCGGGTGAAAGTGAACAAAACCCAAATACGCTGTACTCCTTTAGCGAAGGTTTTAATTGAATGCTTAAATCGTCACTTACATCAAATGTTTTTAAGTGAGCGTCTACATTTGCGTCTATTATGTTAACTACGTATACTGCCACTAAAGCCAAGGCGCCTATATCTCTATAACGCCTATGCTGTATTTTTAAGGTTTGTAATTGAGGCGTGCTATAACCCGTTTCATTGATAGTTGACGGATTTTCGTCGTTTTCGGCTATCAAATTTTTTCGGTAGTAACTATACTTGTTCTGTTGAGTATAGAACATATACCCAAAGCCTCCCAGGCCTGCATAAATAATTGGGATTTTCCATGCTTTTCGGTTATAAACCTGTCCTGCTCCCGGCAAAATAGCACTTAAAATTGCCGCTTTTTTTGGAGAGTGATTTGTTTTTTTTATTGCACTTGAGTCCGTAGAAGATGATTGTGCCCAAGTACAATGGAAAAAAAGCATCAATAATAATATAAATAAAATATTTTTCAATCAGGCAATGTCTTTTACGGGGATGTCACTAAATTCTTTGCTGACAGATTTATCTATTTTAGACAGTAATTCATTAATTTGTTGAAGTTCTTTTGATTCCTTGATAGGTAAGCTGTTTAAACCGTTCTCGTTAAGGCACATTAAGACGTTGTTTACAGTAAGTTTGCTTTCTGTAATTCCGGGTTGGTAAACAACCTCCTGTTTGGCATCTCCCCTAACTTCAATAAAAATTCCCGTTTGTGTAAATTCATTCAATATCGAATTAACCAAACGCATGGGCAGGTTGAGAGTTTTGGCCATTTCTCTGCTGCTGAGGGCTTTTTCTCCATTGAAAAAACGCTTGGCAACTAAATTTGCAATTAACAAGGCAACCCCTCTTTTATATTTTGGACTCAGCTTACCAATTTCGTTTTCAAACTCGTAGTTTTCTATGTTTTGATTAGCAAAAGCTATTTCGGCACCGAATAAAATTATGTACCAACTGTATTGTACCCATATCAAAAATAAGGGTAAAGCGGCAAACCCTCCGTATATGGCATTTAAAGCGCTTGCCTTTATTTGAAATTTTACATATCCCCATTGAAGAAGCTCGAAGAAAATCATGGCGACTATTCCGGCAGTAAAAGCCGATTTAAATTGAACTTTGGTATTGGGCATTACCATGTATAAAAAAGTAAAAACACCCGCCACAATCAGAAAAGCAAAAATTTCAAGAATAATTTTTACGTAGCCGGAGAGCAAGTCAACTTTTCCTACATGCGCTTGAATAGCTACTGTTATACCGCCCGCTAAAATCAAAAATATTGGCCCAACCAGCATGATAGTAAGATAATCAGCCGTTTTCCGAATAATGGACCTTCCTTTTTTTATTTCCCAAATCTCATTGAAACTGTTTTCTATATTCATTAACAGTTTCATTACGCTAAAAAGTAACAATAAAATTCCTAAGCCGGCAATAACACCGCCCTTCGCATTAGATAACATTGAGTCTGCATACACGAAAGCGTTTTCTAACAATCCGGAATATTCAGCGTAGCTTTGTTTTATTTGATTTTGGAGAATTTTATCGTAGCCAAACCCTTTTGATATAGCAAATATAAGTGCTAAAATAGGAACTATGGAAAATAACGAATAGAATGTAAGTGCGGTGGCCCTCATCAGGCAGTTATCTTCATTAAACCCTTTAATTGCCAGAGAAAAAATACGTACTTGCCTAATAAAGAAAATTTCGCTTTTACCGGCTTTTCTTTTATCCAGCTTAAGAACATTTTGGTTAAAAGTTATCCAAGCTCTTTTTATGACGGTAACAAAATTGGCCATTTGCTACAAAGGTATGGCATTTTTTTTAGGTCAAAAGAATTAGTTTTCTGAAGCAGGAGTTGCGGTATTTTCAACGGTTATACGATAACCTAATCCTACACAAAAACTAATACAAGTGATGGATTGGGAACTTATTAAATTATTGAAATAACGTTTGTTTATATTTTGCCCCGTTGAGGAATAAAAAAAGTCGGGATTTAAAGAAAGCGTAAAGTTGCGACGCAGGTTTTTCTTTAACCCGAAACCAAGTTTAAGGGCAAAACGCGTTTGCTTTTCCGAGTCAATAATTTCTGTAACGGCCGTTGCTTTTTTATTACTTGGTTCTATGATGTATTCCGGTGTTTTGCTGGTACAAAAACCCATCAAAAACCTTGGGGTGAAAAAATTATTCTCACTCAACTTAAAATTGTAACAGGCTCCCACTAAAACAAAATTATTCCTCCAGTTTTCTTGCCTTTTAAGTTGGTAATTTGGCCTGTTTGCCAGGGCAACTTTAGAAAATTCGCCTACCGCAAAGGTATTGTTTTGTCTAGACCAACTCAGCATCAAATCAACTTCCTCTCTCAGATGATAAAATACCGTAAAGCCTAATGAAACTCCCTCTCTGGCATATCCTGCTAAGGGATTAACATAATAGTCATCCGCATAATTTCCAATAGGTTTAGATAAACCAAAATGTGTCTCAACTTGAATAAAGTCCAGTGGAGGTTTATTATTTTTTTGATTTATGCCAAGTTGAAAAGAATCGGGTTTATTTTCAAATACCACTAAACCGGTATCGGGTTTTAGGATAGATTTTGGGTTTGCGCTGTCTTTTTGGGTAAACGCCCTTCCGGGTAGCAGGATAATGAAAGTAAGTATAATAAGTAATTTATTCACAATCAGTCACAAAGATATTAAAAATCTTCTTCTTTGAAAGTAATGTCGAACAGTTTCAGTTCATTAAGGAGTGGTATATAAATTTCAGGTAATACGGGAATGTGTACACCTTTTAAGTTTATTTTTCCGTTTAAGAAATTGTGAAGAGTAATGGCAAGTGGTAAACCAACTGTTTTAGCCATGGCTGTGTGGTCTTCATCTTCTCCGAAAACAACTAAGGAAGATGTTTTTCTTCTTGTCTGATTGTTTAATGTATATTCAAAAATGTGCTGCATTACAATCATGTCTTTGTCGCCCTTTTCAAGCCTCCATTTTTCCTCCAGCAAATCCTGAAGAATTTGAGCAGGAGAACCTTCTTCTCTTGATATTTTTTTGTTGCTCAACAATTCCAGCCATTCGAGTTTTTGAATAATTTCTTCATGGAAGGCTTTACCCAGTAAATTTTTTATTTTTTCTTTGATATTATTACCCAGTGATGATGATAGGAAGGAATCCAAAAACTCTGTGTACGTTAATTTATCGGCTCCCTTGATTAAAAAACTATCGTCGGTAAGTCCAATTTGAACAAGCGCATTCCAGGCACCGCAAAAACCGGGCATGCGTAGGGTACCGCGTAAAAGCGTTTTTATACCCTCCAATTCGTATACATGCAAATAGCTCATGCTATCACGATTGGCGTAGGCTTCAAATTTTCCTAGCCCTGCAACTTCAATGGATTCTGTATTAACGAAAAGTCGACTATAGGGAGTAAATTTTACTTTGCCATTTTCCAGGTATTGAGCAGTTGCTTGCCCTGCCAAAACTACATTTCTCGGATTCCAGGTAAACTTGTATCCCCAGGGATTATTATTGTATTGGGGAGCAATTAGTCCTCCGCAAAACGATTTAAATGAGGTAATCTCCGCTTGTTGTGCCTTTAGATGATGAATAAGTTGCATAGCCGAAGCATGGTCAATACCCGGGTCTAAGCCAATTTCATTCATAAAAAGAAGTCCTTTCCCGTATGCTTCATGATGCATCAACTTAATTTCGGGACTTACGTAGGATGCCGTAAACAAATGTTTTTTATACATAAGGCAATCCTTGGCAACCTCTTTGTGCATAAAAGCCGGAAGCATAGATACCACTACGTCAACCTCTTCAATTTGTTTTCTACGTTCTTCTGAGTTGTTAATATCCAGGAGTTTTGTACTTCCGTTAGGGTGATTTTGAATCCTTTTTTTTGCCAAATCAATATCAATGTCAGTAACGATTATGTGATAATTTTCAGAAGCTGCTTTTTCTAACAAGTATTTAATAAGACTTGATGAAGATCGTCCTGCACCTAATATGAGAATTTTTTTCATACTTAAAACTTCCCTAAATATGCCAATTTTATTCGAAACAGTAAATTATTACATACCTTTGTACATGCTTTTCAGAGGCTTTTTTTTATGCTTTTTGTTCTTTAAAACAGTTGCTCAGAATAGTCTTATTATTTTCAGCTCATCCGGTGTGCCTTTTACTTTAGAAGTAAAGTCATATTATAAACAATCAAATAAGATAGAGCATTCGATAAACGATATAAAATCAGATACTTTGTTTATTGAAATTTCGATGCGAAGCCATAAGCTGGCAAAAAGTATTTATTTACTCGAAAAAGGAAAAAAAACCAAGAATAAACTGTTTACTTATGCCTTAGAACTCGACTCTGTAAAAAACAGGTTGCAACTTCGTTTTACCGGAATAAAACCTGTTATTAAAATTCCCGATCCTCTGGTTCCGCCCAAACCAAAGAATGATACCGGTTTTGTGCTGAAAAACAAACCTTACGGCGCTGTTTATGAGGTGAAAGAGGGTAAAGTTTTATTTAAAAACAACATCCCGTCCGACAAAAAATGCATAACCCCTATTAAGGACTCTGATTTAGACTATATTTTAAAACTGATTGAAAACAGCAATGTTAAAACCAATAAAACCAAGTATGCATTTGACGCAGCAGCCAATAACTGTTTGACTTGTAAGCAGATGTTGAGTTTGTTGAAAACAATGGAATTTGAGTTAGATAGGATTAAATTGGTTAAAGAGAACTACAAGCATCTGTGTGATAAAGAAAATAAAATGGTATTACTCGAATCGGTTACATACCAATCTTCCAAGCAGGAAATGAAAGAAATTTTAAACGCAAAAAATTCAGTTCGAACTGTTGATTGTGTGGAGCCCATATCAGACAGTCTTGCTTCTACCGTTGTTCAAAAAATAAAGAATTTGCCTTCCGACAATGAAAAGTTGAAGTATATAGAATATAGTCTTAGCTCAAAATGCCTTTACACCAGGCATGTTAGATTATTTTGTATGGAGTTTACTCACGATAGAGAAAAACTAGAACTGTGTAAAAAAAATTATTACAGAGTAAAGGATAAAGAAAAAATGGAAAAACTAAATGATGTTTTTAATTTTACCGAAAATTACCAGGCTTTGGTAGATTTTTTAAATCAGGCGGAGGAATAAATGAATAAAGATATTCGATATGTTGTAGCCGGATTAAGTGGTGCGCTTGCGGTGGCTTTTGGAGCTTTTGGAGCCCATGGTTTAAAGAGCTATTTGGTAAACGAACAAATAACCCCTGAGCAACTAAATGCATTTGATACAGGAGTGAAATACCAAATGTACCACACACTGGCTATTCTTACAGTACTTATTCTAGATAAACTAAACCCTTCTAAACTGCTTAACTTCTGTTACTACTTATTTTTGTGGGGAATTGTATTGTTTTCCGGCTCTCTATATCTTTTATCAACCAGAAACATTACCGGAATGCATTGGTTAAAAATACTGGGCCCCATAACTCCTATTGGCGGAATTTTATTTGTTTTCGCCTGGATTTTATTGGCAGCAAACTATTTTATTAAACCTAAAAAAACACCTATATCATGAAAATTACCAAAATTATACTTCTATTCATGCTTTCTTTTGTGGTGAGTATGAGCAACTGCAAAACAAAATCAAAAAACACAAAATCTGAAGGGGTAACTGCCGCTTGTCGGGTTGAAGTGGATTTTGCCAGTTATGGTTCTGGAATAAACAATGAAAAATTTGATGAACTAATTAAATTTTTAAACGATAATAAATTAAAACATCAAGTAACTCACAGAGGCCGGGAGGGAGAAAGAAAGGTTTGTGTTCCGCTGTCTGAACTGAAGGGGAACGATAAAGCTACTATGGAATCACAGTTGAAAAAATTCGAAGACAAAAACACATTAATTTCAGTATCAATAAATTAAAATAATTCAATTAAAGATTTTTTTTGTGTATAACATAAAAAATAGGCTTTTTTATTTTTGCTAATTTTGCAGCTAATCTTTAAAAATTAATTTACTATGAATGAAATAGGCTTTAAGGCCGAAGGCGTTTCCGTTTCAGATTTGGGTTTACCTCATGTGGAAATGGCCTACTGGAACCTCCATCCCAGCGAATTAATTGAAGACACTATAGCTTTAGGCCAGGGCGTTTTAACAGATGAAGGCGCATTGGCTATTGACACCGGAGAATTTACCGGAAGGTCCCCAAAAGATAAATTTGTGGTTTACGATGAAAACACGAAAGACAGTGTATGGTGGGGCGATGTAAATAACCGATTTGAATCCGATAAATTTGATACACTTCACAACAGAATGCTTGCTTACCTGTCGGGAAAAGAAGTTTGGGTTAGGGATGCCTATGCCTGTGCAGACCCAAATTACAGAATAAACATACGGGTTGTAAACGAGTTTCCTTGGAGTAATCTGTTTGCCTATAATTTGTTTTTAAGACCAACGAAGGATGAAATTAAAAATTTTAAGCACGACTGGTTAATTCTAAATGCTCCCGGTTTTAGGGCAAATCCAAAAATTGACGGAACCCGCCAGCATAATTTTGCCATAATTAATTTTACTAAGAAGATTATATTAATTGGAGGGACAGGCTATACCGGAGAAATTAAAAAATCCATATTCAGCGTACTCAACTACATACTTCCTCACGAGAAAAAGGTATTGAGCATGCATTGTTCCGCTAATATCGGAAAAGAGGGAGATACCGCCATATTCTTTGGGCTTTCCGGTACCGGAAAAACAACACTATCTGCCGATCCTAACAGAAAATTAATAGGCGACGACGAACATGGTTGGAGTGATAAAGGAGTATTTAATTTTGAGGGCGGATGCTATGCTAAATGCGTGGACTTGAGTAAAGAAAAAGAGCCGCAAATTTTTAATGCTATCAAATTTGGTTCACTGTTAGAGAATATTAATTTTTACGAGGGAACGACTACGGTAGATTATACCAATATTTCCAAAACAGAAAACACCCGTGTAAGTTATCCCAGTCATTATATTGATAACGCTGCTACTCCGGCCATAGGGGAGGTTCCTAAAAACATATTCTTTTTAACTTGTGATGCTTTTGGGGTTCTTCCACCAATAAGTAAATTAACAGAGGCTCAGGCTATGTATCATTTTATCAGTGGCTATACAGCTAAGGTAGCCGGAACAGAAATGGGAATTACGGAGCCAACAACCACTTTTTCTGCTTGTTTTGGAAAGGCTTTTTTACCGCTTCATCCAACCAAATATGCCGAGTTATTAGGCGAAAAATTGAAGAAACACAAAGTAAAAGTATGGTTATTGAACACTGGTTGGGTTGGCGGAAGTTACGGTATAGGAAGCCGTATAAAGCTTTCTCACACAAGAGCTTTAATTACCGCTGCGTTAAGCGGAGAATTAGATAATGTAGAATATGGCCGTACTCCTTATTTTGGGTTGTACTTCCCTAAAAGTTGTCCCGGTGTTCCTGCAGAGATTTTAGAACCGCGCAACGCTTGGAAAGACAAAGATGCTTTTGCTAAAACCGCTCAAAATTTAGCCGGACAGTTTCTTAAGAATTTCGAGCAATACGCCTCCGCTGCAAATGAGGAGATTTTATCTGCAGCGCCGAGGGTTGAAGCTATTGTAGAAAAATCCTAAAATTGTAAAAACCCGTTGCTACGCCAACGGGTTTACTTTATTCCATCTCAGAGAGAATTGACAGATTTCTCTGATAAGTTTTTAGAAGCTATTTTGGGTGGGAGTCTTTTGACCAAACAGCTAATTACTCTATAGCTTTATAAAATCTACTCTTCTGTTGTTGGCTCTACCCTCCGGAGTTTCGTTTTTGTCTACAGGTTCTGTTTGTCCCTTTCCGTCTGTTTCTATTCGCGAGGCATTTATTCCAAACTCTTTGTTTAAAGCATTTTTAACAGAGATAGCTCTTTTCTTAGACAATTCCATATTTGATTCCGGCTTACCCTGATTATCGGTGTGTCCAACGATTTTTATTTTCACATCCGGATTTTGAGTTAGTACGTCCGCAATTTCTTTTAATATTCCATAAGATTCTGGTTTTAGTTGATCGCTTCCTGTGTCAAATTTTATGGCAGTAGTAGATATTTTGCCCTCCGTAATTAATTTTGAGCGAGTATCCGGAGCGCCTACGGCAACTTTTAAGTTTCCGAAGTAGTAAGCCTCTTTTTCGGGATTGCATCCATCGTGCCGGAAATAAATGCTATTGGCTGTTATGCCATCCGGATACAATTTAGGCAAGTCCCATACTTTTTTCTCATTTACATATACTCTTATCCGCTGTTTCTGCCGCCAAATACTAACATGGATTTTAGTTTTCTTATCTTTTACAATAAAATTATCCAGGTCAGCTTCGTTTTTTAGCACTTCCTGATTATCCTTGCTGCTATATACGGCTGTCATGCCTTTTGAGAATCCTGCGCCTTGGGGATGAAACGAAATTTCAGCACCCCCTCCCCCATCTATTCGACCATCGCCATACACATCAAAGTTTCTAAACTTTTTACCGATATTTTTTTCGGAAGTAATACCAACAATAAAAAAGCCGCTGTAAAAGCTGTATTCATCACTGCAAATCAAGTCAAACTCTAAAGTAAAATTATCAGGCAAGCCATTAATCCACTCCGGATAAAAAATAACCTTAGAGTTGGTTTTTAAGTAACGAGTGTTATCGTTGTTTAACGTTACAACCTCTCCTGAACCATTTGTGTTCCACTTAGCCGGAAAATCTCCGATGTTATCTTGTGTGAAATCTTCGCTTGCTATAATTTTTTCACCCGGAATAAAATCAAATTTAGAGTACGCCTTGAGTGCTTCATTTTTCTGAGAAGGTTCGGATGAATTTTTGTTTTGATTTTTAGATTCGGAAGGCTTACTGTTGTCAGCTACCTCTGTATTTTCCTGATTGTCTTCCTCAGTATTTTTTGACTTTTTATCTTTTTTCTTTTTGTCTTTTTTCGTGGCTTCTTTAGATTCTTTTACTGCCTTATCTTCCGCCTTGTCGTACGTGTTGCTAACGGCTTTGTCAACAGAGTTTTCGACCTTTTGTTTTAACCTGTCTTCTGCTCTTTTTTTTAGTTGGTCACCGAAATTTTGTGAATACGTTGCTACCACTAAAAAGGTTAGCAAAACGCTTATGAAACTTTTCATGACGAGATTTTTTTGATAAAAAATTACTGTAGATTTTTGTAAGACAAATTTAGTTAGAAAAATAAAACAACAATTCCTGTCAGAAAATTATCTGCAGACTTTTTTAAAGCTTAACAAGGGATGGAGTATTCTAATTCTAAAAAATAATGAAAATGATATTCCTAAGTGTATTTTTAATGGGCTTACAACGGAATATTTCCATGTTTCTTTTTAGGTAATTTATCTACTTTATTTTCCAGCATTTTAAATGCTGTAATTAGTTTTTTACGTGTTTCTTCCGGTTTTATAACTTCATCAATAAACCCTCTCTCCGCTGCTCTGTATGGGTTAGCAAAGGTGCTTTGATATTCAGCCTCTTTTTCTTTCCATTTAGCTTCTTTGTCTTTTGCTGCCGCTATTTCGTTTTTAAAAATAATTTCTGCAGCTCCTTTTGCGCCCATTACTGCTATTTCTGCACTTGGCCAGGCATAATTCATATCGGCTCCTATGTGCTTGCTGTTCATTACATCATAGGCTCCCCCGTATGCTTTTCGGGTAATTACGGTAATACGAGGGACGGTAGCTTCGCTGAAAGCGTAAAGGAGTTTAGCTCCGTTGGATATAATAGCATTCCATTCTTGATCAGTTCCGGGTAAAAAACCAGGTACATCTTCGAAAACTAACAGAGGTATATTAAAACAATCGCAAAACCTCACAAATCTGGCAGCTTTGGTGCTGCTGTGAATATCCAATACTCCGGCCAAAACAGCAGGTTGATTTGCTACTATGCCAATACTTTTGCCGGCTAATCGGGCAAATCCAACCACAATGTTTTCAGCAAAATTTTTATGTACCTCTAAAAAAGTTCCTTCGTCAATCACTTCTTCAATTACTTCCCTCATGTCGTAGGGCTGGCTGGCGTTATCGGGTATAAGGGTATTTAACTTGGGCCTTAACTCATCTCCTCCCTGGTATGGAACAGCAGGAGGTTCATCTTCACAGTTCTGTGGCATGTAGCTGAGTAACTGTTTTATGTATGAAATTGCCTCTGCTTCGTTTGCACAGGCAAAATGAGTCACGCCACTCTTTGTAGCGTGTGTCATAGCGCCGCCCAGTTCCTCGCTGGTTACCTCTTCGTGTGTAACAGTTTTAACAACGTTAGGACCGGTAACAAACATGTAGCTGGTGTTTTCTACCATTAAAATAAAATCTGTCATGGCAGGACTATACACTGCTCCTCCGGCGCAAGGCCCCATAATGGCACTTATTTGGGGAATAACACCGCTGCTGCGTACGTTTCGATAAAAAATATCGGCATACCCGCCTAATGACACTACTCCTTCCTGAATTCTGGCTCCACCACTATCGTTTAGGCCTATCACCGGGGCACCATTCTTCATGGCCAAATCCATTATTTTGCATATTTTTTCGGCATGTGTTTCCGATAAAGAACCTCCAAACACTGTAAAATCCTGAGAAAAAACGTATACAAGGCGTCCGTTTACAGTACCATAACCGGTTACTACACCATCTCCTAAATATTTTTCTTTATCAAGTCCAAAATCGGTGCTTCTATGCGTAACCAGCATACCTATTTCTTCAAAAGAATTTTCATCTAGTAATAAATGAATGCGCTCGCGGGCTGTAAGCTTTCCTTTTTTGTGTTGAGCTTCAATTCGTTTTGCTCCACCACCGGCCAGTGCCTCCGTCTTTTTTTCTTCTAATACCTTTAGTTTATCTTTCATAACTACGGATTTAACAGGGGTTAAATATAGTCATAAATCTGTTTAATATTTTTTTGATTTTAGGGCTTGGTGTAACTTGCCTTAACATTAAAGTCAAGTCCCATAAGGTTTATTTTTTCCCAATTAGAAAAAGAAGCCATTTTGAAATAGGCTGGCCCTATGATGGAGCCGGAAAAGGTTAAATTATCTTTATTTACTTTTTTACTTAAACACTCTATGCTGATAAAAAAATCGTCTTTCGTATACGCCATATAGGGTTTTAAATCTACCGTAATAATACCGGTCTGTTTATATATTTTAAAAATTATAGGTTTTTTTAAAATGTTTTTACCGGGCATCTCTTGCTTATCTTTTTCGTAAAAGTTAAGCCTGAATACAATAGTATCTTCCACCAAATTTTTTGATACGTAAAAATTAAACTCGTCCAGCCAAACCTCTCTTTCTTTTTTGTTATTTGCTTTTATAGCGGCCTCTACTCCTAAAAAATTATTTTCGCTTCCCTGAAAAGAGCAGTGTATATTTTTGTTGTACTTTTTATTTCCCAAAACAATTGTATACGTTTTTGAAGGTTTTATTACCACCTCATTTAGCTTTATAGCTTCTGGTGTTAGGTATATGGGCTCGTTTTCAAATTGTTGGGCCCTTTGTAAAGAAAAACTCCTCGCAATAAAACCAATGGACGAAACCTTCAGCGAATCGTTTATTCCAACATCTTTTAAAAGCAGGTTAAAGTAACCACCTTCATTACTGAGCGTGCCCATTGCTTTTCCTTTTATTCCCACTGCAGCGTAAGGTATTGGTTCTCCATTTGCCATATTTATAACTTGCCCTGAAATAACAGTTTGGGCCTGCGAAAAACCGCCAAACAATATAAAAGTGAACAATTTTTTCATCAATCTTATTTTCATAATAACTAGACGGGCTACTTTATGAATTTGTTACAATTGTACTCAAAAATAACTAATTCTTAGTCTGCGCGACGCTAAATAACTATCTTTGTGCCCTTAAAAAGTAAAGTATGATTACGGTATCTAACGTTACCCTTCAGTACGGAAAGCGCGTTTTATTTGATGAAGTAAACGTAAAATTTACTCCGGGAAATTGCTACGGAATTATAGGAGCCAATGGAGCCGGCAAATCCACTTTTATGAAAATATTAAGCGGAGAAATAGAACCAACCAAAGGAGAGGTTTCCATTACCCCCGGGCAAAGAATGAGCGTTTTAAAACAAGATCATACTGCCTTTAATGAATATACGGCTATTGATACGGTTATTATGGGAAATAAGCGTCTTTACCAGCTTATGAAAGAAAAAGACGCCATTTATGCAAAACCGGATTTTAACGAACAAGACGGAATAAAAGCAAGCGAACTGGAGGCGGAATTTGCCGAGTTAAATGGTTGGAATGCAGAAAGCGATGCCGCAGGTATGCTTACCAACATGGGAATAAAACCTGAAGACCATTATAAACTTGTAAAAGAACTAAATGGGAAAGAACGCGTAAAAGTATTGTTGGCACAGGCTTTGTTTGGTAACCCTGATCTGTTGCTTTTAGACGAACCCACCAACGACTTGGACATAGATACCATAAGTTGGCTGGAAGATTTTTTGGCTGATTTTACTAACACGGTAATTGTTATAAGCCACGACAGACATTTTTTGGATGCTGTATGTACCCATATATGCGATATTGATTACGGAAAACTGCAAACATATACCGGAAACTATAGTTTTTGGTATCAAATGAGTCAGTTACAGTTAAAACAACGAAGTGACCAAAACAAAAAAATTGAAGAAAAAAGAAAAGAATTGCAAGAGTTTGTTGCACGTTTTAGCGCAAATGCCAGTAAAAGCAGGCAGGCTACGAGCAGAAAAAAATTATTGGATAAGCTTACCATAGATGAAATACCACCCAGTAACAGGCGCTATCCGGGTATTATATTTAAGCAAGAACGAGAAGCCGGGGATCAGATATTGCTTATTGAAAACTTGGCAAAAAAAAATCCGGAAGGGAATTATTATTTCAGTAAGGTAAATATTAATGTTAAAAAAGGCGACAAGATAGCTTTTGTAAGTAAAAACCAACTAGCCATTACTGCCCTATTTAATATCTTGGCCGATATAGAAAAACCGGATGAAGGAAAGTACACTTTTGGAACAACCATATACAAAGCACACCTTCCTAACGATAATGGAGAGTTTTTTAAAAGTGATTACAATTTAATAGATTGGCTAAGACAGTTTAGCAAAGAAAAAGACGAAACCTATATTCGAGGCTTCCTGGGAAAAATGCTCTTTAGCGGAGAAGAAGTACTTAAAAAGGTAAGCGTATTAAGCGGAGGAGAAAAAGTGCGTTGTATGACCAGCCGACTCATGCTGGCAAATCCTAATTTGCTTATACTGGAAGAGCCAACTAACCATCTGGATTTGGAAAGTATTATTGCATATAATGACGCATTAAAAGATTATTCAGGAACTATACTTTTTACCAGTCACGATCACGAGCTTATACAAACCGTAGCAAACAGAATAATTGAACTTACCCCAAAAGGAATTATTGATAAAGAAATGACTTATGACGAGTTTTTGGGTAATACCTCAGTAAAAGAACAACGGGAAAAATTATATAACTAATTTTGCATAGAGTACTTTTTAAACCGTTAGTATATTCATGCGTAAAATACGTTTTATCATACCATTAATTTGTACGCTTAGTTACCTCTGTTCCCAGGAAAACATCGGAACCATTAAAATAAAAAAAGAGCAAAATTTAGTAAAAGTGGTGTTTGATAATACGGAATACAGGCTATTTGCTATAGATCGTTTTGGGAATCCTAAGGAAAATGAAATTGTATCATACATGTTCTGGATTAAGGGGAGTAAAAATTTTAAAGCCGAGGGATTCTCAAACAAACTTACTCCGGAAATGATTAAAGAACTAAAAAAGCAAAAGAAAGCCGCAAAAATATTTTTTACTCAAATTAAAGTTAAAACAGACGAGCAGCATATTATTGATATGCCCGATATAATAGAAACGTGGTTCCCGGAATGCAGGAACTGTATCGAGAAAAAGAAGTAAAAATCGGTTTTAGTTTTACAATCAGCTGACCTTTACCAATACTTTAAAGGGAAAATCCATAAAGCTAAGCAGGTCATTGCCCACATCCCGAAGGTCGTCGTCATTTTCATCGTACAACCACTCAACAAGCACTTTTTTACCTGACTTATGGATGTTGTTAAGCGATTTTAAAAAGTCAAAAACCATGCGCTGAGAGGAGGTATTTATGTAAGTTAAGTCAAAAACAACTCTGGTTTCTTCGTTTGGGGATTTTTCGTATTCTTTTATCCAATTAATAACCGGAGTAAAAAATTCGTGTGCATTATCTAAAAACGAATTACCCCTTATTTCAAACCTGCCTTTTTCGGGGTCCAACAACACAGAGGGCGCACTTTTAGTTTCTTTTATATCCAGTTTACTCATATTATACCGTACCAAAGATAAAAAAAAATTGATAAGATAAAAGTTCCGTTTATCTATTTTTTAGCACCATTGAGCAAAATGTTTGCTTAAAAGAGGGAAAGACCGTTTGATAACACTTTTATAATTACAAGCAGGTGCCTTTTAATACACATACCTGTTAATCAGTTTTTTATACTAAAACTAATTATAACTTAGGTTCTTTTTATACATTTTTTAAGACAAGATTTTTTAATTAACAGAGGTAAAAAGCTAAATTTACGAGAATTGATTAAATAATAATTTGTTATTGTTTATAACCCACTCTAAAATAATTTTCTTCTTCCTGCTCTTTTTTGGGGCAAATGGGATCTTTTTTTGTCAAAAAATTCAAAATTCTTCATACGTAACCTTGGGATACATAAATAAGGATGGTAAAATAGAAAACGCTTCCTATAACACCTTAGGGTATATCAGAAACAACGGAAAAGTAGAAGACGCATCCTACCGTACAATCGGCTACATTCAATCAAACGGAAAAATAGAAAATGCTTCCTATCAAACAATCGGGTATATTAAAAATGGGAAAGTAGAAGACGCCTCTTATAAAACAATTGGCTATTATAAAAATGGAAAACTGGAGGACGCCTCTTATCGAACAGTTGCTTATTACAAGGACGTTTCAGATGTTTCTGCGGCAGCTGCAGTATTTTTTTTCTTTTTTAAAAAATAAAATGTTCGATGCGCAATTCATTTACACCATCAGCTCATACTGTATGGCTTTATGCATTTTCTTTTTTAGGCGCCTTATTTATTTTTTCAATTTTTTATTTCTCAAAACCCGCTAATGACGACCTGGCCTTAATGGCCTTACAGAGAGAAATGGGTTTTTTGAAGGTTTTAGAATTTAATTACAACTATTTCAATTTCCGACATATAACCACGCTTGTTTTTCTACTTATCACCAAGGCTGATTATGCTCAATTTCTTAAGATAATTACTTGCGTAATTACCGTACTTATTTTTATTTACGCATTTAAACATCTATTTAAAGGCAAAATAATCAATTTAATTTCCAATGAAAGCAAAGTGGTTTTCCTACCTACAGCTATTCTGTTTTTAATGGCAGTGTACCATATCAGCTTTGCATCAGTAGAATTATTTTCTTCATTTATAATATTTTTATACTATGTATTTCCCATCGCATTAGGCCTTCTCGGCATAGCTCTTTTAGTAAACTACAGCAATGCTTTTAAACTACAAATTAGTATAGCTGTTTTGTTTTTTATTGCGGGTTCCGGTTCGGAAATAATTTCTGGTTTTCTGTTATTTTGTCTGCTTCTATATTATAATGCTGAAAACAAAGTTTCAAAGAAAAAAATAATTAAACCTTTAGTTCTGTTAGCGCTCATACCTCTCCTGATATCAGCAAGCGTAGTGTATTTAGCCCCCGGTACGGCTGTTCGTTGGCAAATAGAAGAAACCACAACACCTTATCATCCTCTTCATAATTTTATTCTCTCGCTTTGGCATTTGTTGTTTCAGAAAAAATCCCTGTGGACGCTGTACTGGTTTATTTTCTTTTTTCTTTTTGCAGTGCTCTTTGAAAATAAACTTAAAATAGCAGCTTGTATCAATAAAATTCTATTAAATAAACATCTTTTGCTATTGGCCATATTAACTTTTATCATGATAGGAACAATATCTAACCTAGTATTCAAAGGATTTGCCCCTGCCAGAGTTTGGTTTCCGCTTAATTTTATCTTATCCATATATGTTTTTCTTAGTTCCTATGCCTTAGGAAGTTTATTACGTTCATACAAATTGTTGATTTTACCTCAAATCATCGCCTGTTTTTTATTACTTATCTATACTGCCTACGCAATTCTAAAAGTTCGTGATATGTATATATTTTCTACCGCCTATGAGGCCAGGATAGAAAAAATAAAAGAGCTACAAGCCGTAGAAAAAACTATATCACTAAAACCCCTCCCCGATTCCGGAATTTTAGCTTTTCCTGAAATAAATGAAAATCCATCAGCCGAAATCAATCAGAATCTATTGAAAGCTTATGGATTTGAGGGGAAAATAGTGTTGGACAACACTCCTTAAAAGAAATTAACAGGTATTGGTATAAAAAACATAAAAAGGTGTTAGAAATACCTTACACTGGCCTTAAATTTGGGGTAACGGATTTAAACAAATGAAGCCAGCATATTTTACATTATATTTTATTTTATCCTTTTTTATCCTTTACTCTCAGGATGATGAAAATAAGGGTTTTTGCAATGACATTGATAATAAAAAGGCTAAAAATCTTTACAAAAAGGGCACCGATAAAAAAAGTTATAAAAAGCCTGAGCGCCTCAAGTTTTTAAATGAATGCCTAGAGTTGGAACCCGATTTCGCTGAAGCCAACCTGGCCGTTGCCAATGAAATTATTGTTCATTGTAAATTAGAAAATAAGCCTTTTACTCCGGCAGTACCCTTTTTTATGAAAGCGATTAAGTCGTGCCCTAAAATTCACAGCGAGCCATACTACTATATAGGCGTTGATTTTTTTGAGCGCTATTTAAACGATTCGGCTGCAAGGTATCTGAATTTGTTTATAAACTTTAAAGATGAAAACGAAAAAAAGTTTAGTAAAGATTATGAGGAACAGTTAAAAGACGCCAAACTAATATTAAAAACCGTAAAAAAAGAAAACGCACTCAAAAAAAATGTGCCATTTAATCCTCAACTGGTAAAAGGCGTATCAACCGAACGCGACGAATATTTAGCGTATGTGTCTCCCGACGATAAATACTGTTATTATATCCGAAAAATGCCACCCCGAAAAACGGATAAGGTATACACTCAAGATAAAGAAATAGAAGTGTTCATGATCTCTAAAAGAGAAGCTAATGGCCAATTCAATAAAGGAGAACCCATGTACTATCCTTTCAATGAAACGGAAGAAAACCAGGGAGGATGCACCATATCAATTAACAATAAAACCCTATACTTTGCTATGATGCGTAACGAAGGAGGCCCCCAGCCTAATGTTGATTTGTATTATGTGGAAAACACAGGAGATATGGTAAATGAAGGCTGGAGCGAAATTAAAAAACTTAGCCCCGTAGTGAATCATCCAAAATATTGGGATAGTCAACCAAGCATAGCTGCTGATGGTTTAACGCTTTATTTTGCCAGCGACCGGGCGGGCGGATATGGAGGAACAGATATATATATGACCTGTAAAGACCCTAAAACCGGCCAGTGGAGCGTGCCGCAAAATTTGGGGCCAACAATTAACACCAAAGGCAATGAACGAACACCTTTTATTCATAGCGATAGCGAAACCTTATATTTTAGCAGCGATGGGCATTTTGGTTTCGGAAAATTTGACATATTTTTTTCACGAAAAAACGAAAAGGGAGAATGGACAGAACCCGTAAACATTGGTTCACCTATTAACTCAGAAACAGATGATGTTGGTTTTTTTGTAAGTAAAGATGCAAAAACAGGATACTTTTTTAGTTTTGAAGGCGAAAAAGTAAAAGGCAAAGGTGCCGGAAGATATGATTTATACAGCTTTGAACTATATCCTGAAGCAAGACCTAAACAAATTGAGTTTATCAGCGGAAAAGCGGTTGATTCGGAATCAAACCCCATTACCGGTGCCGTTGTAGAGGTAAAAGACATTGTAACAAAAGAAAAAAAGTATGCGGTAGTTGACAGTACAACGGGAGAGTTTATGGCGGTTGTAAATCTGGAAAAGAAAAACAACCTGGTAATTACTGTAAAAAAAGATAGTATGGCATTTAATTCTACTATTGTTGATACCAAAAACATTAGCTTTGGCAACGCTCCTCCGCCTATTAACATCCAACTTACAAAGGCAGAAAAAGGCAAGAGTTTTATCATAAATAATATCAACTATAAAACAAACAGCGCTGAAATTACAGAAGAAAGCAAAATCATTTTACAGTCATTTGCCGATTATTTGAACGAAAACCCAAAACTGAAGGTAGAAATACAGGGACATACCGATAATATAGGCTCGGCAAAAGATAACGAAGCATTAAGTAGCAATCGCGCTTATTCTGTAAAACAATTTTTGGAGGAGTGTAAGGTAAACGGCAAGCGAATTAGTGCCAAAGGTTATGGAGCCACTAAGCCCATTGCTGACAATAAAACAGAACAAGGAAGGGCAAAAAACAGAAGAACCGAGTTTCTAATTTTAGAAGACTAAACATAATGAGTGCTCAAAAAAACAAAACAGATAGGCTGGATTATTTAAATCTGGTTGTTCTTTTTTTAACCATTTACGTGTTAATAGCCATGCTGATAGACACACTTTATGTTTTGCCCGAAGAAACTTCCAAACTTCTTAAATATATTGATAATGGCATTTGTGTAGTTTTTTTCTTGGATTTTTGTATTCGTTTTTATCAGGCAGAAAATAAACTCCAATTCATGAAATGGGGTTGGATAGACCTATTGAGTTCCATACCCATGATAGACGCATTAAGAGCAGGTAGGTTATTTAGGCTAATTCGATTAATAAGAATTATTCGTGCTTTCAAAAGCACCAAAAACCTTCTGGACCATATATTTAAGAGCAAAGTTACCGGTGCTTTTACTTCCGTTTCCATAATAGCCGTATTGCTTTTGATATTTTGTTCTATTGCTATACTGCAAGTGGAAAAAGATCCCGAAAGCAATATTAAAACTGCCGGAGATGCCATTTGGTGGGCATATGTAACCATAACCACCGTAGGATACGGAGATAAATATCCTGTTACTACAGAGGGAAGATTAATAGCCATGCTCTTAATGACAGCGGGCGTGGGACTTTTTGGAACCTTTACTGCTTACGTTGCCTCCTGGTTTGTTGTTGATAAAGAAAAGGAGGAGCTAAACCAAAATAAACATCATTAAAGAGGTACTCTAATCGTTTTATAGTGTTTTGGAAAATAAAACCTTTAAATGTATATTTGTAACCCAAATAACTATATATCAAACAATTAAAAGATATATTTAAACAAATAGTTTTGCTCCTTTTGGTTCTACAGATAACCAATTTAGCCGTTAATTTTCTGCACTATGTAGACCCTGAGTTTAGAATTTACTTTGCCAATCATAATTCTACACCAAACTCTATAGAAACGGACCTGGAATATGTAGATGGATGTTATGTGGGAGAAGATATCCCTATCAGCAACGAGTGTTTAGAAGACTATTTTCTTGAAATAAACAGTTGTGATGCGGCCATATACTATACGGTTTTCTCCTATACTCCATTTAATAGCGAAGTAAAACATCAAACAAAGTATCAAAAAAATTTCCCTGACCATTCCTGGAATCTTCTAGGTCCTCCTCCAAAATTTATTTGATTTAAACCTTTATCACGGCGTAAGTTAATCGTGTAACAATAGTTTATTGTTTGAATCAATTATTTATGTACAAAAAAATATCAGGTATAACCTACTGCTTTTTAGCGTTTTTATTCGCTTGTAACAGTAACGATCAAAATAGTAACATAAAAGATACCTATCCGGTAACCAGCCCCTTGGTTATGGATACTTCTTATCAAAACGACTATATAGCCGATATACACTCGGTTCAAAATGTGGAACTTAGGGCAAGGGTAAAGGGATATTTGGAAAAAATTCACGTGGATGAAGGAAAAACTGTTAAAGCCGGGCAGGTACTTTTCAGTATCAGTAGTCAAGAGTACAAAGAAGAGTTATTAAGAGCAAAGGCTATGCTTAAAAGTGCTATTGCCGATGCAAAAGCCGCCGAAGTAGATTATCAAAACGTTAAAACGCTGGTAGAAAAAAACGTGGTTTCAAAATCAGAACTGGAAATGGCTAAAGCAAAACTTGATGCGCTTAACGCAAAAGTAGAAGAAGCTCAGGCATATGAATCAAACGCCTCTTTAAAACTTTCTTTAACGGAAATTAAAGCACCTTTTGACGGTATTATAGACAGAATACCAAACAAAATTGGAAGTTTAATAGATGAAGGAACATTACTCACCAGCATATCCGACAATAACGAGGTATTCGCTTATTTCAATGTTTCGGAAATGGAATACCTCGAATTCATTTCCAATAAAACAGATTCTGCAGCCAGGAACAACTTAATTCTCATTTTAGCAAATAATCAACCACATCCGCACAAAGGCTCTATAGAAACCATTGAGGGGGAGTTCGACCAAAGCACGGGCAGTATCGCTTTCAGAGCCAGATTTCCAAACCCTGAAAGAATTTTAAAACACGGCTCCAGCGGAAAAGTAAGATTGTATAAAAAGGTAAAAAAAGCGCTTATTATCCCTCAAAAATCTACTTTCGAAATTCAAGACAGAACCTATGTGTATGTAGTTGATAAATCAGATACCGTAAGACTAAGAACGGTAGTGCCAAGACTGAGGATACCTCATTTGTTTATCCTACAGTCGGGACTTTCTGCTAATGACAGAATAGTTTACGAAGGGATACAAAACGTTAAAGATGGAACAAAAATAATTTCGGATTTCAAGAATTTAAACGTTCTTATGAAAGAGTTGGCAAAACAGTAACAATAAAATTCTATGTTCAGTAAATTCATACACAGGCCGGTTCTTTCTATAGTAATATCCGTTCTTATCACCTTTCTGGGTATATTGGCGTTGCTTCAGCTACCTGTTACCCAATATCCTGAAATTACTCCGCCGGCAGTTACCGTAACTACACGCTACACGGGCGCTAATGCCGAAGTTTGCTCAAAAGCGGTAGTTATCCCTTTAGAAAGGGTAATTAACGGAGTTCCCGGAATGAATTATATGACATCGGTTTCCGGAAACGATGGTACCAGTTTAATACAAATATATTTTGAAGTAGGAACTAACCCCGATTTAGCAGCTGTTAATGTTCAAAACAGAGTGGCTACAGCTTTAGACGAACTGCCGGAGGAAGTTATAAAAGCCGGTGTTAGTGTTGAAAAGGAAGTAAACAGTATGCTCATGTATCTGAATATTTTGAGCACCGATACCATTTTTGATGAAAAATTCCTCTTCAACTTTGCCGATATAAACATATTACCTGAGTTAAAACGGATAGACGGGGTGGGCTTTGCCGACATCATGGGGCAGCGGGAATATGCCATGCGCGTATGGTTAAAACCCGATCGGATGTCGGTTTACGAAATATCTTCGGAAGATGTTATTAATGCTCTTAGAAACCAAAATGTAGAAGCTGCTCCGGGTAAGGTTGGTGAAAGCTCCGGAAGAAAGGCCCAATCGCTTCAATACGTTATCAAGTACACAGGAAAATTTATTCATAAAGAACAGTACGAAAATATTGCCATTAAAGCATCTCCTTCAGGAGAAATTCTTCGATTAAAAGATATAGCCGAAGTTGAATTTGGATCGTTAGATTATGATGTGCTGTCAAAAGAAAACGGAAAACCTTCGGCAGCCATTATTATGAAACAACGTCCGGGTTCTAATGCCAGCGAGGTAATTACCCGTGTTAAGGAAAAAATGGCCCAGATAAAACAAACTAGTTTTCCTCCGGGCATGGATTATACTATTAGCTACGACGTTTCCAGATTTTTAGATGCTTCTATTCATGAAGTAATAAAAACGCTGATAGAGGCATTTATACTGGTTGCTTTAGTAGTATTTGTTTTTCTTCAAGACTGGCGCTCCACCCTTATTCCTTCCATTGCCGTACCGGTATCGCTGGTGGGAACTTTTTTCTTTATGCAGCTTTTGGGTTTTTCGATAAATCTGCTTACCCTTTTTGCCTTGGTTTTGGCTATAGGTATTGTGGTAGATAATGCCATTGTGGTAGTAGAGGCGGTTCATGCTAAAATGGAAACAGATGAATGCGATGCTAAGACAGCCACTATAAAAAGCATGGATGAAATAAGTGCGGCCATTATTGCCATTACATTGGTAATGTCTGCCGTGTTTATTCCGGTGGCTTTCTTATCGGGGCCTGTTGGTGTTTTTTATCGCCAGTTTTCCATTACACTAGCCATTGCTATCGTTATCTCCGGTATCAATGCGCTTACCCTCACTCCTGCCCTATGTGCTATTATGCTAAAAAATCCTCATGAGCACAAAGCGAATAATAAACTTTTGGGACGATTCTTTTCAAATTTTAATATGGGATATCTGAAGCTTGTGGGTAGATACAGAGGAATTATAGAAAAAATAGCCGGAAGAAGAACCATTACCTATGCTTCTCTTATCATATTTATGATAGCCACCTGGGGAGTTTCCGCTATTCTTCCCTCCGGTTTTATACCAACCGAAGATCAAGGAACTATTTATGTTAACGTAACCACCCCTTCGGGATCTACACTCGAAAGAACAGAGGATGTGATGGACGAAATTTCCAAGGTGAGCAAAAGTATAGAAAGTGTTGAAGCTGTTTCTACACTGGCCGGATTTAGCATGTTAACCGACGGTTCCGGGGCTTCTTTTGGTATGGGTATGGTAAATTTAAAACCCTGGGATAAACGAAAAGAAAGTGTAGATGACGTTATTTCCTTGTTAGAACAAAAAACAGCGCATATAAAAGATGCCAGTATACAATTCTTTCCTCCTCCGGCGGTGCCCGGTTATGGTAACGCCAGCGGCTTTGAACTTCGTTTGCAGGATAGAACCGGAAGTGGCGATCTACAAAAACTGCAAAAAGTAGCAAATGATTTTGTAAGTGAATTGAATAAATCGGAAGCCATTGAAAATACTTTTAGCAGCTACGATGCCAGTTTTCCTCAGTATATGGTACATATAGATTATGACAAAGCCGCTCAAAAAGGCGTTAGTGTTTTAACAGCCATGGATAATTTACAAACGTTAATAGGAAGCTATTACACTACTAACTTCATCCGATTTAATCAGTTATATAAAGTAATGCTTCAGGCCTTGCCAAAATACCGAGCTCAACCACAAGATATACTAAAGCTTTATGTAAAAAATAATAGCGGGGAAATGGTGCCTTACAGTTCCTTTGCTCATATTAAAAAAGTATTTGGTCCCGAACAATTAACCCGATATAATATGTATAATGCTGCTATGATAAACGGAGAGCCTGCTCCGGGATATAGTAGCGGGGACGTGATTAAAACAGTAAATAAGTTAGCCGCCGAAAAATTACCAAAGGGCTATACCTTTGATTGGTCGGGAATGACGTTAGATCAAGTTAAAACAGGAAATCAAGCAATATACATTTTTATAGTTTGCTTGCTTTTTGTATACTTAATACTATCTGCCCAGTATGAAAGTTTCCTACTTCCTTTGCCGGTTATTTTGTCTCTTCCGGCAGGTATATTTGGTTCATTTTTTCTTCTGACACTTCTCGGACTTGAAAACAATATTTATGCGCAGGTTGCCCTTATTATGCTTATTGGCTTGTTGGGAAAAAACGCCATTTTGATAGTTGAATTTTCCATACTTCGCCAAAAAGAAGGAAAAACTCCATTGGAGGCAGCCATTGAAGGAGCCATTTCCAGGCTCAGACCCATATTAATGACCTCTTTTGCTTTTATAGCAGGATTAATACCATTAATGTTGGCGAGTGGAGCCGGAGCTATTGGAAACAGAACCATCGGTACAGCTGCAGCCGGGGGAATGTTATTTGGGACAGTATTTGGTGTAGTGGTAATTCCGGGACTTTATGTGTTGTTCGCCTCTATTGGTTATACTAAATCTAGAAAAAAACAAAATGAGAGTAATTAATTTTTTCTTCTGCATTTTTTTACTGATAACCTTCTTATTTCAAGGATGCAAAGGAGTTGATACAAGCGTAACTTCCTCTTTTAAAACAATACCTGATAAATACACAGTAGGAACAGATTCTTTTAATATTGCGGAAATCAAGTGGAAAGATTATTTCAAAGACCCGCTCCTGGTTTCTCTTATAGATACAGCCTTAAAAAACAATATCGATATCTACAAAATATTTCAAAAAACAGAAATATTAAAAGCAGAAATGAAACAAACCAAAATGCTTATGCTTCCGGATATAAATGGTGCAGCATCAATTGGACAAAGAAGATTCGGGAAGTATACGATGGATGGTGTTGGAAATTTTGATACTAACTTTTCCCCCAATATTGAAGAAGAACAAAAAGTACCGGAGCACTTACCCGATTACTATTTAGGTATCACCACTTCCTGGGAGCTGGACGTTTGGGGGCGTTTAAATAACAGGCGAAAAGCTGCTTTGGCTAAATATATAGCCGGAAATGAAGGGAGAAATTTAGTTATATCAAACCTGGTAGCAGAACTGGCCTGCCTTTATTATGAATTACTTGCACTTGACAGGCAACTTGAAATTATAAAAGAAACCAATGCTTTGCTCGAAAATGCGCTTTCCGTAATTAAAATTCAAAAAGAAGCAGGAGACGCTAATGAACTTGCCGTTAAACAGTTCGAAGCACAGTTGTTTAATTCAAAAGCTCTGGAAGTGGAATTTCAACAAAGCATATATGTTTGTGAAAACTATATTAATTATTTATTGGGACGTTTTGCCCAGCCCATACCAAGAGATAAATCGGGTTTTGAAGTAAATACAATGCCATTTAAGGGAACAGGAGTTCCCTCGGCCTTATTAAAAAACAGGCCGGATGTAAGGCAGGCAGAATACGAAGTAGTTGCAGCCAAATGTAATGTAAAAGCAGCCAGAGCAGCGTTTTTTCCTTCTCTGCGCATCAATGGAAGTTTAGGATATCAGTCATTTAATCCGGCTTTCCTTATCCTTCACCCTCAATCAATTGCTTACAGTATCTTTGGTAATTTGGCGGCTCCGCTTATTAACAGAAATGCCATAAAAGCCGAATTCAGAATATCTAAAGCAAATCAACTGGATGCCATGTGCAATTATCAAAAAGCTATATTAAACGGCTACATGGAAGTTTCTAACCAGATATATTACGCCAATAATCTCTCGTTAATATACAACTACAAAAGTAAAGAGGTAGATGCACTCACCAAAGCGATTGAAGCTTCTTCCGATTTGTTTAAGACAGGCCGGGTTAGTTCGTTTGAAATACTGATGACGCAAAAAAATGCGTTACAAGCAAAAATTGAGCTAACCGATACACGAAAAAAACAACTGCAGGCTACGGTAAATTTATACAAAGCTTTAGGCGGTGGCTGGCGCTAAACACTATTACTTTGATTTAAGTTTAAAAACAGCTTCTAATTTTTTCCAATCAAGCTTACTCAAAAATAATTTTATAGATTCATCATGCCCTGTTAGCTCAATTATAATGTAATCTAATCTCCTGAATTGTTTCAAGGTTTTATTGTTAGACACAAACATTTTGTATTCTACTGTTTCGTCTGTTATTCCTTTTGTAAAGCTTACCAAATCGTAATTCCCTAATACAAGAAACAACGTATTTTTTTGAAATCGATAACTGCTGGGATCATTTTCTTTATCGTCTTCGTTTTTATACCAAATAGAATCGTTTCTTTTAAAAACCTTATAAGGCACTTTCGTTTTAAAACGCATATCTTGCTCTGTAATTTCTGAAACCGACGTTGTCTTATATAGCTCGTTAATTCGGATACTCATATCCAGCCTGGGAGAGTTATTCTCATACTGTTGAACTGCCAGCAAGTGTTCGGTGCCCTTACCAACATTCAAAGCCGGATTATACAGGCTGTCATTCATCTTTTTAAAATAGTTGAATAACGGATGTTCTTTGCTGGGTAAAATGGTATTGTTTATTGCATACCTATTAGGCGCTCCTTCTTCGTCCATTTTCTTTGTACGATACATTCCGCCTGAAATTTCTTCACCATACTTCCAGTCATACCTTTTTTTCCATGATGGATTGTTTATCCAAGCAGCATCCATAGCAGATACAGCATTTTCAACAACGGTTTTATAATACACATATTCCTTACCGGTGAGAGCCCTGCGTATACTCCCTTCTATGTTATAGTAGTTAACCGGCGTACCATCATCCGTTTTACCGGTTTCTACAACGGTATAGTCCAAATAATCAGCGTTTTTAAAAGTTTGAGCGCTAAGGGTTGCGGCACAACTCAGCATATACAAAAAAGTAACTATTCGCATAATCAACTAATAAGCCGAGCTAAAGTATAAAATAAATAAGCCAATTAAAAAAAGTACTTATAAAATTTTATAAAAACGGCTTTAGTTGTTTTTTTCCTTATAACGCAAAAAAATCATTATAACGCTTAAATCTTCTTCGGTAACAAGGGTATCGGGCAAAGTAGATTCGTGTTTGGCATTGGCTACACGCAGTTCATATCCTCTAAGCTGATCTTCTCTAAAGTCAGGCACAGGATTCTTTTTTCCTTTTTTTACGTTATGACAAGATGCACAGTTATTGTCCCAAAGTATTTTTCCTCTGTCGCACATCATTTTGTATTGTTCTTTTACGTGTGGCAGCATCTGCTCAGGAAATACGTATTTTACAGTTTCTTTTTTTGTGCTACACTTTATGAAAAAAAGTAAAAACAAGAATATGGCTCCTATAAATATTTTTTTAGTATGTTCCATTTACTTTTCTATTGTTTAGTTTTTTAATTGACGAAACGGGTAGTTTTTGAGGTGGGGGGTCAAACTCAATTTTTTCGGTTAAAGAATTTAGAAATGCTATTAATTTTGTTTTTTCTATTTCGCTTAAATGCAGCGAGTCGGCAGAAAGTGTTTGATTAGATACTTTTAATCCCCTTCCCTCTCCTCCTCCTGCATCATAAAAATCTATTACTTCTTCCATGCTGTTAAATACGCCGTTGTGCATATAGGGTTTTGTCTTCATAATATTTTTTAATGTCCCCGTTCTAAATGCATGAAGCGTTTCTTTGGCAGGATTTATTTCATATCTACCCCTGTCTGTACTCAATTCTTTGAATGCTTTGTCTTTAGGTACTCCTAATACTTCAAACTCCGAACCAACATAAGGCGGTTTAACTCCGTTAAAGTGAGGTATGAAATGGCATGTAGCGCACTGTGCTTTGCTCATAAAAATATTAAATCCTTCTCTGGCATCTGAATTTAATTCGCCCGAGCTGTTCATGGCCTCGTCAAGAGGTGAATAAAATCTACTGAATTTAGTGTAATAAGTTGTTAAAGCAGATGCTATATGTTGAAGATTAACCTCCTTGTACGAAGGGGTATATTTAATTAGTTTGTTTATTACTGTGGCATATTCTTCACAACTCATTATTTTTTTAATCAGTTCATCACGTTTAGATCCCATTTCATTTGGGTTTAACATTACTGCCTCTGCCTGATTTTGAAGTGATATATGAAAACCGTCAAGCATAATCAAATGATTATAATCGGCATTTAATAAACTGGGGCTGTTTCTGGGAAGTCGGTCTTTTTTATTGAAATGAAGCGAACTTTTTTCTGTTGTATCAGTAAAGTAATGACCGGGAATATGGCAGGAAGCACAGCTTCTCTCGTTATTTCCTGATAAAATAGGGTCGTAAAATAAAAGTCGACCCAATTTCTCTATTTCCTCCAGCAAGGCAGGGTCTTTGATTTTGCCATAAATACCCAGTGGGTTTTGGCCTGTATAAAGCTCTTTACTGAAAATTGATAAAGCTTTATTATTAAGGGAATAATCGATAAAACTCGTACTTTTTAGGTTATATTGCTGTATTAATTGTTGGTTTAGCTTAAATAACGGATTTACATAATTTTTAATAAATGAAAAATGATCGAATTTTTCAAAATCATCGGGTTGTTTTTCGGAATAGATGGTAGCTTTTCGGTACAAGGCTACGTAATCATCCGATAAAGAAAATGATGGAGATGATTCATTGAAAATTCTGTATATCTCATGAGTTTGCTGCATCATAGCCCTGAGTTCAGGTATTATTTTTTTGGTGTTAGGACATTCAAATCCGGTAGTATAAATCGCAGCCATGTTAAGAAGATGAAGCCTGTTAGCAAAATAAAAATGCTCAGGCTTATTAAGCTCATTCACAATAGTATCGTGCTTGTATGCTTTTAAGGCATCAACAGCCAGTTGAATTAAGGTTACCAAGGAATCCTTTGATGTATTTTCCTCCTCGGCGTACAAATAAGCCAGCGTTAAACCTGCCCCATATCGTTTGTAAGGCTTTTCGTATTTTTCAAAAACTTCTGTTTCCCATTCAACCGGAAGCGGACCATTAATGAGTTTATATTGAATAGGCTCTAAATACCTTAGCCAAAAATCAATTGGCTTTAAAAAGAGTCTTAGAGAGTCTATTCTATTCTGCGTAATTTGTGTGGCATTGTCATCCCAATTTAGTTTGTTTAAAAAAATTACAGAACTTTTTACAGCGCTATCAAAAGATGCTATTTTACGCGCGTATAGCTTTTTGTAAAGTAGAGGATTTTGCTCAAGCCCCTTAAAAGAAAAAAATATCCCCAGGGATACCAATAATGTAAAGATATATGGTGCCAAATTAACGAGCCTATTCATACATAAACACCAAAACCAGACATGCTTGCGCATGCCTGGTTTTCAGTTGCTTTTTAAAATATTAATGGTTAACTATCAGTTTTGAAGTAGTTAATTTATTTCCTTTACGGAGCTGTATGAAATATTCTCCGTTAGGCAATTTTGATGTATTAATTTCTAACTGATGCTCACCCGTATTCAAATTATACTCGTTTGTTTGTTGAATTTTACCAAGCATATCTACCACGTTTACTATAACTTTTTCTGATTTATCTGTCTTAAGTTTCACGTAAGCCGTATTATCAGTAGGATTTGGGAATAAGACAAACGAGGAAGCACTAAACTCAGTCTCAGAAATTCCTACTGTTGAAAATCCGTTACCTTCTATTTTATACTGGTAGTAATCTTCGTCGAAATCATTACTCATTACTACTATGGTAGTAGTTCTGGCACCTGTACTGGCGGGTGTAAATTGAACAGAAAACGTAACCGAACCGCTGGGAGTAACCGTAAACGGCATAGCAGGAGGATTTAATAATGAGAAGTCTCCGCTATTTCCGCCAAAAAAGTTTATTCCATTTACTTTTAACGGACCAACACCGGTATTTTGTATAACAAAAGTTTTAATTGAGCTGTTGCTTAACAATACATTACCATAATTAGTGTTGTTGTTTGTAGAAGTAGTTACAGCGTTATTCAAAATATTATTAGAGTTGCCTGTAATATTTATTTCCGGGCTGGAATTGGCTGTTGATGGATTGTAGAAAAGCAATAACTGTCCTCTTTCTACCATTGGGTTGGGCATGGATGTGTGTGCCTGATCGTACATGATAAACCAGCCTGTGTTTTTTATTCCCTGCAAATCAACAACTCCGGAAGATTCCTCGTCTTGCGTTAAGTACTCCGAACCACCTATAATAAACTTATTGGGATCCTGATCTACAAGCGGTGATAAAGCATCGGTAGCTACATCATATTGCCATACCATGGCAGTGTGAGCTTGATTACCGGGGTCTTCTTGGATGATAATATGTCCTGAATTATCAAATACCATATTATCCATCATTTTTTGCCCTTCTGTTCCATCAAGAACTGCAGTAACTTTGCCACCCAATTGAGGATTTTCTATATCGTTAAAACGAAGTCTCCACAAACGACTTGGGCTTGTAAATGAATTAGTGGTAACGAAATAAAAATCGTTAGGATTCATAGGATCCCAGGCACCATCCTCGGGACGCATAAATGCAGTAACCCCTAAATTGTTACTTAATGTATTTAGAGAGGCACCGGATATGGCTGAAACATCGCCCAGGTTAATTAATGAAAAAGTGGTGTTCGGAGCAGGAATACTCGTGTTGGTTTCTGCAACCAAACTGGCAATAGCCACACCATACAAAATACCATTCGTTAAACCGGCTTTTTCTACTTCTGAACCGGTATTAGTTTTATTTCCAACATATACATATACCTGGCCTCCGCCCGAATCGTCTAAACCAACAACAACAGTTTTGTCACTTTTATAAGGACTGGCCACCTGATTTTCGCAAGAGAATCTTCCTAAACGGGGTAGTTGGTAAGAGGTTCCGGCATTAGGTCCGGTGCAAATATGAGCGAACATTCTTCCTTCTGCTCCTATTTCTTCCCCATTCATAAATATTCTTTCTGTGGTTCCTTTACCGGTAAGGTTGTTGTAAAACGCGCTTGGCTTAGGTAAATCAGCAGCACAGAAGCGTCCGAATGCAGTTAGAGTGGATGGATTGGATGCGTTATACAATGTATAACCCGAACCGTTCCATATATTCACGTTTTGAATTAAATCAGAACCGCTTACTACAGCATTGGTGGTTTTATTGATAATCCACTTGGAAACAAATGCTCCTGCTTGACCGTGCGCTCTAACTGAACCACCGGTTGATTGAATTTCATGATTTAGTAAAGCTGTGTATGTTCCGTCTCCGTTGTCGTAAACACCCATACCGTCACCTATTCCGCAAAGTGTATAGCCGCCAACAGCTTCACCCGCAGTTAATAAAGAAACCACGGTAACCTGAGGAGCTGCAGGAACCATATACGGCGTTACGGTAGTACTTGGCCCGGTTACTAGATTGTTTGAAGCGGCTGTTGCCGGGTTGAAAAATGCGAGAAGCTGGCCTCCTTCAACCATCGGTGAAGGCAGGGAATAATGTGCTTGGTCGTACATTAAAAACCAACCTGTTTTTAGTATGCCTTGCATATCAATCACACCGCTTGACTCCTCGTCCTGAGTAAGAAATGAAGGTCCGGGAGTAACAAAACGAGTAGGATCTTGATCTACCAGCAGGGTAAGCACGTCAGTATCTACATTATATTGCCAAACTTTTGCGGTATGACTTTGATTACCCGGATCTTCCTGCAATATGATATGTCCGTAATTATCAAAAACCAAGTTATCGAGCATTTTTTGACCTTCGGTCCCATCTAAAACAGCGGTAATGGTACCTCCGTTTTCAGGCATGTTTACATCATTAAAGTGAAGTTTCCATAAGCGGCTGGGGCTTGAGAACGAATTGGTTGTTACAAAATAAAAATCTTGAGGATTCCTCGGATCCCAAGCACCATCTTCCGGTCTGAAAAATGCTGTAACGCCTACGTTGTTACTGAGTGTATTTAAAGAGGCACCGGATATAGCTGAAACATCGCCAAGATTAATTAACGAAAAAGTTGTGTTTGGAGCAGGAACGCTGGTGTTAGTTTCGGCTACCAGATTAGATACCGCTAATCCATACAAATTTCCGTTGGTAAGTCCGGCTCTTTCTACTTCACTTCCTGTAGTAGTTTTAGTACCGATGTAGAAATAAACCTGTCCTCCTCCGGAATCATCTAAACCAACCACTACGGTTTTATTACTCTTCATATTTCTAGCCACCTGATTTTCACATGAAAACCTGCCTAAGCGCGGTAATTGATACGAAGTACCGGCATTAGGACCGGTGCATATATGGGCAAACATCCTTCCTTCTGCACCTATTTCTTCTCCGTTCATGAATATTTTTGCTGTAGTTCCTGCGCCTGTTGTTGGGTTATAAAAAGCAAAACTGCCCGGTAAATCAGCGGCGCAAAAACGACCGAAAGCTGTTAAGGTGGAAGGATTGGAAGCGTTATATAGTGTATAACTGCTACCATTCCAAATATTCACGTTTTGTATTAAATCGGCCCCACTTACAACTGATAAGTTGGATTTATTAATAATCCATTTTGAAACAAAAGCTCCGGGCTGCCCGTGAGCATGAACTGCCCCGGCGGTTGATTGCATCTCATGATTCATCAAAAGCGTAAAAGTTCCGTCACCATTATCGTAAGCTCCCATACCGTCTCCTAAACCACAAAGTGTATAGCCGCCTACCGATTCTCCAACCGTTAAAATAGAAGTAACCGTTACATTAGAAGCAGCAGGAAGCATGTAAGGGGTAACGGTAGTGCTTGGCCCCGTTACAACAGCAGTAGCTGTAATTTGAGCCTTTATTTGGCTCGCCAAACCACTTATAAAAAGCAATCCGGCTAACTGTAAAATTTTTTTCATGTTTTGTTATAATTTGCTTCAAAGTTACCGGCACTTTGCAATACCCTATTTATGGTATTTATAAGTATCAATTAACTTATTGCAACTTTTGTTGAGTAGCAAAAAACATTGAGTAGAATAATTAATTTTTGCTTAACAGAAATAAAACTTACAATTAAGCTTAAAAGAGTTGAGAAAACTCTTGTCGATTTAAAATCCTCATTTGGCCTTTTAAAAAGCAAGAAAAGAAAAAAGTGAAAGTAAATTTAACGTAATTTGGTTTTAGGATAATTTATGTGAGAAAAAGTCTAACTTTTTTTCTTTACTCTGTTTTTTGAATGTTTGGAAAAACGTTTTTTTGATTTTTCTTTCTTATTGTTCTTTGTTGACTCTGGGTTGTAAACAGGGGCTTGGCCAAGTTCCTCAGGAAGCGAAATTTTTTCTACGTCTTTCCCCATTAGCGCTTCTATTTGAGCAAATTTGTATTGGTCGCGTTCGTTTATGAAAGTAATGGCAACACCTGTTTTTTCGGCTCTGGCCGTTCTTCCTATTCGGTGTATATAGTCTTCCGGATCGGGAGGGGCGTCATAGTTTACCACTAAGCTTATTCCGTCTACGTCAATGCCTCTTGACAAAATATCGGTACCGATAAGTATACGAAGCTGCCTGCTTTTAAATTTTCGCATGATTTCTTCCCTTTCTGCCTGTTCCAAGTCGGAGTGAAAAGCTTTTAGTGAAGTTTCGTGTTTTAAAAAAAGTCTTTCCAAGGATTTTACTTTTTCTTTGGTGGATGCAAAGATGATTACCGATTTGTAATCGGGGTTATCCAGAATTTTTTTGAGCAACGGCTCTTTTTGATGATCGTATACGGAGTAGGCTTGTTGCAATATTCCTTCTGCCGGTTTACTGATAGCAATGTTTACACTAACGGGATTATTGGAAATTTGATTAGCAAGGAGGCGCATTTTGGGCGGCATGGTTGCTGAAAACATGATGGTTTGTCTATTTGAGGGCAGGTAATTAATGATGCTTTTAATATCATCAAAAAATCCCATATCCAGCATGCGGTCGGCTTCATCCAAAACTAAATGTTTTAAGTGAGAAAAATCGATGCTTCCATTTTGTAATAAGGCTTTTAATCGACCCGGCGTAGCAACAATAATATCTGCACCGTTTTCCAACGAATGACGTTGTTGTTCCCAGGCAACCCCGTCATTTCCGCCGTATATGGCAATGGAGCTTATTCCGGCAAAATACCCCAAACCATCAATTTGCTGGTCTATTTGTAAGGCCAGTTCGCGTGTTGGAGCAATAACAAGGGCATTTAAATATCTTTTTTCAGCTTGCAGTATATGGTGTATTATCGGAATCAGAAAAGCGGCTGTTTTTCCGGTACCGGTTTGGGCACAAGCTATTAAATCTTTTCCTTGAAGAAGTACAGGAATAGCCTCTTGCTGGATTGCCGTAGGAGTTTTATACCCCATACTGTATAAGCCTTCCAGCAGCTCTTCTTTTAAATTAAATTCAGTAAAGTTCAAGCGGTATATTTTTCCAAATGTACGATTTATCTTACTTCTTGCCGGAATAAGAACTCAAATTGTTGAAGTAACTTTCACAGCTTACCAGCGCTTCATCATCTTTAAAACCATTGTTTTTCATAAAATTGCGTAATTCTTTTTCGGTTGCATACCTGTTAATTTTGTTTTTATCGTATTCATAAGAGAAAAATAATTTAGTGTTTTTTTGATTTTTTGTATCGATGTATGAACCTACCAGAAAATTTTTATTCTGCGCAAAAGAAGTAATATTTTCAATATCAATCTTTATTTCTCCGTTGTTGTTTTCATCGAACCGAAGAACATTTATTTCATTATATAATGTTCCCGCATCGGGCACTTCCATGCAATGAATGGAAAAAGGGAATCGTAGCGGCAAGCGATAATAATCCCGAAATCCTAAATAACTGTAAAATTCAGGGAATATCCATTCCTTTAAACTGTCGGGTTCCCAACTTTTTAACTGAATAATTATTTCATTATTTTCGGTTGTTAATTTATTATATGCCTGGCTTTGTTCTTCCATTTTATTGAGTTGTTTCAGACTGTTTTCTATTAACTCCTGAGAAAAGTTAAAAGCTTTACCCGTTATTTTTTTTACAATTAGGTATCCGCTAAAAACACAAACTATTAAACAAAAAGCAGTAAGCAGGCCCCAAACCAGTATGTGCTTTTGTTTACCCGGCTTGCTTAATTTTATAAGTGTAACTACAAAACCGGCAATCATAAGCGCCCCGGAAAGAAAGGCTACTAATACCAATAAAACACCCTGCATCATGTTGATTTATTTTTTAATGTAAATAACAAAAACAAATACCCCACTATTCCGGAAAATATAGAAGCTGTTAAAACTGCTATTTTGGATCCGTTTATAACAGAATAATCCTGAAAGGCTAAAAGTGATATAAATATGGCCATCGTAAATCCAATTCCTCCCAAAAAGCCAACGGCTATGATGTTTACCCATTTCAAATCTTCAGGTAAGGAACATAATTTCATTTTTTCGCCCAGCCAGGCGAATAAAAATATACCCAAAGGTTTACCAACAAACAGTCCTAACATTATACCTAAACTATAAGGCTTTAATAAATTAGCAGTTAAATCCCCTTCTACGGTGAATCCTGAATTAGCAATGGCAAAAAGAGGTAAAACAAAAAAGGCAACCGGTTTGTGTAAGAAATGAAGCAGTTTTTCGGAAGGAGAATCTTCGTTTCCGTTTTTGAATGGTATGGCAAAAGCCAACAATACCCCGGAAATGGTTGCGTGAACACCGGAGTTTAACATGAAAAACCACATGAGTAAGCCTCCCAGTAGATATGGCAGGATATTGTATATCCTTAACCTGTTTAAAACAAGTAGGATGGCAAATACGCCCAAAGCGAAAAAAAGATACAAAAACGACAGATTACTGGTGTAAAAAACAGAAATAACAATAATGGCCGCTAAATCATCTACAATTGCCAGGGCCACCAGAAAAACTTTTAAAGAAAGCGGTACTTTATTACCCAACATTGATAGTATGGCTACAGCAAAGGCTATATCGGTAGCTGTTGGAATTCCGGAGCCGCCCATGGTTTCTAGTCCGTAGTTAAAAAACACATATATACCAGCAGGCATCAACATTCCTCCAAGGGCTCCAAAAAACGGCAGGGAAGCATTTCTTAAATTACTGAGTTCTCCCACGTATATTTCCCTTTCCAGCTCCAGACCTATCATCAGAAAAAAAATCGTCATTAAACCGTCGTTTATCCATTCTACTACCGTATGCCCTCCCATATTATAGTTCCATAAGGCGGTATATTTTTCGCTAAAGGCCGAATTTGCTAAGAATAAAGAAACCATGGTTACCCCAAGTAATGTAAAACCTGCTGCTTTTTCACTTTCAAAGAAGGCTCCAAATAAACGGGTTATTTTTACGGGGAAAATATTTTTCATTATGGATAAATCGGCTTTCATTTAAGGTTTAGTTGCCCTTGAAGCGGTTTTTTTACTCAATTTAAAACCCAAAAATGCTAAAAATAGCTGATTTTAAGGGTTAACATATTGTAAAAAGCAAAAAAATAACTATCTTTGCTGACCTAAAATTTAAAGTATAGCAACATGTATTTAACATCGCAGGTAAAGAAAGAGATTTTTAAAAAGTACGCAGGGAACGAAAAAAATACCGGTTCTGCAGAGGCTCAAATAGCACTTTTTACGCATCGTATAGATCATTTAACCAATCATTTAAAGGCCAATAAAAAGGACTTTGGTACTCAAAGAGCTCTTTTGAATTTGGTTGGTAAACGCAGAGCCTTACTTGATTATCTTAAAAAAACTGATTTGGAGCGTTACCGCGCCATCATTAAAACATTAGATATACGTAAGTAAAACAAAAAAATTTATTAAGGGGGGCAGTTCGAAGTATTCGAATTGCCCTTTTTTTTGATATAGGCAGACAATAAAAACATAAATAAACAGAATCAAAAAAAACAAAAAAGCATGTCGAAAATAGGAACAACACACAGTTTTGATATAGGCGATGGTCGAATCATCACACTGGAAACAGGAAAATTAGCCAAACAAGCCGATGGTTCGGTAGTAGTTAGACTGGGCGACACCATGATTTTAGCTACTATTGTTAGTAATAAAGAAGCAAAAGAGGGCGTTGATTTTTTGCCCTTAACCGTAGATTATCAGGAAAAATTTGCGTCTACCGGAAGAATTCCCGGTGGTTTTTTTAAACGCGAGGCCAAGCTTTCCGATTACGAAATATTAATATCTCGTATTGTTGACAGAGCCTTGAGGCCTCAGTTTCCGGATGATTACCATGCCGATACCCAGGTAATGCTGTCGCTAATTTCTTCCGATAAAGAAAACATGCCCGATGCTTTAGTGGGTTTAGCTGCCTCTGCGGCCATTGCCGTGAGCGATATACCGTTTAACGGGCCTATTAGTGAAGTACGCGTAGGTAAAATAGACGGAAAATTAGTTATCAACCCTACCCTTTCTCAGCTTGAAAAAAGTAGCATTGATATGATTGTAGCAGCTTCTGAATCGGATATTGCCATGGTGGAAGGAGAAATGAGCGAAATTACCGAAGAGGAAATGCTGGAAGCCATTAAGTTTGCACACGATGCCATAAAACTTCAAATTAAAGCTATTCGTGAGTTTGCCCAAAAAGCGGGACTAAAAACAAAAAGAGAATACTGCCATGAAGTAAATGATACCGAGCTGAAAGAAAAAGTATTTAAAGAAACCTATGATGCCGTTTATGCAGCAGCAAAAAAACTAGATCCGAACAAGCATAATAGAAAAGAAAATTTTAAAAAACCGCTGGAAGAGTTTAAAAAACAATTTAGTGAAGAGGAACTGGCCGAAAAGGAAGCGTTGATTGACAAGTATTACCACGAAGTGGAATATCAGGCGGTGAGGAGATTGGCTTTAGATGAGAAAGTACGATTGGATGGAAGAAAAACAACCGATATTCGTCCTATTTGGTCAGAGGTAGGATACCTTCCGGGCCCTCATGGAAGCGCTATTTTTACTCGAGGCGAAACACAATCTTTAACCACTGTTACTCTTGGTACCCCGCTTGACCGTTTGCGTGTTGACGGAGCATTTATTCAAGGCGAGGAATCCTTTTTATTACATTATAACTTCCCGGGATTTAGTACCGGAGAGGCCAAGCCTAACCGTGGTCCCGGTCGCCGCGAAGTTGGTCACGGTAACTTAGCTTTACGTGCACTTAAAAAAGTAGTACCAAACGACAGTGGTTATACTATTCGTGTGGTTAGCGATATTTTGGAGAGTAATGGTTCTTCCAGCATGGCTACCGTTTGTGCAGGAACTTTAGCTTTAATGGATGCCGGTGTGAAAATAGCCAAGCCGGTTGCCGGAATTGCCATGGGCTTAATAACCGACGATAAAGGAAACTATGCTATTTTATCCGACATATTGGGAGATGAAGACCACCTGGGTGATATGGATTTTAAAGTGTGTGGGACTAAAGACGGCATTACAGCCGTGCAAATGGACTTAAAGGTAAACGGATTGCCGTACGAAGTAATGGCACAAGCTCTTAAACAAGCTAGAGACGGGCGTTTACACATTATGAACGAAATGTTAAAAGCCATTGATAAACCAAGAGAAGATTATAAACCACACGCTCCTCGTTTTGATAAAGTGGTAATCCCTTCTGAATTTATTGGTGCCGTTATTGGTCCCGGTGGCAAAATAATTCAAGAAATGCAAAAGGCTACCAACACCACCATTGTAATTAACGAAGAAGGTAAAAACGGTATAGTGGAAATATTTGGTAATGATAAAACCAGCGTTGATGCTGCAAAAGCTAAGATAAAAGCCATTGTAGCCGTACCGGAAATTGGCGAAGTGTATGATGCTAAAGTAAAAACCATTATGGCTTATGGCGCTTTTGTTGAAATATTACCCGGAAAAGACGGTTTGTTGCACATTAGCGAATACGACTGGAAACGAATAGAAACTTTGGAAGGATTAATTAAAGAAGGAGATACCGTGCAAGTGAAGTATGTTGGAGATGATCCTAAAACCAAAAAAATAAAACTAAGCAGAAAGGTATTACTTCCTAAACCGGAGACTAATCAGGAAAATAAATAACAAACAGTTAAAATAAAAAATCCCGTTACCAAGTAACGGGATTTTTTTATGAGATAAAATTTACCAGGCTTTTAAGAGTTTTTTCCAAAGCGGTTCTTGTTTTGAGGTTCCTGCTCCGTAGCCGTAGCCTCCGTAACCGTATCCATAGCCGTAACCATATCCGTATCCGTAACCTTTTCGGTAGTCTGTTCCGTTAATTAAGGCAGCTATTTTAGGCAAACGGTTTTCTTTTTTTAATGACTCGGCAATGCGTAATAAGCGTTTATCTAAAAATCCTGCCCTGGCAACAAATACGGTGGCATCAGCATATTTAGAAAGTAATAATGTATCGGCCACTAAGCCTACAGGAGCAGTATCTACAATAATATAATCGTATGTTTTTTTAGCAAAATCAAAAACATCTTTTATTCGGGGGCTCATTAATAATTCGGCCGGATTAGGAGGTATAGGCCCCGAAGGTAGTATATCCAATCCTTTAAAAGCCTGATGCGTAAAAATAATTTCATCTAAGCTTGTTCCCTCTTCTGCTACGTAATTACACAGGCCTTTTCTGCTTCCAAGATTAAGATAGCTTAATATTTTGGGCGCTCTTAAGTCGGTGCCCATCAGAAGTACTTTTTTACCTGACAGGGCAAAGGATGCCGCCAAATTAATGGCTATGAATGATTTTCCTTCTTTGCCGATAGTAGAAGTGACGAAAATAGTCCGGCAACTTCCTTTTAAATCGCTTGTTATAAAATCTACATTGCTTCGAAGTAAACGAAAGGCCTCTGCAATGTTTGACTTGTCATTTTCTGTAATGGCCAGCTTGTTTTCTTCTTTTGTTTGCGGGATATCTCCCAAATAGGGTAAGTTAACCGCATCGGTATCTTTTTTTCCGTGCACTTTAGTATCCAACAAATCTAACACATACAAAACAATTACCGGCATTATCAAGCCAATTAAAAAGGAAGATAAGTAAATAATATTTTTTTTAGGACTTACAGGCTCTCCGTCGCTGTATGCTTTGTCAATTATTTTAGCATTGGCAACCGTAACAGCTAAAGCAATATTTGTTTCCTCTCTTTTTTGGAGAAGGTACAGATAAAGCGATTCTTTTATTTGCTGTTGCCTTTGAATACTTCTGTACTCGCGTTCGTATTTGGGTACAGAACCAATTTTAGATATAATTTCGTTTTCTTTTTTGGCAATTTCTTTCACTTTGATTTGTAAGGTGGTTTGTAAATTTTTTAAACTTTCTTTAATAGCCTGCCGGGTGCCAATAATTTGGTTCGTAAGATTATCTACTACCGGATTTTTATCGCTTGAGTTTTTAATAAGGCGGTTTCGTTCCAGCACCAGTTTGTTGTGTTCGTTTATTTGACCGGATAAAGTAACATCGCTTAGGCCTAAATTACTTGGAATTAAATCGGAGGGAGAATCATGTTTTTGTATATAATCGTTTACAAATTCGGCCATTCGTAACTGTGTATTAGCTTCAAGCAAGCTCATTTCGGTATTAGTGCCGCTTTGTAAAAACATTTTTGCTTCGCTCTCTACGTCGGTAAGTTTGTATTTACTTTTATAAGTTTCCGCTTCGCTTTCTACGTCAGACAGCTCCCCTGTGATGTATTTGATTCGTTCATTTATGAAATTGGCTGTATTTTGACTTACCTGATTTTTATCGGCAATAGCATCTAAATTGTGTTGTTTAATGAGGTTATCTACCACATCGGCAGCTTTCTGGGCAACGGCATCGCGCAGAGTGATAACAATAGCATTGGAGCTTTTATTAACCGGATTTACCCGAATGGCGCTCATGTACTTATTTACCACCATCTCTACAGGTAGAATAAGCACTCTAAACGGCTTTGCTTCGTAGTTTTGGCTAAAGTATTTGGTTGTATGGAAAGTAACGTAGCCGAAGTCTGTTTTAATTTTTTCTCCAAATTTGTAAGTGCCAATGGCCTCTTTACTTTCGCCGTCTTCACACTCAAACTCTTTATCGTTTTTTGGGACAAGAATCCAGTTACCGATTGCTTCCATGTTGGTAGAATCGGTAAGTATATATTCTGCTCTTATAGGGGTATCGTTGTAACGTTCATGCTCTATGGGACGGCCATAAGAATAATAAGCTATATTTAACTTTAGCTCTTCCACTACCCTGGTCATTAAGGCTCTGGATCTTAAAATTTCAATTTCATTATCAATATTTTTCTTGCTTTTTAAAATACCCAAATCTTCAAAGGCCGAGAGCTCATCACTAATACCGCCTTTTTGATCGTCTTTAATTAAAATGGTGGCGTTTACTTCGTACTTTTTTTCCTGGTAACGAACGTATACAAATCCTAAACCAAGAGCTATTATCAAACTTATAAAAAACCATTTCCAATGAAAAAGATACCTAATCAGCAAATCCTTCAGGCTGTTTTCCTGCCTTTCTTCAACCGAAAAATTATATTGCTCCAATTCCATGCTTATTGCCTGAATAAAATGGCTATGGTTACAAATAAAGAAATTACTGAAACAACCAAGCCTATATTGGCTGTATTAACGGCAGAGGAATTCATTTTTGCCCTGTTTGGTTGAACATACACTACATCATTTTGCTGTAAATAATAAGCCGGAGATGAAAAAACATTTTTATTTGTAAGGTCAACCAATAATTCGCTGCGCTTACCTTCATTTTCGCGAATAACGATAATGTTTTTACGTTGTGCCGTTATTAATAAATCTCCGGCAATACCCAAGGCTTCGGGCAGTGTTACCCGCTCGTTAGGAATGGTAAAGGTTCCGGGATTACGAACTTCCCCCAATACCGTTACTTTATAGTTAAGAATGCGCATAATAACGGTACACTCTTTCAAGTAAGGCTTTAGATTTTCTTTAAGCAGTTCAACAGCCTCGTCACGCTTTAAACCTGCCATTTTTATTTTACCGATTACCGGAAAATCAATTTCTCCTTTTTCGTTTACCAAATACCCGGGTGGTGTTGGTGCTCCTTGCACATAGCCTCCTATGGCTTGGTTTACATTGCTTACGGGTAAATTAAAAGGTTTTGCAGCAGCCTCGTCTAAACTCACCACTGTTATAGAAAGTAAATCGTCGGGTTTAATAATGGGGCTGTAGCTTTTGTTGGCCTCATTAGCAGATACAGCTCCCTGAAAATAAAGCATGTTTTTTTTGTTGACACAAGCCAACAAGATAAAAGCAGGAAAAGTAAGCAGTAAAAACCGCCTTATTCTCATAAAAGCTAAGTAATTAATTTATAAGGTGATAAAGGTAGTTAATTTAAGTTATTAAAGCAATAGAAAGCTTGTATACCTAAGAGCTTCAATATTAATAAGATAGATGAAATAAAAAAGGCTGAAACACTTCAGCCTTTTTTATGGAATAACAATTAGCGGCTTACTGTTTAATAACCTTTGTTGCTTTAAATTCTTTACCTTGAATAATCATCAACTGATAAATGCCGCTTGGTAGATCATGACCAAAAGGCAATTCCATGGTTGAATAATAAGGATAGATTTCCTGTTCTTCGATTATTTTTCCGGTTATGTCTACTGCTTTAACCACTATTTTGTTTGACAAATCAGTTGTTGTAATTCGCAAATTAGCAGAAGTGGAAAAGGGGTTTGGATAAGATAAAACCTCAATACCCAACTTTTCAAGCTTATCTGACAATTCATTTTCCTCTTGAGTGTACTCTCTCATAAAGCTTGCCGGAGTGGTTACATCGCAGGAAGGACCGTATGGCCCCCAAGCATTATTAAAGTAAACACGAACCAGTACAGAATAAGTAGTATTATTTTGAAGACCTGTAAATTGGTTCAAGATAAAATTGTTGTTTGATTTGGCAAAAGTTTGTGTGTAGGAAAGGCTGGCATTTGTAAGCATATATTCGTATTGCGTAGCGCCGGAAACCGCATTGGCAAATAGCAAAGTTGCCGTGTAACTTGCCGGACTGCTTCCGCAAGAAGCAGGTGTTAACTGGGTTGTTGGAGAGCCGGGTGTAGTAATATTACAGCTGGTTCCGTAAGGGCCAAAGCCGCTTCCCATATCAACCGCTACCTGAACGGAGTACGTGGTGCTGTTTTGCAAGCCGCTAAACTGAAATAAAGCAAAATTAGACTGAGGTTTAGTAAGTGTTTGAGTGTAGCTAAGAGCCGAGTTAATTAATTGGTATTGGTACTGAACGGCTCCACTCACCGGATTAGCAAAAATATTTGTTGCATAAGAAGCAGGACTGCTTCCGCAAGATGCCGGACTTAATTGTGTTGTTGGTGCACCCGGCGTGGTAACATCGCAAGATGTGCCGTAATTTCCAAAGCCGGAACCCATGTTTACCCGAACAGAAACCGAATAGGTTGTATTATTCTGTAAACCACTAAATTGAGATAATATGAAGTTGTTATTTGATTTTACAAATGTTTGGGTATAACTTAAGCTACTGTTAATTAAACGGTACTCGTATTGAGTAGCTCCGCCAACGGCGTCTGCAAATATAAGCGTGTTATAGGTAGCAGGGCTGCTGCCACAGCTTCCGGCACTTAGTTGGGTGGTGGGTAAACTTGGTGTAGTAATATTGCAGGATGGGCCAAAGGGGCCAAACCCGCTTCCGGTATTTACTGCCACTTGTACGGTATAAACCGTAGCAGCCTGCAGGCCGGTAAACTGCGATAAAACAAAATTATTATTGGTTTTTGTAAATGTTTGGGTATAGCTTAAGGCGCTGTTTAAAAGGCGATACTGATATTGCGTAGCGCCCGGTACCTGTTCGGCAAAAATAAGGGCATTAAAGGTTGAAGGGCTGCTACCGCAGGAAGCCGGGGTTAAGGAGCTGGTGGCTACACCCGGACTGGTAAGTGTACAGGTTGGGCCGTAGGCACTAAAGGTTGCCCCGTTATCATTGCTCCAAGCTACTGAGGTGGTATAGGTTGTAGATAAGCTGTAACCGGGAACAAGATAAAATTGAAGAATAGGCCATTGGTTGTTGGTAGTCCATGTTAAAGTGGTGGCTCCGTTGACCAACTTAAAACGATAGCGCCAGTTGTTTTGAGTAGTAGGCGTTCCTAACGAATCGGCCCAAATAAATTCGGTGCCGGATTGTGCGGTATAGCCACAGAAAGGAGTTTCGAGCTTGGTAAGGTCTTCAAAATTTGCAAGAATTGATATATCGTCTAGACCAAACTCATCTCTTGAGCCAGAACCACTGATATCATTTGAACTCCATCTTAAATAAATGAAAGATCCAGGTGCTATAACTATTGGTGTAATTGTTGTTTGTCTGGAAGGGCTTGTTCCAACTTGCACCCAACCAAAAGCATCTGCCGCTGCAGGAGAACTATAATCCAGTGAAGATATAGGATCAAATGTTGAACCATCAGTTGAATAAGAAAAGTTAAAACTATTCGTTCTAGCCTGATCGTTTCTTACAAACAAATTGTACGAAACAGAAAGACTTGTTATGTAGTTTGTTCCATCATTTTTAATTCTTAGAGTTAATGTGCCCGGCGCAAAATCACTTCCACCCGGTTGTATCATCAAGGCTGGGTTTGATGAGCTATGAGGAGCGCCTGTAAATGCATACATTCCACCAGTTGTAACTGCGGCAGCTGTGCTGCCTCTTGCATAATCCCCTGCTGTGTTACTTCCTCCAAAAGATAAATTTCCATCACTCCACCCTGTTACAGACCAAGCATTAGAGTTCAATCGGCCTGAGATTGTTGGATTTGGCTGAAATCCAGAGCCGTTAAATGCAGTCTGAGGACTTGTGCCAACATTAGAATTCGTTGATGCAGAAAAGTCTATTAATACCGAATTAGTTGAATTACTTAGTGAAACCTGAGAACATATACTTCCCACAAAGATTAGTGAGAATAATGTAAGCGAAATTACTTTTGTCATTTTTTTTGCCTGAAGTTAACAAATGAAATATTTAAATAGTGTAAAAAGTTATTAAGAAATTATTATTTCATCATTATCTTAATAAGATTTTTTACATTTTGCCAAATCAGCTCCTTGTACCACAGAAAAATATTGTCGGTCCATCTTTGGGGATGAAAGGTAAACATCATTTTTTTTGGCAATTTATGGGACTTGGCAGCGGCAATAATTTCATCGGTTTTATGAAATTTCACATCAAATCCTGAACTAACCTTATCTCTAACGCTTACCTTATCTCCATCCCAACGCCGGCCTGTATCTGTTAAATAAAATACCTCTTTAAAATCTACATCAAAATATGGTTCGCCTATGATATTATAATTTCGGTAATTATATTCTTTCCACAAGTCTTTTGAGTCGAACCTGCTCATGGGGCTACCATGCATGCATATAGTGCTTACCGGAGCAAGTTTACGCAGGGCATTCAAATTTTTTTCAAAATCCTTTATGGCGTTTTCCATATTTCCTTTACAGGTTGTAAGGCACTCGTAGTGGTAGCCAATCTCATGGCCCATTTCAGCTATTTCTTTTATAATAGCCTCGTTCCAGCTTTGTGGTACAGCACGGAAATAGTAAGTACCCTTTATGTTGTTTAAGGCCTGAATTTTTGCAAATTGAAGAGAGTTTTGTGGAAGAAGATCCACATCGTGGCGCAAAACGATGGATTTTGGGGCGGGATTGAGAAAGAAATCATTGAAAGTTTGAAATTGATGCTCTTGACTCTGAAGTGCGGATAGTAATTCTTTATATTTTTTTATGGTAAAATCCACTTATTTAAACTGATATTGTTGGTTTGAATCTTTTTTACATTGATGAAAACTGTCAGGATAGTTTTCTATAAACCAAATAAAAAAATCGGGAACGTTTATTTTTTCGTTGAGTAGTGTTTTTCTTCGCTCTTTGTATTCTTTATATAAATCCGACGAGTTTAGTAATTCATGAACTTTTATCAAAAACTCTTTCTCCTGATTGGTGTTAAAGCTGTGGGTAAGTTGGTAAACCTCTTCCAATTCATTTAAAACACTTATTTTTCCGGAAAAATCGTTAAATCTTAGGCCGGGCGTTCCGAGCAACGCAGCTTCAACAGCCATTGACTGGCTATCGCCCACATACATTTTGGCAAAGTAAAGGGCGTGATGTATGTTTATGGGGTTTATTTTTAATTCGTACTGTTGCAGGTTTCCTTCCAATTTTTTTTCCGAGGAAATAAAAATATCGCCATGTGGTTTTAATATTTCAATAAGTTTATGAATCAATGTAAGATTAAAGCCTTTTTTATTTTTATCGTGGTAGGCTGTTAATTCAGCAAAGCGGAGTATAAAGTAGTTTTCTGATTTTATTTCGGGAATTTCATCCCGACTTGGTGTAAAAACAGAGGGATGCAGGTAGGCCAACTTATGAAAACCATTATAGCCAACTTTTTTGTACTCCCACTTTGCGGCACTACAGGAGGCAGGAGACATAATTACATTTACAAAAGGGTAAGCGATTTTAGCGAAACGAGGTATGATTTGGGCGTCGTCTTCACTGAATATAACAGAAGGAATGTTGTATAATCTCCCCAAATGAGCCAATGTTGGCTCAGAACCAAGCATAATGGTAGGTTTAAAAGATTTTATTACACGCGAAATACGCCAATATTTTTTAAGATATGCCTTTAATCTGGAAATATCGGAGTTGCTGTTTTTTTCGGGTAAAACATTAATATAGTCAAGCTCGGATGTACGACATAGTTCTTCCAATATATCTTTTCGTCGGATAAGAACTTTTACTGCATGACCTCTTGATGTTAGCTTAGGGATTAAGTAACGAAATAAATGAAAATGAGCCGGATGGCCCATAAAAATAAGGCAACGCACAAATTAGGTATTAACTGGAATTATTTTTTTGATTTCTTTAGCCGGAACGCCGCCAACAACAGTCATGGGCGGAACATCTTTCATTACCACAGAGCCTGTGGCCACAATGGCATTTTCGCCAATTGTAACACCGGGTAATATAACTACGTTTACGGCAATCCAAGCTCCTCTTTTAATAACTACCGGAGCCACTTTATGGGAATCTGGTCCTAAAATTTCTCTGAGAGGCGTGGTTGGGTTAGAGTGAGTAAGTATATATACTCCGCCGGCTATGGATACATAATCTTCGATAGTAATTAAATCGGGTCTGGCTCTATCAAGTACATTTCCTCCTCCTAAAAAAACATGCTTACCTATTTTTACCCCTCTTAAACGCTCAAAAAAACATCTGAATTTGGAACCAAGGGGTAAGCGCGTCATAGCAATAACCTGCAGCCATTTACTAACAAAGGATTTAAAAATTCCTCTTTCATGGCTTATTTCCAAGTTTGCCGAACCCATTTGATTTTGAGCAAAATTTTCTATTAGATTTCTTTTCTTCATTTATTTAATCATTTCTTTTGAATCTACCGACATAGGCTTAAAACCATAAATACGTTTGAGTAGCCATTTTACATGTTTTATATTATTATATATCAAATTAAAATTTGAAGGGTAATCAGAAAAACGCTTATTGGGTAGGTTTATTATTTTATTAAAATCATCTGGTTTTAATTCCAGTTTTTTGCATACGTATTCTTTTAAAGACTCTAAATTTTCCGAAGAATCAAAAGGTTTTTCGAGCAAATGCAAGGCCTCTTCTCTGGAAATTTCGCCGCTAAGAATTTGAGCAGACAGATTTATTTTACGTTTGTCAATATTAAATTTATATGGTAACCAGTAAGCCATGGCAAATTTTGTAAACAAATTTTCGTGATGGTGTCCGCCATAATATACCCAATGATAATTTGATATAAGAAAATTTTTGGCTTCGGACTTTTTATAATCAATGTAATAATATGGCCTTACATCCCTAATTTTAAAAATTAATGCCGAATACAGTATCTTAGCAACAGATAGTGTTGGGTATGATTTCAATTTTACTCCTGTTCCGAATTTTTTATGTATATATTTTAATTGACGATTATCGGAGTATGTCCATTCGGTTGGTTGCTTCCCTTCCGATCGGAAATCGTTTCCTCGTAGAAGATACTTAATTCCGTTTTTCCTGGCAACATCATACATAACGGACTTTATGGCCAAATCGGTAGCCGCATCTATCCACGGTAAGGATGCCTTCATGTAGGCTTTTAAAATATCTTTAATTTCTTCGTAGTTAATTACATATGTAAAAAGATCTATCTGAAGTTGTTTTGTTATTTTTTCAATATTAGAAACAGCTATTTCGGAGTTAAAACCGTTATCTAAATGAACTGCCAGTGGCCTTAGCCCGTAGTGTTTGGCTAAGTGTAAAAGAAAAGAGCTGTCAACTCCTCCGCTAACACCAACTATACAATCATACTTTTTTGATGCTCCTGATTTTTTTATTTTCGATACAATATTTTCCCACTCCTTCTTTCCAACTTCTCCCCTGGGATAATCATTCATCATTTTTTCCTGAAGGAGACAGTAATTAGAAACACCTTCCTGGTTAAATGATATTCCGGGTATGGTACTATCCCAAACACCTTTAATACATCTCCTAAAGGTGTTGTTTTGATTTGAACCAATACCCAATGCCTCATGATAACACGAAATAATCTTTCCGGCAACAGATACGCTGTCTAAATTTAAATTTATTAAACGTTCACACCCTTCTGTTTCTTTTTCAAAAGAAACAGCTTTTTTCAATGCCTCTGAAACGGATTCTGTACTATGCTCAACAACAAAACATCCCGCTAAGTCTTTTAATAAAAGTCCTACATCCCCCACTCGCGTACACACAATAGGTTTATTACAAGCCATTGCCTCTTTAATAACGTTAGGAGATCCCTCATATACTGAAGTCATTAGCACCACATCAACAGCGTAATAGTAATAAATTACCTCGTGAAAAGGGATGTTGTGAGCAACTAATAACTCAACCTTATTATCTTTTAGCAATTCGACTGATTTTTTTGCCAGAGAAAAATTTTTTTCTTTCCTCGCAGGATCGGCTAAAAATAAAATATACTTTTTATCAGGGTTAAGTTTTAGTTTTTCTTTTGCATGAGTTTTGTTTATCTTATTAAATGCCGATAAATTAACGCCATTTGGTATCACTAAGGCGTGAGATAATTCACATTTTTGCTTCATTTCATCGGACTTAACAATTACTATCTTCCATCTTTTGCTGAAAATCTTTAATAAAACTTTCCATATTCCACTAATTTGCACATCGCTCCCCATTAAAGAAGTGATAACAGGCACCGAAGTAGTTGCCAACACTGCTAGATAGCCACTGAATGAATAATGCGAATGAATTATATCAGGCTGTATTCTTTTTATTTCATTACGTAATTTTTTTAAATTACCCAGATAACCAAAGAGTCCTTTTCCAATTATTTTATAATGATAAAGCTCTATATTCTTATCAAATTCTTGAATTGATTTAGCCTGATTATCTATTAGGGAGGAACCAAGGTTTTTGTTTCCGCTGTATACAAATAATAATCTCACTACACTGAATTAAGTTAAATTTCTAATAGATAATTTAAAGTAGTTCCAAGCAAAAATTGCTATGAAAATGAATAGTAAATAGATTACAAAGTACTTTTTATTTCTTTGTGAAAGCGAATGAAGTCCTGCCGCAGCCAATATGTTAATAAAAGGTATGGAAACCAATTGATACCTGGAGGAAGTACTGTGTGCGGAAACTGCCAGTACGAGCGAATAACTTAGTAGTATGGAAAGTATCAGTATTGATTTTTTTCTATGGTATTTCCAGGAGAACCATATCCCGTATAAGGAGAAAAAAATAATTATATTTTTCATTAAGTTCCCGGAATATAGCCAGGCTATTTCAACCTGATCATCAAGAAACACAAATGTGGCAAAGGGCGCTACGATTACTGATAAAAAGAGAAGCGGAGTAACTAATACTTTTTTTACGCTTAATCCGGCACCTCCGCCTTTGCTTATTTTATCGTTTAATTCGGCCTCGGTTTGTGAACTCGATTGATAAAAAACATCCATAATAGTGTTTGAAAGACCGGTGTAGTTGATATAGTAAAAAATTAATGATAAACAAAGTAAAGAACCCAGTAAGCTGACTAACTTATTTACATTCTTTTTTAAGTTAACGTTTAGCAGATAAAAAATCATAAAAGAAGAAATAAACGCAATTCCTAAAACTGTTCTGAAAAAGAATAAACTAACAATAAACAAAAACAAATAAATATAATTTTTTACACTATTGTTGTGGAGTAAAAGTATTTTTACAGAGTACCATACAGCGACTACTAAAGCGAATATCATGGTAGTCTCTTTCAGATGAACACCTATAAAAAAGAGCATAGCGGGCGAAAAAACGGTGAGTAACGAAGCTGTTTTGGCCATGGGTGCATTATAAACCGCTTTTGTTATTTTAAAAATATATCTAACCGTAAGAGCATAAAATAATACGTGAAAAAGCCGCGCTACAATAGTATATGGGCCAAAAACATAATATAAAATACTTAAAAAAATAAAATATCCATAATCAGAAACATCCCTCACATCAATATATTCAGCAACATCAAACCTTCCATATTTATAGTTTTCGGCTAAAAAAGCGGCCGTTTCGTGGTAAACAACAGAATCGGCAGCGCCCGGCTCAAAAAATGTTTCGTTGTGTATATAGCAGGCTAAATAAACAAGCCCCAAGGATATTAAATTTACAAAGATGCTAAGTGTAAAAATATTTTTTTCAAAAATCTCTTCTTTTAAAAGCGCCCATTTTCTATTTAAAAAAAAGAATAAAGTAAAACATAACATTAATAGTATTCCGCCTATTATCAGCCAGTGAAAAGGCATTATATAGTTAAAAAAGTAAATACCATTTAATAACAGTAAAAGCGTAATAAATATAAATATTGTACTAAGGTTAAATGTTTTAAACATTTTTCGATTCAGTAGCTTGAAGCTTTTTTTCTAAGATTAATAGTGTCCAAATGAAGTTTCCGTAGTCTTTTGCTCCTTCTTTATTTTCTTCAAATATTTTTTCTAAAACAGATTTTTCTAATATATTTTCGATTTCATGAATGTTACTAGTAACAAAAGTAAAAATAGATTTTTCTTTAAACCATTCCCTTATCGGAATGCCAAAGCCCTTTTTGGGTGCTTTTAAAATGGATTTTGGCAGGTTTTTACCGATGGTTTTTCTTAGCACACTTTTTCTTTCCCACCCCTGCATTTTGACGTTTTTATGCACTTTTGCCATAAATTCTACCAAACGATAATCTAAAAAAGGAAGCCTTGTTTCCAATGAGTTGGCCATTGAAGCCCTGTCTACTTTAACTAAATAATCGTTTGGCAGGCTCACGTGGTAATGAAAATACATCATTTTATAAAAATCATCTTTATATGTGCACCCGCTCATTACTTTATTCAAATATTCCTCTATAGATATAATTCCCCTTACATTTGATGTTAATTTTTTAATTAAAGAGGGGCTAACCGGAGTTGATTTTATTATAAGCCTATTGATAAAATCATATTCAGCGGAATATATAATCCTTTCCAATTTTTCAAATTTATACCGAATTCTTCCTTTAAATAGTTTCTTAATAAAAGCTATTAAGCGAATGAGTATCTTTCTTAAGCCGGCAGGAATTTTATTTATTTTTTGAGCTAATTTAATGCCGGTGTACGCAATGTACCCGGAAAGGAGTTCGTCTCCCCCGTCTCCCGTTAATACCATTTTTACATGCTTTTTGGCGAATCCGGATATTTTTTCTGTGGGTATGGAGGATGAATCACCAAAGGGCTCATCGTATATGTTGGCTATTTTTTGCAGTAGCTCACCAAAGTTTTCAGCTTCTACAGTTTCTGTATAATGATTGGTATTAAATGATTTAGCTACTTCGTTTGCCAATAGCGATTCGTCAAATGCTTTATCTTTAAAGCCTATAGTAAATGTTTTTACTTTTTTTTCGGATAAGTCGGACATTTTTGACACCACGGATGAAGAATCCAGTCCTCCACTCAGGAATGCTCCATAAGGCACATCGCTCCTTGTTCTGATGCTTACCGAATCGTGAAAAAGTTTTTCAAATTTTTCGTAAACAAACTTTTTGTCTTTGTACATTTCTTTTTCCTCTATTTGAGGAAATTTCCAATAACTTGACTCTTTTACCTCCTTATTTTTAATTACCAAAAAATGACCGGGCATCAGCTTGTAAATATTTTTGTAAAATGAGTCCGGGGCAGGTATGTACGTTAAAAACAAATATATTTCGAGCAATTCGTATTTGGGAACTAAAGGAATTCCATATTCCGCCAAGGCTTTTATTTCAGAAGCAAATATAAAAGCATTATTATATGTAGTATAAAAAAGCGGTTTTTCTCCAAAGCGGTCTCTCGAAATAAATAGCTCGTCTTTTTGATTATCCCACAAAGCAAAAGCCCACATGCCATTAAATTTATTTTGACACTGATATCCCCACTCTTCGTAGGCTTTAAGTATAACTTCTGTGTCCGAACTTGTATTAAACTGATACCCTAATAACTTCAACTCTTCTCTAAGTTCAATATAATTATATATCTCTCCGTTAAACACCAGTACTTTATTTTTATCATCGCTGTACATAGGTTGAGTACCCGTTTCTAAATCTATAATGCTCAACCTCCTATGGCCCAGGGCAACATTATTTGATACATAAAACCCCTCTCCGTCTGGACCACGGTGTGCTATTTTATCGGTCATTTTTTTTACTACCGATAAGTTGGCATACTTTAATTTGTCAAAGTTTATGTATCCGGATATTCCGCACATAAAACCTTATCTCAGATATAAATTTGAATAACTGTGCGAGCAAAACTCTATGGAATATTTTTTTTCAAACTTTTCTAAATTATTCTTCTTAATAATTTGTAGGCTATCCGGAGATAGTTTAGAAAAATCCATTAAAACAGAATACAGTTCACTCGAATCAAATGTGTAAAAAATTAAGCCGTTTACTTTATTTTCTACCACGTCTTTCATCCCTCCTACGTAGCTGGTAATAATAGGCTTTCCGTAAGACAAAACTTCTAACGAGGTAATTGGTAAACCTTCATTAAATGAAGTAAATAAACAAGCGTCGCAAGCGCTGATATAATCGGCAATATTGTTTACAAATCCTTTAAAATATACATTGGTAGGTTTATTAAGAGTAAGTTTATTCATCAAAGCTTTATCCGGAGTAGGATCGTTGCCAATTATTAATAAAATACAGTTTTCATTTTCTAATTTTCGAAAAGCCTCTACCTGTAGTTTTTGGTTTTTATTCTCATCAATTCTGCCTATGGAGATAAATACTTTAGTCTCGTTATTTTTTTTATAGGCATTAAATTCTTTTAAGACCACATTATCCTGATTAGTTAAAGAAGGTTTTTTTATACCGTTAGGAATTAAATTGAATTTAATTTTTGGATACTTCTTTTGAAATTCTAGTTGAATAGATTCTGATATACAAACAAATTTTATTCGATTAACAAAAAAATACAATTTATTAAGTTTTCCAAAGACGACTATTTTTTCGTCTGTAAGATTACTATGGATAGTATGAACAAATTTCACTTTTGGATAAAACAACACAAATGGAACAATATATTTTATGGTTGAATCAAGATGAAAATGAACAACATCCGGCTTAATGCGCCTAAAGAGTTTTAAAACACGAAAGTATACGCCTATACTAAATCCTTTTGCTTTGTTTAGAGAGATGAGATTTATTAAAGAATTAAGCTGTTTAGGAAAAATCATCCAATCTTCTACTTTTTTTAAGGAACAAACATGTATTTCGTGATTACTACTAAGCTCATTAGACAATTCTACTACAAATTTTTCGGCTCCTCCGTTACCTAAACTGCTAATAACTTGTAATATCCTCATGTTTTTGAACCGTAAATCCAACTATCTGTTACCTTATTGCCGGTTTGATTATAATGTATTTCAAAACCATTTTTAATAAAAAAATTTGAGATTTTGCTTTTGATTTCCTTGTTCTCATTAAATAAAAAATCATGACAAGATATGGCAAGATTTTTTATAATATGAACAGCATTGCTCATACCTTCAATCATCTCAAGTTCTGCTCCTTCTATATTAACTTTTAAGAAATTAATAGATATTATGTTGTTTTGTTTAATAAATTCATCTAGGCTGATACAAGAAATTTCAATGCCTTTTTGTTTGTTATTTGTTTGATTTATTTCAAAATTTTCATTCTCTTCTATCCAAATGCTACCGTTAAAATTAGAAATAGCCAAATTAAAATTATGGGTATTTTTAAAATTATTTTTTTCGCAAAGCTTGTTTAATTTTTTGTAGCTATCAGGACTGGCTTCTATGTTGTAGATTTTTCCTGCATTGCCTGCTTTTTCGGAAAAGAATAATGTTTCAGTTCCAATTCCTGCACCAATATCCAAAATAACATCGCCTTGTTTGGGAGTATACTTTTTGCAGTAAATACTGTTAATTGATGAATATAAATTACTTAAACTGTAATTAAAGTAGGGTTTTTTAACTGCAAATAAATATTGGTAGCCGTGCTTAAGCCAGTATACATTTAATTCTTTGTCAAATTCTATGTTGTTGTTTTTATTGAATAACAGCTTACTGATACGCGTATATATTTTAGCTTTTTTGTTTTCGTTTTTAATAAAAAGAAATAAAAAACTCAAAAAAGAATTTATAATACGTTTAATTACTTTTTTCACTTTTTAAAGGTTTTGATAGCCTTCATGATTCCTTTTTTCTTTAGTGCCAGCAACAGTACTTTTTCCTTTATTCCTAAAGGAATTTTTTTACTTTTCAAATAGTTTTCTGCCTGCTCGGAAATTTCTTGATTATTGAGATTATAGGCAATTTTTATCAAGGATTTATAGTAATCTATTTCCAGCTCTAATTTACTGTGCGCATCACAACGGTACTTATTCAGATAGTGTTGTTTTAATTTAAAAAGCCTTTGATGAAATTCAAGTTTTTTAGAAGGAGAACTGGTTCTGCTTGCCGACTCGTTTAATAAACGATATGTTGCAAAAACTTCATCAAAATAGTATACTTTAGAATGAAAAGCTATGTCCATCCATATACCCAAATCGGTTAAAGGCCAATTTTGAGAAATAGCCAAATTATAATCAAAGTGTTTTTGAAACAATTCTTTCCTAAAACAGGCAGTTGCGGTTTTTATAAATAAGGGGTTCGGTTTAATCAGTTCATTAAATATATTACCATTCGGAATTTTGTTACCTGTATTTTTATTTACAGCATATTCCATTTTCCCCGTATTCTCATAATAATGATTAACATCGCCATGTACTAAACCATAATCCGGGTTTGCTTCCAAAAATTCTATTTGCTTTTGTAATTTCAAAGAATCTGTCCAGTAATCATCTCCTTCCAGAAAAGCTAAATATTTCCCTTCGGCTGCTTCCATTAAGCGTTTTTCGTTTTTTAAAGCTCCAACATTTTCTCCGGATCGAATGGTTTTTATAAAATCTGGGTGTTTTTTCTGATAATCATCCACAATTTCACAAGTTCCGTCGGTTGAACAATCATCGCCTATTAATATTTCAAATTCAAAATTTGTTTTTTGATTCAGAACAGATTCAATAGCCTGAGAAATATATTTTTTGTGATTATACGTTAGCAACAAAATACTGACAAGCGGACTCATTTAGTTAATTTTACGTCAAAACGATAATGAGCATTTATATATCCGGAGGGCTGTTGAATTAATTCAGTTGTAGTAAAGCCGACGTGTTCTCCCAGTTTTTGTATAAATTTTTTATTGAACCAGTTTCCAATAATTGGTGTTTCATTTATAATAGACTCGAAATATTTTTTTTGTCTTTCTGGCGTGTTGAAAAAATTAAATTTTCTTTCTTCGTCGGGTATATCGCCTATTAAACAAATTCCGTCGGGCTTTAACCATTTATGTATATTAAAAAATAATTGAATTGTTTCTTTTTCGTTAAAATGTTGGAGGGCAAAATAAAAAATCACTTTAGAAAATTGATTTTCATTAAAGTGATGCGTTCTGATATCCGCATTAATTATTTCAATTCCGGGATAATTTTTCATGCATTGCAGTAATTTCTCTGATATATCAATAGCCGTTACCGAATGTACTATCTTGGAAAAAGGAACGGCTATGGCTCCGGAACCGGCAGCTATGTCAAGAAGCGTATCAGAATTATTTAGTTTTAATTGCTTACTAAGATCCTGTAAAACTAAGTTCCAGTCATCGTCACTAATGGGCTTACCCAAGATGGTTCTACCTACTTTTTCGTGTACCCCTTCTCTATTAATTATTTCATTTTTATTCCAAAAGTTTACCCAGTAATTTTCTTGGCTCATCAAATTAGAGTATAGTTGTTTAAGAGATGTTGAGTTTTTTCTTTCCCATTATGCATTAAAACATCAATAATAGAAAGATGAGGATAAAAAGTATTCGTAAATTGTTTATAATTGTATGGTTTTGTTTCTATAAAAAACAAGTCAATTCCATTTTTTTTAAAATCTTCTTTTTTATAGAGTAATTGCCCGCCAAAGGCATTAATAAATACTGTTGCTTTTTCAGTAGTGCATATTTCCAATGCTCTTACAAGCTTGGTTTCTAATTGCTCATGTTCTTCACTATTTGATGAAGGCCTCTTTGTTCTGAGTTCTTCTTCTAAATTTTTATACTTGGTTTTTTCCTGAACAAGCTGAGTTTTAATTTCTAAATAATCGGCTATTTTTTTAATAGCATGAAAATTAAAATTGCTTAAAGAATTTGTTTCAAATAATAAGATTTCTTGTATTAAATTAAAAGTTTCTTTAAAAGAATCTGCGCCTGCATAAGTAAAGGAAAGTGTTTTTAATAATTTTTTTCTCCAGAATTGCTTGGGATGCAGCTCTATTTCAGATATTAAACTTGATACCGAAGCGTTTATTAACTGAGGCCTGATATAAAAAACGGTACCGCTTTTATCTACTAATCTATTTCTGTCAACCCAGCCCTGATAAATATAGTTTAAGTCATCGTAAACAATGTATTTATCCACCGCATTTATTGCTTGAAAATATCCTATATAGGGAAAAAAATATGGCTGCATTACTGCGAGTTTCATTTTTTACACAATTATTATTTGTATACTAAAATCAGGTCTTCTTTTTCGTTTACTCCAAAAAATGAAGCTTCCTGTGGGTTAAATAAACTTTTGTGTTCCAATATATTTAGCTTAAAACCAGTATTAATTAAGTCATTAAAAAAGTGTTTTTTGCTAAAAAATCTAACATGATCTTCTTGAGCATAAAAAAATAATCTTAGTTTATCTGTATTAATAGAAGCGTCTTCGAAGTTTTTTTCAAGTAAGCTGGAGTAAGGAGTTTGTAAAATAGCAAAACCCTTTGGTTTTAGTACTCTATAAATTTCTTTGAGAGCTAATTGATATTCGACAACATGCTCAAGCACATGATTACAAATCACAATTGTAAAATATTCATTTGGATAAGGTATGTTAGTAACATCAATTTTTTTTAATTCTTTACTATAAGGATTAAGGTCTCCAAGCATATACTCCTGGATATTGTATTTTCTTATTTCTCTTATTAACTCTTTTTCAGGAGCAATATGTAAAGTTTTTGACTCTTTGAAATTTTCCCAAAAATTAATTTTATCAAAATACATAAATAAATGCCTAGTTCTGTCATGACATCCACAAAAAAAGCATTTAAAATTATCGACATCACTTCCAACAACATTTAAGTTTTTTACAAAATCATTAAGGCCCTTTGTGCCTTTTCTGTATTTTCCAAAGTAACGAAACCTTTTTTTGCATATATAACACTGCTTTTTATTACCTATATTAAATTTTGTATTTGTAAAAAATCGGATGTCATTCAGTATCTTTTTAAAGAATATTTTATAAATTTTTCTCAGTAAGTTTTTCATAAATACTCAAGTTTTTTTCTTTATTTGATTTAAGAAAATGAATTAGAAATTTTTAAATAATATTTTGAAGCAGTTTCAATTATTGTTTGAAACTCTTTTATTTTGAATAATTTCGAAATTGTAAAATAAAACAAAAGTCCAATGAAAGGACTTATAGTAAATTGAAAATATGGATTATGTATAATATTATTTAAGAAAACAATTAAGCCTGCGGTTACTAAAGAAATGATGATAAAAACAAAAATGTCTTTAATCTGTTCAAATAAACCAAAATCAATTAATTTTTTTGAATATATCGTGTTAATAAACAGGGAGAAAAGATTTAATATTATTTCACCAATTACCAAACCGTAAATTCCCCATCTATAGAATATGAAAATTAATATTACATGAAATGACTGTTTAATTATTTGAAGTTTAAATATTAAGTCGGTCCGTCCTTTAATTTTTAGTATTTCAATATTAATTGCATGTAATGGATATAAAGCTCCAACTATACAAAGCAGCTGAAGAATGCGTATTGAAGGACTCCATTTTTCTGTTAAAACAGTATTAATCATAGGTTCAGAAATAGACGCTAATATAGCCATGACAGGAAATAAGATAAAGGCTGTTAATTTTATCATTGTTCTGTAGCCGTTTTTCAAATTATTATGATTTGTTTGAAGCTCTGCTAATACCGGATAGCTTACAGCTCCTACGGCTCCATATATGCTGCTAACGGGTAGTTTTTGGAATTGATTTGCTCTTGTGTAGTATCCTAAATTACTGGCATTAAATAATTTTCCTATTATCATACTGTTTAAATTTTCGTATATAACATTAAAAATTATGGCTAAAGTTAATCTGTAACCAAATTTGAATAAATCTTTAAATGAGGACTTGTAGAAAACTATTATAGGACGCCATTTACCAAAATACCAGTAAGCAAAACTCATTATTATATTCCGACTTAAACTCTGAATGACCAATGCCCATACTCCATATTTCTCAAAAGCAAAGTATAAAGCAATGAAACCGCTTAAGAGAATAGAGACTAAATTTATAATTGCCTGTGATTTAAAATTGAGTTCTTTAGTTAAAATTGTTTTTTGAATAATGCTAAATGAATTAATAATGATATTTAACCCAACAACTTTGGTTATAATAACTAATTGGGGTTCGTTAAAAAAATGGGCTATTAAAGGCGACGAAAAAAATAAAGCTGTGTAGCAAACAACCGCTGCTATTAAGTTAAACCAAAAAACGGTTGAGTAATCTTCCTTGCTTGGATTACTTTTTCTTATTAAAGCAGCCGAAAATCCCCCTTCTACAAATACCTGCGCCAAAGAAATAAAAACAAGAATCATGCCTATTAATCCATAGTCTTCCGGCATTAGGAGCCTGGCTAAAACCAAACCAATAATGAATTGAATTCCTTGGTTTCCAAAGCGCTCAATTAAGCTCCACACTACTCCCTTAATGGCTTTATCTTTTAGTGTACTCAACTAAGTATGGTATTGGTTATTTTTTGCAGTTCAGGTTCTGATAATCCGGAGTAAAGGGGCAAACACAAAACTCTTTTGGAAACAGCTTCGCCAATCGGCATTAATTTTCTCTCAACAAAATTTAATGTGTTTAAAGACGGATAAAAATACCGTCTTGGGAAAATATTGGCCTCATTTAGTTTTTTTTCTACCGATAAAAGCTGTTCCTCGTTATCAAAAATAACAGGATAATAACTGTAATTCCACACTGTTCCTTCTCGTATTTTTATTTTTTGCAAGTTTTTTATATTGCTGTCGTAGTAAGCTGTTATTTTTTTTCTTTCATCAAGAATGGTATTCATGTACGGGAGTATAGATAAGCCCATGGCAGCTTGTAACTCTGAAATTTTGCCGTTGATGCCAAGCCCGTAAAAATCCAAAGTTCCTTTATGTCCAAAATTATGACTGTAAAAAATTTTATGCATAAGTTCTTTCTCGTTACAAAAAACGGCTCCTCCTTCTCCGGTGTGAAATAACTTTGTGGCGTGAAAACTACAGGTACTTACATCTCCATAATTAAAAACACTTTGTTTTTTGTAAGTAACCCCAAAACAGTGCGCGGCGTCGTATATAACTTTCAAATTGTACTTTTTGGCAATGCTATCAATAGCCTCTACGTTACATGGGTTTCCAAAAACATGCGTAGCCAATATGGCTTTTGTTTTAGGTGTAATAGCTTCTTCAATTTTTGTTTCATCCATGGTAAAATATTCCGGATGAATGTCCACAAAAACGGGTTTGCAGTTTTCCCAAACAATAGCAGCCGTTGTGGCAACATAAGAAAAGGGTGTAGTAATTACTTCACCATTATCTCCAAACAATTTTAACGCAATTTGCAGAGGAACTGTACCGTTATTGGTTATCAAAATATTATTTACACTCAGATAACGCTTTAGTTCTTGTTCTAATTCCAAAACCAGTGGACCTCGGTTGGCTACCCAGTGATTTTCCCAAATACGTATTAATTGTTTGCTGTACTCTTCAAACGGCGGAAGAAAAGTTTTAGTAACATTAATTTTCATTAAAATATCAAAGTATTAAAATAATTTGTTCGTATAAGTAATCAGTACCGCCTTATGTGATCCCTGAAAAACAAACATACTGCCGGCGGCTACGGCATTTGCTCCGGCTTTTATAGCTTCGTTAAAATGGGTAAGCTCCCCTGCTCCGCCGCAAGCAATAACCGGAATGCTCACTTTATTGCACACTTGATCCAGTAATTCTAAATCATAGCCTTTCATAAGGCCATCGTTTGCAATGCTGTTCAGAATAATTTCTCCGGCTCCGCAATCTTCTGCTATTAAGGCCATTTCTAAAGGTGTTTTTCCGGTACTTTTAGTAGCCGAATAACTATAGGTTTGCCATTTTCCTAACCAGTTTTTTTTGGCATCAATGGAAACGACTACGCTTTGATTGCCGGTTTCTTTTGCTATTTGTGAAACCAGTGGAGGATTTTCAGTAAAGGCTGTATTGATAACAATTTTTTCGGCTCCGGCTTTAATAAGCTCAAGGGCTTGCGAAACATTCTTTATTCCACCTCCTGCGGCAAAAGGCATATAAGCTTCGTCGGCAATTTCTTTAACAATATCGGGACTTATGCAGCGGCTTTCTTTACTTGCGTGCATGTCTAAAAAAATTAATTCATCTGCCTCCTTATCATTAAAAATTTTAACCGCATTAATAGGATCTCCGATATATTGCTCATTGCCAAATTTTATTGTTTTTACCAGTCCCTTTTTTTTTATTGTTAAAACGGGTATTACGCGAGGTCTGTACATTTATAATTCAATAAAATTTTTCAAGATTCGAAGGCCCGCCTTGTGACTTTTTTCGGGATGAAATTGAACACCTATTATGTTGTCTTTCTGAAATCCTGAAACAAACGGAATACCATAAGAGCTTTCTGCCAGTACATCTGCTTTGTCCTCGCAGTTTACATAGTAAGAGTGTACAAAATAAAAAGAATCTTCGTTGGTTATATTTTTTATTAGGCTGCTTGCTGCTTTGATTTGCAGATTATTCCAGCCCATGTGTGGAGTTTTTAAAGGCTCTATGTTGCTGAATTTTTTTGTTTTTCCTTTAATCCAGCTTAGTCCTTCTGCATTTCCTTCTTCGCTAAAGGAGGTCATTAACTGCATGCCCAGGCAAATACCCAAAATGGGCTTTTTTTTATGCATAGCTGCTTCGTTTAATGCATCCCACAAATTTCTTTCTCTCAAATTGGAAACTCCTTTTGCAAAATGACCCACACCCGGTAATATTAACTTGTCGGAATCAGAAATTTCAGCTGCATTATTGGCAAAGCGTATATTCTGCCCCAGGCGCTGAAAGGATTTTTCTACTGAGCGCAAATTACCTAAACCGTAATTAACAATGGAAATTTTCAAATAAAAAGTTTCAAAATAGTGTTATCGGAGATTCTCCCAATACCATTTCACGGCCTCTTTAAGTCCTTTTTCTAAGGTGTGTGTTGGCTTGTATCCCAATATGTCCTGAGCTTTTTTTACGCTTGCCAGAGAGTGAGGTATATCTCCTTTACGCACGGGGCCATGTATAACTTCAACAGCACTAATTTTCTCGTCGTATTCTGCCAAGTATTTTTTTATCAGATGTACTAGTTCGTTCAAACTGGTTTGCTCACCCACTGCTGCATTAAATACCTCGCCTATGGCCTTTGGATTGTTGGTAAGCAAGGCTAGTTCGTTTATTTGAAGTACATTGTCTATGTAGGTAAAATCTCGACTATAGTTTCCGTCTCCGTTTATTACCGGGTTTTCGTGCTTCATTAACTGCATACAAAATTTGGGAATAGCAGCAGCATAAGCGCCATTAGGGTCTTGCCTGCGCCCGTATACATTAAAGTAACGAAGCCCTATACAAGCTAAGCCATAACTTAACCCGAATACATGAGCATAAAGTTCGTTTACAAGTTTAGTTACCGCATAAGGAGAAAGGGGATTCCCTATCCGTTCTTCTACTTTTGGAAGTTCTTGGCTATCGCCATACGTGCTGCTGCTTGCTGCGTAAACAAAGCGTTTTACCCCGGCATCACGCGAGGCCACCAACATATTCAAAAAGCCGTCAATATTTACGCTGTTTGTAGTTATGGGGTCGTTTATACTTCTGGGAACAGAACCCAATGCGGCCTGATGCAGTACAAAATCTATTCCTTCGCATACCTTTTTACAGGTTGTTGCATCACGAATATCTCCCTCTATTAAATTGAAATTCGGATGTTTTAAAAGGTGGGCAATATTTTCTCGCTTTCCGGTAGAAAAATTATCCAGGCATGTGATTTTATTATCTTTTTGGATAAAGTAATCGCACAGGTTAGAGCCTATAAAGCCGGCCCCTCCGGTAATCAATATTTTTTTTCCGTTTATCAAAACTTAACAGAAGCTTACTAAAATAGCAGTTAAAAATGAAGAAAACCGATATTCATTAAAATTTACTTAATGCTTCGCCACTTCGGTTACAAACCAAATTTTTACAGCAGGCGTAAATATAGGAAATATAAAAGTTTTTAACAATTTTTAAATACGCTTAAAATACTGATTTTCTGCAAAATAAATAAGGTTAATTTAACAAATTAATAAGAATAAAGATGGGTAGTAAAATCTGTAAACTTATTTTACTTCAATTATTCTGCTTATTTCCGGTTTAAAATACCGGTTGCTTTTTAAAATTTTTCCGTCTTCTCTAAAAATTGGCATCCCGTTTTCGTCGAGCTTGCTCATGTTGCTTCTGTGTATTTCGTCGTACACTTCTTCTATTTTGTGTTGTAAACCGTGTTTTAAAATGGTGCCAAATAAGATATATAGCTGGTCTCCCAAGGCGTCGGCAATCTCAACAATATCCCCTCTTTTACAAGCCTCCAGGTATTCCTCATTTTCTTCTTTAATGAGATTGTATCGTAGGGTGTAGTCTTTTTCATCAATTAATTTTACTTCATGAGCGTTACCAATTTTAAATACCTCATGAAATTCTTCCACCAGTTTTATTTTTTGATATAATAATGACATAACAAACTATTTTTTAGGATTTTTCTTCTTATAATTTTCATTAAGGGCGTAAATTACTTCCGAGGTAATATCGTAAGCGCTGTTTCCGTATAACATGGAGGGAATGGCCTCGCTGTATGTAAGCACATAATCATACTTTCCTTCGTAAGTTTCTTTAATGTATTTTCTCACTTCTTCCTGAAAAGCATTATTTTTTTCATTCAGTTCGCGGGTTAAATTATCCATCTGCAACTGTTTATTGTTCGCTTCATTTTCTATGGCTCTTATTTCCTTGGCTTTAGCTGCCAATTCGCTTTCAGGAGCAATTCCTGCATTTGCCGAAGCTTGGTATTCTTCCATTTTCTTTTGGTATTGCATACTCAAATTTTCCATGGCAGCTTCCAAATTTGCTCTTGATGTTTTCAGTTTTCTTACCATATAATCAACAAACAAACTCTTCTCATTAATACTATCTATGTTCACAAAGGCTATTTTTCCGGTTACCGGAACTTCTTTCTTTTCTACCGGTTTTTCGGTTTCTGTTTTGTTTTCCTGATTAGAGGAGTCCGTTGAGTTAGATGGAGTACCCGATGTTTTGTAAAAAAGATAAGCCACGGCAAGCACCAAAAAAGCATTTACGCCCAGTAAAATTTTATTCATCATAATTGATTTTCTGGCAAAGTTAACCCATAATAAATACCTGAAAAATCTTAATTAGTTAACAAAAGATAAACCGCCGAAAACAAAAAAGCGATCTCCTGAAAAACAAGAAACTGCTTTTACTAAAGGCGCATTTTGTACCTCTACTGTCCTTGCTTCACAATTCGTAAACTGCCCATTACTTGATTATTGTCTTTTATGAGCAGATGATACACGCCGTTTGCCGATTCGGTAAGATTAATTGTATGGGTAGTCGCTTGCATCTTAAATTGCCCAATCATTTGTCCGCTTGCGCCATATACCTCAATAACCGTACTCTCCGAAATTTCGGAAAGCTGAATGGTAAACAGTCCGGCAGAAGGGTTAGGATAAATGAGAGCACGAAGCGTTAAACCATTAATTTCTTTAATACCGGCACAAGGATCAACTATTTGCATAACGGTGTATGTTCCGTAACAACCATTGGCAGCATAACCGGTTACCGTATAAACTGTTGTTACGCTCGGGCTTATAGCCAGCGTATTGGTGGTGGCAGGGCTACCGCTCCATTGATAATTCACTCCTCCGCTGGCGGTTAATGTTGCCGTATTATTAACACAAATTGTATCGGCGCTGCTGCTTGCCGTAATGGTAGGGCTGGGGCTAACAGGCAATAACAGATTTTTTTGGCCGGAGCAACCGTTAATATCGGAGCCATACACAATGTATCCTGAGGTAGTGGTTGGCGATACCACAATACTGGGTGTATTAGCCATTGTACTCCAGGTATAGGTTTGAGCTCCGCTGGCTGTTAAAGTAACCGGAGGAGTTCCTCCTAAACAAGCCGTAGTATTGGAAGCAACAATGTTTATGGTTGGATTTGGATTAACTATTAATAAATCCGTTACAAAGGCAGTACAAGAACCTACAGTTCCCAAAACACCATATGTATTAGAAACGGTAGGGCTCACCACAATAGGGTTAAGCGTTGATCCGGTTGTCCAGCTGTAACTGGCAGCTCCTTGTGCAGTAAGCGTAGCGGATTGTCCAACGCATATACCCGTTGGGGTAATAATAGAAACAGACGGGCTGTTTGTAACGATAACGGACGTGGTAATAGGCGCACTAATACAACCTGCCGAAGAAGTTCCGGCTACAGAATAAGTAGTAGTTACGGTTGGAGAAACTACCCAATTACCTCCCTCTATGGTGTAAGTTGCTGCACCACTGGGGACAAAGGTATGAGAGCCCCCAACAGGACATATGCCCCCAACCGGTACACTTACGGTGGGGGTAATATTTACCAATATAGTGGCTTGCTTTTTCACATAGCAGTTTCCGCTTCCGTCTTTACCGATTACGGTATATGAGGTGGTTGTGCTGGGTGTTGGTACAACAATACTTTCTGTTGTAGCGCTGGTACTCCAACTATAGGTGCTGGCACCCGATGCGCTGAGGGTCATCTGCCCTGTTGCGCCGCTGCAAATAGTATAGTTAGACACCGTGAGGTTAATACCGTTATGAAACAATGTTTCAAAACCAAAGTATCCTAAGTTCTGCGTTATGGCAAAAGGAAAACTTCCGGTTAATATAGCTGTGTAGTAAATATCCGTCGGAACATATTCTGCTGAAGCTGCGCCCAACGGAAAATAACCGGGGGTTCCTACCGGAAGAGCCAAACCGCTGTAATAAACAGTATTTGCCAAAACCGGGTAAGGCGTTGCAAAGTAAAAGGTTTGCCAGGTGCTAAGCATCGCGTTGGTAATGGTAATGGTGTTTGTATAGGCTAAAATCATACCTGATGAATTACCCAATACACAGTAAATAGGCTTACCCACACTGGCAGGATTATTGGCAATAAAAATATTGATAGCCGTAACTGAGGTGTTAATAGTTGGCCTTATTTGATTATATATAATTCCTGAGGCAGTATTAAAGCCAACCCCTGAATTATATTGAGCGTTGGTAATTTCAGGTGGAGTGTTTATAAGTGTTTCGCAGGTAACCGACATGGTAGTGCTTGCTGAATTGTTTGCATTGTTTTGGTCGGGAGGTACAACGGCAGTTACCGTGTGCATTCCCTGTGCCGTGGGCGTAAAGCCGGGCAGTAACACATTAACAGTTGCTCCGGCAGCTATGCTGGGAACAATAGTGGTTGTGCTGTAGGTATTGGCACCCGTAACGTAAAGGTCAACGGGTACGTTTGTCATTGTTACGCTGGCTTTATTTTTAACTACAGCCGTAAAGGTATAAGGAGCATAATGCGTAAGTGGTATTTTACCGTGGCTTCTTACCATTTTTACGGAAGCCTCATTAGTAAATGTGTTTATATAACCAAAATTAAAATTGGGCCTAAAGTTGGTTATTCCTACAGACGTTGGAGGTACTGTACTGCTGGAAGCCGCTGAGGCTCCTCCGTTGGTTATATTTGTTTGGCATTGATAGTTTGCCACCACAGTTGTTGTTTGAAAGGGACCGTTTGATATCCAGTCATAAGCAACATAAAGTCCGCCTCCCGTATAGGTAAATGCAGCGGGAAACATTAAATTTACCACATAAGGCACTGTGCTTCCGGTTGGAATGGTCATTGTATCATTATATACCGATGTCATGCTTGATATTACGTTAGCCCAGGTGTTTCCCTTGTTGTACGTAACATCACTTGTGTTTTCTAAGTATATCTGGATGGTTCCTGTAACCGGCGTATTTCCGGTACCATTAATCAAATGAAAACCTAACGCATTGAGCTGCGTTACGGTTGAAATTCCTGCCAACTCGGCTGCGGTAACAATAAAACAACCTCTTAAAGTGGTGTGGCCCGATGAACCATTGGGCGCGCGAACATTAGTGGTTGCTGTACCCGAAGGTGCTTTGTAAAAAGATTGTTGTGCAGAGACAAAAAAAGGACTTAGCAATGCTATAATCCCAAGCATTAGGTAAATTTTTTTCATGTATACGGTTAGTTTAATTCATAGCTAAGCTACAAAAAATAAGGTTAGTTTTTAAAAGAATTATCATAAACCCGCAAAATCCTTTTAGTTATTTTTTTGTTAAGAAACTGTATTTCAGAATTGTAGCAAAATGATGCCTGACATCATTCGTATAATGAGCTGATTTTTATCAGCAATAAGAGCTATTCATAAAACTACTTTTGAAGAAACAACTAATTTATAATTTTATGAATATACAAGCAGAATTAATTAAAAAACTGGTAGCAGAACAGGGGTCAATATGCGTAAGCATCATTTTAAACACGCACAAGAGTTTTCCGGATAACAAACAAGATTCCATAAACCTTAAAAATTTATGCAAAGAGGCTATCAATAGTTTAGTTAGCACATACGATAAGAGGGAGGTTAATAAAATTATCGAGAAAATTGAACAGATACAGGGGGAAGTAGATCATAACCACAATGAAGAAAGCTTACATATATTTATTTCCGACTCAGTACTGGAAGTTGTTCGGTCACCCTTTCCGGTAGTTCGAAATCAGGTTTATGTTGAAAAAGAATTTTGGATTAAGCCGCTGTTGAATACGCTTTTTCACAATAAAGGATATTCGATTTTATTACTATCAAAGGGGGGAGCTCATGTATACGAAGCCTTCAATGATCATATAATAGGCGAGTTACGCGGCAGCGGCTTTCCTTATAAGGATAGCGGCTTTTATCACACCGACCCGGTGAAACAAAACGACCCTAAAGCTGTTGACGACATGGTAAAAGAATACTTAAACCGGGTTGATAAATCGGTTAACCAATTATTAAAAGAGAGAGAGTTGAGGTGCTTGGTTATAAGCACAGAGGACAATTACAGTAAATTACTTCATGTTGCCGACAACCCTGAAATATACATGGGGCACAGCCCTATTGACTATAACCATGTAGCAGAACATCAACTGGCAAAACAAGCATGGGAATATGTGAAAAATATACAAAAACAAGAGAGAGCAGGCGCTATACGGGAGGTTAAAAAGGCTGTTTCTTTGGGAAAAGTTCTTACCGACCCCGGCGAAATATACCGCGCAGCTACCGAAGGAAGAGGCGAATTGCTTATTATTCACGAGCGATTCAGTCAACCCGGTAAAATTTTAGCCAACAACACCCTTGAGCTATTGAATAATAAACAAGAAAAGGGCGTTTTGGGTGATATTAGCTCACATATTGCCGCAGAAGTACTCACTAAAAAAGGACGCGTTTTAGTAACAGCCCAGGAGGAATTAAACGAACTGGGAAATATTGCCCTAAAACTTAGGTATTAAGGCTACCTTGGTATAAAATTTAACTTTTATTAGTGGTGGTATTTCTCTCCTTTTAAAATAGTAAAAGCTCTGTAAAGTTGTTCTAAAAAAAACAACCTAACCATTTGGTGTGAGAACGTCATAGAAGAAAGAGAAAGTTTAAAATTGGCTTTATCATAAATCTTTTGGTCAAAACCAAAAGGGCCTCCTACTATGAAAACCAGTCTTTTAGAAGAGTTTAACTGTTGTTTTTGTATAAATAAAGCAAATTCTTCCGAGCTGATTTCTTTACCCTTTTCATCTAAAACAACTACATAATCAGAATCCTTTAGTTCTTTTAAAATCAGATCAGCTTCTCCCCTCTTCTGCTCACTTTGTGTTCGTTGGCGAAGATTTTTTGGCACATTTATTGTTGAAATATGCAAACTACAATAATTGGACAAACGCTTAATATATTGATTGATTCCCTCGTTCAAATATGCTTCGTTGGTTTTTTCAATCAGTAAAACAAGTATGTTCATGAAACATTAATTTTTATAAATTTGCAGTACGGTTTGAAATATTTATTCGCCATATTCATAGGCCTTTTCGGCATTTTTTCCTCGGTTAACGATACGGCTGAAGATGCCATAGCTGCCATTAAACAAGGTAAAGTAAGTGAATTAATTAAACTTTTTGACGAAAAAGTTTCCATAAAATTAATTAATCAGGAAGATGTACTAAGTAAGGCTCAGGCAGAAGCCAACATTAAGTATTTTTTCGAGAAACATCCGGTAAAAAACTTTACGAATACTCATGTTAGCGGAAATAACCCAAATGCTGTTCAGTACCTAACCGGAAACCTTGAAACAACAAATGGCAAATACAGGGTTTCTATGCTCATTAGAAAGGGTCTTATTTCGCAATTTCGCATAGAGAACGATAATGACTGATTTTTTTCGAAGGAACCAAAAGCACTTTAATCTTACCAAGTTTGTTAACAACGCTTTACAAGAAGATGTTTTAAACGGCGATTGCACCGGCTTGGCAACCATTCCGAAAAAAGCAAATGGCCACATGCACCTCTTGGCTAAAGAGCCGGGAATCATTGCCGGCGTAGAAGCCGCCGAACGCATATTAAAAAAAATTTCTCCCCGTATTAAGTTTCATTCTTACAAAAAAGATGGCGAGAATGTAAAAAAGGGCGACATTGTTTTTGAGGTTTCGGGAAACATGCAAAAACTATTGTTAAGCGAAAGGCTCATACTAAATGTTATGCAGCGAATGAGTGGAATTGCCACACATACTGCCCGACTTCAAGCTCTGTGTAAAGGAACAAAGGCCAAAGTTTGCGATACCCGAAAAACAACTCCGGGTTTTCGTTTTTTTGAAAAATGGGCAGTAGCTATCGGGGGCGGAGCCAACCACCGGTTTGGTTTGTACGACATGATTCTGATAAAAGATAACCATATTGATTTTAGCGGGGGTAATAAAGAAGCTTTACTAGCAACACATAAGTACCTAAAAAAAACGGGGAAAAGACTGGCTATCGAAATAGAAACAAGAAGTTTAAATGATGTGAAAGAGGTTATGAAGCTTGGTGGATTTAACCGAATAATGTTTGATAATTTCACCATAAAACAAACCAAAGAGGCTGTAAAGCTGGTTGGGGGCTTGTATGAAACAGAAAGCTCGGGTGGCATTACCGAAAAAAATTTAGCCGATTATGCCCGCTGCGGAGTTGATTTTATATCGGTAGGAGCCCTTACCCACCAGGTAAAAAGCATGGACCTCAGTCTAAAAGTAAAAACCAAAGCCAATTCTTTGAGATAAAGAAAATCGGAACTTGCTTAATTTTCATTTGTATTTAAAAAAATTATTAACTTCGTAGCCCCAAAACGGTAAGTGTAGCTCAGTTGGTTAGAGCATCAGATTGTGGTTCTGAGGGTCGTGGGTTCGAGTCCCATCATTTACCCCAAAAAATCCCGGTTAGTCCGGGATTTTTTTATTGCGCGTCTTTTTTTTGTCTACCTTAGAAAAACATAGTGGCCTTTATGTTACGCACTCTCATACAAAGTTTTTTCAGTAAAGGATTGGTGGCCACAATCAGTTTCTTTATTCTGATTGTTTCTTCAAAATTTTTAGGTGTAAGTACCCGAGGAGAAATAAGCTTGATTATCCTCAATTTGGCTATTATGCAAATGGTAAACGAAATATATACTGGCTATAGCTTAGTACATTTTGCAGCCAAATACAATGTTCATAAAATTTTTAATACGGGAGTTTTGTTTACACTTATCGTTACCGGGGTCAGCAACATGCTGCTTTTTACTTTAAACATTCAACCTCAGGGGTATTTTTTTCATCTCTTAATCCTATCGGTTATTATGATATTAAATACTTTTAATTGCGTACTCATTTTGGCTAAGGAAAACTACAGGATGTATAATTTTCTAAGCGTCATTCAGCCTCTGCTCTTATTTTCAGGAATTTTATTTTATACGCAAGTGTTAAGAAATTACACTCTCTCGGCTTACGTAATGCCTTTGTTATTCTCTTTTATCATATCATTTTTAATATCTACCATCTTTACACTCAAAAAAATAACCCTGGTTAAACAAACCAATCAGCTATTTGAACTAAAACCCATTCTAATAAACGGTTTTTTTTGTCAGGCGGCAGTGCTTATGCATGTATTAAGCGGTAAACTTTGCTACTATTTGCTGGAAACAAAGCCCGATGTTGGGCTTTATTCAACCTCCAACACGCTTATTGAATCGGTTATGATAATTACCAACTCCGTTACCCCTATCCTGCTTTCAAAAGTAGCAAATCAATCTGTAAATACCTCTGTAGCTAAGTTCTCGTTAATTTTTGCTAAGCTCTGCTTTTTATTCAGCATCATGGCAGTAGGCATAATTTATGTAATACCTCAAGATTTTTTTGCCTACTTACTGGGCGATTCTTTCCGGTTAAGTAAAAAACTGATGTTGATACTTTCTCCGGGAATTATAATGCTTAGTTTTTCGGGAATCATCAGTCATTATTTTTCCGGTATAGGAAATTTAAAAATTGTGAGTTTTTACAATTTCTTTGGATTTATGACTTCGTTAATTTTAGCCCTGCTGTTAGTAAAAGACTACGGAATATACGGAGCTGCCATAGCTACTAATGCCTCTTATCTAATTACTTTTCTTTTATCGCTGTTTATTTTCATGAAAAAGAATCGAATAAAACCGGGTTCCCTCATAGGTATTTCTGAGGATATCAATGAGCTTAAAAAAATATTTTCAGGAAAGTAACTTCCAGAAATACCAAATGAATTGTATTAACGCGCTCAATATTCCAAAAAACAAAATAAACCAAGCCCCCGACTTAAATCTGAATATCAGTTGTAAGAACACCAACAGCAAACTGACACACAAAGGTAGTAAAGCCGGAAAAAGCTCAAACGAAAGAAGCCAGTCTCCGTTAAACAAGGCAGCTAAGGAGCGCTGAAACCCACACCCCGGACAAGATACATTGAGGTATTTTTGCCAAACACAGGGCAACATGCTACAAAAGTACTATTTACCAAAACTTTCCCAAGGAAACATAGACAGCATGGTGCCTAAAAAAAGGAAGTAAACAATTAAATAAAGGAAGTACAGCGAGCTAAGAATTATACCAATAATACCGCATATTCTACCCGCTCTTAAATTATTAATAGAAGATACAGAAAATTCGCCGGGATTACTTTCGTAAAGTACTAAATCCTTTTTAGCGAGGATTAAACAAATAATTCCGCAAACAATGCCTACTACGCCAAAACAAAAACAACCCGGAACAATGGAGACAATTCCAAGCACTAATACCGTTGTTGCGTTAGGTAAATTTTTCTGAGGTGCAAAACTCCCGGATGGCTTGGCCGAAGAAGGATTAAACGAATTTAATTCATCCATAACTCTATTAATTATTTTCAAAAGTAACCTATTTGAAAGAGTTTATAATTTAAAGTAATTAACAAAAATATGTTCTTAAGTAATTTGCAGTAAAATGGAACTTTTTCAATCAAAGCAACGTAAAATAATATAAAAACTACTAAAAACCCGGAACCCTTAACAGTATTGGCTGACAGGGCTGGTAAAAATGTAACGTTCACTAAATAAAAACAAATTGTAACAAAATAAAACAAAACAAATGAAAACAAAAACCTGCTTAAAACTGATTTCTTATGAAAACACACATTTACCTAACCAGCATGTTGGCGCTTACCATTCAGGTAATGGTAAAAGGCCAAACACCAGAGAACCGGCAGGCTGAAGAAAACGAACAATACTGGACAGCATACTGCCAACAACTCAAATTAACCGAAAAAGAAAAAGCGGAATTTCTTCTATCTAAAAAAAGGGCACACACACATTCCAACACCTTTCAATCTAACACACCCGGACAGAAACCGACTCCGCCTTCTTCTCAAATTGCCTCATCAGGCTGTACAAACATTGATTTTGAAAACGGCAACCTTAGCGGCTGGACAACCTCCTGCGGCTTTCATCCTATATGGAATAATGCCGGATGTTGTAACAATCCGGGCGGCCAACAAACCGTTCTCACAGGAAACGGAACCGATCCCTATGGAAACTTTCCGGTGGTGGCTCCGGGCGGAAATTTTTCGTTAAGGCTTGGTAACAATGCTACGGGAGGCCAGGCCGACAGAATAGAGCAAAGTTTTTTGGTTTCTGCGGCCAATGCTAATTTTACGTATCGTTACGCCGTTGTGCTTCAAGAGCCCGGTCATGTTCCGGCACAGCAACCCGCCTTTGTTATTGAAATGTTTGATAACCAAAACAACGCCATTCCTTGTACCTATTATAATGTTTCCGCAGGGCAAAACATTCCCGGATTTCAAAATGCGCTTAACGGTGTTATTTTTAAACCATGGACAAATGTTACCATTGATCTTACCAATTACATAGGCCAGATGGTAACCATACGTTTTACCACTTACGATTGTGCTTTAGGAGGCCATTTTGGTTACGCCTACATAGACGGTATATGCGATGCCTTTCAAACAACTTCAGCCGATACCATATGTATAGGTCAGCCTAAAACTCTTTGCGCTCCTAACGGATTTGGTTCCTACCTATGGGTTGGAGGTTCCGTAAACGGTCAAACAACCCAATGTGTAACCGTAAATACGCCAGGAAACTACTCCGTGCAAACTACTATGGTTACCAATTGCCAAGGCCCCACTTTCTCGTACCCCATTCTTAGCTATCCCAATCCTCTTGTTAGTTTTAGTGTAAATAACAATAACAATCCTTGTAATACTACTATTCAGTTTATCAATACTTCCGGTATCGCATCGGGCAATATGACTTATCTGTGGAATTTTGGTGATAACAGCAGCTCAACACAAGTTAATCCTACACATATTTATAATACACCCGGAACGTATACGGTTACTTTAACAGCTACCTCCAATAAAGGATGTGTTTCTGCCTCTCAGCAAGTCGTAACTATATACCAGCCACCTGTAGCTTCCTTTATTCATGGACCCATTTGCCTTAATGCTCCCACAAATTTTACCAATACCAGCAGTGCCCCTCAAGGCAATATTATTCAGTGGACCTGGAATATTTCTAATCTGAGTAACTCTGCTCAGCAACATCCTTCGGTTACTTTTAACAGCAGCGGCTTACATAGTGTAACACTCAGCGTAATCAGTAATTACGGTTGTGCTTCCAGCGTGGTTCAGCAGGTATCGGTAAACCCACTCCCTATACCTAATTTTAACGCCAATTATGTTTGTCTTGGTGGAATTACTCAGTTTACCAACGTGAGCTCTCCCGGCAGCGGTTTTATTACAAATTACCTGTGGAATTTTGGAGGAAACAATACCAGTACGGCTACTCATCCAAACTTTCAGTATAACCAGCATGGTATTTTTCAGGTACAGTTAACTGCTGTAACAAACAATAACTGTATAGGGGCTATTACCAAAACCGTTCAGGTTTATGCCAATCCGGTGGTAAACTTTTCGGCTCAAAACGCCTGTGCAAACACCGTGCTTAATATTGTTAATAATACCCAGGTACAAGGTGCTCAAATAAGCAATTGGAATTGGAATTTTGGCAACAATAATTTCTCGCAATTCCCAAATCCTTTGTATGCATATAACACACCGGGTAATTATAATATAACTCTTCAAGTAACCAGTAGTCAGGGTTGTAATGCAAGCGGAACAGCGGCAGTAACTATTTACGACATTCCACAAACAGGCTTTAACTCCAGTCCGGCTTGTTTAAACCAAAGTACTCAATTTGTTAATACAACCATCATAAACAACAGTAATATTGCAAAATGGCGTTGGGATTTTGAAAACGACGGTGTTTGGGACGATACAGTTTCTGTTAACCCAAGCTACATATATCCAAACTTTGGTAATTATAACTGCCGCCTACAAGCGATTAGCAATCATAATTGCTCTGCACAAAGTATCAATCAGGTAACTATACATCCTAACCCTGTTGCTTTATTTAAAGCTAATTCCGCTTGTCTTGGAGAAAAAACCACTTTCACGAACCTAAGCTACGCCCCTGGAAGCTACATTACCTCTTATCAATGGCAATATTATGGAGATGGATTTATCAGTAATGTGTATCCAAATGCCGGCCATGTATACCAGGCTCCCGGAACTTACCTGGTAAAACTGGAGGTTCAAAATGCCTATGGATGCGTAAACACACTATCTAAACCTGTATATGTAAATGCCAAACCGATTGCCAATTTTATCACAGGTCCCGCTAAAGGATGTGAAAAAGTATGCGTTGATTTTACCAATCTATCCAGTATCAGCCAGGGAAGTATTGTTACCGCCCAATGGTTATTCGGAGATGGTTCTCAACCCGCTTACGGCAATAATCCTAAACATTGCTTTAGGTCCGGCATATACCATGTTACCCTAAAAATAGCAAGCGATAGCGGTTGCACTGCCATGTATACTGCGCAAAACGCAGTAGAGGTTTATCCAAACCCGGTTGCTTCTTTTGAAGTGGAACCTTATGAGGTGGACGAATTGGAACCTACGGTTACGGTAAGCGGAAACGCCTCAGGAGCCGATCAAATCCGTTACTACATTAATGATGGAAGTATTTACCTAACTAATAACTTCAGTCATAGTTTCAACAACTTAGACTTACAGGTACCCGTTATTTTTCAGGTGGTAAAAAACAATTACGGATGCTCAGATACCACCTCCAGAACACTAAAAATCAAAAAATCTTTTGCTATTTACATTCCAAATACGTTCACTCCAAACGAAGACGGACTAAATGACGGGTTTATGGCAAAAGGATATAACATCAAAGAATTTAGTATACGCATATATGACCGCTGGGGACATGTTGTTTTTGAAAGCAACGACATAAATAATGCCTGGGACGGCAGAACAAAAAACAGTTCCGAACCAATAAAAAACGATGTATATGTGTGGCAGGCAAATGTGGTTGACATCAATAATAAAACACACCAGCTTACCGGCCATGTAACCCTGCTTAAATAGCCAGAACACTGTTTATGAAACCAAAACAAGCCGCTTTAGCAAGCGGCTTGTTTGTTTTTAATACGTTAATACTCCGTTTCAAATTTCTTAATCAATAAAAAAAGTATTCGTACTTACTTAGCAAACAATTTGCATGCTCGAGATAATTCTATCTATCATTGCCGGTTTGGTACTCTTTTTATATGCCGTAAACAGTTTATCCTCTGCGCTCAAAAAAACGCTTGGAAACAAGGCCGATAGTTGGATAAAAAAATTCACTTCCAATACCTTTAGCAGTGTTTTGGTAGGTACAATCATTACCGTTCTTCTCGACTCTTCTTCTGCTGTTATTATTATTACCATCGTACTGGTTAATTCAAACTTCCTCACATTCAAAAAAGCAATGGGAATTGTTTTAGGTGCTAATATAGGAACCACTTTTAGCAGTCAAATTATAGCCATGGATATAGGAAAGTACTCCCCCATTTTATTAATTACCGGATTTATACTATTGTTTGTTTCAAAGTCCGAAAAAATAAACAATACAGGAAAAATCATACTCTACTTTGGGATATTATTTTTTGGTTTGTTTACCATGGAAAATGCAGTGGAACCCCTGAAAGAAAAAGAATTTTTTGGCGAATGGTTAAAAAAAACCGAAAACCCCATTACCGGTTCTTTAATAGGCGCTTTTATTACGTTGATTATACAATCATCTTCCGCAACGGTTGGCATGGCTATTATACTTGCTAAAAAAGGAATGCTTAGTTTGGGAGGAGGCATTGCCGTGATGTTGGGTGCAGAGCTTGGAACTTGCAGTGATACTTTGCTTGCCACCATAAACGGAAGTAGGCAGGCGTTAAAAACAGGTATATTTCATCTTACGTTTAACCTCCTATCTATCATCGGCGGACTCATCTTTTTTTCTCCGTTTACAAATTTGGTACTTTACTTAAGTCAAAATGCTTCGCTGGAAAGGTCAATTGCCAATGCCCATATGTTATTTAATATACTGGGGGTTTTGGTGTTTGTATGGACAATTCCTTCTTTCGAAAAAATATTAAACAAACTATTACCGGAAAAGTAATCTGCTGCTCTGTTTCGATAAAACGCTGATTATGCCACTTGTTTTATCTTTCTAAAAACGAGCAATACCAGCACGCTGAAAAAAACAGAAAAATAGCCAAGAATTGGATAGTTGCTTAATCTTCCCGATACTTCTTGTGTAACAACAAAGCCCCCAATAAGAGAAGAGAAAGCCGTAGAAAACTGCTGTACGGAAGAGTTAATAATTAAAAAAGCTCCACGCATACGGGGTTCAACCGTAGAGGTTATTTGAGCCATAGTGATAATCATCCGAGAACCACTGAAAATAAAAAAAGTCGCAGAAAAAATCAGTAATATGAAAACTGAATGAGTGTTTAGGTTTGGTATTCCAATGAGTGGAAATAAAGACAGTACAGAGAGTATAAATAACACTATAAAACGCCCGTATCGGTCACTTAACTTCCCTATTATTGGAGAAGTAAATGCGCTTAAGGCTCCTCCTACCACATATATCAAGGGTACTGTTGACTTATAATCAAAACCTAAGTTTAGGGTAAAATAATCCGTTAAAAAAGGTATAATTAAAAAGTGGGCGGGCATCATACATATAGTAAGCAATAGCGCCAGCCTTCTGTTCTTATCGTTAACCACGTTTTTCAAAACCTGTAAAAAACTCTGCTTTCTGGCAGTTTCTAAATGTGCTTTAAAAGAAGGTACTATAAAAATACTTCCCAAAAACACCAAGCAACACATAACCCCTAGCACTAGAAAGGGAGTATACCAATGGTGATGAGAGGCCATGTATAAACCGGCAGGAACGCCCGCTATACTGGCTAAGGCAAAGCCCATCATTAAAATACCCATAGCTTGCCCCCTGCGTTGGGGTGGAATTACATCCCCAACAATAGATTGTATAACTGAACCTAAAACACCTCCAAACAAACCGGTAATAAATCTTGCTGTCAGTAAAAAAATATAGCCGTTGGCTATTCCGCAGGCAAAGGTTCCCAAAGTAAAACCTGCGTATATTAGTACCAATACTTTTTTTCTATCATACAAATCTACCTTATTAACGAAAAAAAGTGAGGACAGAAAAGCACCAAAACCATAAGAAAAAACGGCAATACCAAATTGGGCAGGTGTTACTCCCCATAAGTTCGTTAACAAGGGTTTGAGTGGCATCAAAATCATAAAGTCTACGATTACCGTAAACTGAATAAGCGCTAAGAGCAAAAGCAGTAAAATTTCTTTTCGGAGCATAGTTGGCCAAAGGTGAGAAAATAAATTTGAAAAAATTAGTTATAGGCTATTTAAAATCTGTACTCCTTATAATTTTTTGAGAATTCCTCGGGTTTAATTACCGGATTTACTTCTATATGAGGGTACTCGTAACTCTCAAAAAGTCCCATATTATCAAATATATTTACGGAAACCGGAACCATCATCTTATCATCAATATACAAAACAGCTTTTTTACAGTATAAATTAGGAACAATAAGCCGGGTTCCTTTTTTTAAGTAACCAAAATCGTTCAATAAATCATTATTGTATCTTAATAAATAATCATTAACTACCAGCTTTAAAGCTATTGAGCTGGCTGTTTCTTTTTCACCAACAACATAATCCACATAATTATAATTTTTATTTTCATATTGAATTACGTGACAGTTATAACTAAACTTTTTTTGTTTGCCCAAATAAGTAAAGTTTTTAATTCCGTCTTTATCTTTGGCAATGGTTAGTGCAATTGATTTTCCAATAAATTGAAACCCCAGCTCATGTATGGTGTAATGCTGATTTTTTCGCATGGTATTTCCTGTTGGGTCTAAACTAAGGGTGGGAAACATATTAGGTTTAACATAAGCTTTATTACTGTTTTCTCCCTCGTTGTATAGAATTTCCAGTTTTTTTTGTCTATTTATAAAATACAATTTTCTGGGGTGCGTTTGGAGTTTTATTTCCGATTTAGCCTGCAGGAATGTTTTATCTACACGCTCTGTTGCCTGAATGTGAAGTTTTAATGTTTTCACTTTGTCAATAGAATCAAACATTTGATTCAGTATTACAATAGGATTATGAGATTCCGGACTCCGAAATGCCGGAAAGGCAATAGCTAATGTACATAAAGCAACTATGACAGCGAATTTTCTCAATACTCGCAAATATAACTCTAAGTTTTAATAGCTACATTTGTAGTTATACATAAAATATGTCAATAGTCGGAATTATTCCTGCCAGATACTCCTCCAGCCGGTTCCCCGGAAAACCTTTAGCTGTTATACAAGGAAAAAGTATGTTACAGCGGGTAGTTGAACAAACAAAAAAAACTACATGTCTTGATTATATTATTGTTGCTACCGACGATGAAAGAATTTCTGCGCATTGCGAAAAAATTAATATCCCTTTTGTAATTACTTCTCCTTCCCATCCAAGTGGTACCGACCGTTGTTTTGAAGCATTAACTAAAATTGAAAAAAAATTTGATTATGTAATTAACATCCAGGGAGATGAACCTTTTTTGCATCCGGAACAAATTGACTCATTAGCGAAGGCCTGCGACGGAAAAAGAGAATTAATTACTCAAATGACCTTGTGTAAAAATGAAGAAGAACTTTTTAGTACAGATGAGGTTAAAATTGTATTAAACAATAAAAACGAGGCACTTTATTTCAGTAGAAGCGTAATACCTTACATAAAAAACGAACCATCAGAAAAATGGACTGTTTTACACAAATATTACAGACATGTAGGGATGTATGCCTATCGTTCCGATATTCTTGAAGCTATATGCAAACTTACTCCATCCGGGTTGGAAAAGGCTGAGTCTTTAGAGCAGCTCCGATGGTTAGAAGCCGGATATAAAATTTTCTGTGTTGAAACCAATTACGAGAGCCATTGTATAGACAGGCCGGAAGATATTGAACGCGTGCTGGCCATACTAAATGGAAAAAAGTAATCCAAAAACCAAACTCCATAAAAAGGAGGTAAAGACTTTACTATTTTTTGGCATCGGCCAAAAACTGGGCTAACCCATTATCTGTTAAAGGATGTTTTAATAAAGCTGTAATGGCGCTTAAAGGGCAGGTAGCCACATCTGCACCTATTTTGGCACACTCTATAATATGCATGGGGTGGCGAACGCTGGCGGCTAGTATTTGAGTTTCAAACCCGTAATTATCGTATATAACACGAATATCTTCGATTAAACTCAATCCATCGGTGCTTACATCATCTAGTCTTCCTATAAACGGAGATACGTAGGTTGCTCCGGCCTTGGCAGCCAATAAAGCCTGACCTGCACTAAAAACCAGGGTACAGTTGGTTTTAATTCCTTTTGATGAAAAGTATTTAATGGCCTTTACTCCATCTTTTATCATGGGAACTTTTACTACAATTTGAGGATGTAATTTAGCTAGTGCTTCGCCTTCTTTTATTATTCCGGCATAATCGGTAGCAATTACTTCAGCACTTACATCGCCGGTAACTATATTACAAATATCCACGTAATGTTTTAATATATTTTCTTGTCCTTTTATACCTTCTTTTGCCATTAGCGAAGGGTTTGTTGTAACCCCATCCAATACCCCTAAATCTTGTGCTTCTTTAATCTGAGCCAAATTAGCCGTATCTATAAAAAACTTCATGTATTATAATTTATTTCGGAGCAAAATTAGTATTAAGCCTCATTAAAAAAATGACTGTTTAAACAATGTTAACTAATTAAAAAAGCTGCCTGTAACAGCAGCTTTTGACTTGAATAAGATATCCCTGAGTTATTCTCAGTTTTTTATTATTTTCTTCAATTCCGTTCCTTTATCTGACTTTATTTCAACCATATAAAGCCCATTTTTAAAGGAGGATACAGAAAAATTATTTTGACCGGGCGTAAGTCTTTCATTTATGAAAATATTTTTTCCGTTCATATCATAAATTCTTAACGAGGCGTTTGTACCTTGTTCTAACTCTACTGTAAAATTATCTGTAACCACGGTTGGATAAAGTTTACAGAATGGTTTTTGTTTTTCTATTTCATCAATAGCCACAGTAATTTGATTAACATTAATGCTGTATAAAGAACGACTGTAAGTACCTGCATAAAGCTTTTGGGTTAAGGGATTATATTCAATATCCCACACGGAAATTAATGGCATGTTATTCCCTACTCTATACCAATTTACACCTCCGTCTTTGGTTACATATACCCCTATGTCGTTAGAAATAAAAAGCATGTTTTCATTTCCGGGTATAATAACAATATCATTTACTCCGGATTGAGGTAAATTTCCGCTTATATCAATCCAGGTATTTCCATTGTCTGTAGACTTGTGAACATGGGGTATATAACTTCCGTATTTATATCCCGTGTGAGTAACGTATACATTGGTGGTGTTATTGGGAGAGGCGTGCACAGAAGTTACATAACGGTTTGGAAGGTTTCCGGTAATGTTTGTCCATCCTGCTCCTCCGTTTGTTGTTCTCCAAACGTTGGCATCTGAAGTTCCTACATAAATCAACTGATAATTAATTTCCGAAAGGTCAATAGCAGAGATGTTATGAAAACGTTCTCCGTATATGTTTCCGTCGGTTAAATCTCCGCTTATTGGCGTCCAATTAGCGTAGGCTCCCGTAACGTTTTTATAAATACGGTAGGTTCCTGTGTACTGTACATCAGAATTGTTTTTTTGTACCACAATGGGCATATCCCAGTTTCTCCGGTCGGTACCATCAATACCTACTGTATTCATCATCCAGTTAAAACCACCGTCGTCGGTTGACCACAAACCTCCGTTTTGGGTTTCTACGTAGTATATATTTGCATAATTAGGGTCAAATCTTGGTTGAAATCCGTCTCCGCCAAACTCCCTGAACCAATTGTTTATGTTGGACATGTTTCCGTAGATAGTTCCGTTATCCTGCGTCCCGCCCCAATACATAGTGGGCATGTGTGGATTAACAGCTACCCGATAAAACTGGGTGTTAGGTATCTCATCAATATCGGTGTAGGTGTTTCCATTATCTGTTGTTAAATAAAGCCCTCCATCTGTTCCTACGATATACTTCCCGGGCCCCAACATTTTAATTGCATGAATATCTGCATGAACTACATAATTCCACCAAGGAGGCTGATTTAACATCCAGTTTGCTCCGCCGTTACTCGACTTATAAAGCTCGATTCCGGCAATATAAATTTCCATATCGTTAATGGGATTAACTTCTATTTCGCCAAAATACCAGCCAAACCCTCCGTAATTTCCGGCCATTCCATTATTCCCCAGGTTTACAAATGTATTTCCTCCATCGTTTGTAACATATACATTTTCCATCTGAAACAAACTGTCGCACACGGCTACATATAGTTTATTGGGATTTTGGTTGCTCATACAAATTCCATATTTATTAACCGGATAATTTGGTAAACCTCCCTGTAAAATATTCCAGGTTGTCCCGCCATTGGTACTTTTATAAACTCTGGCATCGTTTGATACCCGAATATTAACCGTAGCATTTCTTATACAGGTGTAAGAGGTAGCATATACTACATTATCATTGGCAGGATCTATAACCATATCGCTAACTCCCGTTTGGTTATTAACAAAAAGAACCTGTGACCATGTAGCGCCTCCGTCGGTACTTTTATAAACGCCTCTGTGATTATCTGCCTGAATTGGATTACCCAAAGCGGCCACATATATTGTATTCGGGTTTTGAGGACTTACAATTATTTTGGTAATTATTTTGGCGTTACTGAGGCCAATATGTGTCCAGGTATTGCCTCCATCAGTACTTTTATACATTCCGTTTCCTACAAATACAGTAAAAGGCACGTCAGGGTCTCCGGTACCGGCATAAACAATATTGGGATTGGTTGGATGATAGGCAATATCTCCTATGTACAGGAAAGGTTTATCGTCAAATACGGGAATCCAGGTTTGACCTCCGTCCGTTGTTTTAAAGATTCCCCCGGCCGGCGTTCCTGCCAAAATAACATTTGAATTGGTAGGGCTCGCTGCCACGCAAGTTATACGACCGCCAATGTTTGTAGGCCCTTCTAACTGCCATACACCCGGGCTTTGAGCTGAACTACTTTTCATTGCCAGCGAGTTGCTTTGCAGCATTTCTTCGTATGCCTTTAGGTCAAAAACTTTATCGGGCCATGCTCTCACTTCGGTAAAGTGCTCAATCGGTTTTGACGGATTTTCAGCGGGCTTTTCTGTTTTTCCCTTTAGTGCAGCAAAAAGCACCAAAGTAAAAGCGGGAATAATCACCAACAAGGGGGTATAAAATTTACTCATTACTACATATTAAAGTAACTAGCAATTTATAAAAAAAAAGAACACCTAAAAAGAAAGTTTTTGGGGTTAGAGTAAACAAAAAAGCGGGACAAAGCCCGCTTTTTTAGATTAAGAGTATGTGGAAATAAAGATTAATCCTCGTTTATATTTATTTTTTCGCGAATTCTGGCTGATTTACCTGTACGATTACGCAAATAGTAAAGCTTAGCTCTCCTAACTACACCTACCTTATTTACTTCTATTTTTTCTATAAATGGAGATGAAAGCGGAAAAATACGCTCTACCCCTATCCCATTACTGATTTTACGTACGGTAAAGGTAGCAGTAGCACGCTCGTTTTTACGCTGAATAACAACTCCGGTGTACTGTTGTATACGCTCTTTATCACCCTCTTTAATTTTGTAGGAAACGGTAACCGTATCACCTGCCTTAAACTGGGGGTGACCATTGGCAGGAACCAATTGTTGCTTTACGTAGTCTAATAACAAACTCATAATTAATTATTTTTAGGTTAAGCTTACCAGCATACTTTGCTTAGTGCAAACAGCGGCTTGGTAAACGGGAGTGCAAAGATATAAATTTATTGAAAATCTACAAATACGTGTTTTTTTGTTAAATTTGCCCCGTTTTTAGTCTATTTGCCCGGATGGTGGAATTGGTAGACACGTACGTTTGAGGGGCGTATGCCGAAAGGCGTGGGGGTTCAAGTCCCCCTTCGGGTACCACACTGTAGCTATTGTATCAATAAACAGCATTCTGCTTTTGCAGTTTTTTTGTAATCTTAATCTCGAAATAAGACGATAAACCCCAAAACATTTGGTATATCTTTGCCGATTTTATGACCAGAATCATTTACCTGCTCTGCTTTTATTTTCTAGTTGTAACTACAGGTATTATTCGGGCTCAGTACCCTAATTTTTTCCTTTACAACAATGAAAGTGGCCTGCCGGGAAATGAAGTTTATAGCCTTACAACTGATAAAAAAGGATTTGTTTGGCTGGGTTGCGATGCCGGCTTGTATAAATTTGACGGAGTACGTTTTTATTTGTATAAAAGCAAAAAACAACGCTCCAGGTCGGTCACAGGTTTGTGCACCGGCACAAACAACATAATTTTTTGTTATAATTTTCAATCACAATTATTTTTTTTAGATAATGATAGTTTAAAAGAGATTCCCCATTCCTTTAACGGAATTTCCAACATTTGCTGCGATACCAAAAACAATCTATATGTAAACCATAAAGATGGTTTTGCGGTTTACAATTGGAAAAACAGAAACTGGAGCAATTATTCCAACTTTGGTATCGATAATAAAAACTCATGGAAGTATATTACACGATCAGTTAGTCTTTCAGAAAATAACAAAGTATTCTTTTTAACCACATCAGGCATTGGCTTGTTCGATGGCAATAAAGTTTATGATTACGAAAATGAACTTTTAAAAAATTATGGAATATCCAAATTTTTACTAGCTGCTAAAAAAGACGAGGTGTATATTACCTTTACCGACAAAGGGAATTTATACAAATTTTTTAAAGGACAATTAATTGAAATAAAAGATGAAGAACTAAATAAAGCACTCTCTAATAAAAAAATAACAAACATAAAAGTACTACAAGATAACAACCTTTGGATTTGCACGTATAACGGTATATTTTGCTACAATTTCTTGCATAAAAAAGTAAAGCCTTACTATGAAGAACTTTCGTTTTCTGATTGTTTAATAGATAGGGAAGGAAACTATTGGTTCAGTACACTTCAAACGGGCGTTATGCGCGTTAATAACTTAGACCAAGCCGTATGGAACAATTTAAGAAATAATAGAATAGAACACTTGACAGGCGATAGCAATACTATTTTTTTTACGCCTTCTACCAAGCATATCGGACAATTAAACACTAAAACGAATACGCTTGTTTATACCGACATAACGGGAGAAAAAGACATACAGTGTTTAAATTACAATCCTTATACCAAAGAGGTATACTTTTACACAAATGAAAATTTATATGCTTTAAATAATCAAAAAACACGTGTAATTCTAAAAGGTTGTATGCCGGTAAAGCATATTTTGCCCGTAAACAACACCCACATTATTTCGAGTTCTTTTGGTGCGTATGTTTATGATTGCAGTAATAATACAGAAATTCAAAAACTTCATGATAGCTGGTCCAGGCAAACTTTATGCAACTCAAATAATGACAAATTATGGGTTGCAACAAACGATGGACTGAAAATTTATAAAAAAACTACTAATTATTGGGAGCATTCCAAAACCATTTTGCCGGATAATCAAATAATATCCATTGATATTAACACAGATTCTTTTAGTATTATAGCAATTGTCTTTAATGGAGAAATATATAAGGTAGACGAAAATAATAATTATTCGTTACTCGCCTCTTTACCTCATGACGCAAAACCCAACAGTATAAAAGTAAAAAACCAAACCGTTTACGTTGCAAGCAACAAGGGTATTTGGATATATGATTTAAAAAGCAAAACTTGGGATAATCTAAATTCCGCTTACGGAATTGCATCTAATAGTGTTCAAGAATTTTTAATCATAAGAGATAATTTATTCTTGGCAACTAAAAACGGAATTCAAAAAATTCCTGCCGATATGAGAAGAAATAATATCCCGGCTATTATATATTTAAAAAACGAGCAACTATTTAAAAATTATATTAAATTAAAGCACCATGAAGGATTAACTCTATATCCTGAATTAAGTCACTACAAAAGCAATGGTATTTTTCAATACGCCTACCGCATTAACGATAATGATTGGATAACACTACCCTCTGGTATCGAAAAAATTGAAATTCAAAATATCCCTCCGGGCGAATTTACCATAAAACTAAAAGCTATCGATTTTTACGGCAAAAATTCTGTTAACAGTATAGAAATTAAGGGTTATATGAGTCCGCCTTTCTGGAGGTCGTGGTGGTTTATACTTGTTCTGATGAGTTCATTAATTTCAATTTTATTTTTTATTCTGAAATACAACTTTAACAAAAGACAGCTCAAGTTAAAACAGCTAAACGAACTTAATAACTCAAAATTAACAGCACTAAGATCCCAAATGAATCCTCATTTTATATTCAATTCATTAAATTCAATTCAGGATTTGATATTAAAAGGCGATGTTGAAAATTCATATTCCTATTTAACCTCGTTCTCTTCTATGGTTAGGAAAATATTAAATTACTCCGATAAAGATTTTATTGATTTTGAACAGGAAATAAAACTAATAGAACTATATCTTTCACTTGAAAAATTAAGATTTAAAAAAGATTTTCATTACAATATAAAAACAAATGGAATTGAAGATATCCAAATTCCTCCCATGCTTATTCAGCCCTTTATCGAAAACTCGATATTACACGGATTGCTTCATAAAGAAGGAGAAAAAATACTAAACATAACATTTACAATTAATGAATATTTAGTTTGTGAAATAGAAGATAATGGTGTTGGTCGAGAAAAATCAAAACAAATACAAGAAAGACAACTAAAGTCTCACAAGTCTTTTTCTGGAGAAGCCATTAAAAAACGTTTTGCCATACTAAGCGAATTGCTTGAAAACAATTATGGATACTTTTACTCTGACTTAACACCCGGAACAAAAGTTACGCTTCGCATTCCTTTCAAAAGGAAATTTTGATTAGAAAGCATTACAAAGTCCATTCCTAAAACATTTTTTCCATTCCTAAAGCTGTTACTTAATTACCGAATTAAACTATCCATTTTTGCATTAAAAATCACATCCCATGAAAAAAACAATTTTAACCCTTTCCACTGTACTAGCTATCGGCATATCCTCCTCGTATGCCCAATCAGGCTTTTTTTCAAAACTAAAACAAGAAAATGCCAAGAAAGAACCAGCTAAAGAAGAAAAAAAGGAAGCCACTCCGCTTGATATAGCTAGGAAAGATAGCGCCAATCCGTTCTTAGACACTAAAGAAATTGTAAATGATTCGAAAGGCCTCAGCGGAATATATTATTCCAATAAGGTTATAGGAACAAATTTCGACGGTGTTGGGGGGTATACCTTTGCCAAAAAGTTTTTAGTTAATTACATTGAAAAAGAAAAAGGGGCCGAAATACAGATTAAAACCCAACACTCCTATGAAGCAACCGACTTAAACAAATTGGTAAGAACGGCGAAATTTTATTTGGATGATTATGATTTAACCATGTCAAAAAAGTCAAATATAGTTTACAGTTTTAATCAAGATTCCTACAATTCCAGTTACATATACACCTGTTATCATAAACAAACAGACCTTCAAGGAAATGAAATTGACCCCAAACCATATAACGATCATTGGAAAAATGCATACTTTCTTGAAGTAGAACCCGGAATTATATTTATCGGTGAAATAAGAAACAATTATAAACCCGAAGAATTGAAAGACAAAATGAAATATAAAACCATCGTTGTTCTTTATAAGAAGGAAAAAGCTGCCGAAGCAGCAAAATATTTTAATAATGAAGCGGCCTGGAATAAGGGTTTAGAGTTATTGGAAAAATACAACAACGCAGAAAAACAGAAAAAATCAGATGAATTTGTCATGCCCCAGCCTAATACCAAATTTAAGGATGCCCCAACAGCGGAGGAGCTTAATAAAGCCGGACAGAATTTCTTGAATAAATATCAAGGCGGAGACAAACTGGATTATATTTACACCGTTTCGGAATGGACAAATATTTATAAACCACTCGGAAATCAAAAACTGAATACCCTTGTTGGAAGGGAACTAAAAGCTATTTTGGTAGCCACCAAGAACGGAGAATGCAGAGTTAATTTAGTAAATGTTAGACAAGATAATACTTATTTAACCGGTACTTTTAATGAAAATTATGGTACTAACCCTTTGTATATTCCCGCATCATCGGTAGTAAACACTGTAGAATGTAATAAGGCCAGGATGTACAAAAAATAAAATTAAAGGAGTTATATATTTTTCACATCTTAAAAAACAAGCACGCACTTTTTAAAAAGCGCGTGCTTGTTTACAAATAAAATTAATCAAGTATATTTATCACTTATAGGGTAAGTATAAAAAATGACTAAAATAAAAGCTATCATAGCAGATGATGAAGAAAGCGCCCGAGATGTACTTGAAAATTTATTACATCGTTTTTGTCCCGGTGTTGAAGTAATTGCGAAATGTGAGGACGTTCCTAAGGCGGTTAATGAAATTAAAAAACACAAACCCGAATTGGTTTTTTTAGATATAGAAATGCCTAATTATGCAGGCTACGAAATAATTAATTTTTTTGATCAAGTAGATTTTAAATTAGTTTTTGTAACCGCCTACGATAAATATGCCATAAGGGCTTTTGAAGTGGCGGCTTTTGATTATCTTTTAAAACCAATAGACATCAAGCGTCTTCAAAAAACCATTGAGCGAGTTAAGAAATACCACCACTCCAACCAAAATCAAAACTTGGCACTCTTGTCCAAAACACTTCAATCAAACAAGTTTAACAACATTATTATCAGCGATAAAGGTCAGCAAATTGTAATCCCTATTGAAAAAATAATCTGTATCGAAGCTCAGGAATCATATTGCTACATCCATACAAAAGATAAAACCTTTACGGTAAGTAAAAACCTAAAACACTACGAAAATTTGTTCGAATCAACTCCTGAATTTATCCGTACTCATAAATCATGGTTAATTAACAAAAACCACATAACTCAATACTCCAACGCAGATTTAATCATTGATTTAACAAATAAAATACAGGCTAAGCTGTCTAAATATAAAAAAGCTGAATTTGAAGAAAGGCTACTGTTTTAATAAGATTTTTACTCAACAACACTGTTCTGTGTAAAACCTATAGACTCTTTACCCTCTATTATAAAGAAATCCCAATTACTGTTACATCATCAATTTGCTCAATGGTTCCTTTCCAATTTGTATAAAATCCGAGTAGTTCGTTGTATTGTTCCTGTATGTTTTTGTGTGCTACTTGAAGCAGTTTTTCTTTAAGTGCTTTTACACTTATTTTTTTACCTCTTTCTCCTCCAAACTGGTCGGCATAGCCATCGGTACTTAAATAAAGGGTGCTGTTGTTGCTTAACTGGATATTATGCGATGTAAAAGGTTTTGCTTCTTCGTATTTGCCTATGGGCTTTTTATCTCCTTTTGTTTCAATCAGCGTATTATTCTCAATATACCAAAGCGGGCGGTTTGCCCCGCTGTATTGAATGGTATTGCTTCCCTTTTCTATTCTTATCAGGCAAATATCCATACCGTCTCTAATGGCATCTTGTCCGGTTAGTTTTTCAATAACAATTTCGCGCACCCGGTTTAAAATTAAATCGGTTTGGGTTATTTTTTTCTCCGGATTGGACACGTACTTATCAGATATTTTAAAAGATAAATCATAAAAACTCAAGGCTTTATCATAGTCAGATTTCACATAATTATCCCAACCCTTACTTCTTAGAGCTTCCCCTCTCATTAAATTTCCGTTTGCGTTTGAAATTTTTTCGGCTTTGTTATGAAAATATATTGCTTTATCGGGATTTATGGACTGAAAATATTTTCCAAATCCCATGAAAGCATTATATAATGTGGTGTCATGTTTAGCAGTTTTAAGCATACTGTTTAAGGAATCTAGCTCTTTTGATTGGGCGTATGAAATATTCTGTACAAAAACACATAAAAGGATTAATATGATGTGTCTTATCAGGGAATTCATTTTTATTTTATACTCAGATGATTTCTCTAATTGCAAAATATACAAGAAAAGTAAGAAAATAATTCAAATGAGTAGGATGAATATTAAAAAAGCCGCCCATGTGTAGGCGGCTTTTACAAAAAATCAAAAATCTATAGGATTAGTGTATGAAATCTATTCCGTAATTCAGTCCGTTAATATATATCACACCACTATTATCGCAGTGTTTATTACCATCAGCATCTCCAAAATATAACCAGCGATCAGACTTGTCTGCAGTCTTAAATCTTACTTTGCCGTTTCCAATTGGACAATGGCCTGGATTAATATAATAATCAGGTGAACAGCCTAAATCTCTTTCCAGTTGCTTCTCTGCATCTATAGTAAAGGTAAATTGTTTGTCCTTACTGGTAAAGCCGGTAGCTGTTCCACTATATCGTACAATGGCGTTTTGAGGTTTTGGACCACTGCTTGGAGCCACGGCGTTATTTGTTGTAGTCCAAACAATAGGCATACTCGTACTTGGATGAATGGTGTTAGATGTTGAGTTAACTAATGTTTTCTTCAACACCCCTTTCCAATGAATGTCTACATCATTAGCTGATTTTGTAGTATCAATAATAAACATTTCAGCATCTACATTCCAAGTTAAAGGAGTAACGGAACGAGTATACCCGGCCGGAGTGGTATTTGCAATATCAAACGTACTCTCGTTCTTAATTTTAAACTGGTTAACACTGTAATTTATGAATGTTACTTTCGACCAATGATGAGGATTTCTGATATACGTTTGGCCTGAAGATGACACCGTTCCAGTGGGGTATGCTTTGGAAAAGTCTATCTGAATGGTTCCATTTCTAACCTTTCCGTCTCTACACCTTGGGCTGTTAACGAAGCTTATGGTTATTTTCTTGTTAAGTGTATCGTTTCTGTTTACGCTAACTATGCTTCCGGGAGGCGAACTGGGAGATATAGCATAAAGAGGCATGTAAGAGTACTCGCTGGTAAAAGAAACCATCATGTCAATATCGCTAACAATCATGGTCGCAGCAGCGGCATCAATGGCGCTTTGGAACTCCTTATCTTGTTCCGGTGGAGTATTTTTCTTCTTTCCACAGGATGCCAATGAGGCTGCCATTAGTACAATTGCTGAAAATTTGATAGCAACTTTTTTCATTTTCATAATACTTTGGGTTAATTTCATGCAATTTAGCGAAAATATTTATACCTACCAAAAAAACGTTAAAATTAATGCTCCAATTCTGCCCTGCTAAAATAAATTTGGGATTATTCATTACAGAAAAAAGAACCGATGGCTACCACAATATAGAAACCGTTTTTTACCCCATTGATTGGTTTGATGTTTTAGAAGTAATTGAAAACACTGAAAGTCAAGGTTTTGAATTAAAAACATCCGGTTTAGCAATTAGTGGGAAAACACAAGAAAACCTGCTTTATAAGGCCTGGGAACTAATCTCCGCAGAGCATAAAATACCTCCTGTTAAGGTGTATCTTCATAAACGTATTCCAATGGGGGCAGGATTGGGAGGAGGAAGTTCAAATGCCGCAAACTTTATAAACTTAGTGGATGAAAAATTTAATTTGAACATTCCTTTCGAGAAAAAATTAAAAATTGCTTCCGGGCTGGGAAGTGATTGCGCCTTCTTTATAAACCCCTCACCAAAATTAGCTAAAGAAAAGGGAGATTTTTTTGAACCGGTAAATTTTAGTCTTAAAAACCACTATATACTACTTGTTTATCCAAACATACACAGTAATACTGCAGAGGCATACAAATTAATCAAACCAGAAATTCCCAATGTTCGACTGAAAAGTGTTATGGAGAGTGAGCCTATTGAAAACTGGAAAAATTTTGTGAAAAACGATTTTGAACCACCCCTATTCTCAAAATTTCCTGTATTAAAAGATATAAAGAATAAATTATACGAAGAAGGGGCTGTTTACGCCTCTCTTAGCGGGAGTGGCAGCGCACTTTACGGAATCTTTAAGCAAGAACCGAAGAACGTGTTTTCTTCAGATTACAAAACTACAATTGTACAGGCAAATTACTGAGCAGGTTCTCTGTTAACGAACGCCGTGCATCATTTTTAAAATCGGATTTTTCAGTAGAATCAGTACCAAGCCAAGTCCGATAACAAAAGCTGCTATAATGGTAAATATGGAACTTGCCCCCATTGTTTCAACCACCGAAGCCACAAAACCGCCTATGATATTAGCAAGAAAAGATGACAACAACCAAACACCCATCATAAGTGATGCATATTTAGGATGAGACAATTTGGTAACTACGGACAGTCCAACAGGAGATAAACAAAGCTCCCCTATAGTGTGCAATAGGTAAGTCATTACCAACCACATGAGCGAAGCCTTAATGTTTTCATCGGCAACATCGCCACCGCGTTGAGCAACGGCTCCAATCATAAAAAAGAAACCAACGCCTAACAAAATCATTCCAAGGCCCATTTTTACGGGAGTAGATAGCTTTTTACCTGCACTTGATGTCCAAAATATGGCAAACAAAGGAGCCAAAAGAACTATAAACAAAGGATTTACCGACTGAAACCAAGCTGTTGGTATTAAAAAGCCGAACACTTCACGATTAATATATTTATCTGTATACAAACTTAGCGAAGAACCGGCTTGCTCAAATCCGGCCCAAAAGAAAACAACAAAAGCCGTTAATATAAATATTACAGTCATTTTTTGTTTATCTTCTTTGGTAACCGGAAGGGTTTCTGAAGCTCCGTTTTCATCTTTTTTTCCTGTTGCCGGATATTTTCCTATATCGTTAAGATGCTTTTGTGCCATAGTATTAAATAGCACTTGGCCAAGCAACATACCTATTCCCGATGCTAAAAACCCGTATCGGTAACCGTAAGTTAAAATCTTTCCACTCTCATCTTTAACAGCAAATAAATTATCACTCACAAACCCGATAACCAAAGGAGCCAAGAAAGCACCCAGGTTAATACCCATATAAAAAATAGAAAAAGCGGCATCCCTTCTCGGGTCTTTTTCACTGTATAACTGACCAACTAACGTAGATATATTAGGTTTAAAAAATCCGTTTCCAATAATCAGTAAAAAGAGACCGGCATACAATCCCGCATGAGTATTAACCGCAAATAGGGTAAACTGGCCCAACATCATGGTTATACCGCCAATGGTTATGGCTTTTCTTTGCCCTATGTAATGATCGGCAAGCCAACCACCAATCAGAGGAGTAAAATAAACAAAGCCGGTAAAAAAGCCATAAATCAAAGAAGCCTCTTTAGGGTCAATTGCCAAACCTCCCTCTATCCATGTTTTAGTTAAATAAAGAATAAGAATACCACGCATGCCGTAGTAACTAAAACGTTCCCACATTTCAGTAAAAAACAAAAGGTAAAGCGCTTTGGGGTGCCCTTTAACGGGTTGGTTCTGTTCCATAATTTTTATAAAGAGGGGTAAAAGTAGTTATTTTAATTAACAAAAAAAACGCATTGATAAACAGGTGTTTATCACTTAATCGCCTGAACATTCATCACAGTTGCCTCTCCGCTGGTACAAATAGTTCCGGTAGCTTTATCGCGAATAACTGTTTCTACTACGGCCCTGTTTTTTTCGGCAATTACTTCTTTTACCGTAAATACTGCCTCGTATAGTGTATCTACATACATGGGTTTTAAAAAGGCTAAAGACTGCTTAAGATAAATCGTCCCTTCGCCCGGAAAAAGGGTACCAAATACTTTACTGAATAACGAAGCACTTAACATACCATGCATAATAGGTTTTTTAAACATGGTATTAGCGGCATATGCGGCATCTAAATGAACAGGATTTTTATCTCCGGTAACTTCCGCAAAGCGATTTACTTCATCTTGTGAAAACTTAAACTCGTGCGTATAGGTTTGATTTACGGTTATCATTTTTTATAAATTGTAATGTGTGGTTATATAAATATGTTACTTGATGGCCGCCATTAATAAATTGATGTCCTTAAAAGGCAGGTTAAAGGTTTCTCCTAAAACCTGGCTGGTTAAAATACCGTTGTATATATATATCCCGTTTCTTAATCCGGCGTCTTTTCTCACAATGCTGTCAAAACCACCTTCCTCTCCCATATTTAATACTATTTGCGAAAATATATTGCTTATTGCATAAGAAGCGGTTCTGGCAACACGACTTGGGATATTAGGAACGCAGTAATGTATTACGCCGTGCTTTCTAAAAGTGGGTTTTGTATGATTAGTTACCTGAGATGTTTCAAAAACACCTCCCTGGTCTATACTTACATCAATAATTACCGAACCGTGCTTCATTTCGGCAACCATAGTTTCTGTAACAATGTTCGGAGCTCTCCCGTTTCTTGAACGCATAGCACCAATTGCCACATCGGCAGATCGCAAATGTTTCTCCAGCACCTTAGGTACAATTACAGAAGTAAAAACTCTGGTGCCCAGCTGATTTTGTAAACGCCTTAAACGGCTGGTAGAGTTATCAAACACCTTTACAGTGGCTCCTAAACCCAGTGCTGCCCTGGCGGCAAATTCACCAACAGTTCCTGCTCCTATAATAACCACTTCTGTAGGAGATATTCCACTAATTCCTCCCAATATAGCCCCAACTCCGCCGTTGGCATTGCTTAATAATTCTGCAGCAATAAGAATACTGGCCCCTCCGGCAATTTCTCCCATAGCACGAATAACTGGATATATTCCGGCCTCATCCGTTATCATGTCAAAGGCTACACAATTTAATTTTTTTGAAATCAGTTTTTTTAAAAAATCAGCCGGCTGAACAGACAATTGTAAGGCGCTAAATAATGTTTGCTTAGGCTGCATATACTCTATTTCCTCTAGTGTAGGCGGAGCTATTTTTAAAATTACATTCGCCTTATAAACATCCTGTGGGGAATACACAATCTCAGCACCGGCTTCGCTATAATCATTATCCTCAAAGTGGGCTGTTTTACCGGCTCCGGCTTCTATTACTATTCGGTGGCCATTATTTACCAAAAGTGCTACTGCGTCGGGAACCAACGGTACCCGGGTTTCCTGATAGGCAATTTCCTTTGGTATGCCAATAAAAAGTTTTCCTTTTTTTCTGGCAACTTCCAGCATTTCTTCCTGTGGGGAGAGTGCTGCTCTTGTTAAGGCTATTAAAGCTTCTTTATCCATTTTATAAAATTAATATGCAGGCCCCCTGTATTTAGGAGCATTGCAATCGTCTATACTGCGGGTTTTAAACCTGTATATGAGTCCTAATCTAAACTCAAACGTACGGTTTCTGATAGCTGCCGTGCCGTGTTTATGCCTTATAATGTCAGGATTCCAGTGATACTCGGTAAACCAATTCCATTTTTTATAGAGTGGAAACTCTGTGCCTACTCCCACATTTCCACTAAACCAAAATCGGGGAAATTGATTACTGTATGGTAAATAAACCGATGCAGATTTTCTGAAAAGATATTCTAGCCTTATCCCGGGCATAATATACCATTTAGAAGAATATCCGAGGGGGCCAAAAAACTTCAAATAATTGTTCCATTGTATGTAAGTATACTTGTTAGGCCTAAACCTATCTTCCCGTATTCCAAACAACCCATTAATGAGTTCTTTTTCAAGTGCCCCTTTGCCTATATAGGAAGCTTCTGTTTGCCAACGAACCTTGTTACTCCTAAAAAACTCCAAAAAAACACCAACTCCCCAACTAAAGCGCTCTCTTGAGTAATGATTTTGCGGATGGTAATACTGTGGATTTAACAAGTAATCGGAAACGGTATACTGCCTGTTTTGCCTTTGTGTATTTTTATAATGATGCATGGAATGCGTTACGGAACCGTAAAAACCAAAGCCTCTTAAAAAACGGTCGTACTGGGGGTAAACAGTAAAGACTGCCGACAACAGTAGTAAAAAAAGTGCGTGCTTTTTTTTCATATTAAACACCAACAGCCTCCGCAGAGGAATTAATTTTTTTAACAAGACCCTGAAGTACTTTTCCCGGTCCGCATTCAACAAAACGTGAAGCTCCGTCTGCTGCCATCTGCTGAATGGTTTGCGTCCACTTTACAGGGGCCGTTAGCTGAGCTATCAAATTCTTTTTTATCTCTGCCGGATTAGATACGGCCGTAGCACATACGTTTTGATATACAGGGCAAGCGGGTTGGTTGAAAACAGTTTCATTAATGGCTGCTTCTAACTCCATACGGGCAGGTTCCATTAAAGGCGAATGAAACGCACCTCCTACGGGAAGAACCAATGCCCTTTTTGCGCCGGCGGCTTTTAGTTTTTCACATGCTTGATTAACCCCGTTTATTGTACCTGATATAACCAGTTGACCGGGACAATTGTAATTGGCCGCCACCACTGTTTCTCCTGAAGCTGTTATCTCTGCGCATATATCCTCTACAACTTTATCATCTAAATTTAATATAGCCGCCATGGTGCTGGGACTCTTTTCACAAGCTTTTTGCATGGCCATTGCTCTTTTAAATACAAGTTTTAAAGCCGCCTCGAAAGAAAGGCAACCATTAGCAACCAATGCCGAAAACTCTCCCAAAGAATGGCCTGCTACCATATCAGGCTTTTCCTGAACTCTGGTTTTAAAAGAAACAACCGAATGTATGAATATAGCCGGTTGAGTTATTTTAGTTTGCTTTAACTCCTCCTCTGTTCCGCTAAACATGGTTTCTGATATATTAAAACCAAGAATTTCATTTGCTTTACCGAAAAGGCCTTTTGCCTCATCAGAAGAATCATAAAGGTCTTTTCCCATCCCGGGGAACTGAGAGCCCTGTCCGGGAAACAAATACGCAACTTTCATAACTGATAAAATACTTAAGACTGATAAAAGTACAGGGAAAGCGCCTAACAAACAACCCAAGTATTACACAATAATTAACGATTATTTGTTAGTTCGGCTTTGGGCCAGTTGATACACATAAAGTAAAAATGACAAAATACCGGCCAAAAAAGGAAAAACAGCCATATACTTATATTCATCGAAGCCAAAAAACTCGGCCAACATCCAAAAACTATTGGCAGATATCCAAAAAAATACCGAAATATTAACAAATAACGTCTCGTTCTTTCTCGTTAGCCAAACTATATACACAGCTACCAATACGGCAGGTAAAATCATGGCTGCACCAAGCCACCTGAGTTCCAAAACCCAACAGGTATCTTTAACAAGCCAAAGCAAAATATGAAAATTTTCCAAAGGCCCTGCCGACTTAAAACTTTGCAGCAAATTTTTCCAGCTCACCAATAAACCTTTATTACATTTAGCCGTCAAATATAAGATAAGTATTTGTGCCTCTTAACAACGACCAAGAAATACTGGAACTATACAAGAGCGAAAGTAGCCGAAACAAGGCACTTGAGTTGTTAATTGACACTTACCAACAACGACTTTATTGGCATATTCGAAAAATCGTTATAACCCATGATGATAGTGATGACGTGCTCCAAAATACTTACATCAAAATTTGGAAGGGTTTAGAAAATTTTAAGGGGGAAAGTTCCTTGTTCACTTGGCTGTACCGAATAGCTACAAATGAAGCGTTAAGTTTTTTAAAACAGAAACAAAAACAATCAACTATTTCAATACATCCTATTGAATATCAATTATCTAAATCGCTTGAAAGCGACCATTACTTTAAAGGAGATGCTATCCAGCTGAAATTGCAGCAGGCTATTTTAACACTACCCGAAAAACAACGAATTGTGTTTAATCTGCGTTATTTTGAAGAAATGCCGTACGAAGAAATGAGTGAAATACTTGAAACCTCAGTAGGTGCTCTTAAAGCCAGCTTCCATATTGCAGCCGGAAAGGTAGAAGATTTTTTAAAAAACAATTAAACTTTTAATACCAAAAAGCGTCCAAGCAAATAATGAAAGAAACAGGAAATATAAATGATTTTTTTGGCTTGCCGGAAGATTATTTTGACGCCTCCAAAAAGCGCCTGTTGGAAAAACTGGAATTGCAAAATGAATTAAAGTCTTTTTTGGTATTGGGAACCATTAAAAAAGAAAACCCCTTTTCTTTGCCTCAAAATTATTTTGCAGAAACAGAAATAAAAACACTTTATCCCGAAATTTATAAAGCAGGTAGAGAAAATCAGTTTGGCGTACCCGCAAACTATTTTGATAAAAGCAAAGAAAAACTTTTAAGCGAAATACATTCCGGAAAAACAAAAATAATTTCTTTGTTTTTTAAAACAGCTCCCTGGGCAGCTGCAGCGGCAATTCTTATACTATTTGCTTTAAACTATAAAAAATCAAATCCTATTAACGAAATACAAGATGACTGCCATACCCTTGCTTGTATTGAAAAAAGAGAGCTTTTAAAAAAACTTGAAAATACTGATGTGGAAGATTTGTTTGAATTAGTAAATCCGGAGTCTTTGGAAAAGGCACTAAACACAAACAAAGACAAAACATCCGATAATTCAAATACAAACGACAGTTTATTAGATGATTTAGGCGATTTTATTGAATGAAAAAGAGCGGGTATATATTTTTTATATTCTTTATTCTGTTGCTTCTCACAGATTTAAAGAGTATTGCCCAACAAGACAAAATTGAAGTGTTACGCACCAATTATATTGGAAAAAAATTAGACCTTAATGCTTCCGAAAGCGAAAAATTCTGGCCTGTATACAACGAAATGAACGACAAACTGAAAGCTCTTAAAAAGAATCTTAGAATAGCTTATAAGAAGCTCCCTCCGGAACCAACAGAAAAAGAGGCAGAAGAATTAATATCACTCGAACTAAAAACAAGAGAGGCCGAAAACGAGGTGCTGAAAACATATTACGAAAAAATAAAATCCATCATCGGTGTAAAAAAACTGGCAAAGCTTCAACTTTACGAAGAAGAATTTAAAAAAGAAATCATAAATACGCTAAAAGAGAAATAGGCTTTGGCTTTGCAACTTGTAAATAATCAACTTAAATATGCCCTTTTCGGGCTTTTCTTGCTTTTAAAAATTTCTTTATTCTCTCAAAATAAATACGACAGTATTAAACCCAAAGAACCCAAACACTTTTTTAATACCGTAATTTTCTTTGACGGATACACCAAACCCAAACAAATGCTCAACGATACCAGCGATTATTGGAGCCAACGACTTATTAGCTACGCTGTTAAACAACGGAGCATTGGTTTTTATACTCCCGTTTACACTTCCAAAGAATTTAATAAAGATAGCAGCATATACAGTAATACGCACTACCTGTTATCTGGCCAGGCCATGATTTTACAACCCGTTTTTGGTGGAATTACCAGACACCGACTTTTAAAAGCGGGGGTTGGACTAAGAATTATTCATAATACCGGAAAAAAGGGGTTATGGTTTATTGAAATATCTCCATTCATAACAACCGATATAACTTTCAGAGACAGAAACGGATATTTACGCATGGCCAATTCAATTATCTACAGTCATAATTTTTCCGAAAAATTTAATCTTAGGGCCGGTTTTACCAAGTCGTTCTTATGGGGAAACCGAAACTATCTTCCCTATCTTGGATTTCGGATAGGGCGTTTGGAAAAAATCCATTTCACCTTACAAGTTCCCAAACAAATGAGTTTAAATATCCCACTAAACAATAAATTTAGATTTAGCATCTTTACCAAACCTCAGGGCGGTATGTTTACTTTTTCCAACAAAGACTCCCTTTACTACTTTAATCCAGATGCTACTTTCTTCAATTTTACCCGCTACGAAATACTTAGTGGATTAAGAATTGACGGCAGTTTCAACAATTTCTCTTTTTATATGGCTTTGGGAAGCAGCACGCGAAACAACATAACCTTCTACTCTGAACAGGCCAATACCGATCGAAACAAGCCTTACCGGAAATATTTTTATGAAAGAAACTTAAAAGCCACCGGATTTTTTAATGTAGGACTGGTGTGGTGGCTCGGCAAAACAAAAAATATTTACGGAAACAGGAATTTATATGACGCCATTGATCTTAATAATACCATGGGTGCCGGAGATAGCAATATCAATCCGGGTAACATACCCATACCTGTTAAAGAAAGCATAAAACGCAGCAAACTTAACTTAGCCGACATACAAGATTTAATAGACGCCAACGATTTTTAGCTGTAGGAAGTTTTTAACTATCTTTGTTTAAACACTTTTATCTTGTATTTGAGGTTAATAGTCGTTTGTTTTCTGCTTTTATGCACAGGTTTATTACCGGCACAAAACGACAGCATTTCTGATAAGCCCCCATTAAAGTGTCGAAAAATTGCTGTATGGAGCGCTACAGGACTTTTAAGCAGCGGCTCATTATTCTACTTAAACCAGGCTTGGTACGCTAATTACAGCAGCGGTAGCTTTCATTTTTTTAATGATAACAAACAGTGGCTTCAAATGGATAAAGCAGGCCATGTGTACACTGCCTACACCTTAAGCAGGCTTCTTGGAAACAGCTATCAATGGGCAGGGTACAGCAAAAACAAAAGCGCCCTCATGGCTTCCGCTGTTTCTTTTGCCTATTTGGGGGGTATAGAAACATTAGACGGTTTTTCACAAGGTTGGGGATTTTCGTGGGGAGATATGGCTGCGAACACCGCCGGCGTTGCCGTTTATCTTGCTCAGGAAAATGGTTGGAAAGAACAGCGGATATGGATAAAATATGCTTACCACGAAAGCGACCTAGCCGTATATAGACCGGAAGTTCTTGGAAAAAACCTGAGCGAAAAAATATTAAAAGATTACAATGCGCAAATTTATTGGCTTAGTTTTAATCCTCTGGTTGTTTTTGGGATAAAATCAAAAATACCGGAGTTTATCAATTTATCCTTCGGTTACGGTGCTACCGGTATGCTTACCGGTCTTCCGGACCAAGCGCTTTGTTTCTCTGATTGTGGCAATAACATTCCTCCTCTACCCTGCTTTTTTAGCCCCATCAGGTATCGGAATTATTACCTGAGCATGGATATAGATTTTACTCGCATAAAAACAAAATCAAAAGCATTAAAAGCTATTTTTACTTGCTTAAATACCGTAAAAGTACCTTTTCCGGCCCTAATGTTCTCAAAATACGGAACAAGGTTTTATTATTTCCGCTAGGTTCTGGGTTTATGTTTCCACCTTCTGTGGCTCCAAAGCCATATATGCGGTTGTTGAATGATGTTTTCTTCTAATAAGCGAAGGTGTTTTTCTGTTAGTTCTTCTTCTTTTTCAGCAGCCGGATTGTCGCTGATTTTTTTCACATCTAATATATAGGTACCTCTGTGTTTTATTATCACATGAACATAAACAAGCGGATAATTAAATTTTTTGGCAACTTTGGCAGGACCATTAAATACCGGCGTTTGTTGATTTAAAAACTTTAACCAGGTGGCGCTTTCCGGAGGGGGACTTTGGTCGGCTATAAGCCCTACGGTGAAAGGTTTATCTTTGTTACTCAGTAAAAAAGAGTAAAATGATTTCATGGGAATAATTTTTGCGCCAAAGCGAGTTCTCCACCTATATACAAACCTGTCAAACGTTGCGTTGCTTAGCGGATGATAAACTCCTAAAAGAGTTTGCTTAAAATTTATGGAATAACTGAGTGCGTTCCACTCCCAGTTTCCACAATGTCCCAAAACTGCTACTATGGTTTGTTTTCTTCTTTCGTAATCTTTAAAAATTTCTGTAGCAGCCGGAGTAAATACACAACGTTTTTTAAGTTCTCCGGGGCTGATATGTGCATTCTTTATAGTTTCAAATAGGATATCGCAAAAATGTCTGTAAAATTTTTTAGAAATTGACCTTAATTCTTCCCTAGTTTTTTCGGGAAAAGAATTAGCCAGGTTTTCCAGAACCACTTTTTTTCGATAACCGATTACATAATAAACAAAATAAAAGAAAAAAGTACTTTTAACGTATAATAAACGAGTAGGCAACAACGCCAGCAGGTAAACAAACGGAATAACCAGTATTCTAACAAGGATGTTGCCTATCATCTATGGCTACGCTAAAAATTCGGCTTTAGCAAGTACTTGTTATAAAACTCTACTATGTGGTTCACAGCCTCGTCGGCAGTATCTACCAGTTTAAACAGCTCTAAATCTTCCGGATTAATATAGGCCTCTCTTTCAAGCATATCCTTTTTTATCCAATCTACCAGGCCTCCCCAATATTCCTTTCCTACAAGCACAACCGGAAATTGGGCTATTTTGCTGGTTTGAACCAAGGTTAATGATTCAAAGAGTTCATCCATTGTTCCAAAACCTCCGGGCATTCCTATAAAACCCTGGGAGTATTTTAGAAATATGGTTTTTCGTACATAAAAGTAATCGAAATTAATGCTTTTGTCAGGGTCAATATACTGATTAGGTTTTTGTTCAAACGGCAGCACAATATTCAACCCTACACTTTTTCCGTTTCCTTTTTTTGCACCTTTATTGGCTGCTTCCATAATTCCCGGTCCGCCTCCGGTAATAATACCAAATCCTTCTTTTACCAATTTATAAGCAATTTCTTCGGCAAGAAGATAGTACTTATGATCGGGCTTGGTGCGTGCACTGCCAAATATGGAAACACAGGGCCCAATTCGGCTCATTTTTTCAAAACCTTCCACAAATTCGCTCATTATTTTAAAAATGTGCCAGCTGTCACGAGCTTTAATTTCTTTTAAATCTTTTTCAGCAAATGCTTTTCTGATACGTTCTTCTCCTTGTTGAGTCATAGAATTATTATTTATTAGTTAATACCGGCAAAAAGTGATAAAGTTACATTTTTCACCTTATTTAATAAGGCTTTGCATATAATCCTGTAATATGATGGTTGCGCTTATTTTGTCAAGTGTCGACTTGTTTCTTCTGTCGCTTTTTTTGGTTCCACCCAATAACATCGCTTGTTGAGCTATTTTACTCGTGAAACGCTCGTCGTATCGCTCAATTTTTATCTCCGGAAAAAGTTTATGCAAGTGTTTAACAAAAGGGTCAATAAAGCGGGCACTATCACTTTTTTCGTTATTTACTGTTTTGGGTTCGCCAACAACTATCACGTCCACTTGTTCTGAAGACAGATAGTTTTTTAAAAAATCTACCAAATCTTTACTATGAACGGTAGTAAGTGGGGTTGCAATAATTCTAAGAGGGTCTGTTACTGCTATTCCAACTCTTTTACTTCCGTAATCTATCGCTAAAATTCTTCCCATTCTTGGTAAATGTAACCAATTCGTATTAACACAAGTTTTAATATCAAAATTAATGCCAACAGGCAATTTTTAATTACTTTTATTGATATGAAAAGCGATTATCCTTTCTTTCTGGCAGGAGACTTTAAAATCTCAGGCCAAAAACTGCCTGTTACTGAAAAGTACGAAAATCAGGTATTTGCCCAAACATGGCTGGCAGGAAGGGAACATTTGGAACAAGCTATTTTGGCCGGCGTAAATGCGGAAACGGTAATGAAAAACCTCTCCTCGGTTCAGAAATACGAAATTTTACACGAAGTACACCAACGTATTAAAGAACAAAGACAGCAACTTGCCGAAATACTTTGCAAGGAATCGGCAAAACCTATGCGCTACGCCATAGCAGAAATTGATAGGGCCTCTCATACTTTCTTAGTAGCGGCAGAAGAAAGTAAACGATTACCAAAAGAGTACATAAGTTTAGATTGGACAGAAAACGGGCGTAACCGGGAGGGATTGGTAAAATATTTTCCTATTGGACTGGTTGCCGGCATCTCTCCTTTTAATTTTCCTCTTAACCTGGCGGTTCATAAAATAGCACCGGCTATTGCTGCCGGATGCCCCATTATTCTAAAACCTGCATCCTCTACTCCGCTCTCAACTCTTGCTTTGGCTGAAATTATTGCTCAAACAACCCTTCCAAAAGGAGCACTGAGTATTTTACCTATGGACAGAAAAACGGGCAATTATTTGGTAAACGATAACAGAGTTAAAATGCTGAGTTTTACCGGATCTCCTGAGGTGGGTTGGGAAATGAAAAAAAATGCCGGAAAGAAAAAAGTTGTATTGGAACTTGGTGGAAACGCCGGAGTGATTGTAACTGATAGTGCCGATTTAGAAGATGCCGTAAGAAAATCTTTGATAGGCGCCTTTTCTTACAGTGGACAAATTTGCATTCATGCGCAGCGCTTTTTTGTACATGATGCCATCTTTGAAAAATTCAGAAAAGCAATGTCGCAGGGTGCCAAATTACTCAAGTTTGGAAACCCACTTAAACCGGAAACGGAAATAAGCGATATGATAGACGAAGAAAATGCCCGAAGGATAGAATTATGGATTAATGAAGCAAAGTTGGCGGGTGCAAAACTTCTTTGCGGAGGAAAAAGAACCGGAAAATTTGTTGAACCAAGCCTGTTAACCGGTTGCAACAACAACATGAAAGTATACTCGGAAGAAGCCTTTGGCCCCGTTGCCTGTATTGAACCTTACGGAGAAAATATTGAACAGGCTATTGATTTGGTTAATAAAAGTAAATATGGTTTACAGTGTGGTGTATTTACCAACTCCGTTACAGAACTGGACAAATGTTTTAGCCAACTGGAAGTGGGCGGTGTAATCCATAATGATGTTCCTACCCTTCGCTTTGATCACATGCCCTACGGAGGAATAAAAGAAAGCGGCTTAGGAAGAGAGGGCGTTAGGTATGCTATACAAGAAATGATGGAACCTAAAATTCTGGTAAAGTAGAGTGAGTTCCTTTTTAAAACAGTTTGTTCAGAGATATTAACATTTTAAACTTTTTCACATTTAAAACGTTAAAGAAGATAACGAATAGTTATACCTTTGCCGCATGGAAAATTTATTCATTAAAGGTACTAGAAGAACACCTGAAATAAACTTCCGTTTAAATGGCCTCCTAACTATTAAAGGAATGTCCATACCCGAAAACGTGATAGATTTTTACAAACCGGCTATTGACTGGATAGAGAAAGCAAAAAAAATTGAGCCCGAACAAATTCACCTTACCGTAGATTTAGATTATCTCAATACATCCACTTCTTCTCACCTATTAAAATTGTTCAGAAAAGTTGTTGAAGTTCCGGAAAATAAAGATAAAGTTAAAATTATCTGGAAATACGACCCGGAAGAAGAAGATATTCTTGAACAAGGTAAAATTTACGAAAACATTCTTAAACACCCTTTTGAGTTTGTAAAAAAAGAGGAGTAGTTTAACTCTCCTCAGCATCATTTTTAAACAGATAAGACGCTTGTCTCTTTTCCCGATAAAGCATACCTTTAAGCAAAAACTTTTATGGTATACCGTCGTTTGGGTAAATCAGGCCTTCAAGTAAGCGTACTCTCTTTTGGTACTTGGGTAACTTTTGGTAAACAAATTGGTGACACTATTGCCGATTACCTGCTCAGTACCGCCTACGAGCATGGCGTTAATTTTTTTGATAATGCCGAAGTTTATGCCAGGGGCAAATCAGAAGAGGTGATGGGGAAAATTATTCGTAGTAAAAACTGGCCGAGAAGCTCTTATTGCGTTTCCAGTAAGGTATTTTTTGGCTATGAACAAGATAAGCCAAACCAACGAGGACTTTCCAGGAAACATATCATAGAAGGCTGCGAAGCAGCCTTAAAGCGCTTGCAGGTTGATTATGTTGATTTATTCTTCTGTCACCGTCCGGATAAAAATACCCCCATAGAAGAAACTGTGTTGGCAATGAACACGCTTATTCAGCAGGGTAAAATTTTGTACTGGGGAACAAGCGAGTGGGCTGCTGATGAAATAATGGCTGCTATTGCCGTTGCCAAGGAATATAAAATCATTGGTCCCACCATGGAACAACCACAGTATAATATGTTTGAAAGACAAAAAATGGAAAAAGATTATTTGTTGCTGTTCAGAGACTATGGTTTGGGCACAACTATATGGAGCCCCCTTGCCAGCGGTTTACTTAGTGGAAAATACCTAGATTCCTCTCCAAAAGACACACGCCTCTCTATAGAAGGTCTTGAATGGCTTAAAGAAAAAACCATTGACGACAAAGAAAAAATTTCTAAAACTATTGAGCTGGCAAAAATTTCAAAAGAACTTGGTACGAGCCTTGCTAAATTGGCTATTGCATGGACCATAAAAAATCCTCATGTAAGCACCAGTATACTGGGAGCAAGCAAGGTGGAACAATTAAAAGAAAATCTTTCTGCGCTGGAAGTTGTTGAGCTGCTTAGCCCGGAAGTGATGCAAAAAATTGAGCAAATATTAAACAACAAGCCAGTACTGCCACAATATTAGTGGAAAACTTTTTTAAGAATATACGAATAATTGAACTAGCCGGTGTATTGGCCGGACCCTCTGTAGGATATTTTTTTGCCGAGCTGGGCGCAGAAGTTATAAAAATAGAAAATCCAAAAACGAATGGAGATGTTACCCGATCGTGGAAACTCCCATCCGAAGACAAAAATTCAAACACCAGCGCTTACTTTTGGAGTGTAAACGCTCTTAAAAAGTACAAGTTTATTGATATTACCAAAAAAGAAGGATTGAAAGAAATATATGAACTCATTAAAAAAGCCGATATAGTACTGGTTAACTATAAAAAAGGAGACGCCAAAAAACTCGGAGTTGATTATCCTTCTTTTAAAAAAATAAATCCGAAAATAATTTATGCTGCTCTTCACGGGTTTAGTGAGGAAAGTGAAAGAACCGCTTATGACTTAATTTTACAGGCAGAAAGCGGTTTTATGTTTATGAACGGAGAGCCGGGCGCTGTTCCTACAAAAATGCCTGTTGCCTTAATAGATTTAATGGCCGCCCATCAAATTAAAGAAGCTGTTTTAATTTCTTTATTAAATAGACAAAAAAACAACAGAGGCTGCAAAATTGACGTTTCTTTATTCGATAGTGCGCTTGCTTCTTTAGCAAATCAGGCAACCAACTGGCTTATAGCGGGACATCTTCCTGTGGCAAGCGGGTCGTTACATCCTAATATTGCTCCATACGGAGAGCTTTTCTTAACAAAAGACAAACATTATATAACTTTTGCTATAGGTTCCAACAGGCAATTTCTATCATTATGCGAGTGCATCGGAAATCCGGCCCTTGCAAGAGAAGTAAAATACTCTACTAACCAAAGTCGAATAAAAAACCGAAAAGAGTTATACAACATTCTTAATAATTACATTTCTAAATTCAGTTATAAAGATTTATTTAAGCGCTGTACCGAAAACAACATACCTATAGGAAAAATAAGAAACATGAAAGAGGTATTTGAACTGGCAGAGTCCCAAAGGATGATAAAAGAGGTTAAGGATAAAAACAAAAAAATAAAAATCGTAAGCAGTATTGCCTTCAAAATAACTACAACATGACCGTTTGTTTTGCAAACACCGAAAAAGAAATTCAGAAAATATTGGATTTGCGTTACCGAATTCTTCGAAAACCATGGAACCAGAGCATAGAAAGCGCAACAGATGATTTGGAAAAAGATAGTTTTAATGCCTACATAAAAAATGAACATGGAGATATTATGGCATGTGGGCGTTTACAGATAAATTCTCCGGATGTAGGGCAAATCCGTTTTATGGCTGTAGACGATGCATATCAGGGAAAAGGATGCGGTAAACTAATTTTGCAATCACTGGAAAAAAAAGCAAAAGAAATAGGACTTTCTGAAGTAGAGTTGCAAGCTCGAGAAAACGCAGTAAATTTTTATAAAAACAATGGATACGTTATCGTTGAAGAAAGTTTTAAACTGTGGGGAATTATTCAACATTACCTGATGAAAAAACGACTTTAGTTACTCATGAGTATAAAAGCTCCCCAATAATACGGGTGAGGATACGTTTTTTTCACTTCCAATTGGGCATTCCTAAAAGCCTTAACTACATCTCCCGGATGGCCTTTAATAAAATTGCGATAAAAACTTACCATAAGCAACTGCGTGGCGTCATCATCAACCGGCCACAAACTCATTAATAAGTTTTTGGCACCTGCACAGCTCAATGCCTGTTGCAAGCCGCTTATTCCTTGATTTCCTAAATCAAAACCAAGGCCTGTTTGACAAGCAGATAATACTACCAGTTCGGTATTAGTTAAGTTAAGTTGGGAAGCCTCTGCCGAAGTTAAAATTCCATCGTTCTTTGCGCTTACTTTTACACTATCTTGTGTGCTTACCGATGCTCCTGCCAAAATTAAACCGGACTTTAAGTCATCTACCTCAGTAAAAACACCGGAATTAAACCCCATAAATTTCTCATCACCTATTTCTATCCTGTTCAAAAAATAACCATGAGTGGCAATGTGCAAAATTTGGGGCGAATCGGTGTTTCTTAAATTCTCTTCTGAAGCTTCTTCTTTCTTAAACACTTTTGTGTTCCAACCATTGTTTTCTAAAATGCTTCTTATTTCATTTACTTCTTTTTCTGTTCCGGGCAATTCTTCCAAATCTGCTAAACCAAAACGCTTGGCTATTAGCTTAGAATCTTCTTTTTTGGGTATAGGTTTTTTAATTCTAAAATCATACGAAAAATCCGGATTACCGAATAATTCGGCTATTTTGTTTCCAACTAATAATTTTTTTTCGGCTAATGAAGCTAAACCGGAAACATGCGCTATCTCTATTTTTTCTCCTAAATACTTTTTTTCCTCAGGATGATATAGGGTAGCTATATTTATACTGCTGTATACTCCCTGAGAAGAAACATAGCACCTTTTGAAGTTTTTCACTTTAGGGTATAATAGAGACATAAAGTTTTTGTAGGAAACAAAATCTGTTTGTTGACTTTCCATATTCTTTTTATATGTTTGAAAAGCGACTTCTTCATCAAAATCGTTATTATTCATAAATACAATTGTTGGTTTACTAAAGCTGCCTCCTACACATATTGCAACATATTTCTTTTGTTCCTTGTTATTTTGATGGATAGTGTAATATGGTAAAATTTCAACGGCCAGTTCATCTTGCTTTAAATTTTGTATTATCTCTTTATGGCTAATTTTCTTTTCTTCAGGCGCTCCAACTTTTTTTCTTAAATGGGTTTCCAATGCATTAATTTCCTCCAATAATTTTTCTTCATCTTCTTTTGAAAAATCCATTTTATATAATTCATTCATGGCGTTTCTTAAACGTATCCATTTCTGAAATTCGCTTTTAACAGCTGCATCTTCCGATTTTGCAAGTTGTTTCATCCAACGGGAAGCACTTTTATTTATTAATGACTTTATCAATAATTGAGCATTTAAGAGCTTTTCAACATAAACATCAATGTTTGTTTGTAGATTTTTCTCGGCATAATTCATTAATGCAGAGGTAAAATAAAAAAGTTCAGCACTTAAATCTTCCAGATAAGCCAACTGGTTTGATCTGTTCATGGTATAAAAATAGGTATCTATGTTATTTAACTTAAGATCTAATACTTCTGCAAACAAATCAAGGCCCTTCCTGTAATTTTTTTGATAAAAACAAAGTATAGCCATGTTGCTGCATGCCTTCTGATATAAGTAGTGGTTTTTCCCGAATTTTTCATAGGCCAATTGTTTGGCTTCATCCAGTAACATTAAGCCTTTTTCAAATTTGTTATTGTTCAGGTATATTTCCCATGAAGATATAAGATAAGAAATATATCGAAAATGATTTTTTCCTAGGTTTTTTTCGATAATAGAAATTGCTTCTTCTTTGTATGAAAGAGCTTTTTCGTACTGATTCATAGATGCATAACAAGAAGAAACATTATTAAGCGCATTGGCATAGCTCTGATGCTGTTTGGACACGGTGCTTTCATAAATTTTTAAAGCCTCTTGAAAATATGCCATTGCGTCTTCTGTAATACCTTCTTCGTATAAAATTAAACCGTAATTACTCAATGCGTTCGCGTAATTTTCGGAATCAGTTCCGTAATTTGATTTTCTTATTCGAAGTGCTTCGGCAAGAAGTTTTAAAGCTTCATCACGCCTTGATAACAAACGTAACAAATCAGCTTTATTGCTTAACGAAGTGCAGTAAGCCTCTGATAAGGATAATCCATTTTTCTTGTATATAAAAAGTGCATTATCAAAACATTCTTCTGCGTTTTTATAATCGTTTAAAGATTTATAAATAAGGCCCAGATTATTTTCTGTTGTTGCTAATTGTTCAGCATCCGTTATTTTAAATTCTTTCATCATTTTTTTTGAAGCAAGTTGATAATCCAGAGCTGTTTCATACTCACCGGCTTCTCTGTATGCTTCGCCTATATTTGAAGCAACAACTATATGCTCAAGTGTATCGCCGTTTTTTAATAACTTATCATCCGACAATAAGAATTTATAAATATCAATTGCTTCCCGATAATCACCTTCCTCCTGCATGATGTAAGCCTTTGTTCCCAGTACAGCATAGTATAATGGATGGGTAAGCAAGTTAAGGGTTTGAAAATAATATTCTAATGATTCTAATAAAGGTTTGGCTTCGTTATACCTTAACTGATATTGCAGAACGCGTATATATTCAAAAAATATTTCAACATAATTTATGCTTGACTGGCCGTAAATAGCAGCCATACCCGGGAGTGCGTATCTGTAATACTCTTCTGCCTTTTGGTAATTCCCTATCTTGCTGCTTATTCGGGCATAATTTAAAATAACTAAATACTTAAGCGTTGTATCTCTTGCCTTTAATGAGTATTCATAGGCTTTGTTATATTGTTGATAAGGGTTTTCTTGTTTTTTATTGATGTATAAAAAATGACCGTATAAAAAATAAAATTGAGTAGCCTCGTCCGGCATTTTATCAAATTCTTTACTGTATTTTGACAGAATTTTTAAATAATCTCCCTCCGAGGTTGCCAAACCGGATTCGTACTTCTTTTGTAACTTATCTAATTCTTTTGAGAAATTTTGAGCATGAAAATTATGTATACAGAAAGAGAAACAGGCTACTAAAAAAAGTCTGTTAAATAAAAACGCGAAGATTAGTTCTCGCATTATATTAATTTATAGCTTTTAAGCCTGTCCATAAACACATCTTTCTTTCTTCTGGAAACCTCAATTTTGCTCCCGTCCGTCATTACCGCATAGCCACCATCTTCCTTTAAAAATCGAATTACGTGATTCATATTTATAAGGTTATGATGATGCACCCTAATAAAATCGCTTTCAGGCAAAAGCTCTTCATAATGTTTAAGACTGGCGCTAACCATGAGTTTTCTTTTATCGGTAAGAAAAAAATATGTATAGCTTCCGTCGGCCTCGCAACGAACAATGTCCTTAACATTTACTATTTCATAAGCATTTCCGGTAGGTAATGTTATCTTTTGAAAATTATCATCCGAGCGTTTTAATTGTTGGATTAAGAATTGGAGATTTTCCATACCGGGAGACTGATTTTTTCGAGCTAAAACACGCTGTACAGCATTTTTCAATTCATCCACATCAATAGGCTTTAAAAGGTAATCGCAAGCACTGTACTTAAATGCTCTTACAGCATGCTCGTTACTCGCTGTTGCAAAAATAAGTTCAAATTGGTGTCCCTGTACTTTTTCTAACAAGTCAAACCCGCTGCCATCGGGCATGGTTATATCTAAAAAAACCAAATCGGGTTTTAATTCGTTAATTTTCTCAACCCCTTCTCCTACTCCGGATGCAGTTCCGATAATTTTTAACTCGGGACAATTTTTTTCGATGATTTTAATCAGAACATCTACGCTCTTTTGTTCATCTTCTATAATTAATGTTTTTATCATACTTTATGGTTTAAATTTAAACAATAGGAATGTATAATTCAACCCTGGTTCCCACAGAACTTCCATCAGGATTATACAAATCGGTTATTTTAACACTATGCTCGCTCATGCTTATCTCGTTTAGTATCCGAAGCCTCTCTTCTGTTATTTTCATGCCAAAGGATTTATGCTTACTTCCGGGCATGGTTCGTTTAATTTCTGCTGCACGCCTGCGGCCAATGCCATTGTCGGTTATCATGCAAAGGATAAAGTTTTCAACACTTCTTATTGTGATTTCCAGATGCCCCTTTTTCTCAAGCGGTGTTAATCCATGAAGTATGGCATTTTCAACATAAGGCTGCAATAACATAGGCGGCATTACATCGTAATCCATGTCCACATTTTCGTCAACATCTATCGTATAGTCGAATTTTCCTTCAAATCGCATTTTTTCTAATTCTAAATACAATTTAAGTGCTTCCAAATCATCTTCAACAGTAACAGTTGGTTTATCTGAATTATTCAGAATAACCCTCATTAATTTAGCAAATTTATTGAGGTACTTTACTGCTTCATCGCTTTTACTGTTATATATGTAGTGTTGAATAGAGTTTAAAGAATTAAACACAAAGTGTGGATTCATCTGGGCTCTGAGCGCCTTCAGTTCCACTTTACTCATTTCCACTTTACGTTCAAATTCTTTCTGTTGTTTTTGTTGTAAATGATTTACACGTAATTTAAATACGAGATAAATTAGTAAAACTATGGAGCCTATTGATAAAAGTGAAAACCACCAGGTTTTGTAAAAGGGCGTTTTTATAGTAAACATAAACGTTGTTGGTATTTCATTCCATACCCCCTCGTTGTTACACGAAATAATTTCCAGTGTGTAAGTTCCCGGCTCCAGATTACTATAGGTAACATAATTCTCCGTAGTTTCTGAACTGAATTTTTTATCATAACCACTCAGCCTGGTTTTATACAATACTTTATCAGGATTCGTTAAACATATTCCTCTGAAATAAAATGTAAGTTTATTGCTTTTGTAGGGTATCTCCGACTCATTTCTCAAAAGCGTATCGCTATCACCTATTTTCATTTTATATATAACTTGCTTATTTGGCAAATTATTTCGTTTAAATCGGTTTGGTATGTACTTAATTAGGCCGTTTACCGTACCAAACCAAACCGTTCCGTCATTATCTTCAAAAATTCCGTTAGTATTACTTTCTATTCCATTAAAACCTTCGTTTTTTCCGTAATTATTAATCAAAATTTTTCCGGTAGATGAATACGACTCTATATCAAACTCGCTCACGCCTAAATTGGTGCCTACCCACAATGTTTTTTTATCATTAGCAAAACCAATGGCATATATTATGTCAGAAATGAGACCATCTTCTTTCTTAATAAATTGATATTGTTGATCTTTCAAATTAAGCACCAGCAAACCATTTAATGTTGCGCAGTACAAATAATTGTTGTCGCAACGAGAACTTATGAAATCTATTTCTTCCAATCCTAATTTACTGCCATAATCCGTAATTACTCCATCCTTCAAATAATAAAGCCCCGACATATATGCAGTAACCCACAATCCTCCATAACTATCTTCGTATATATCCGTAATTTCAAAGTAACCGTGCTTGGCCGGCAAAGGAAAAAAAGCAGTGTCTGACCTCTTGTTAAGGTTCAAATAAGCAAGCCCGTTGGTTCCCCCAAACCAGAGTTGGTTCTTGCTATCACAAAAAATTTTATAGTACGGGCCTGTGCTTTTTTTAGAAATAGTAATTTTTTCAAACTTCCCGTTTTTTAATTCCAATAGAGTTCCCTCCGAATCAAAAAACAATCTCCCGTCTTTGGAAGACGCTCCGCTTCTACACACGGTAGAAGGCAATCCATCTTTTATTCCATAACGTTTAAAAAAACCATTTGAATATGCGTATATACCATTATTTTCGCTGCATAAATACAACTCGTTGCCCGACTTAAATATTTCAAAAATAAAAGCGTTGCCCGGCCCGGATATATTATCAAATGTGGAGAAGGAGTCATCTCTATATCTATACATTCCACTGTGCGTTCCTACCCATAAATTTCCTTCATAATCTTTAATCAGCGTTCTTATAAGATTTGAGTTATTATCGTAATAAATAGTATAATAAGTAAAGTTGTCCTTGTATAATTTTACCAATCCTCCGTGAGTACCAATCCACAACTCGCCACTGGTTTCATATAACAAACTGGAAATTTGATTATCAAGCAAGCCGGAATTTACATAATAATTCGAAAATTTTTGTGAATTGAAATCAAATATACTTAGCCCGTTTATGGTTCCTATAGCCAGTTTTTTATTGTCAGGTGATAAGGCCACACAGGTAATATTAGAAGATGGTATTCCGGAGGTATTTGTTGAAAATAGTTTTGTTTGCCCCTCACTTATTTGCAACAAACCTTTTTGAGTAGCAGCATAAATAGCTTTCTCATGAAATAATAAATCTTTAATTTGATATGAAACACTGTTTTCGTCAAAACTTAAATTATCGTTTTTAAACATGTACAGTCCTCCATCTGTCCCAATATAAATTGTTCCATCTCTTGTATTTCTGATGCATAAAACGTTCCTTTCAGAAATAAAGTTTTTTGATATACTGCCCTCCTGATTAATGATACTTAGACCTTTCTTAGTTCCTGCTAAAATTCTTCCCTTATCATCTTCTGCTATTGTATTTACATAGTTATCTGCCAGTCCTTGCTTGGTGGTTATATTCACAAATTCTTTTCCATCAAACCTACAAACACCTCCATAGCCACCGGAGTAAAGATACCCACGAGAATCCTGAAACATACAATACACCTGAACAAAAGGCATACCGTTATCTGAGCTGTAATTTTTAAAATAGTATTGCTGAGCCTCAGAAAATTGAGAAAAAATAAGGCATAAAAAAAGCCTCAAAATAAAACGCCGGTTTATCTTCCCGTCATTCATATCACTAAAATAACCTTTTATTTATAGAAAAGCCTAGTTGGTGTATAACCGGCATAAAATATTATTTATCTGCAAAATAACTTAACATCTTTTGTTCTTAAATAAAACAAGCCAATAGGTCAAAAATTGCTACATTTATGGGCTTAAAACCGTTTTAGCACATGTTTGATATACTAAAAAAACTTTTTGGTACTAAAAGCGAAAAAGACATTCGTTCGTTGCAAAGCAAAGTAGACGAAATAAATGCCATTTACCAGAGTTTAAAATCCATAACCGACGATGAATTACGTGGACGTTCAAAAAAAATAAAAGAAACCTTACGAGGGTCTATTAAGCCGCAAAACGACGAAATACTCACTATCAGGGCAAAAATAGATTCCAATCCGGATATGGATATTATAGAGAAGGAAGATTTGTACAAAGAAATTGATGAAATTGAAAAAGAAATAACTAAAAAACTGGAGGAAGAACTCAACGAAGTGCTTCCGGAAGCTTTTGCCGTTCTAAAGGAAACAGCCCGAAGATTTAAGGAAAATAAGCAACTGGTTGTACGAGCAACCGAATTTGACCTAAACCTCTCCAAAACTCATAACAATATTGAAATAAACGGCGATAAGGCCATCTGGAAAAACTCCTGGCAAGCTGCGGGCAATACCATTACATGGGACATGGTTCATTACGACGTGCAGTTAATTGGGGGTATGGTGCTCCATCAAGGAAAAATTGCCGAAATGGCAACCGGTGAAGGAAAAACTTTGGTATCTACTTTACCTATATTCCTTAATGCCCTAACCGGAAGGGGAGTGCATTTGGTTACAGTTAATAATTACCTCGCAAAACGAGACAGCCAATGGAATGCCCCTCTTTTTCAGTTCCACGAACTAAGCGTAGATTGTATAGACCTGCACGAACCAAATTCAGAAGAACGCCGGGCGGCCTACCAATGCGATATTACCTACGGAACCAATAACGAATTTGGTTTCGATTACCTGCGCGATAACATGGCCAGGGGTGTTGATGAACTGGTGCAACGAAAACATAATTACGCAATAGTTGACGAGGTTGACTCGGTTTTAATTGATGATGCAAGAACACCCCTGATAATAAGCGGGCCAACTCCGCAAGGAGACAGGCATGAGTTTAACGAATACAAACCCAGAGTAGAAAAACTGGTAAATATTCAAAAACAAACCGTGCTGCAGTTTCTATCGGAAGCCAAAAAATTATTTGCCGAAGGAAAAGAAAAAGAAGCCGGAATCCCCCTTTTAAGGGCCTTCAGGGGGCTCCCAAAAAACAGCGCGCTTATAAAGTTTATGAGCGAACAAGGCGTGGCTCAGCTCAAACAAAAAACCGAAAACTATTATATGCAGGACCAAAATAAGGAAATGCATAAAATAGATGCCGAACTTTACTTTGTTATAGAAGAAAAAAACAACCATGTTGAACTGACCGAAAAAGGGCTGGATTTTATTACCGGTAACACCGAAGATCCTAAATTTTTTGTAATTCCAAACGTGGGCGAAGAAATTGCCGAAATAGAAAAAAATATTACCGATCCTAAAGAAAAAGCCGCAGCCAAAGAAGCTGTGATGCGCGACTTTAGCATAAAAAGTGAGCGTATTCACACCGTTAACCAATTATTAAGAGCCTACACCGTTTTTGAAAAAGATGTAGAGTACGTAATAGATAACGGACAAGTGAAAATAGTAGATGAACAAACGGGCCGTATCATGGAAGGAAGGCGCTACAGCGACGGGCTACACCAGGCTATTGAGGCCAAAGAAAATGTTAAAATAGAAGCCGCCACCCAAACCTATGCCACTATTACTCTCCAGAATTACTTCAGAATGTATAACAAACTGGCGGGTATGACCGGTACCGCGGTTACTGAGGCACAAGAATTTTGGGACATATACAAATTAGATGTTGTAGAAATACCCACCAATAAACCTGTAGCCAGAATTGACCATCAGGATTTAGTTTACAAAACAAAACGCGAAAAATACAATGCCGTTATTGAAGAAGTTGTAAAATTGGTACAAGCCGGCAGGCCCGTATTGGTTGGTACTACCTCAGTTGAAATTTCAGAATTACTGAGCCGAATGCTCAAACTCCGAAATATTAAACATAACGTGCTAAACGCTAAACTCCACCAGAAAGAAGCTGAAATAGTAGCAGAAGCCGGAAAAGCCGGAACCGTTACCATTGCTACCAACATGGCCGGACGCGGAACCGATATTAAACTAGGTCCCGGTGTTAAAGAAGCCGGAGGTCTTGCTATTATTGGTACCGAACGACACGAAAGCAGAAGAGTTGACCGCCAGTTAAGAGGACGTGCCGGAAGGCAGGGAGACCCCGGTTCTTCACAATTTTTTGTTTCCTTGGAAGATAACTTGATGCGTCTATTCGGAAGCGAACGTATTGCTTCTTTGATGGACAGAATGGGCCTTAAAGAAGGAGAGGTAATTCAACACAGCATGATTACCAAATCTATTGAACGCGCCCAAAAACGAGTAGAAGAAAACAACTTTGGTATACGTAAAAGACTCATTGAGTACGACGATGTAATGAACGCCCAGCGAGATGTAATATACAAGCGTCGTAGAAACGCCCTTTACGGAGAACGTTTAAGTATCGATATAGCCAACATGACGGCTGAAGTGCTGGAAAGTATTGTTTCGGAACACAAAGAGAATAACGACTACGAGAACTTTAACTTTGAATGTATAAAGTTATTTGGCATAGAAAGCCCCGTAACGGAACAACAGTTCACATCAACCAAAGAAAATGAACTTACCGATTTACTGTTCGCTTCCATTAATCAACATTATCGAAATAAAGTTAATCAAATAAGCGAACAGGTTATGCCGGTTATAACCGACGTATTCACCAACCCCAACAATAAATTCGAAAATATTGTAACCCCTTTTACTGACGGAATAAGGGAAATACAAATTTTATCAAACATCAAAAAGGCTTTTGAAACAAAAGGAAGGGATTTAGTACTAAGTTTTGAAAAATTTGTAGTCCTCAACATGATAGATAATGCCTGGAAAGAACATTTACGTGAAATGGACGATCTAAAGCAAGCCGTTCAAAATGCTGCTTTAGAGCAAAAAGACCCTTTGGTGATATACAAACTGGAGTCTTTTAATCTGTTTAAAGACATGATTATCAGAACCAATAAGGAAATTATCTCATTCCTTATGAAAGGAGGCCTGCCTGTTAGAAATGAAGAAGAAATGAAAAAACAGGCTCGTTTCACCCAAGAACAACCTAAAGCCAAAAAAGAAAAACTGGTTGAAACGAGAGAAGATGCCGCACTCTCTGAAAATGGCGAAAAACCAAAACCCAAGGCCCAGCCCATTAGAGTTGAACAAAAAATAGGTCGAAACGACCCATGCCCCTGCGGAAGCGGAAAAAAATACAAAAACTGCCACGGCCAAAACAGTTAAGTATCATTTTGTAACAAAAAGCCCGTTTTTTGTCGTTTTTTTATGATTTTCGACGAAAAAAGGCCTTTTTTGTTAAAAAAACTGTGTTTTTTGCGCATTTTTTAAATAAAATACAGTTACTTTTGCCGCACTAACTACTAAAACACAAAAACATGAAATTATCCGACATTCAGGATTTGATTAAGTTCGTTTCCAAGAGTGGAGTAAGCGAGGTAGAACTGGAAACCAAGGAAATTAAAATTGTAATAAAAACACCAAAATCTGTAGCGCCGGTAATCCAAAACACCCCGGCGGTTACAACACCGGTAGCTCAGGTAGTTGCCGCACCTGTGGTAACACCACAGCCGGTTTCACAAACCACTACTACAAGCTCGCCGGAAATCAAATCATCTCCCGCCAACAACTCAAATCAAGGCGCTTCAGATGAATCTAAGTACGTTACCATTAAATCTCCGATGATTGGAACATTTTATCGTTCTCCGGGTCCTGATAAGCCTGTTTTTGTTAACGTAGGAGATGAAATTGCTCCCGGCAAAACAGTATGCATTATCGAGGCAATGAAGCTCTTTAACGAAATAGAAAGCGACGTAAAAGGTAAAATCGTTAAAGTACTGGTTAACGATGCCAGTCCGGTTGAGTATGATCAGCCACTATTTTTGGTTGACCCTTCCTAAGTTAATTGTTAAACCCGGAGTTCAAAATTTGCCCATAAAACAAAAACACACGGGCAGGCTTTGTTTCCGTTTAAAACATAGCAAAATGTTTAAAAAGATATTAATTGCCAATCGTGGCGAAATTGCGCTTCGTATCATTAGAACGTGTAAAGAAATGGGTATTAAAACCGTTGCGGTATACTCTACGGCCGACAAAGAATCTTTGCATGTAAAATTTGCCGATGAAGCTGTTTGTATCGGTCCCCCTCCCAGCAAAGAAAGTTATTTAAGCATGTCCAACATTATTGCAGCTGCTGAAATAACAAACGCCGATGCCATACATCCCGGCTATGGTTTTTTGAGCGAAAACGCCAAGTTTAGCGAGATTTGCAGGCAAAATAAAATAAAGTTTATTGGCGCCAGCCCCGAGATGATTAATGCCATGGGCGATAAAAGTAACGCCAAAGACACCATGAAAAAAGCCGGAGTTCCCTGTATTCCGGGATCGGATGGTTTATTGAAAGATGCAGAAGAAGCAAAAAAAATTGCTACAGAAATAGGTTATCCCGTAATTATTAAGGCTACAGCGGGCGGTGGAGGCAGAGGCATGCGTATCATTTGGAAAGAAGAAGACATGGATGCCAGCTACGAATCTGCCAGCAAAGAAGCCGAAGCCGCCTTTGGAAACGGCGCCCTTTACATGGAAAAATTTATTGAAGAACCTAGACATATTGAAATACAAGTAGTTGGAGATCAATACGGTAAAGCCTGTCATTTAAGTGAGCGTGACTGTAGCATTCAGCGTCGCCATCAAAAGCTAGTAGAAGAAACTCCATCTCCTTTTATGACTCAAGAACTACGGGATGCCATGGGCGAAGCGGCCGTAAGAGCAGCTCTGTCTATAAACTATGAAGGAGTTGGTACCGTAGAGTTTTTAGTAGATAAACACCGAAACTTCTACTTCATGGAAATGAACACCCGTATTCAGGTTGAGCATCCTATAACAGAAGAAGTAATTGATTATGATTTAATCAGAGAACAAATATTGGTGGCGGCAGGGGTTCCCATATCCGGAAAAAATTATTACCCTCAATTACACGCCATCGAATGCCGAATAAACGCTGAAGATCCCTTTAAAAACTTTGTACCCTCTCCCGGAAAAATAACTACCCTGCATACACCCGGTGGCCATGGCGTAAGAGTAGATTCTCATGTATACAGCGGTTATACCATTCCTCCCAACTATGATAGCATGGTTGGAAAATTAATTACCGTAGCACAAACCCGCGAAGAGGCTATCGCAAAAATGCACAGGGCTTTGAGTGAGTACGTAATAGAAGGTGTTAAAACCACCATTCCATTCCACCTAAAACTCATGCAGAACGACGACTTCAAAGCCGGAAATTATACCACTAAGTTTTTAGAAACCTGGGACTTTAAGTCCTGATGCTGTGTTAAAATTCATCTCTGCTTTTTAAATCTGACAAATGTCATTTTTATTGCTTTGACCTATGCTTAAATTGGGCTATGCATAGCGATGAAAAGTTGAGTTTACTCACAAAAAAAGCAGAGCTTTGGCTAAGCCAACATCTCGGAATTGAAAAAATTCATCAACGCCTGTTGGATGAGGGTGCCTCAGATTCTGAAGCAAGCCAAATTATGAATCACGTAAAAAAACTTCACTATGCTAACAAAAGGAAAAGAGGGAGTTTTATCATATTAATGGGCTCTCTGCTGCTACTGGCAGGATGTATACTAACCGTAAGCAATTTTCATAGCAACACTTCCTTTCAGTATATCATGTACGGATTTACCTCGGCAGGCTTGCTGGTAATTTTTTGGGGTATATACGATATTTTCGGTTAGTTATTTTTTGATTTCGTTAGCTTCCCTATAAGATAAGATAAACCTGGTTAACTTTTCCTTTTGTTCAGAAGTCAATTTAGCTTTTGGAGACATATCATCTATTTCATGCCTCCATTTTTTTTCGCTGAATTTTGTAATTGGAAAATTACTATGACACTGGGTACATTGATTTCTGTATATATTCCGGCCGGCCTCCAAATCTTCTTTGGTTGTTCCGGGCCATTTTAACTGAGCCAAATCCAATTCTTTTTGACCCACAGAATATTCTTCGGAAGCAGCCACTGACTGCTTTGATTTACATCGGTACAATGTGCCGGCAAGGAGCACAATAAAAAATAGTTTTTTCATAAAGTTACCTGCTTAAATAAAGGTTTCTTTCACTGTATACATTTTGGAAATATTCATCCTGTAAATCGTCAATAAAATAAATAGCTTCTCCGGTTGATTTCATTTCTGGACCAAGCTCTTTTTGAATCTCCGGAAATTTTTCATAGCTAAACACCGGAATTTTAATGGCATATCCTTTTTGGCGGGGTTGAAACTTAAAATCCTTAATTTTCTTTTCTCCTAACATAACTTTGGTAGCGTAATTTACGTAAGGCTCATCATAGGCCTTGGCAATAAAAGGAACCGTTCGGCTGGCTCTGGGATTAGCCTCTATTACATATACTACTTCATCTTTAACGGCAAATTGAATGTTTATTAATCCAACTGTATTAAGAGCCAGAGCAATAGTTTTGGTGTGCTGCTGAATTTGTTTAATCACGTTTTCGCTCAAGTCAAAGGGAGGAAGCACGGCATAACTATCCCCACTATGAATTCCTGCAGGTTCAATATGTTCCATGATACCAATAATATAAACATCTTTTCCATCACATATTGCATCGGCCTCGGCTTCTATGGCGCCCTCCAGAAAATGATCAAGCAACACTTTATTGTCGGGTAAATCATTTAATAATTTAACCACATGTTGTTCCAACTCTTCTTCATTAATTACAATTTTCATACTCTGTCCGCCCAAAACGTAACTGGGCCTTACCAAAAGCGGAAATCCAAGTTCTCTGGAGAGCGTGATAGCCTCCTCGGCATCCTGAATTACACCAAATTTTGGATAGGGGATATTATTTTCTTTTAACAAGGTTGAAAAACTTCCTCTGTCTTCTGCCAAATCAAGTGATTTAAAATCGGTTCCAATAATTTTAATTCCGTATCGATGCAGTTTTTCGGCCAGTTTAAGCGCTGTTTGTCCGCCCAGTTGAACAATTACTCCTTCGGGTTTTTCATGTAAAATAATATCGTAAATATGTTCCCAAAATACCGGTTCAAAATACAATTTATCGGCAGTTGAAAAATCGGTAGATACTGTTTCGGGATTACAGTTTATCATAATGGTTTCATAACCACATTCTTTGGCAGCCAACACTCCGTGAACGCAACTATAATCAAACTCAATGCCCTGCCCTATCCTGTTTGGGCCGCTTCCCAAAATAACTACCTTTCTTTTGTTGCTCGAATGGCTTTCATTTTCGTCTTCAAAGGTTGAATAGTAGTAAGGTGTTTTGGCTTCAAATTCTGCTGCGCAGGTATCTACAAGTTTGTAAACTCTTTTTATTCCTAAGTCATTTCGCTTAGCGTATACTTCGCTTTCCAGGCAACCAAGCAAATGAGCTATTTGTCTGTCAGCATATCCTTTTTGTTTAGCTTCATACAATAAATCGCGAGATATGGAATCCAATTTGTATTTCGAAATTTCATTTTCCAGGGCAATCAATTCCTCGATTTGGTTTAGAAACCACATATCTATCCGGGTAAGTTTTTGAATAGTTTTGGTAGCTATTCCCAACTTCATGGCATCATAAATCATAAACAGCCTGTTCCAGCTTGGGCGCTCAAGGGCCTTTAAAAGTTCTTGTTGGTTGGTTATTTCTTTTCCATCGGCACCAAGTCCGTTTCGTTTTATTTCTAAACTCTGACAAGCTTTTTGCAGGGCTTCCTGAAAACTTCTGCCTATTCCCATTACTTCCCCAACTGATTTCATCTGGAAACCCAGTTCGCGGTTGCATCCTTTAAACTTATCAAAATTCCAGCGAGGTATTTTTACGATTACATAATCCAGTGTAGGCTCAAAGTAAGCGGATGTTGATTTTGTAATTTGGTTTATCAATTCATCCAGGGTATACCCTATGGCTAACTTACTGGCAATTCTGGCTATAGGATAACCGGTTGCTTTACTTGCAAGTGCTGAAGACCGGGAAACTCTGGGGTTTATTTCAATAGCAATAATATCTTCTTTTTCATCGTTGCTTACAGCAAACTGCACATTGCATCCCCCGGCAAAGTTTCCAATACTGCGCATCATGGTAATAGCCATACTACGCATTTTTTGATAGGTAGCATCGCTTAAAGTCATAGCCGGTGCAACCGTAATGCTATCGCCGGTATGTACTCCCATTGGGTCAAAGTTTTCAATAGAACAGATGATAGCCACATTATCATTTTTATCACGCAGTAATTCTAATTCATACTCTTTCCATCCTAATACAGCTTTATCAATCAACACCTCGTGAATAGGAGATGTTTGAAGCCCTCTATTAAGTAATTGGTCAAAATTTTCTTTTTCATACACCACAGATCCTCCACTCCCTCCCAATGTAAAAGAAGGGCGGATAACCAAAGGAAAACCGAACTCTTGAGCTATAGACTTTCCTTCCAAAAAAGATTTTGCGATTTTACTGGGCGCCATAGGAACTCCAATCTCTTCCATTCTAGCCCTGAATAAATCTCTGTCCTCCGTTACTTTTATGGCATTGGTATCTACCCCAATCATTCGAATGTTGTGCTTTTTCCAAATGCCTAAATCTTCGCACTTCATAGCCAAATTGAGGGCTGTTTGTCCTCCCATGGTGGGAAGCACCGCGTCAATTTTACGCTCGCTTAATATCTTTTGAATAGATTTTACTTCCAGAGGTAACAGGTATATATTATCCGCAGTAACCTTGTCGGTCATAATCGTTGCCGGGTTGCTGTTGATTAACGTAACTTCTATTCCCTCTTCTCTTAAGCTGCGAGCAGCTTGTGAACCGGAATAATCAAACTCACAGGCCTGCCCGATAATAATAGGTCCTGAACCAATAATAAGCACCGACTTAATAGATGAATCTTTAGGCATAATGTTAAGAATAGGTTAAACTGCACAAAGATAGAGGCTTATTAAGTTTAATTTAAACAAGATATTGACGATTGATTAACATATATGCCTGTTTTAAATTTGTACATTTGAAAACGATAGCTGATGAGCTCTTTGGCTGAAGATACTGCCGTAAAAACGGTTTACTTGAGTTTGGCCGGTAATTGTTTTATTACCCTTGTAAAATGGCTAACAGGTTTTTTTGGCAACTCATATGCCCTTATAGCAGATGCCATTGAGTCTACCACCGATATATTTTCATCTTTGCTTGTTTTACTGGGGGTACATTACGCCCGGAAACCGGCCGACGAAAATCACCCCTACGGCCACGGAAGGTTAGAGCCCTTGATTACCTTTGTGGTGGTTGCCTTTTTAGTAACATCGGCAGTAATTATAGCTGTTCAAAGCATTGAAAACATACAAACCCCCCACGAGCTTCCAAAACCATATACTCTGTTTGTGTTGGCTCCGCTTATTTTATGGAAAGAGGCCTCCTTTCAGTTTATTATGCGAAAAGCTAAACAAACAAAAAGCGATACGCTCAAAGCAGAAGCCTGGCACCATCGCAGCGATGCTATAACTTCTGTGGCTGCTTTTATTGGCATATCCATTGCTTTGTACCTTGGAAAAGGTTACGAATCGGCCGATGATTGGATGGCTTTACTAGCTTCTGCGTTTATATTGTATAACAGCTACAAAATTTTCAGACCGGCACTTGGCGAAATAATGGATGAACACACCCACCACGACCTGATAGAACAAATCAGAGCCGTTTCATTAAAAGTGCCAGGCATTAAAGGAACCGAAAAATGCTTTATAAGAAAATCGGGTATGCGTTATCATGTAGAGCTACACGCGTTGGTAGACTCTGATATAACGGTAAAAGAAGGCCATATTATTTCTCATCTTTTAAAAGACAAACTAAAAGAAGAAATGCCCGAGCTAAATCATATTTTAATACACGTGGAACCTTGGGAAAATTAACTTAAATCTACCCACCGTAAAACATTCCACTTGCTCAATTTTTTTGCATAAACAAACTCTGATTTCTCTTTCCATTCAATTAATTCAATTAGTTTTAGCTTAGAATTGGGATCTTGTTTTTTCCAGTCTATACAAAAAGCTAAAAATAAGGCCAGCTTTGACCAGGAACTTTTTTGCATGATTGATTTTTGCAATGTTTTTAAATTAAGATTATGTTTTAAAATTTTATTTGCCTCCAGCAATGCTTTATTTCTTGATCCCTGATATTTGCTTACAATTAAATACGTAATATGGTTGCTTATTTGAGAAGGAGAATAGAGCTGTGTATGTTTACCGTAGTTTACATACAAATTTCCTTTAGTGAACTTTTTTAGAATTTCGTAGCTGCTGCGGTACGATGAATTTGAAAGAATTTTTTCGTGCTCTTTTTGAGCAAGGTGGGCCAGTTCTTTGTCAACCGGCCTAAACCCAAAGCGATAATAAAACCAAAAGGCTCCGGATTTTATTCCCTCCGGATTATTTTTTCCAAACTGATAAGGTTCTACTTCAAATTCAGTAGCTCCAAAAACCTGGTGATAAACCCTCAAAAGTTGAGCAAAAACAAAGGCTGATTCTCCGCCTCTGTACGTTTCAAATATATTAATCCCTATTAAGGCCCTCTTTCCACATAACCAAGCGCCACCATATGAAAAAGGATACCCGTTCTTAAACATCATAAATCCGATATATGACTCAAGAGGCATACGGTATGTTGGACGCATACTGAATAAAGCTATGCTGTATCCTCTTCCTAATTCGTAATACTGAATACTGTCTTCGGTACAATAAGTAATTGGGTCTGTTTCCCTGTTTAGTATTGCCAAAGCGAACCTTGATACAGATATTATTTCTTTGTATTCTTGCTTACTGAGCCTAACTGCGCCAAAAAGCTTTTTCTTTAGGATATCTGTGTGGTTAATTTTCTTAAATAAGGGGCCGGTATGATAAAAAGAAGGTGCAAAACTAAGCTTATTGAATGTTTTTGAAAGCTTCCCTGAAGAATCTTTTACCTCAATAAAAATTCCCAGTTGCTCAAACAGCTTTTCTTTTTGTTCCTCTGTATTTTTTGAGCTGCCAAGTATTTCAATTATTTTAGGCAGTAGTGTTTTATTATCGTTTACACCAAAGGCTTGGCGGAGCCAGTTTTTCGGTTTCAGTTCTTCGTTTGCCTGTAATTCATATTCCATTTCGTTGAGTAAAGCACCTAATACTTCTCGAGGATGAGTGGCATCTTCAGAAAAAGAATGTATCGAAATTTCATTTGCGTAATTATTTAAAAGCCATTTACATAAGGTGTAACTATATGAGCCGGCAAATGAACTGTAAGCAATACCCGAACCAAAGAATGTCTCTCTTCCTCGCAGAGAAGTGTGTTTTACTTTATCCAGCAACTTATTTAGCTTTTCCTTTGCTAAAAGCTCTGTTTCCTTGTTATCAGGGTAGGCCAATAAAAAAAGTAATGCCTGATGAAACTGATTAATTTTTTTGTACCCTTTTATGGAGGATAAGTCTAAATTTCTTAAATAGTATTCTTTATCAAGACTGCTTCTTTCCGAATAAACAGTTAAAAGTTGATGATTCATAATCTCGCGGTATAGCTAATATACGCAAAGAGATTAGATTGATGTTTTTTAATCCGTTAAATCTTTTTTTAGATTTTTTTCTTTCTTCCTCAAAAAATAATCTGTCACTAATCGTACTCCCCCGCCGTACCATAAAGCAAGACGATTGTTTCCGGATAGCCCTTCCCCTATAGTTAAGTCGAGTTGTACAAAATCACTGACTATATGCCTGAAACCCGTTTGATAAGCAAGTCCCGAACCCGGAACATAGGGATCTCCGGAAAAAAGTTCGGCAATTACATGTAACCCGCCTATGGTTTTAATTTGTGTTCCTAAACCCCAAGTAATGGTGCTATACGTTTCCCGAGTTCCCATTTTAACCGAATTGTAACCGAAATTTCCATGTATAAGCACGTTTTCTTGTTTTCCAATACACTGCGTTAATGTCAAAAATCCAAAATACCCCAGTCCCGGTGCTTTAAAAAGTCCGTCTCCACCCGGAAAAAAAGAGCCGGCCACAAATCCTATACCGGGAATGGAATTTGGCTTGTATTCATTTATTAAATATTTAGCTTGTACCAAGGGTATGGCATAAGAATAACCTTTTACCTCATAATGAGGCGCTTCAAAACCATGCACAAAGCCCAGAGAGAGCTCTAATTTTTTTGTAGGCCCATAGGCTAACATACTCCAGTGTTGCCAGGATTCTTTATCGAAACGTAACCAGGTTTCATATTGAAAGAGTCTGTAGCCAACCACACGAGCATCGTCGGTAATAAAAGGTCTAACGGCGCATAAAAAAAGGGGAAAAAGAAATATGCTTATAAAAAAACTCCTATTCATCCTGCAAAAATACATGCCCTGCAATCTATTAAGGTTAATAAATGGTGAAGATTTTTTACTAAACAATGGCCATTAAAACCAAATAGCCGCCAATAAATCCAAGAGCAGCCAAAATAGCAATTCGCTTTAAATACCATCCGAAACTAATATTTTCTATACCCATTGCTACCACTCCGGCTGCAGAACCAATTATTAAGAGGCTTCCCCCTGTTCCGGTAGCATAACACAGTAAATGCCAAAAAGAATGGTCTTGGCTATACTGATTAAGGGTATACATTTTCTGAAAAGCGGCAACCAGAGGCACGTTGTCTACAATAGACGAAAAAATACCCGTCACCAACAACAACAAGTCATTGTTAGTAATATTTTCAGATAAAAACAAGGAGAGTTTTCCCAGCAAACCGGAAGATTGAAGCGCGCCTACACTAAGTAAAATACCCAGAAAAAATAAAATGCTAGGGGTATCTATATTTCTTAGTGCATGAGAAACCGTAAAGACGTTTTGGATATCGTTTCTTCTTCTTGCAATAATTTCGGTGGTGAGCCATAGGACACCTAAGCCAAGCAACATTCCCATAAAAGGGGGCACGTGAAAAACACCCTTTACCACGGGAACCGAAACCAGGGCAGCAATACCCAAAAACAATATTACCGTAGCACTTTTATCAGGTTTTTCATCGGAAGTAACAGGAATGGGTGGTTCTTGTAAAAGCCTTGTTTTTGAAAGAAGCAGGTACATAACCAGCGATGGTATAAAAAAACAAACTATACTGGGTAATAACAGATTTTTAATTAAATGCAGTGAGGTTATTTGACCTCCTATCCATAGCATGGTTGTTGTTACATCGCCAATAGGACTAAATGCCCCTCCGGCATTGGAAGCAATTACAATCATACCGGCAAAATACCAGCGTAATTTTACGTTGTCTACAATTTTTTTCACCAACGACACCATTAAAATAGTAGTTGTTAAGTTGTCCAGTATAGCAGAAAGAACAAAGGCCAGTAAACCCATAATCCAGAACAATTTGGATAAACTGAGTTTATTTATCCTACTGGTAATTACATCAAACCCCCTGTGTCCGTCAATGATTTCCACTATCGTCATAGCTCCCAGTAAAAAAAACAAAATAGCCGCTATCTCGGAAAAGTTTTCAAATAACTGCTCATTAAATACATGTTCGTCTGCTAAATCTACACTTAAAAAAAACCACAGCAAAACACCTCCCAAAAGGGCAAAAGCAGCCTTATTTATTTTAAGGGGGTGCTCAAATACAATACCTAAGTAAGCTATTACAAAAACTATGAGGATGAGGGCATTCATTATTTAAGCGTGTTTTTTAGCTGTTCAATATAAATCGGCAAATTTAGCAAACGGCTTCCATACCAGCTAAATATTTCGCCATCTACAAGTACGCAGTTTGAATTTTTTAACGCCTTTTTGAGCTCAACGGAGTCGGTTTCCTTAAAGGGATAAGGTTCTGTTGAAAGTAAACAGTAGTCTGGTTTAAGTTCCACAAGTTCTTCTATGCTTGTTTCCGGATAACGCTTTTTATGATTAAGTAAATTAATGAAACCAAGGAGTTTTAACACATCATTTATAAACGTATTTGATGCGGCGGCCATATACGGCTTTTTCCACATCAGGTACACACAGGTTTTTCCCAAAAAGACATTTTCGCAGCTTTTAAAACCTTGTTTTATAAGAGCAACCGTGTTTTGAGCATGTGTTTCCCTATCACATATTTTGCCGAGCGACAACATCATTTCCAATGCATCATTAAGAGTGTTCACATCACTTAACCATACCGGAAATTTTTTTCGTAATATTTCAATGCTTTCTTTTGTATTTTCTTCTTTGTTGCCAATTATCAAATCAGGATTTAGCTTACTTATTTTTTCGATATCCGGATTTTTCGTACCTCCCACCCTCTCTATACTCTTATACATCTCAACCGGATTAACACAAAATTTTGTAACGCCTACAAGTTCGTTTTGAAGTCCTATATGCCAGAGATACTCGCTTTGTGATGGTACCAGCGAAATTATTTTACGCGGTGCGTTTTTCATAAATACCTCAAAACCTGTTTGGTCAGTATACTTCATACATTAGAAGCAAAAGTATTTAATTTTATGTGTTTTTTAGCATCTTTGCAGCCTTGAAAAACGAAAAGGGAGGGCATATGGCTTTATTTGGCGCGCAGGTAATTTATGCCATGAATTATTCTATTGCCAAAGATTTAATGCCAACTTATTTATCTCCGTTTGCTTTGGTATTGCTTCGTATTGCAGGGGCCGCTGCTCTTTTTTGGCTACTTTCCTTGTTTACTAAAAGAGAAGCTGTTGCCAAACCTGATATGAAACGCTTTTTTTATCTCACTTTTTTTGGCGTTTTAATTAATCAGGTTTTTTTTATTTGGGGCCTAAGTCTCACGCACCCTATCAATTCTGCCATTATCATGATTTCAAATCCTATAATGGTATTTGTATTTGCTGTACTTGTACTGAAAACCAGTATTAATCTATACAATATCAGTGGATTGCTTTTAGCCATTGCCGGCTCATTAATCATTTTACTTTTTAAAGGCAAGTTAGAATTTGGCAGCGAAACTGTGTTAGGCGATTTAATGACTCTGGTAAATGCTGCTTCTTGGGCTGTATTTGTAGTATTAAGTAAACCTCTTTATGAAAACTATCATCCGGTTACCGTAATGAAATGGATGTTTTTATTCGGTAGCCTGCTTATGGCTCCTATTGGTTTGCCGGATTTATTAAATACCAACTGGCAAAGTTTTACCCCACATGCTGTATTTGCCGCTTCATTTGTAGTTGTTGCAACAACTTTTATGGCTTATTTGCTAAATATATACGGGTTACAACAATTAAGTGCACATGTGGTTAGTATGTACATTTACATACAGCCTTTTCTGGCTACTTTATTTGCTATAGGGCTTGGAAAAGATAGACTTACGCTCACTAAAATAATTGCCGGAATGTTTATTATATTGGGCTTATATTTGGTAAACAAAAAAAACAATAAAACAGCATGATAAAATCCATGACGGGATACGGGAAATTAAACAAAGAAAATACCGTAGGAAATATACAAATTGAGATTCGATCGCTTAATAGCAAAAGTGCCGATATTAACCTTAGAATTCCTTCTTCTTACAGAGCATATGAGCTTGACCTTCGAAACGAAATAACCAAATACCTGGAACGCGGAAAGATAGATTTAAGTATATACATTGAACAACAAATTAATGAAAGTCCAATAGAAATAAATACTACTCTTGCTCTTACCTACCATGCGCAACTTAAAAATCTGGCAAAAAATCTTGGCGAAAACTCGGAATCGCTACTAAAAGAAATCATTAAAATGCCGGATGTTATAAAGCATGAAAAAAAAGAAGCTGATGAAAGCAACTGGAAAGAAATACTTGGCTCGGTTAAAGAGGCTATGGTTTTGTTAGATAACTTCCGAAAAGAAGAAGGAAAATCCATCGAAAAAGACTTTGTACAACGAATAACCGTACTGGAAAATCATCTGGAAGAAATAAGTAAATTAGACCAAAACAGGATAACTCGACTAAAGGAGCGCATTAAAGGAAATTTGAGTGAAATTATAGCAAACGGAAAACTGGATGAAAACCGTTTTGAACAAGAGTTAATTTATTACATAGAAAAAATAGATATAAACGAGGAAAAAGTAAGGCTGAAACAGCATCTTAACTACTTTAAAGATACCATGAACGAAAACTCCTCCGGCAGAAAACTTTCTTTCATTGCTCAGGAAATTGGCAGAGAAATTAACACCATAGGTTCTAAAGCAAACGACGCTCCAATTCAAAAAATTGTGGTTCAAATGAAAGATGAACTTGAAAAAATTAAAGAACAGTGTAATAATGTACTGTAATTTTATAATTTTATAACCGGCAACAATACCATTAAATATGAAAAAGTTTTTATACATAGTAATCTTATTTCTACTGAGCAATCTGTTTTACGCTCAAAAAAACTTCCAACTCAGCGCTAAATCCGGTGATACTGAATTGGATGCCAGTTTAGAAGAAATAAACGTGAAAGCCAAAGTTGATTTACCTCTTTTCAAAAACGACATGAAAATTGAGTTTGGCATCAGCGACCAAAAACTTGATAATATGCTCATAAGCCTGGACATGTCACCTGCCGATGTATATATGACCCTTGAACTGGCTAAAATGACACAAAAAAAGGAAGACGATGTTTTAAAAGTATATAACACCAATAAAACAAAAGGTTGGGGAGCCATAGCCAAAGAACTGGGAATTAAACCCGGTTCGCCGGAGTTTCATGCATTAAAGGGGAAAGCAAAAAACAAAAAAGAAAAAGGCCCTAAAAAAGAAGACAAAGGTAATGGCAAAGGCCCCGGAAATTCCGGAAAAGGAAAAGGAAAAAAATAGCACCAAATTGGCCGGCAATATAAAATACCTGGTTGTGATAGCCGGGCCAACAGCAATCGGAAAAACAGCGCTGGCCATTGATTTAGCAAAGCATTATAATTCCGTAATTATATCTGCCGATTCCAGGCAGTTTTATAAGGAACTTACCATAGGAACCGCTAAACCAAGCGAAAAAGAACTCCAAGAGGTTCCTCACTATTTTATAAACAACAAAAGCATTGAAGAGTTATATGGAGCAGGACACTTTGAAAAAGACGCTACCGACCTACTGAATGAATTGTTTACTAAACATTCTATCGTAATTTTAGTAGGAGGCTCGGGGTTATACATTAATGCCTTACTGTATGGAGTTGATGAATTTGAAGAAGTTCCAATAAACTACCGGGAAGAATTAAACAAAGAACTCGAAGTAAAAGGCATTGCCCATTTGCAAGAAGAACTAAAGCGGACAGACCCTGTTTATTTTAAACAAGTAGATCTTAATAATAGTCAACGAATAATACGAGCATTGGAAGTAATTCGCTACACCGGCAAACCCTTTTCTTTTTTTAAAGGAAAACATAAAAAAACCAAAGATTTTGTTCCCATAAAAATTTTATTAAACTGCAACCGGCAGGCTCTTTACGACAAAATAAACAAGCGGGTTGATGAAATGATAAAATCCGGATTAATAGAAGAAGTAAAAGAACTTTTACCTTACAAACAAAATAATGCCCTTAAAACGGTTGGTTATAAAGAACTTTTTGAATACCTGGACGGAAAATGCAGCCTGGAAACTGCCATAGATAAGATAAAACAACACACACGAAATTACGCTAAAAGACAGCTCACCTGGTTTAAAAATCAAGACGAATACGAAGAGTTTAGCCCGGAAGACAGAAATAAAATCATCGGATATATTGATGTAGTCACAAAAGGATTTTAGAAAAAAATCGCTATCAAGCTGTTTCTTTACCAACAGCCTCTCTCAGCTTAGCCAGCTCTTCAATAACCTTCTTGCGTTTGGCATTGATATCCTCCAGCTTAGATTTTTCAAGTGCAATTTTCTCCTCTACTTCTTTCAGTAAGGGATTATTGTTTTTTGCATGTTTGAAAAAACCAAGGTTATTTTCGTACGTACGAATGGTAGAATTAATTTCATCCATTTGTTTTTTCAAAAAATCGGCCTCTCTGCTTAAAAGTTCCTTAGGATTATCGGAAGATAAAAAACGATCTATCTTAGATTGATACTGTAAAGCAGCTTTCTCTTTTTTATTTATATCCAGTTTATTGTACAACTCGTCCAGCCTATTATAAAAAGCTTCATTTATTCTTTTCTTTTCTTTAATAGGAACCATCCCCGCCTCGTTCCATTCTTTTGAAAAGCTTCTCAATGCCTCCCTGTTAGCCTGAACATCTTCCAACAACTGAAACTCATTTAATCTTGCCAATATTTCTTCCTTCAGCTTTAAATTAGTTTCATAAGAGGCGTCTACATTTTCGTAATGAGCTTTTTTGGCATCAAAAAAAGTATTACAAGCTTTTCGGAAACGAGTAAATAGTTTAGGTTCCTCCTTATCTCCGCCGGATGGGTGCTTCTTCCACTCTTCCTGCAGTTTTATGAGCTGTTGAGTTGTTTTTTGCCAATCGGTACTATTCTGAAGGGCTTCTGCTTTTTGAATTAGTTCGTTTTTTATTTTTCTGTTCTCTGCAAATTTTTCATTCAAACCTTCAAAGAAAACTTTTTTGCTTTCAAAAAAAGCATCGCAAATCGCTCTAAACTCTCCCCAAACTTTTTCATTATCCTTCTCGGTTGTTCGGCCAACACCTCTCCATTCGTTTTGCAATGTTATTACCTCATTTGTTTTTGTATTCCACTCCGAAACAGATTTAAAATTCATGTCTCCTAAAGTCTGCTTCAGCTTTTCTATCAGTTCCTGCTTAGCTTTTAAATTATTTTCCTTTTTTTCTTCTATATCTTTATAATAAGCTTTTATGCGTGCATAGCTTTCATCCAGCGCTTGCTTGTATTGTGTTTTTAAGTTTTCCCATTTATCGTTGGGCACGGGGCCAATTTCTTCCCACTCGTTTCTAAAAACCTTTAAAGAATGTTCTGCTTCCTTTATCTTTTCCAGCTTTTCAAGAGCCTTAATTTTTTCGATTAACTCCAGTTTCAGTTCGTAATTTCTCTTTAAATCGTGCTCCTGAAGTTCTTTATATATCTTTAAATTAAAATAAAACTCTTCAACTGCTTTGCTGTATTCTGCCTGAATTTCTTTGTATTTATGAGGCGAAACAGCACCTGTTTCTTTCCATTTGGTTTGGAGTTCGCTCATTTTTTTGAAAGCCGCACCAACATTTTCACTGCTTTTTAAATCCTTTATTGCCTCAATAATTTCGAGTCTTATCTTAAGATTGGCTTCTTGTTCTTTCTGTAATCTTTCATCGCTTTGCTTCTTGAGCTGTTTATACTTTTCCAGCAACTTGTCGAAGGTATCATCTTCCGGTTGCCTGGAATATTCAAAGTCCTTGGCTTTTCCTCCTTCGTTAATAAAATCTTGGCGAGCCTTTTCAAACTCGGCCGTCCAAGCTCGTTGAAAATCTCTTTGCAATTGACGTACCTCAAGAGCAACTTCACCTGCTTCTTTGGTAAGCAGTTCTTCCATTTTAGCGATTAGTTCGGCTTTCATGTAATCTTTCTTTAGTTGGTAGTGAATCTTTCACCCCAAACAATTATAAGTTCATCAAATTTATTTATTTTTTTAAAGCGGGCAAAATGCAAAATCAGTTATTTGAAGCGATATTTCATTTGAAATATTTCTGCTTTGCTTCAGAATATGAGGGAAAATTATTATGATGCCACATCATAATTATAGCACCGTCTTTCAATAACATGAGGCCGGGATTGCTCCTTATCATTGTTTTCAATACGGTAGCATCTACCATTACAAAGTCGTACAAGGCGTTGTATTTATGTTTATACTCATCTATTTCTTTTGGACCCGAAGCCGTAAAAGCAATAAAAGGCACTTTATCTTTTTGTGCCAATTGATAAAAATCATTCATCATAGCATGAAGTTTTTCTGAACTTTTTGCCTTTCCTAAATCGTATGTAATTAGCCAATAGGCGTAGCCTTTATAGTTAAGTATGGAATCGGTTATATTATCTCCTTCAATAGACGATACGTTAAAATCAGTTATTTTAGGAGCATCTATGGCCTCGTGTACCAATTTGGTAATCATGGTATCGTATTTCCACACCAGGGTATCTTCCCATATTTTAGATTTCATGTACTCATCCATCAACATTTCTTTTTTGCTCCCATCTTTCAGGTTTTTGTAAACCATGGTAGTAGAATATTCGGCTTCTTTGTAATTTGGCCCGGGCTTCATTTGCTCCTTAATGTTGTTGCCTATTTTGTATGGCCTAAAATCAAACACGGGTAAATTCCTAAGAGTGTATATCGGAAACCACACAGAAGCTATCAATCCTATAGTAGCAAACGTAGCCAAAGGCATGGGGGCCATGAGCTCAGGAATATTATCCCTTCCGGCAAAAAGCAAGGTAATCAAAATCATTAAGGCTACATCTTTCCAAAAACTTTCCCATGGTTTTAACTGTAGAAAATCGCCAAAACACCCGCAATGGGTAACTTTATTAAAGCAGGCAGAATAAAAGGTAAGGAAGGTGAAAAAAGCTATTTGTGCAAATAACAACCATAAGGTTAGGTTCTTTTTAAATCCCAATAGCAAAAAAACACCAAGCACTATTTCGCTGGCACAAATAATGATAGCCAAGGGTAAACTGATATGAGCAAACCATTCAAAAAAGCCAAGCCCCGTATCGGCTTTAAACACCTCAAAATACTCTTCCAGTTTATAGGAAAAACCCACCGTATCATTTGCCTTAATAAACCCGGAAAAAATAAATAAGCCTCCGGTTAAAAATCTGGAAATATGAGTTATAATTGCCCAGCGGCCAATAATAAATGAAGCATTTATAAGCAGCAACTGAACTGCTAATAAAATAAGTAGCGTTGTTTTACTAAAACAAGGCGGACAAATCCAGTAAATTAAAAACGCAAGCAAAACGCTCCATATCAGCTTAAAAATACGTGAGGATAAAAAGTTCTTCATATTATTTTAGTTGCGGTTAATGTTCTTTATAAAATTAAACCGGGAATAAAGTTATACGATACGTAACGCATACAAAACTAATTAATGATTTTTAACTAACAAACAACTACAAAGCAGTTGTTTTTAAGCAAAAAGACAGGTTTTGACCTTGTATAAAATCATTATCTTAGTGCCTCTTTTGATGAGTCAAAATCTGGTTATTATACCCACCTACAACGAAATTGAGAACATTGAAAAAATGATGCATCATATATTTTCTTTAGATGTTCCGTTTCATGTATTGGTGGTTGACGATGGCTCGCCCGATGGAACCGCCGCCAAAGTAAAAGAATTGCAAAATACCTATTCCGGTAAACTTTTTTTGGAAGAACGAAAAGGAAAGTTGGGATTAGGAACGGCTTATATTCATGGTTTTAAATGGGCGCTGGCAAAAGACTACGAATTTATTTTTGAAATGGATTGCGATTTCAGTCATAATCCCAACGATTTACCAAGATTATTGAAAGCATGCCAAAACGGAGCCGATTTAGCCATTGGTTCCAGATATATAAAAGGAGGCAATGTGAGTAATTGGGATATGAAGCGTATTTTACTTTCTTATTTTGCCTCGGTATACGTTCGTATGGTTTTGTGGTTCAATATTAAAGATACTACCGCAGGCTTTAAATGTTATAAAAGAAAAGTACTGAAGAGTATTAACCTGGATAAAATTCGATTTATGGGTTATGCCTTTCAAATAGAGATGAAATACACGGCCTGGCGTAAAGGTTTTAAATTGGTGGAAATACCCATTACTTTTGTTGACCGTGTTTTAGGGAGCAGCAAAATGAGTTCTAAAATATTCAAGGAAGCGTTTTTGGGGGTATTTCAAATGCGTTTTAAAAAAATTGAGTGAGTTTATGAGAAAAAAATTATTTCCTCTACTAATTATTTCTTTCTTGAACGCCCAAGAAAAACACCTCAAAAACATCAAGCAACTTACATTCGGGGGCGATAATGCCGAGGCTTATTTCTCTCCAAACGGCAAACAGGTTTGTTTTCAGAGTAACAACAAAGCCTGGGGGCTTGGCTGCGATCAAATTTTTATGCTGGAACTTAATAAGGCAGATAGCAGCTACCGCCCTCCCATGATAAGCACCGGCAAAGGGCGCACTACCTGCTCCTACTTTATGCCCAACGGAAAAGATATTTTGTATGCCTCCACCCATCTTAAACAAGACAGTTGTCCGCCTGTACCTGTTGAAATTGGGAAATATCTCTGGCCTATATACCCGGAGTTTGACATTTTTGTAGCTAACCCAAATGGAACCGTTATTAAGCAACTGACCAACAATCCGGGCTATGATGCCGAGGCCACTGTTTCTCCTAAAGGAGATAAAATTGTTTTTACCAGCATACGCAGCGGCGATTTAGAGCTTTGGATAATGGATATAAACGGAAAAAATTTAAAACAGCTTACCAGAACATTGGGTTACGATGGGGGTGCATTTTTTTCGCCGGATGGTAAACAAATTGTTTTTCGGGCATCCAGGCCAAACTCAGAAGAAGAAATAAAAGAATACAAATACTATCTCGAAAAAAATCAGGTAGCACCCACCAACATGGAAATATTTATTTGTAATGCCGATGGAAGCGGGCTAAAACAAATTACCAATTTAGGTAAAGCCAACTGGGCTCCTTTTTTTCATCCTTCGGGTAAAAAAATAATTTTTTCCTCTAATCATCACAGTAAAAAAGGATACGATTTTCAGTTATTTATGATAAATACCGATGGAACCGGTTTAGAACAAATTACCACCGAGAGCATGTTTAATGCGTTTCCCATGTTTTCACCGGATGGCAAAAAACTTATTTTTTCTTCAAACAGAAACAACGGTGGCACACGCGACACCAATTTATTTATTGCTGATTGGGTTGACTAGCCATTTGATTTTTCTTGCTCTCTTTTTACCGATAAAAGCCAATTGTATGCCTCATCATAATCAGTAAAGAAACGTTGAGGATAGCTTTTTTTGCTGAATTCCTGTAAAAAACGATATAAAGCTTTCTTTATACCATTTGAAACCACAATAGCTCTGGCTCCTGTATTTTCGGGCAAATCGCCCAGTCGTGCTCTTTCTTTTCCTTTTGAAGTGAGGCTCCAGCTCGCGCGGGCATCCAGCAATTTATATGCGGGTTTATCGCCTGATAAATGACGTAAAACCAGATGTACATCAACCACATCCAGTTCATCAACTTTCCCGCAATCTTTCATTGTTATGTGAACTATTCCTTGTTCGTCTTTTTTTATAACGGCAACCCTTGTTTCCTGAACCTGCATACTCTTATTATAACGCAAAGTTCCGATAAGAATTTTATTATTTTGCGGGTTTAAGTCCTTACTAAATAATCGGTAGCGTTTAGCAAATAAGCGGCTGATTTATCTTAATAATTGGTAAGTTTAATTATTAGCCGTTTTTAGTATAATAAACTCAGTTCGCCTGTTTATGGCATGCTCTGCCTCGGTGCATGGCGATATTTGATTTCCTTCACAATCGCAGTTGTTAAGCAATTTGCTTTCTCCATAACCTTTTCCGGATATACGCTTAGGATTGGTAATTCTTTTTTGAATATATTCTACGCTGGCCTTGGCCCTTTTCTCCGATAAAACAAGATTGGCTTTTTTACTGTCCCTACAGTCCGTATGCGAGCCTAATTCTACCACCATATCCGGATTTTCGTTCATTATCTGAACTATTTTATCTAATTCAACAGCCGCATCAGGTCTTATATTAAACTTGCCCAGGTCATAATAAATATTACCAAGGTTACTTAATTTGGCCAGGTCTTCGCCTAATTCAATTCTACTTAAATCCACATCCAGATTTTCATGAATTTTTTGTGGCCCTTTTACTTTTATTTCCCACTTCAAATCAACCGTTTTAGTTACATAATCCTTTTTACTGATTACAATACTGAAATTAAGAGAATCTCCTACTTTTCTATCGGGCAAGTCCATGTACAGCAAACCATCTTCTGCTGTTTTAAATTTATAAACCTGTCCGCGTTCATCGGTTATGGCTACCTTCACATTTTTAAGCGGTGTTTTTGTTTTTTTATCGGTAATCAGAGCTGTTAAAGCCATGTCAGGCTCACGTTCCAGTACTAAGTCAAGCGTAACAATTTCGTTTGGTCCGTTAGTTTCCAAATACTCTTTTGTATTAAGATATCCTTCTTTTATTCCGGATATAAGATATTGCATATTATCATCGGCAAAAATTAAGTAGCTGCCATCTTTTTTAGAACATACTTTTTCAAGTATTTCACCCGACTTATTGAGCAAAAAAATAGCTGCCTCCGGAAGCATGGAGTCTTTTTCATTTTTCACTGTTCCTTTTATAATTTTTCCAAACTTAAAAGGCTTAAGCAAATCAAAAGCATAAATATCATCGTTTCCTTTTCCGCCTTCGCGATTAGAAGAAAAATATCCTTTTTTTTGTTCGGCATCCAGTATCATCGCAAAATCATCTTTACTGCTATTAGCCGGATATCCTACATTTACTGCCTTACTGGTAAAGCCATCAATTATTTTCATCACAAAAATATCCAGCCCACCAAGGCCGGGCCTTCCATCTGATGAAAAAAAGAATAAACCACTTTCATGAATAAAAGGAAATAGTTCGTTCCCTTCCGTATTCACTTTATCTCCTAAATTTTCGGGCTTGCTCCAGTTTCCTTTGGCATCGCGAGTGCATCTGTAAATATCGGTTCCCCCCATCCCACCGGGCATATCGCTGGCAAAATAAAGTGTGTTTCCGTCGGCACTAAGTGCCGGATGACCACAAGAATAATCGTTACTATTAAAAGGTAAGCTTTTTTTATCTCCCCACTTCCCGCCTTTTTCTAAGTGAGCTTCATATAGTTTAATATTTCTCACACCCTCATCACTTTTACCGCTGTAATTATCGGAACAAAAAACCATATAGTTTCCTTTTTTATTAAAACTGGCAGGTCCGTCGTGGTATTTATTATTAAATGCCGGAAATTTTCTTACACTTTTCAGTTCGTTTTTGGGCGTTATTTTAGCGGTATACATATCTACGTAAGGCAACCGATTACCATTCCATATATGAGTTAAGTAGTTAAGAGGTTGCCTTGAGGAAACAAATAAAATTTTGTTTTTGTAAAAGGTAATTCCAAAATCCTGCTGTTCTGAATTACCGGCTATAGTATATATGCTAAATTGTTTTTTATCTTTAAGTAACTCCTGATAATAGGTTTTGTTTTGGCTAAAAAGCAGGTACCGTGTATCTTTAGGTTTCAACTGTCTAAACTCTTCCATTATAGTTGCCGACTCGGAATATTTTGAGTTCATCTTCAGAAGCTGCGCGTAAGCCATTACATCTCCGGGAGTTTTATTCTCTTGTTTAACTGCAATCTCCATCATTTTCTCGGCCTTTTGGTAGTTTCCGGTCATTTTGTAACTATCTGCCATCATTCGGAGAAGTTCAATATCATTACGCTCTCCTTTAGAAGCTAAATCAACCACACGGTAATAATCAAAATCCTGGTAAGCTTTTTTGATTTGTTTATTTTCCTTTTGTGAAAAAATAAAAAAGGGAGTATTTATAAAAAAAATCAGAATATGTAAGCGCCAAATCATTAAAAATGTCTGGTTGATTTTACTTTAGTCTCGGGTTTCACAAAAAAATCGTAGCGCATCACTATTTCGTGGCTGCCTTTATTATACCGGCCGGTAGTGTTAGCAAAAGACCAATCGAATGAATAACCTATGTACCATTGGTCAGTTACATTAACGCCTGCCAAAAAACCAAGTGCATCCCCTGTTCTATACATAAGTCCCGCATTCAATACTTCTTGAAAAACAAGGGTTGCGGTGAGTTCTCCTTCCATCGGAGCTCCCGGAGTTACCCGTATAAAAGCAGTGGGTTTTAAAACTACATCTTTGTTTATATCGTAGGCATATCCTGCAATAACGTAGTAATGCCGCTGAACTCTAGAATATACATAAGCGTGTTTCTTCAACTTATTTTGAATCATGCGAGGAGTTGATAAACCGAAGTAATATTTTTTGGTGAAATAATATAGGCCAAATCCCACATTTGGGAGAATAACTCTTGCATCCTGAGAAAAAGCAATATCCTGTTGCTGGTCTAATTTAAGGGGAGAAACGCGGTGGTTATAAGTGTTCACCATAGCTTTTATACCCATTGAAAGTTTTGCTTTTGAGTTTATCCTAACGTAATAAGCGTAATCGGCAGCTATCATGGTGTTACGTGTGGGGCCAATGCGATCGTTAATGATGTTTAAGCCTGCTCCGGCCTTGCCTATTTCCAGTGGTGCATGCATAGAAAATGATTGTGTACGCGGACTTCCGTCAAAATTAACCCACTGCGATCGGTGTATTCCTGTTACAGTAAGCAAATCTCGTGTGCCTGCATAAGCCGGGTTTAGCCACTGCGTATTATACATGTAATGGGTAAACATAGGGTCTTGTTGCGAAAATGCGCTCGTAACAGATAAAATGACAAGTATGTATACTATGTTTCTCAAATTATTTGGTTAAGCCCCTGTTTAAATAAATAAAGCCTGTATAGGGTTTTGTTCCGTTTCCTAGATCTAGTATATAAAAATAGGTGCCTTCAGGAAGTTCGTCTCCGCCTATTTTAGGACCATAGGCAGAACGACCGTCCCAGGTGTTGTTGTATCCTTTTTCTTTATACACCAAATTTCCCCAACGATTTAAAACCTGAAATTCATTATTAGGATAATACTTAATGCCTCTGATTACAAAAAAGTCATTTACACCGTCACCATTTGGTGAAAATCCCTGCGGAATGAAAAAGTCTGGAATTACTTCAAATACTGTTGGAATATTTTCTCCTGCTCCGGAAGGATTACCGTCGCCGTTTGGGTCCGGGTTGTTTCCGTCGGTTGAAACATCGGTACCGGAATAACCTCCGTTGGGAAGTGTTTGTGCGTAAGCCCAGGATGTATTGGTGAAAGTAGTAATGCCCTCGGGTTTAAATTTTACTTTTACACGTATGGTATCTGCCTGTCCGGGCAACAACGAATTTATATTAACAGCCAGCAGATGATTATTAGGTGCTGCTCCAGAATAAAAAGGGTTTACTACTAAACTGCCGGTGCTGCTAACCGGTGGGGGTATAACAACATAAGATGAAGGCGCCGGAAAAGTATTATTCAAATCATCAAAAATCTGAATATTGAATAATGGATACGTTGCGTAATTTTTGACGACGAACTTGAAAGTAACATAATATTCGTCATTGCCTGCACTTTCTACCGAGCTGGCTTTTTTAGCCAAGCCTATAGGAACCTGAACAGTACAATTATTAACTGTAATCTGTATTGTTTTGGTATCGGTGCATCCAAATTGGTTTGTTCCGGTTACCGTATATATGGTTGTAGAATTGAGAAATGTAGTTACTATGCTTCCTGTTGTATTACCGGGATACCATACATAGTTTACGGCACCGCTTGCTGTTACCGTAACCTGATCGCCTGCACACATTACCGATGGAGTAGCCTGAACCTGAAGCGTGGGATTAGGGTTTACCTGCACATAAACCGTTGCCGAATCAATACATCCTATCCAATCTATTGCCGTTACTGTATATGATTGCGAAATTGTTGGAGTAACCACTACCGTACCTCCATTCATACCTCCCGGCTGCCAGGTGTAGCTAACTGCACCCCCTGCCATCAACGAACTGCTTTGGCCATAACAAATCACGCCGGGTATGGCTGTTGCTGTTATATTTGGTCCTACATATACTGTTACATAGGCAATATTACTACAACCAAAGGTATTGGTTCCAACAACCGTATAGGTGGTGGTAACCGTAGGCGATACTACCATAACCGAACCTGTGTGATTTCCAGGGGGAAACCAGGTGTATGTATTAGCACCAAACGCCGTTAAAGTACTTGTACTACCTCTACAAATGGCGCTCGGATTTGGTATGGCAAAAATATTAGGCAAAGGATCAACTACAACTGTTACGGTAGCTGTATCAGCGCAGCCATCAACCGTATAACCAATTACCGTATACGTGGTTGTAACAGAAGGACTAACGGCTATAGGATTATTACTGCTATTAAGCGGGGGCAGCCAATAATACGTCATGGCACCATTTGCTAAAAGTAAACTGCTTCCCCCTTCGCAAATTCTTGTTGGGCTGGCTACCGCATTTACCGTAGGAATAGGAACAACCGCAACACCAACCACCGTTGTAGCAATACAACCGGTTGCATGCGTTCCGCTAACAGTATAGGTGGTGGAAACCGTTGGGGAAACTGCAATAGTGGGACTAATTATGCTTCCGGGTTGCCAGGTATATGAAACGCCTCCAAAAGCAGTTAACGTACTGCTGTTGCCAATACAAATTATGGCGGGAAAAGCCGAAATAGTTGGAACAAATACAGGAAGTAAAACTACCGCCATTCCCATACATCCATTATTGTCCGTTCCAACTACTGTATATTGAACAGGTACTGAGGAAGTAACCGTATGAGTAGGGCCCGTCATAAATCCAGGGAACCAGGTATAAGTTGTTGCTCCGCTTGCATTTAACGTTCCTGTGCCGCCGGGGCAAATTAAAGAAGGAGCAGCTGTGGCAACCAGTGTTGGATTCGGATTTACATTTACCTGTACAGTTTGACTTCCTATACACGTAGTAACATTACCAACCACAGTATAGATAGTAGTTGATGAAGGAGAAACTGTCATACTGGAGCCCGTAACATTTCCGGGGAACCAAGTATAAGTGGTTGCACCCGAAGCAACAACAGTTCCCACGGAGCCTTGGCATATTGCCGTAGGAATTGCAACAGCTGTAATGTTTACCTGAATTACCGTAAAGGTTGGAGCTGTTGTTGAATTATTAACCACATAGCACTCCGGGTTATCAGATGTTACGGTAGCGCTAAAAACTCCCACATTGCTGTTTGTAATAGTTCCGTTAACAACCAATACCGCTGTTGAGTTAGGATTTAATGAGGAAACCGACCAGTGAGGAGCTGTGTATGTTCCTGTGCCTACACTGGATGAGGTAAAAGTAAGTCCGGAAGGAGGAGGTAGAAATATTACAAGGTTAGTTGCGGTATTACAAGATAAATTATTTACGGTAATGGTATATGACTTAGGTCCGTTTAAACAATTTGGCGGTGGGCTACCAACAATATTAATACCCAAGTTTACCGGGGCTGTAACAGGAGTATATGGTACATTATTTACAATGGTTCCGGTTGCACCTCTTGTTGCTCCGTTTGGAGGAAATTCGGTAAGTGCAGCAGAGGTTGTATTTCCGTTGGCACCGCCATCAACTGTTCTTAAAACACTGGTAGCGGAGGTTAGTATGTATCCTCCTCCCCCGCCGCCTCCCGGCCCCTGCGCCTCATTAGTACTAATTATTTGGTCTCCCCCGTTTCCTCCGTTAGCGCGTATGGTAATTCCGGTAATACCTTGTTTTGATAAAACGTACACTGCACCTCCGCCACCACCACCTCCGGGAGCATCCGTATGAGGAGAATTAGTTCCCAAGGCGTTGCTACCATTCGCATTAATGATGCCGTTTCCGGAGACACTACCATCGCTGATTAAATATACTATGCCTCCTCCATTAGCGCCGGGATTGCTGTTTCCGTTATCGTTGTGGCCTGATCCGCCTCCTCCGCCCATAAACAAGCGTGTATTAAAAAAATAATTCAGTGGTCTCCCGCCTAAACCACCTATATTTTGCCTGTTGTCGCCGCCCCAAGCAATATTACCCGGACCCTGGGTTGAAGCATTTCCGTTATTAATACTTCTGGAATATCCCCCACGGCCACCTCCGGGCGAAGAACTGGCCGCAAAATTCACTGCTTCCTGGTTCCAGCAAGCCGGCCAACTTAAATTAGAATTATCAGGAACACCAAATCCCGTATAGCCGCTTAACAAGCCCGCATTGGAACCCCCTCCTCCTCCGGCATTTTCCGAATTTCCCCCTCCTCCTCCATTTGCAGGAGCCCCCCTGGAATAGCGCCCTCCCAATATATCGTAATCACTTGCATTACCGGCAATACCCTCGCCTTTTTGTCCTCCTGCTGCAGAAAAAGCAGACACATAATCTGTTACGGCAGGATTTACAGACGCCGTAGCTGTTAATGCACCTCGGTAACCCTGACCTTGAACGGTTATAGAACCGTTAATAACAATGTTACCCGAAGTTTCTATAGCAACTATCCCTCCCGTTCCGGGCACCTGCCCCCACGGCCTGCCAACAAGTGAAGCGCCGGCAGTGATAGTCATGGATGTAAGCCTTGGAATACGAACCACTTGAACGCGTTCTGTTGAAGATATATTGTAAGCGTTTTGAAGTACGCATCCATTGCTTAGAGAAATAGTATTTCCTAAAATTGTTCCAACTTCTATAATTTCATAAACACCCACATTATTATAATCTATCACATCTCCATAAGCTGAAGTGTTATTGGTGTTTATTCCGGCACCCTGCATTTTAATTATCATCAATAAATCGCATCCTTCCAATCCGTTAAAAGCATAGGGATTGTTTTCAGCGCCCGGAATGTCGGACCCATCTAAATCACCCACGTTAGAAACTACGATGGCCGTGGCGCCCGCTGCAGCACTTTGTGTTAAAGGTGTATAACGGTTAAAAATTACCCCTGCATTGGTAATGAGCTCTGCTCCATCTTTTCCTTTTTGCGCCCAAGAGGGAAAATAAGCAAGCAGCAGTATTAGTGTTAATGGGATATGATTAATTTCTCTTTGCAGAAATATTTCGTTTTAATAAAGATATAAAATATTTACATTTTCTAACAATTCATGCAATTAAAATTACCTAACTTCGATTAGAACTTTTGATAAGAAAAATTGTTACCCTTATTATGAATAAGAAATTTAATAGAAGAGATTTTATTGGTGGCTTGGGAGTACTCTTCGGTTCAACCATAGTTGCTCCTGTTAAGTCCTTCTCTAACAATATAAAAACATCTCTTAAAAACAATGCATTATTTATGAGTCCGGTTAAAAAAATAAAGCCCCTGGGCTTTCAGTGGGATACTGCCGATCCTTTCTTGTTTTGTGTTCATCATGAAGACCATTTTCCTAAAGGGAATGAGCAAATGGGTCCTGCCCCTTCTTACCTAAAAGGAAGACATATGGGAGATGATTTCATTATTAAGGATGGATTCAGGATGTATCACGGGAAAACAGTTCCGGGTTTTCCCGGACATCCTCACCGTGGTTTTGAAACTATTACGGTAGTTAGAAAGGGTATTGTAGACCACGCAGACTCCATGGGAGCCGCCGGAAGGTACGGCAACGGAGATGTACAATGGATGACAGCAGGAAAAGGTGTTCAGCATTCGGAGATGTTTCCTTTAATCTACGAAGACAAAGAAAACCCTATGGAGTTATTTCAGATATGGCTTAACCTTCCTAAAAAAAACAAAATGGTAGAGCCTCATTTTAAAATGCTATGGAGAGAAAGTATTCCTGTTTACGAGCATGTTAACGAAAACGGCAAGAAAACCCGTGTGGAAATTATTGCCGGAAAAATAGGACATATGGCAGCACCGGCTCCTCCTCCCGACTCATGGGCTTCAGACGAGAGTAATGAAGTGGCCGTATGGAACATTAAAATGGAAGCAGGCGCATCATGGACAATGCCTATTGCTTCAAAGGGCATTAACCGAACATTATATTTTTATGAAGGCAGCGTGCTTAATGTTTCTGAAAAAGAAATTCCCAAATACCATGCCGTAGAGCTTATTCCAAATGTAGAAACAACACTAAAATGCAACGAACCGGTTAGTATACTCGTGTTGCAAGGAAAGCCAATCTCTGAACCGGTTATTCAGTATGGCCCGTTTGTAATGAATACAAAAGAGGAAATAAACCAAGCTTTTGAGGACTATCACAAAACACAATTCGGAGGCTGGCCATGGCCTAGATATGACCAAGTACACGAAAGAAACAAAAGCCGCTTTGCCAAGCATGCCGACGGAAAAGTGGAGATAAAAGAAAGCTAATTACAGTTCTTAAATACCGCTGGTGCCGGAAAGGATAGAAAAATTTACGTTATCCGGATGTTCTTCCGGTTTAACGGTTATCACAGGAACCTTACTTAAATGAATGATTTGCTGAGAATAGGGCCCTAAGAAGAATCCGCTTAGCTCCGCATCTTGGTCGCTCATAATGATAATCAAGTCTGCCTTTATTTTTTCAGCATACTGAACGGTAGCAGACGCTCTGTTTTTTAGTCCGGAAAGAACTTCGGATGTATACAACACATTCTTTTCTTTTGCCAGTTTTTCTATTTGATGAAGTTTCAGCTCCATTGCCGGCTTATCGCTTTCTTCATCTGCTCCAAGTAAAGCTACTGCATATAGGTGTGCACTAAACTGTTTTGCCATTTCTATGGCATATACTACTTTTTGTCGGGAATGAGCACTATTATCAATCGGGATTAATATGCGGTTGTAGCCTTTTTGCGAAGCTGCTTTACTCATCGTCATTACCTGGCAATTTGCCTTAGTAATAACCCTTAACGCATTACTTCCTATAACCAGTTCCTCAAGAGGCGAGTAGCCATGGGTTCCCATAACCACCAAGGATGCATCAATTTCCTTTATCGTGTCAATAATTTCAGCCGATGGATTTCCGGTTTTTACAATACATTCTACCTTCACGCCATATTCAGATTTTATTTCGTTAGCCAGCTCATTCATTCTTTCTTCTATTTTTCTCTGAAAAACAGCTTGGTCTTCCAACTGAAGGACAGGGATAAACATGTTTTGAGCAGTAAATGTAGAGTTGATTATATGAAGTAAATAAACATCTCCTTTGGTGAATTGTGCCATAAATGCTCCGTGACTAATGGCAAGAAGAGATGTTTCGCTAAAATCAACAGGGATTAAAATACGATCGGATTTAAAATGTATCATAAAAATAAATTTACTATACCAAAGTTAGTGGTTTAGTGGAAATATCAAAACATTTAAAAATTAAATCTTTTCTGAATTACGTATAAGTAAAACAACGTTTTCTACATGGCTGGTTTGCGGAAACATATCTACCGGCTGAATGGAAACTATAGAGTAACACTCTTTTAACATAGCGATATCTCGTGCCTGTGTAGCCGGGTTACAACTTACATATACAATTTTTCGGGGTAGTAACCGCATTATTTGTTCTACCACCTCTCTGTCCATACCTGACCGGGGGGGGTCTGTTATGATAATATCCGGCTTTCCGTTTCTCTCAACAAATTCGGTTGTAAACACCTTTTTCATATCTCCAACTACAAACTGAACATTCTCCATCTTGTTGAAAGAAGCGTTTTCTTTAGCGTTTAAAACAGCTTCCTCTACATACTCAACGCCTATCACTTTCTTGCAATAACGAGCCACAAATTGCGAAATGGTTCCGGTTCCGGAATATAAGTCGTATACTATATCATCCTTTTGGGGAGAGGCAAAATCTCTTGCTATTTTGTATAGTTCAAGGGCTTGTTTGGGGTTAGGTTGATAAAAGGATTTAGCACTAATTCTAAACTCCAGGCCTTCCATTGCTTCTACAATATAATCCTCTCCAAAAAACACAATGGGAGTTAAGTCGTGTAAAGAATCATTCCCTTTTGGATTATGAACATATTGCAATGATTTAATACATGGAAATTTATTTTTTAAAAATTCGCAGAGCAATAATATTTTATCAGGCAGGTTTTCAAACATGCTAATCAACACCATAAAATCTCCCTTAATATTATTCCTAATCATCAGTGTTCTCAAAAAACCTGTTTTATTTCTGATATCAAAAAAAGTAAATTTGTTTTTGAGAGCAAAATCATAAACAGCCAGCCTGATATCGTTTGAGGGATTGGGCTGCAAAAAGCATTCCTGAATATTGAGTACTTTGTCAAACATTCCGGGAATATGAAACCCCAAAGCGTTTTTATCTGTGATACTTTCCTTTTGGATTATTTCCTCAGGGGTTAACCAACGTTTGTTGGAAAAGGAAAATTCCAGTTTGTTGCGGTAAAACAAAACATCAGCAGAAGGAAGCACCGGTTTAATTTCCGGAAAATCCAGCTTTCCTATTCTCTCAAAAGAATCCAATACGTGCTTATGTTTAAACAGCAATTGGGAGTTGTATGTCATATGCTGCCACTTGCATCCTCCGCATGTTCCAAAATGCTGACAAACAGGTTTTAATCTATAAGGAGAAGGAGTTATGAGTTCGGTCAACTTAGCTTGGGCAAAACTGTTTTTTTTTCGATAAATTAACGCATTAACTTTATCGCCCGGAATTGCTCCTTCTACAAATACAACCATCCGTTCCTTCTTCCCAACGCCCATTCCTTCGGTGGAAGTATCAACAATTTCAAGGTCGGCTATCTCTATATTTTTTTTTATTTTACTCATATCATAAACACGTCAAAGATAAGTATCTTTGCCGAATGGCTAGGTTTTTTATACAGCTCTCTTACGACGGTTCTGCGTACAACGGATGGCAAATACAGGAAAATACGCCCCACACTGTACAACAAGTTTTACAAGAAAAGTTGAGTCTTTTACTCAAAGAAAGTATAGCCATAACCGGTTGCGGAAGAACTGATACAGGGGTACATGCCCGAAACTATGTAGCACATTTTGACAGCAACTGTCCCGATCTTATAACAAATAAAAAGCACTGGTTGTATAAGTTTAATGTTTTGCTTCCGACGGATGTAAGCATAGAAAATATATGGGCTGTTCATTACAATGCACACGCAAGGTTTTCGGCAATAAACAGGAGTTACTATTATTTTGTACATCAACAAAAAAACCCCTTCATCGATAATTTCAGTCACTACGTATACGGAGAAATTGACTTTGAAAGAATGAATAAAGCAGCTGCCATTTTAAAAGAGTATAAGGAATTCAGCAGTTTTGGAAAAAGCAATACGCAAACAAAAACCAACTTATGTAAAATATATAGGGCTGAATGGCAAAAATGCGGAGAGGAACAATGGCGATTTCGAATAACAGCCGATCGTTTTTTAAGAGGAATGGTTAGAGCTATTGTTGGCACCCTACTCCTTGTAGGGCGTCATAAAATAAGTATTGATGAGTTTAAAAAAATTATAGAAAGTAAAGACAGAAAAATGGCCGGAGAAAACGCCCCCGCAAAAGCTTTATTTTTTACAGGGGTTAATTACCCCGAAAGTATCTATGAAAAATAGCCCGGAAAACAAAATAAAAGCAAGTTTAATTTGGCGAATATTTTCTTATGCCAAACCTCATAAAATGGTTTTTTACTCAGCCGTTCTCTTAACTGTTTTTCTGGCAGCTATTTCAATTGTAAGGCCCTTGATTATAGGCAACACCTTAAACGAAGCCATAGCAGAAAAAAAAGATATCAATATGCTTAACCAGTATTGCTTACTTCTGTTATTTTTTGTTTTGATAGAGGCTCTTACACAGTACATTAATACGACAGCAAGCAATTATTTAGGGCAAAGTATAGTAAAAGACATGCGACGTGAAGTATATGCGCATATACTTAAATTTAAACATAGTTATTTCGATAAAAGTACGGTAGGAACACTGGTTACCAGAGCCGTTTCCGATATTGAAAGTCTTAGTAATGTATTTTCCGATGGATTCATCCTAATCAGTGGAGATATTTTAATGTTGTTGATTTTTATTTCCGTTATGCTATGGAAAAATTGGATTTTAGCCTTACTGGTATTAAGCACTGTTCCCCTTTTGTTAATTGCCACGCGCGCCTTTAAAAACGGTATTAAAAAAACATTTACAGAAGTTCGAAATGCGGTAGCCTCTTTAAATAGCTTCACTCAGGAACACTTAAGCGGCATGCGTATCGTTCAGTTATTTAATAAAGAGACGGATGAAATGAAAAAATTTGAAACCATCAATAACAATCATCGGAAGGCTAATATTCGTTCTATCTTTTATTACTCTGTTTTTTTTCCGGTAGTTGAAATTCTTTCTTCCATATCTATTGCTTTGCTTATTTGGTTTACGGGAATAAAAAACAAAGAACTGGGAATCTCACTAGGCGATATCACTTTTTTCATCATGTTAACTCACATGTTATTTCGCCCGATTCGTATGCTTGCAGATAGATTAAATACCCTACAAATGGGAATAGTTTCGGCAGAAAGAGTGTTTAATATACTAGACACAAAGGAATTTATAGAAGACAAAGGAAGCGTACGTTTGGAAAGTTTTAAAAAAGGAATAGAATTTAAAAACGTAGGTTTTAGTTATCGAGAGGCAAGTCCGGTTCTAGAAAATATTTCATTTTTTGCCGAAAAAGGAAAAACACTTGCTATTATCGGAAGTACCGGCTCAGGTAAATCAACAATAATTAATTTACTGGGAAGATTTTATGAACATAACTACGGAGATATTTTAATAGACGACATCCCCATCCAAAATTACAATCTAAAATCCTTGAGAGAAAAAACAGCAGTGGTTATGCAAGATGTTTTTTTGTTTAACGATACTATTATTAACAATATAAGTCTGTATAATCCAAAAATCACACCTGAAAAAGTTCAACAGGCTATCAAAGAAATAGGATTGGAAGATTTTTTAAACGAAATACCGGGAGGACTGGATTATATTGTTAAAGAAAGAGGGGCTATGCTTTCGGCAGGTCAAAGACAGCTGATTGCTTTTTTGAGAGCGTATGTATACGAGCCCGAAATTTTTGTTTTAGATGAAGCAACCGCTTCTATTGACAGTAATACCGAAAGGCTTATTTCAAAGGCTTACGAAAAACTTTCGAAAAACAGAACCTCTATTATTATAGCACACCGACTATCTACGGTAAAAAATGCCGATTGGATTATTGTTTTAGACAAGGGAAAAATTATAGAACAAGGGGTTCCGCTGAAATTACTTAATTCTAACTGTAAGTTCAAAGAATTTTACGAAATACAACAGCTACATTACTAATTTAAAAATCGGAAAAGGATTATTTAAATAAAATTTCCATCTTTCATAACCATTTTTCTATCTGCCATTGCCGCTAAATCTTGATTATGCGTTACTATTACAAAGGTTTGTTTAAACTCGTTACGTAAATTAAAAAATAATTTATGCAACTCATCAGCATTTGCGCTATCTAAATTTCCGCTGGGTTCATCCGCAAAAACTACTGCCGGCTTATTGATAAGGGCACGCGCAACGGCAACTCGCTGTTGTTCTCCGCCACTAAGTTCAGAAGGTTTATGAGACGCTCTATGAGTTAAATTAAAAAAATCAAGTAACTCCATGGCTCTTTTTTCAGATTCTTTACGAGAAGTTTTAGCGATAAAAGCAGGTATACAAATATTTTCAAGAGCAGTAAATTCAGGTAATAAGTGGTGAAACTGAAACACAAAACCCATGTTTTTATTTCGGAATGCGGCTAGTTTTTTATCGCTTAACTGAAATACGTTTTGACCATTAATAATAACTTCACCGGAAGTTGGCCTATCGAGCGTTCCCAGAATAGTAAGTAAGGTTGTTTTTCCTGCACCGGAAGAACCAACGATAGAGATTATTTCACCGGCTTCTACATCTATGTTTACCCCTTTCAGAACCTCCAGGCTATCATACGATTTTCTTATTTCTCGAGCACAAATCATTTAGCTTAAATAAAAATAACAAAACAAAGTTATCACTAATATTCCTAATACATCCAGTAAAAAACCAATTTTAAACATATCGCGTATAGCAATTAATTTTGTTCCGAAAACAATTGTATTCGCTGCCGTAGCAACCGGAAGCATAAAACCAAGGGAGGCAGCAAAGGTTGCAGGAATCATCAGTTGAAGAGGAGTTACATCCAAATTTTTCTGCAAAGCCATCATTATTGGAATAGCCAGTTGTATACTGGCTATATTACTCGCAAATTCACTAATAAGGGTAACAACACAACAAATACCAAAAATGATAACAATTACCGGAATTCCTTTTAAAACAAGCAATTGTGCAGCTAACCAATTACTTAGTCCCGTGGTTTCAAAACCAAAGGCAAGGGCAAAACCCGAACCAAACATAAGTATAATATCATACCTAAGCTTTTTGGCATCATCCCACTCTAAAAGAGCCGAATCGTTTTTTGCTTTTGAAGGAATTAAAAAAAGAAGAACAGCTGCTAAAATAGCAACTGAAGAATCATCTATAAATTTGGGAGCATGTAGTAAATTAGCCCATCCTTTAATTTTTAATATACCAAAATCTATATCAGCCCTAAAAAACCATAAAAAAACGCAGGTTAAAAAAATGCCAAAAATCCATTTCTCTTCATAAGACATTTTACCCAACTCCTTTAGCTGCTTCTTGAAATATTCTCTGTTTATATCAAACCTTAAATTACTCGGTAAATAATACTTGTAGAGAACCCAAAAACACATAAATAAAAATACCAAGGCAATAGGAAAACCTATATAACACCACTTCAAAAAATTTAAATCGTAGTCTTGAGCGTAATTTTCTCGAAACACTTTAAAAAAATACATATTAGGAGGGGTACCAACCGGAGTTGCCATTCCTCCAATAGTTGCTGAAAATGCAAGCCCTAGAAGCATTGCCGCACTAAATTCGGTTTTGTGTGTTTTAAGATAATTAGATGTTTCGCTAACCAGAGCTAACACAGCACTAAACAACATAATAGTTGTGGCTGTATTACTAATCCAGTTGCTTATTAAGAAAGTAGATAACATAAGCCCTAACAAAACATTTCTTGGACTGGTGCCTACTATGGATAATATTTTTAAGGCTATTCGCTTATGTAAGCCCCATTTTTCAATAGCAAAAGCTATCATAAAACCTCCAAAAAAGAGAAAAATAATACTATCGGTATATTGTTGAGCCACCGTTTTAACCTCAGCAATTCCCAGTAACGGAAGCATAAGAACCGGAATCATGGCTGTAATACCCAAATTTACAGCCTCGCTAATCCACCATATACTCATCCAAATAGCTATGCCAGCCATGTGCGTAACGGCTTTGTTTCCGGGAGAAATATCCATAAACAGCGAAAAAAATAACGCTATTATAGGGCCCAATACTTGAAAAAAAAATTTAGACTTCATTTACCCTTACAAAACCATCGCTATCAAATATAAGGTTTTAGAATTAACGGCAATCCAAAGTTTTAACAAAAGACTCTCGTTATATATGTTTAAAAAATGGTTCTCAAAAATTAATCAAAAAACTCCCATTTTAACCCAAATCGAAAGGCTCTGTCGGGCTGATAGTAACCGGGAACTAAGTTATAATTTGTTCCAAGCAAACCATGCAGAACATTCTCTACTTTTAAAAAAACCGTAACCGGCCTTACTCTTGCATTCAAATAAAAATCGGTATACATAAAATTCCCTGCTTTATACCTGTCTTGTAAAATAAATTGCTGTGTTGCCGGTAGATAAGCATAGGGCGTAAACTCATAAAAGTATTCTGCTTCTATGCCGGTATTTATCTGTAAATTGTTTTTAAACCAATTTCCACTGTAGTAAATGGCCGCACTGCTTATGTTTTCGGGTATTTGAATAACCGAACTTCCTGTATACTGATAGATGTGATTTAGCCTTACACCAAGATGATTCCATAACACATGATTAAATGCCATGGATGCAGCAGCATTTGAGATATTACCAAAATACTGCATAGGATATCCCAGCTTATCAATGTACACCAAGTTAGATATATTCTTGTACAGAATATTTAAAGAAAGTTCCTTCACTCCAAATACCATATCAGCACCTAGGGTTTGAACCGGGTTAAATCTGTTTTCCCACACAAAGTGGTTGCTGTACCAATTTCTGTAAAAATAATCGGGCGTACGGTAGTCGTAGTACAAAAATCCTTTTACATAAAACTGCTCTTTATTTTGTTTGTTCTTTGAAATAAATTGAGAAAAAGAAACATGATAATCTCCCTGCTGATTTCCGGAAATAATATTTCTGAAGGATAATCTTGAATTCCACAAGTAAACACACGCCGTATCAGAAAGAACTTTTATTCCACCCCATAATAAATCTGATTTTACAATATGATTTTGAAACACCGTATCGTAGTATTGCCAAATACTATTATGTTCGTATTCATAGCCGGCGTATATCTTCAAACCCATTTTATTTTTATACAAAAATCCGGCCTCATTGGAAAAACTTCTTTGTCTGGTACTGTCTTTGGTTTGAAGAGTGTCTATATAATACAGGAAATAATTAGACTCAGAGCCGCTTGCCGCGTCGGTAAATTTATATTTGAATAAATCAAAACGATTTTGAGTAATAAACCAAAGTCCGGCAGTTTCTGTTGTTGTTTTTAGGTTCGAGAGTCGAAAACGATTACTTAAATAGCCGCTTAGTTCACGATTGTCTCGCGAGGCCGAATTCATTTTAACCGGCAATAATTCTTTTGGCGTAAGTAGCTCTTCTGGTTTCAAGGTGTCCGCTCTGAGACCCCCGTTTTCTTGAAAACGGTTATTATTGATTAATGTATAAAAACGAAAGGAATAAAAAGCTTTCTTATCGGTATAATCAGCTGCCGAATAAAAATTGTTTACAAAACTTTGTTGTCTGGAGTAAAACCCTTGCGATGAGTATCTGTTTAGCCTCATAGTGAAATTTAATCCATTTTTAAAGGAATTGGCAAACAACATCTTAAACATTTGCAGCTGCCTGTTTCCTGCTATCCCGGTTAAAGAAGCATAAGGGCCTTTTGTTTTTAAAAAAGAAACACCTTCTCTTGCTATATGAACATCATTAACAGGAGGGGTGTATAAAATAAACCCGGACTTAGCAACAGAATTGTTTAAGTAATATGGAGCGGAAGACAATCCAACATTACCCAAAAAATTTCTTTTCATATAACGATGGGTATAGGTAACGCCGGTATCCGGAAAGGCGTTGTGAAATTGATTATCGGGAAAATTCCCTTGCAATGACTGTTTAATATACTCCGGATCTATTGAATAATCTGACTGAGCAGATAAAGAAAAGGGAATAAAAAAAAACAGACAGTTTATGAAACCGCGCACAAAATTAAACTGTCTAAACTCCATGCTGTCTACAAAAACTAAAACTTTCCGAAAAAATGTTCCTCTATATCAAAAGTTGATTTTACCCCCACCATATTAAAATCGCCTTCCAGCCATTTACTGGCTACTTCTCTTCCCTTTTGTTTTAGTGAGTAAAGAAAATCCCAGGAGGTGTTCATTTTACTACTGTAGCTTAATTGGCTCAAAGCGCTATAACCGCTTATTGTATGAACAAAAATTTCACGGTTGGTTTTATCATCTACTTTTAAGATGCCGTTTCTCAATAATTCATTACGGTAGTGTATTAATTTCATTTCGTTGATAAGGCTACTGTTAAAGGATATTTCATTAACCCTGTCTGCGATGTCGCGTGCCGTAGTTGGAACAGAATTGATATTAATGGAATTTATTTTTATCAGCACTATATCGTGCAATGTGGTATTGGTAATTAATGGGAAAATGGGTGGATTACCCATGTAACCTCCGTCCCAATAGTACTCTCCGTTTATCTCTACAGCCTGAAATAAAAAAGGTAGGCAGGCACTGGCCATTACGGAGTCTACAGTAATTTCTTTATTGGTAAATATTTTTGCTCTGTTTGTTTTTACGTTTGTGGCACATATAAACAGCTTTTTTTTGTTATAAAGCTGTAATTCCTTAAAATCAATCAAATCCAATAAAATATCCTTTAAGGGATTTATATTAAGCGGATTAAAATTATAAGGAGATAAAACCTGTGTTATGGCATTAAACCATAAATATCCGGGGCTATTATATATATCTCCGTTTCCCATGGCGCTATCCCAAAAGCCCGGCTTAAATAAAAAGCTTCCGCTGAGGGCTATTTTTTTCCAAAGTTTTTCTAAAAGTTCTTTTGCTTTGGCCGGCCCGCCGGTATGTAAACCATAGGCACAAACTACGGCATTAACTGCCCCTGCGCTGGTACCGCACATGGCATCGGCCTGCAACTCTTCTACCTCCAGTAATCTATCCAATACACCCCAAGTAAAAGCTCCATGAGCCCCCCCTCCCTGCAGGGCTATGCCCACATGTTTTTCTTTAAATTCCATAGCCTAAATCTACTGATTTTTTGAGTTTTACAAAAAAGTGCTTTTCTTAAAAAATAAAAAATAACTCTATTTTAGTTCGCTTAAGCCTTTAATGGCTGCATTAAAATTAGGATCTAATTCAAGGCATTTTTTATAGTCATCTGCGGCACTTTTTCTGTTGCCTGATAAAGCGTAACTATACCCTCTGGCAAAATAAGCGGCAGGCCAGTTACTGTTTAAATTAAGTGCTTTATTAAAACATTCAATGGCCGATTGGTAATTCCTCTTAACATCTAAATAAATAGCCCCCATATTATAATGGGCTTCGGGGTAATCTTCTTTTATTTTCAGAAGCTTTGTGTATTCATCTATAGATTCGTCATATTTTTCCAAATCTTGAAGCAGCTTGGCTTTTGCGTAATAAGCGTCAACATAACCCGGCTGAATTTTTAAAGCGTTGTTAAAATAATCAAAAGCCAAAGGATTTTTTCTGGCAGCGTAGATTATTCCTAAGTCATAATAGGCGTCCACAAAATTATTATCTTGCTCAATAGCCGTTTCTAAACTCGATACTGCCCTTGCCGTATCAGTACTTTCTCGATAAATGCTTCCTTTCAAATAATAGGCTTTAGCTATATTTTCATTAATTTTAAGTGCTTTGTTTATGTGCTCTATGGCCGGTTGGTATTGTTTCACAATAAAGTAGAGTTCAGATAACTTCATCAAAGCTTCGGTACTTTCGGGAAATTTTACCACTGTTTTTTCCAGCACTTCTTTTGTTTGTCGGGTTTGATTTTGGGCAAAATAAACATCTGCCAAAGAAATATAATAATCAGCGTTTGTGCTATCCAACCTAATAGCTCTGTTAGCATCACCCAAAGCCTCTTTAAATTGCTTGTAGCGAATATATATTTGGCACCGCTTGTTATATAATTCGGCATCACCGGGATTTTTTAATAATTCTGCATTAATTGCTTTCAACTCCGGGGAGTTTAGTTTAAGACTGAGGCTGTCTGCCAAATTAATTTCCTCCTGTGTTAAAGCATCCGTTTTTACACACATAGAGAAAGCGCAAATGACTAAAAAATAAATAAAGTAAAGAGAGAATTTATGCTTCTTACAAATCATTAGCTTGACTAATCAATTCTGCAACATCAAGTACTTTTGTTGTGTTTTCCTTATTAAAATGTTTAACACCATCGGTCATCATGGTGTTACAAAACGGGCAGGCTACCGCAATAACATCAGGATTTTGAGCAAGCGCTTCCTCTGCTCTTTCCGTGCTTACTTCCTTATTACCCTTCTCTGATTCTTTAAACATCTGTGCACCGCCCGCCCCACAACAAAAACCATTTGCTCTGCTTCTTTTCATTTCCTTCAAATCTGCATCCAGCGAAGCAATTAATTTACGAGGAGCTTCGTATTCTCCGTTTGCTCTGCCAAGATAACAAGGGTCGTGATAAACAATTTTTTTCCCTTTAAAAGCGCCGCCTTTTACTTTAAGCCTGCCCTCATTAATAAGTTGCTGAACAAATTGAGTATGATGTACAACTTCGTAATTTCCTCCCAGGGCAGGGTACTCGTTTTTAATCGTATTAAAGCAATGCGGGCAGCCGGTTACAATTTTCTTTACGGAATACGTATTAAGCGTGGTAATATTTTGCATAGCTTGCATTTGGAAGAGGAACTCATTCCCTGCGCGTTTTGCAGGATCTCCGGTACAAGACTCTTCCGGTCCTAAAATGGCAAACTTTATTCCAACATGATTTAATATACGTACAATAGCTCTGGTTATTCTTTTAGCCCTGTCATCAAAACTTCCGCTGCAACCTACCCAAAACAAAACCTCCGGGGTTTCGCCTGCGGATGCCAATTCGCTCATTAAGGGAACTTTTATAGGTGTTGAACTCATCTTTATATTAATTTTCGTTTATCCAATTAGCCCTGTCTGCCTGACTAAACTGCCAGGGCGCACCATTATTTTCCATATTACTAAACATATTGGTTAACTCAGCAGGGTTTTGGCTTTGTTCCATAACCATAAATCTTCTCATTTCCAATATAATTTCCAATGGATTAATATTTACAGGGCATTCTTGTACACAAGCATTACAGGTATTACATGCCCAAATTTCTTCGGGTGTTATGTAATCTCCCAAAAGAGATTTTCCGTCATCAACAAAAGTGCCTTTGTTTTGTCTGATATTTTTGGAAACTTCTTCCAGCCTGTCTCTGGTATCCATCATTATTTTACGCGGCGAAAGCTTTTTTCCGGTTTGGTTTTGAGGGCAGGAAGAAGTACACCTTCCGCACTCCGTGCAGGTGTATGCATCGAGCAAGTTTTTCCAGGTTAAATCGGTAACATCTTTAACTCCAAACCGCTGAGGGTTATTAGGATCTGCCTTGGGCTGGTACTCGGGATTAAAGTTTGGGGCAACCACATCCGTTACAGAATCCAGGGTATTAACCTGTCCCATCGGTTTAAGTGAGGCATAATACGTATTCGGAAATGCCAATACAATATGCAAGTGCTTGGAATACGGTAAATAGTTTAAAAAAGCTAATATCCCAATAATATGAAACCACCAACAAAAACGCTCAATAAAAATCAATGAGGTGTCGCTTAAATTTTGAAGTAAAGGAGTAATAAAGCCACTAATCGGAAAACTTCCGGCCTGTATATAATGTTCGTTGCCTCTGAGCTGAAGGTTTTGGTCGGCTGCATTCATAAGAAACAAAGCGCTCATTAATAGTGTTTCGGCAACCAGAATCAAATTGGCATCTAGTCTTGGCCAACCATTCAGTTCGTTATTCAGAAATCGTTTTACTTTTACCACATTTCTGCGCAACCAAAAAACTACAACCCCAACAAAAACTCCAAATGCCAATATTTCAAAAAAAGCAATCAAGAAATTATAAAAACCTCCCAAAAAACTAAACGAACGATGCTTGTTTAAAACCCCGTCCGTTAGCATTTCCAGCACCTCAATATTTATTAAAACGAAACCTGCATAAACGAGTATATGCATAATACCGGAAACAGGCCTGGTAACCATTTTACTTTGCCCCAAGGCCACCCGCAGCATGTTTTTAAAGCGTTCTGCTGGCTTGTCACTTAGACTTATGTCACGACCAAGTAGTATATTTCGTCTAATTATAATAGCGTTCCTGTAAAAGAATGCAACGCTAATAACCAGTAATAAAGAAAAAATAACAGAGCCAATCATTTAATTTAATGGTTTATCCTTGTTTTTTCTGCCAAATACGGAAAAGTGTATATACCTATGCGGATTATACCTTAAATCCTTAAGGAGTTTATCCAAATCAGCCGAAGATTTATTTAGGTTGATATACAAACTGTCGTTCTTCGCCAACTTCCCAAGCGTTCCCTCGCCCCTATTTATTGCTGCTAATAGCGTGTTAAGTTCATTCATTGATTTATCGGCATTGGCTATGGCAGATTTTAGCTGAGACTTTGCCAGGCTATCACTTATGCTGCTGAAGTTTGCCAAAATTTTATTGATTTTATCATTATTCTTTTCCAGATTAGCAGATATGCTATTTAGATTAGTTAAGATAGAGTTTATTCGGGCCTTTTCACTTCCCACCAAATCATCTAGTTTGTAGGCAGTTTGTTCCAATGCTAAAATAGCTTTTCGAACACTTTCAAAAGATTTATCAAGATTCTCTCTGGTTTTGGCATTCAGTACAGAGTTCACCACCGTCATCACCGAGTCGATGCTGGATATTAGGTTTTCGGCTTTAGCTTGTAGCGGCGCTATCCTTTTATCAACGGAAGCTTTTAAACTCTCTTCCGTTTCGGATAAAAGAGTATCGCCACTTTGAACAAACTCCGTTTGGTTACTGTAAACTACTTCAACAGCTTTGGAACCCAATAAATCAGAACTTACGGCTTTTGCTACAGAGCCCCTAGGAATTTTAATATCTTCACTCAACAAAAACTTCACTAAAACCTGGTAAGTACCATCTTTTTTAATGAGTTGTATATCATTAACCTGTCCTATTTTATAGCCATTTACCAAAAGCGGATTGGCGGGGATGAGGCCGTCTATTTTAGGATATACCGCATAAAGAAAATATTTGTGCGAAAAAAGATTAATTCCTTTTAAAAAGTTAAGTCCCCATATAAAAGCAGCAATGGCCGCTACTACCACTACCCCTATTTTAAATTCTTTACTTAATTTCACAAAAAAATGTACACCGTTACAAAGCCATAAATATAATCAATATTTATAGAATCTTCCCTAAAAAGATATGCGAAAATTAAGGAATGAAGAGTTAACAAGATTGAATACCGAAGAGTATAAAAACGCCCAAAAAAACAATATAACATTGGTTTTGGATCAAGTAAGAAGCTTAAACAATGTGGGCTCCGCTTTCCGAACGGCAGATGCTTTTTTAATAGAGCGAATTATGCTTTGTGGACTAACAGGAACCCCTCCAAATAAGGAAATAGAAAAAACAGCGCTGGGTGCCACCGAAACCGTTCCATGGGAATACCACAAAACAACCGAAGAAGCTTTAGAAAAACTTAAAAAAAACGGATATCAAATATTTGCAGTTGAACAAGTTGACAAAAGTATCATGCTGCATAACTTTAATTTACCGGCTAATCAAAAAACAGCGCTCGTTTTTGGACACGAAGTATACGGTGTTTCGCAAGATGTTATTAATCTTTGTAACGGCTGTATAGAAATTCCCCAATTAGGAAGCAAGCACTCGCTAAACATATCCGTAAGCATAGGAATTGTATTATGGGAGATTATGCGCAATAAGTTTTGACCAAAAAATTATTGGTAGTAAAACCTGTAACAATATCAACAAATCGTCGTTAAAAAGATTTGAATCCAAAGCTATTTGAAGGCACTCTTATCTTTTACTTTTATTCATTGTATGTCTACCGCCAAAAAAAATAAATTCAGGGAAACTCCTGTTTTAGAGAACATCTTTGTTGAAGAAGCAGAGGATAAACAGGTTATAGAAGAACCTGCACCGGAGAAAAAAACCCGTTCTAAAAAAAGCAAACCGCCTAAAACAGAAGAAAAAGACAACACCTTTTATCAGGTTCTGCAACAGAAAATAATAAAACTGAATGAGCTCAGCAAAACCGAACAGTTTAAAAAAATATCAGGCTTGCTTCTTATTCTTTCCGCTGCTTATCTAACCGTAGCTTTTGTTTCATACTTTTTTACCGGTGAAGTAGACCACGATAAAATTCTAGGCCCCGGTAATGAGTTTTTTAACTCAGAAACAAAAGTATCTAACTGGCTTGGGAAATTTGGTGCTCTGGTAGCACATTTACTTATTTTCAGAGGTTTTGGGATCGGATCTTTTGTTTTAATTCCCGTATTGGTTTTATATGGCGTTCAAAGAATTTCGGGAAAAGAAATATGGAAAACCGGTTCATTCACGGCCAAGTGGCTTTTTTTAATGATCTGGACTTCACTCACCCTATCTTGGTTTTTTAGTGAGAAAATACCCTTTCTAGGAGGAGGATACGGATATTTTGTAAATGAATTTATTCAGAATTTACTGGGCAGCACCGGCCTTTTGTTACTGCTTGCCTTTTCTATGCTTACCTTTTTAGTTTTAACCATTAATCTCTCTCTTCGATTTCCCATAAAGGAAGCTCAAACTCTTCAAATGAATATTAATCCGGAACCCGAACATGAAAAAGAAGACGTGCTTAGCGAAGAAGAAGAAGCCAGGATGCTAAATTTTGAAATTATAAAGGTGAATAAAGAACCGGAAGAAATTAAAAATGATGTGCCCGAAATCTCTTCTGATTTTACTAACAAAGAGGAGTTTTTAATTCAAAACAATCCTGAGCCTGAAAAAATAATAGAAGACAAACAGCCGGAAGATACAACATTTGAGGTAAAACAAATTGTTGAAGATCCTGTAAACATTGATGATGAAAATAAAGCATCCAAGTTGGTTGAGGAGTTTGGAGAGTATGATCCCACTTTAGATTTAGGGTCCTACACTTTCCCCGGTTTTGATCTTTTAAATGATTATGGCAGTGGTCACGGAAAAGTCAATCAAGAAGAATTAGTTGCCAACAAAGACCGAATTATTAATACCCTTAAGAATTATGGTATTGAAATAGAAAAAATAATGGCCACCGTAGGCCCTACTGTTACGCTTTATGAAATTGTTCCCGCAGCCGGTGTTCGCATATCTAAAATAAAAAATCTGGAAGATGATATTGCTCTTAGCCTCGCAGCCTTAGGAATTAGAATCATAGCTCCTATTCCCGGTAAGGGTACTATCGGTATTGAGGTACCTAATCAAAGTCCGGAAATGGTTCCCATGCGAAACATTTTGGCTTCAGAAAAATTTAATAATTCCAATTTTGAACTACCGATAGCACTTGGAAAAACAATCAGTAACGAAATTTTTATTGCCGATTTGGCAAAAATGCCACACCTACTGATGGCAGGTGCTACCGGCCAAGGTAAATCAGTTGGCCTTAACGCTATTTTAGTTTCGCTATTGTACAAAAAGCATCCGGCACAAATAAAATTTGTATTAGTTGATCCCAAAAAGGTAGAATTAACGCTGTTCAACAAAATTGAGCGTCACTTTTTAGCCAAATTACCCAACGCAGAAGAGGCTATTATTACTGATAATACGAGGGTTATTCACACACTTAATTCCCTTTGTATTGAAATGGACAATCGTTATGCCCTGCTTCAAGATGCCCAGGTTAGAACTATCAAGGAATATAATGCCAAATTTATTCAGCGCAAGTTAAATCCGAACGAGGGGCATAAATTTTTACCGTACATTGTTTTGGTAGTAGACGAATTTGCCGACTTAATTATGACAGCCGGTAAAGAAGTAGAAACCCCTATAGCCCGCTTAGCTCAGCTTGCAAGAGCCGTTGGAATTCATCTAATTATAGCTACACAGCGTCCTTCGGTAAACATTATTACAGGAACCATAAAAGCCAATTTTCCTGCCCGTATTGCCTTCAGGGTTACCAGCAAAATAGATTCCCGAACCATTTTAGATAGCGGAGGAGCTGAACAATTAATTGGCCGCGGAGATATGCTCTTAAGCACAGGAAACGACTTAATACGTATACAATGTGCTTTTGTAGATACTCCCGAGGTAGAAAAAATAACTGAATTTATTGGCTCACAAAGAGCCTACCCCACCGCCTTTATGTTGCCGGAGTATGTTGGCGAAGATGGAGACAGTGGAAAAGAAGATATAGACCTGAGTGAAAGAGATAAAATGTTTGATGAAGCCGCAAAACTGGTTGTTCAATTTCAACAGGGAAGCGCCTCCTTTTTACAGCGAAAACTAAAACTGGGATATAACAGAGCCGGAAGAATTGTAGACCAATTGGAGGCTGCCGGGATAATAGGCCCCTTTGAAGGCTCTAAGGCCAGAGAAGTATTGGTAAAAGACATGATGCAATTGGAGGATATTTTGCAAAAATTAAGAAATTAAGCTCTTTTTTCGCCAACTAATCAGAATGAATAGCTAATTTTGGCACTCTTATTGAGAAGCTCGGTTAAAAGAATTTCATGAAAAACTTGTATTTGATACTGTTCGCTTGTTTTACTGTAATTTTCAGCAACGCACAAGACCAAGATCCCAAAGCAAAGTCTATTCTTGATGACTTAAGTAAAACTACCAAAACATACAAAACTATCAGCTCCGACTTTGTTTTAACTATGTTCAATAAAGACAAAAAACAAACGGAAAAGCAAAATGGTAAAATAGCTGTTAAAGGACAAATGTTTAAATTGGAAATACCCGGAAATATAATTGTTTGTGATGGAAAAAATTTATGGAATCACAATAAAGAAGCTAAAGAAGTTACCATAAAAAACTATGACCCGAATAACACAGAGTTAAATCCCGGAAAAATATTTACTATCTACGAATCGGGATTTAAATACAAATACGATAAGGAAGAAAAAGTAGGCATTACAAACTGCCACGTTATAGATTTATACCCTTCAGCCGATCAGCAAAAGAAAAAATATCACACCGTAAAGCTATACGTAGATAAAACAAAAAAACAGGTTGTTCAGATGAAAATCATGAATAAAGACGGTACCATGGCCTTATATGAAGTAAAAAACCTAAAACCAAACCTCGAAATAGCCGACGCTGCCTTTACCTTTGACACAAAAGGATTCAAACCTGACCAAATAATTGATGAAAGAGAGTAAAACCTAAAGGGTAGATTTTTTTTTAAAAAATTTTTTGCTCTGAAAGATATTTACTAATATTGTATCCGAGTTCAGCCGGCCATCGGTTACAAGTTCAGATGGCAACAATCATTTTCAAAAATTGATTAAACACTAAATCCAAATATTTAATTTAATTAAGCCATTTATGTTCGAAGTAATGGAATTAAGCGGGCGTTCTCTGTCCGATGTAAGGCAGCTTGCTAAAGATTTTGGCGTTGATACCAAAGGACTTTCAAAAGCAGATTTAATTTTAAAAATTGTTGATGCCCAACAAGCAAATCCGGAACTCGCAAAAAAGCTTTCTGAAAAAGACAATGATTCGGACAGTAAAAGTACCTCGAAAGAAAAAAGGCCTCGTAAGGTTAAACTGGAACCTATTATTGAAGAAAGCTCCGGAGAAACAGAAGAGCTTGCGCCGGAAGAAATTATACATCAAGATACAACTCCCGAACCTGTTGTTCAACAAAACGGAGAAAATACTACCGATAATCGAACTGCGGAAGTCAATGAAATACCCGAAGCTGAACCCATTGTAGAAGAGCAAAAGAAAGCCGAAAAGGTATATTACAACTTTGATAACATCGTATTTGTTACCGGCGTGCTTGAAATTATGCCTGATGGTTATGGTTTTTTAAGAAGCTCCGATTATAACTACCACAACTCTCCGGATGATGTTTATGTTTCGCAGTCTCAAATAAAAATAATGGGGCTAAGAACCGGAGATGTTGTTACAGGCGGTGTTAGACCCCCCAGAGAAGGAGAGAAATATTTTCCCCTCATCAAAGTAGAAAAAATTAATGGTCGGGAACCTTCCTATGTTCGCGACCGAGTAATGTTTGAGTACCTGACTCCTCTTTTCCCTTACGAAAAAATAAAATTAACCGGTCACCCTCAAGAAAACCTGAGCGTACGGGTTATGGATATGTTCGCTCCCATTGGAAAGGGGCAACGCGGCCTAATTGTAGCCCAGCCTAAAACCGGTAAAACCATGTTGCTGAAAGACATTGCCAATGCCATTGCTTATAACCACCCGGAGATTTACTTAATTATTTTGTTAATAGACGAGCGCCCCGAAGAGGTTACCGATATGGCACGCAGCGTAAAAGCCGAGGTAGTATCTTCTACCTTTGATGAACCGGCAGAAAAACACGTAAAACTGGCCAATATAGTACTTGAAAAAGCCAAGAGAATGGTAGAGTGCGGTCACGATGTGGTAATTCTTCTAGATAGTATAACTCGTATGGCAAGAGCTTATAATACCGTTTCGCCGGCCAGCGGAAAAGTTCTTACCGGTGGAGTTGATGCTAATGCCTTACATAAACCTAAGCGTTTTTTCGGTGCGGCCCGAAAAATTGAAAACGGAGGTTCCTTAACTATTATCGCTACAGCTTTAACCGAAACAGGAAGTAAAATGGACGAAGTAATTTTTGAAGAGTTTAAAGGAACCGGAAATATGGAGTTGCAGCTTGACCGAAAACTGGCAAACCGAAGAATATATCCTGCTATTGACTTATTAGCTTCCTCTACCCGCCGGGATGATTTGCTGGTTGAAAAAGACGTTTTAAGCAGATTGTGGATACTCCGTAAACACCTGGGAGATATGAATCCGCAAGAAGCTATGGAATTTTTACTCGACAGGCTTAAAAGAACACAAACCAACGAAGAGTTTCTTATTAGCATGAACGGCTAATCCTCCCTTAAGGTATCTATGAAAAAAAATTTACTGATTTTAGCCATCATATACTCGGTAGTAGTAATCGCTTTTAAATTATATATCGTACTAGGTGGCCACGCACTAAGCCGGTTTGGTTTTTATTATTCCAATGCCGTTTCTGTTTTTATGGCTGTTCCTTTTTTTGTGGCTGCTATACTAATGCAACGAAGAAAAAACGGAGGCTATATAAGCGGACGTGAGGCGCTAAGATCAGCACTTTTAGTTTTTGGTATCAGTACCATTATTATAAGTATATATAACTACGTGGAGTTTGAACAATTTGGGAAGAAACTTGCTATTGAATACTACAATGGCAGTGAGTTCCTGGATTTTTTAAAAAAACAACCTAAAATAAAACCCGAAGATTATCCCAAAATAATAGAAGAGCAGGTGAAGAATGCAGAAACCTCGGCTTTTAAAGCCACCACCGGAAAATTAATTTCGATTATGCTTTTAGGGTTAAGTTCTGCTTTTATTTGTGCAGTTTTATTAAAGAAAAATCCAAAAAGTCAGTCAAAAACTTAAACTCTCTCTAATTCAACCGTACAAAACAATCCCAAGTATCTGTTAAAAGGACTTAGTATTTTTTCGAATAACCGAACTGCGGGGTACATAAAATAAGGCAAGAGTGCACTTCTTGAAACTCCTCCGCTGAAAATATAAATAAACGGAGAATGATATTTTATATCCACAATCTTAAGTCCGCGAAATTCTTTTTCAAATACCTCTATATCTCTCTGAAAGTATATGTAAGGAAGCGCTTGATTACTGTTTGATAGAGGGTTTCCGGGTGTAATTTCTCTTGGGCCTTTTTCATCAAAAGGTTCATGATGGAATTTTTTGTAAATAAATCTGGCAAAAGGAGTATTGGCCGGTTCTATCATCACCACTTTCCCTCCATGCTTAAGCGATCTCTCTGCCTCTTTCAAAAACATCCATGGCCTTGGAATATGATGAAAAACATTAAGCATAAAGATTCCGGATAGTTCACCGTTTGAAAAAGGAATTTCTTCAGCATTCACAACCATATCAACATTCGGTAACGGAAGTATGTCGCTCGTAATTATTTCCGGAAATATGTTCTTTAAAAAGCCTCCTCCTGAACCAATTTCGAGATATTTATTACCTTTCTTAACAGAAAGGTTCTTAAAAAATTCCTTATACCATTCCGTATATAATTTTTTCAAAAAGGGTTTATTTAAAATAATCTCCCGATGTGCTATGGTCGCCCTTGGGTCGTCGAGAGAAAAAGGTATTTTGTATCTTCTAAACACGCACTCTGCTTAAAAACACATTAAAATATTTTTCAACCGGCAAATGCTGCATGGCCAATACTTTTTCTTCATTTAGCTCATTAAGCTTATCGCTCTCCATCAAATAAATGATAAATCCCATACTTTTTAAAAGGCTGAAATAATCTAAGGCGCTACTGCCCGAACGTTTGAGCCCATAAGGCCAAAACTCCGTAATCATTTTAATCTTACTATTTTTAGTTACTGTATTTATCATCCCTTTTACGGCAAAAGGTTCAAAACCCTGAATGTCTATTTTAACGAAATCAATTTTTTCGTCAGGTAAAAAATCGTCGATAGAAACAGAGTCTATCTCTTTTAGAGAATCATATTTTTCGGGCTCGTACGTTCTATGATCTACATTTAATTCTGACGATAAATAGATATTTATTTTACCGCTTCTCTCTCCCACTGCTTTATTGAAGAGATGTATATTGTTCTTTTTTTGGCAATTATTTTTTAATCGTTTAAAATTTGTTTCATCAGGTTCAAAACAGCATACTTTACCCATGTCCCCAACTATTTCTGATAAAATAACTGCGTAAAATCCTATGTTTGCTCCAATATCCAGAACGGTATCTCCTTGTTTTATATGTTCTTTTAATAACTTTATTTCGAACTTATCTTGCTTTCTTTTGAAAGAATAATACAAAGGTTTGTACAAAAAATACATTTTTTTATACAAAAAATTTCCCAGTTTTACTTTAAAGTCAGACATATATAACAGAGAAAAAAGCTAATAATTAATTTCATATACCTCACACACTTCAAAAGCCCCTTCGGTATGTATTAATTTGAGCTTTTCCGGATATTTTCTGGCTATTGGCCCGAGTATGTTGTGAATGGTGTTAATAATGCCGGCATCTGCCATATTAGGATTTACGCGCAAGCTGGCCAGCATCACATGAGTTACACCATTTTGCTTAAAATAAGCTAAAGCGCTATCCGGATGAGATTGTTCTGTTGTTGGATCCTTTTTAATTACACTGTATACCGGAAAAAACTTTTTTCCTTTTCCGTATACAAAACTCATGGGAGCCTTACGACTGGCAACCAAACTTTTTTTAGGAAGGCTATCGGCACACCATTCGCTGCATTTCAAAAAATTCTGCCAGTCGGGCGTATACCCAAAATACTTATCGCCTGCTAAATTTTTTTGCACAATAGGCAAATTTTTAAATCCTCTTTTGAATGATGAAAGCAATACCGAACCGCAAGTAACAATAATTAAAAACAGGTAAAGAACTTGACCTAATCCGCCTTTTTTGGTATAGTGATAAAAAACATATAACATTAAAATAATAAATACGGGCATACAAATTAAAATAATACGAGCCTGATCCCATCTGGCTTGCAGGATAATAAAGGAAAGTACAGCCTGAGCCCCGGTAAACAGTCCTAAAAGCACCATGTACCTGTTTTTATTTCGGAATAACAGCCAGAAACCAACTATAGCCAAGGCTATAGTTACAAAAGCCAAAAAACCATACACATCAGCCGTATTTTCATCTCTCCAGCCTAGCAGTTGATAAAAACGTTTACTCAAGTAAAGATTGCAATTGTCAAAAAACCGTTGTATAAACCCGGCAAAGTCTTCCTTTCCCTGAGAAGCATCATAGGGGTCTTTTTGCATTAATATGGCCCCCTGTCCTTTAAATTGATTTTGTGCATTCCATATCAATTTAACAAGTAACTCATAAGGCAGCTTAAACAACAAATAAAACCCTAAACTGAACAAAGCTGCTTTAAAATTTTTGTACAGCACAAAAAACAATATAACAGCCGGAACAACAACTATAGCGGAACTTTTACAAGTGCTTAGCAATAGCATGCTAAAACCAAACATGAGCCATGCAGCATAATTTCCGCTTAAAAAAAAGTTTTTTTCTTTTGTTATATCAATCACTTTTACGGCATAAAAAAAGAAAAGCCCTTGTAAAAAAAAGTACATGGCCTCCGTAAACGTCATGCTGCTGTAATAAATTATTAGGTGATTTGCCGATTGAAAAACAAGAACAGGAAGAAATACCGCTGCAGGAATTCTATTTTTTAGCGACCGGAAAAAAAGAAAAACACCCAGCAGATTAAACACTACGGATATAAGTTTAAATAAAATGAGTTTAAATCCTACCAATTTTACCATAAGCCCCAAAAACATGGGGTAAAGGGGGGCATTTTGCGTATAAAAATATGTTGGAAACTCATGAACAAAGCGCCAACCGGCTTCTAAGTACAGGGCATCATCATGAGCCTCCGAAATTCTGGCATTAAATGATATAAATGATAGAAAAAGTGATAAAATAAGTGCTCCGTAAAGAGTTTTTTTTTCATTTTCCTTAAACCAATTTTCAACTCTCTCAAAAAAGCTTTTTTTGGTTGAGGACAAAGTCTTTTTCGATTTTTTAATCTCTTTACTCATGGGGCTTAAAAGTACTAATAATTTAGAAAATCAAAAGAGTGTGAAATAAGACAATTAAAGTTCTATACAGACAAATAAAAAACCCGCCGGTTACACAGCGGGTTTTATATAATTGATAAAATTTACTTATTTACTTTTCAATAACCAACTTAGAAGTTGAGCTTTGCTTTCCATCGCTTACACGCACAAAATATACTCCTTTAGCAAGGCTTTGAATATTTACCGTGTTTTTGTAAGCATTGGCTTTTTGAGTTAAAACAACTTGGCCAAGCGCGTTCAATATACTTATTTGACTATTATCGTTCGCATTGTTTAAATAAACGGACACCTCGTTATTGGCAGGATTAGGATAAAGTTTAAATTGGTTTTCCAGATTGTTTTCGGTTAAACCAACGTTGCAAACGTTTACGGTTACATTCCATGTTTTAACATCCATGGCAAACATGTAGGTTCCTTGCTTACGGATTTTAGCCGATAAGTTAGCATTCATAGCTCCTGTATTCATACCGTAAGTATGAGAAGGAGACTCTGCATATTTAAATGGAGAGCCATCACCGAAATCCCAGGTATAAACAGAGTCTAACAAGTTATTGGTTGTAACCTGAGTAAAAGCTGCTGTATTCCCGAAAGGAGCCCAATGTTTCCAAAAACGGTTCATGTTGTATTGGCGGTGGTTAATCCAAGCAGAGGAAGTGTTTACATAGGTAATATTATCAGTATTACAAATAGTGGTGCTGGTAAAGTTATGATTTGCTGTAACAGTGTAGTTAACTATTGGAGCAACTATTGGTTCATAATCTGTTGTGTTTGTTGGAGAAAATACCCCTGTCATAACAAAAAAGTTAGATTGGGTTCCAACAATACCAAGCCCCTCACCAAACTTCTCGTTGGCAGTAGCGGTGGAGGTTGGAGTTTTAGCATTGGTAAAAAACACGCGGATAGTATCCTGATTTACCGGAGATATGTTTTTGAAAATAATAGCAAAATCACCACTTACGGTTGATGGTGTAGGGAAATTAGCTCCGTGAAAGTCACCGGCTGTAGACTGAGGAACGGCTACCACCATGGAGTTAATAGGAGCTCCCGTAGGAACACCCCCTGATACGTTATACAAATACACCCCTACATTTACGTTTGAACTGGAAGAGTTTGTTTGTGCAAATGTTAATATTTCTGCACCAACAACTTCCAAAGAACCGCTATTTAAAAACACGGCTCCCCAGCGCTGAGGAAAAGTAGCAGATGTGTAAGTGGGAGCATTTTTAAAAGTGGGGAAGCTCAGGTGATTTGGTGGAGCATTACGGAAAAAGTGCTTGTTAAAAAAGTAGTAGTTTGAATCATGAATAGGAACGTTTGCATTAACCTTGTAAGCAGATTCAACCTCAGAAGGGCTGCTAATAAGCTTACTGTGCTGACGTTCCTTTAAATTATTATTAACTTCACAGTTACCAGCAGAAGTAACCTGCGGTTTTTGAGCATTAGCGGCAAAGAACAAAGTGCTTGCCAACAGCGATAAATAGATTTTTTTCATCGTTAAATTAATTTTGATTTTTTCAAATGTAGTAAATAATACAATTACTTTAAGAAATTTTTAAATTAAAAAACCATTCCCAAAGGAGAATGGTTTAAAACAATTTAGCACTTTGTTAAAAATCACAAATCAACATCTACCTTAGCAAGCGTATCGCTCTTGTATTCTCCTCCTTTAAGTTTGTTAACAATTTTGCTGAATGATTCGATAGTGTATTTAACATCTTCCAACGTATGAACAGCTGTAGGTATTAAGCGCAAAATAATCATCCCCTTTGGAATTACCGGGTAGGTAACCATTGAGCAAAATATTCCATAGTTTTCTCTCAAATCTTTTACCATGTTAGTGGCTTCAGGAATGCTTCCGCTCAAATACACCGGAGTAACAGGACTGTTGGTATTCCCTATATCAAAACCGGCTTCCTTTAAGCCATTTTGTAACGCTCCGGTTATTTCCCATAGTTTTTCTCGTAGTTCGGGCCTGTTACGCATAAGATCCAATCTTTTAAGTGCTCCTACTACCAAGGGCATGGGAAGGCTTTTGGCAAATATTTGGCTACGCATATTGTAGCGCAGGTAGGTTATAATATTCTTGGTAGAACTGATAAATCCGCCTATCAAAGCAAACGATTTAGCAAAAGTTCCGAAGTAAACATCTATTCCATCCTGGCAGCCTTGCTCCTCCCCTGTTCCTGCTCCGGTTGGGCCAAGAGTTCCAATACCGTGTGCATCATCTACAAACATTCTGAACTTATATTTTTTCTTCAACTCTACGATTTCTTTAAGTCTTCCTTGGTCTCCCCTCATCCCAAAAACTCCTTCTGTTATCAATAAAATACCACCTCCGGTTTTTTCTGCCAGTTTTGTAGCTCGCTGCAGCTGTTTTTCGCAATCCTCTATATCGTTATGTTTAAACACAAAACGTTTGCCCATGTGAAGCCTTACACCATCCAATATACAAGCATGGCTTTCTGCGTCGTACACTATTACATCGTGCCTGTCTACCAATGCATCTATGGCGCTAACCATAGCCTGATATCCAAAATTGCATAGTATGGTATCTTCTTTCTTAACAAAAGCCGAAAGTTCCTTTTCCAGTTGTTCGTGCTGAACCGAGTTACCACTCATCATGCGAGCTCCCATGGGAAGGGCTAAACCATACTTTTCTGCGGCCTCGGCATCTGTTTTTCTTACTTCAGGGTGGTTAGCCAGGCCTAAATAATTATTAAGGCTCCAATTAAGAAGCTTTTTTCCCCTAAATACCATGTGGGGGCCTATTTCCCCCTCCAGTTTAGGGAAAGTGAAATATCCGTGGGCTTCATGAGAATGCTGGCCCAATGGTCCCATATTTGCGAGTACCTTTTCAAAAATATCTTTCATGAGTTATTAAAAATTTGACACAAAATTAAGGTAAATACCTTGTTTTTCAAAGGATAATACCCTCTTTATGCATGGCCTGCATGTTATAAAATAATTGAAAAATAAGCCACAAAATGAGGCATTATCCCCATATTTGCAGTAACGGCATATGGAGTCATATTGTATATTAAACGGGCACTTAATAAGCGTATATGAACCGTCGGTTACATTTAAAAACCGTTGTTTTCGTTACGGCGACGGATTATTTGAAACTATAAGGCTTACCAATAATAAAATCATGTTTTTGGCCGATCACATAACCAGGCTTAAACTGGGTATGACTGTATTGCGAATGAACGTCCCGGCCGAATTTAGAACCGATGGCATATTTGAACTCATAAATGAGTTACTTAACAAAAATGAAATAGGGAGCGAGGGTAGAATACGCATTACGGTATTTAGAAACGAGGGTGGATATTACACACCGGAAGACAATTCTATTTCCTTTTTAATAGAAGCCGAGAACATTACAGAAAAAGGCTATCAAATGAATCAAAAAGGATTGTGGGTTGACATCTATTCCGACATAAAAAAGCAACTCAATAAGCTTTCAAATATCAAAACCTGTAATTCACTGCTTTATGTAATGGCGGGACTTGCCAAACAGAGTATGAGTTTAGACGACTGCTTGTTAGTAAACGAACAAGGCAATATATGTGAGGCCATAAGTTCCAATATTTTTGTAGTGAAAAACGGGACGCTCTTTACCCCTCCGCTAAGCGAGGGATGTATTGCCGGAATTATGCGAAAACGAATTTTACAGCTTGCCCAACAACATAAAATTCTCTACTTCGAAAATCCTATAACCATTAATACATTGATGAATGGAGACGAGGTTTTTTTAACCAACAGCATAATGGGAATACAGTGGGTGGGGCAGTTTAAACACAAATACTACACCAATCAAACAGCCCTTCAATTAAATGATAAGCTTAATCAATTGGCGCTATCCTGTTAAATTTTCAGCTGTTGGCATACAAAAAAAGAATATTCCCATCGCAATCCTTAACCTCCGCCAAATACCCCACGTCGTCATCGAACAAATTCTTGCCTATTATATCCCTCCCGTTCTGGTCTCGCTGCTTCACCAAAAAAGGCTCCGACACAATTTCTCCTCCGGCTTCTTTAACCCTTTTAAGGTGCTCGTTCAAATCATTTACCTTATAAAAAAGTACCACTGCATTATTGGAGCCTTCCGTTTTGGGATTTTCAATAATACAGCCCCTCATACCCGCCTCATCCGGTTCAAATAAAGCAAGTCTCTGTTTATGCAAATGCCTTATTTCGATTTCACAACCTAATACTCGCTCATAAAACTCAATCATTTTTATGAAATTGTGTGTACGAATTTCAAACCAAACAAGCCTTTTTCTCATAATTCCTAAACCATCTTACTACAAATAAACACACACGGCATTAAAAAAAGGTTAAGCCTTTTTTAGATTAAACCAGTATTAGCGTATAAAGTTATAATAATTTGATTTACAAACACTTAAACTAACAAAATAAATTTGCTTATAGCTGTTCAAATTAGTATCTTTGCCTCCCTTAAAAAAATAAATAATGGAAAAACACTACGAGACGGTCTTCATTTTAACTCCCGTTTTGTCTGAAGATCAGGCAAAGGAGGCCGCAAAAAAATTTAAAAAACACATTGCCGATTTTGGCGGCAAGGTAATTAATGAGGAGAACTGGGGATTGCGCAAATTAGCATACCCTATTCAAAAGAAAACAACCGGGTTTTACCACCTGTTTGAGTTTACTTCCTCTAAATCGGATATCATTTCCCAGCTTGAAATTGCATACAAGCGCGATGAAAGAATTATCCGTTTTTTAACCGTGTCTTTAGACAAGCATGCTATAGCCTATAGCATCAAGCGTCGCGGAAAGAGTTCGGAAGGAAAAACAAAAAAGAAAGAAAACGTTAACGCTTAAAAAACATTAACTATGTCATCAAAATCAAACGAAATAAGATATTTGAATCCTCCAACTGTTGAGGCAAAAAAGAAAAAATATTGCCGCTTTAAAAAGAGTGGTATCAGATATATTGATTATAAAGACCCTGACTTTTTACTTAAGTTTGTAAATGAGCAAGGTAAGCTTTTACCTCGTCGCTTAACCGGAACTTCGCTTAAGTATCAACGTAAAGTTGCTCAGGCCGTTAAAAGAGCTCGTCATTTGGCCTTAATGCCTTATGTAGCTGATTTATTAAAATAATGGAGAGGGAGGACATTTAAAATGGAAGTAATTTTAAAACAAGATGTAAAAGGGTTGGGCTATAAGCACGACCTGGTAAAGGTAAAAAACGGATATGGCCGTAATTATCTTATTCCAAAAGGAATTGCTACACTGGCAACCGACAGCGCTAAAAAAATGCACGCCGAAACCTTAAAGCAACGCGCCTATAAGGAAGAAAAGCTTCGCAAAGAGGCCGAAGCAAACGTTGAAAAATTGGCAGGCATAACACTAAAAGTTGGTGCAAAAGCCGGAGAAAACGGAAAAATATTTGGTTCGGTAACCAACATTCAGTTAGCTGAAGCTCTTCAAAAAGCAGGGTTTGCTGTTGACAGAAAAAACATTGAGGTAAGCAGCGATTCCATTAAGCAACTGGGAACTTACAGTGCAAAAGTAAGATTATACAAAGAAGTGGTTACTCAAATAAACTTTGAAGTAGTTGCCGAGTAAAAAAATTATCAAAAACCAAAAAGAAAGAGTCGGATAAAATACCGACTCTTTTTGTTTTATAAAATTTGTACTGTACCCTACTCTTTTCTCTTGAGAATAAAATTCCTGCTCGACTCTATTCCTGTTTTTCCGATATCTGAGATGCTTAATTCTTCTTTATGTGTTTTGTAACCGGATATAGAAATGAGCAAACTGTATTCGCCTGCCGGCAAACTTATTACATAACGCCCGGTTTTACGGTGAGGAACAAAAGTATATTCTTCTTTGGTTTGTTTGTTGGTTACAATAATAGGTGCCACAATTTCTTTAGGTTGATTTTGAGGTAAGGTATCACCCAGAAAAACATTACCGGTAATTATTCTGCTGATTTGCTCTTTGTCATTAAATTTTATCCTGTATATATCGAGCTCCCCAAAGCCTCCCGGTCTAAAGGCGCTAACATAGGCTACCCTGTTATCGGGTGTAACACAAATACTACGATCATCGTCGGTTGAATTAATGGGATAACCTAAGTTTACCGGATCGCTAAAGGTGTTTCTTTCCAGATCGTATTTCGTTTTAAACAAGTCGTATCCGCCCATGCTGTTGTGTCCTTCGCTAGCAAAATAGAGCGTTGTACAATCACCCGACAAAAAAGGAAAATCTTCATTTTTTGAAGTATTAATATTTGGCGGCAGCTTAAACGGAAGTCCCCACTTTCCGTTTGGTAACTTTTTACACATGTATAAATCACTTTGGCCATCTATTTTTTCCCGTCGTGAAAAAATGAAAAGGTCTCCGTAATCACAAAACGAGCCGGTTGTTTCTATTTCTTTATTAATCACAGGGTCTAGCGCAACGTATTTTGTGAAATCCCCCTCTGTGCCGTTTTTGCGTTTAGATGTATATAAATCTCCAAACTTATCAATTAAATCAATGTATAAAACTATTTCAGAGCCATCAGATTTTATTCCAACGGCTTGCTCATCAAAGGCTGAGTTTATAATCTTTCCGGCGTTAGCCGCTTTGGTCCACTTTCCGTTTTCCACTTTAGAGAACCAAACATCGCTGCTGCGGAAACCATCCATTTCTATTTTTTTCCCGCCAATATTTTCTTTTCTTCTGGAAGTAAAAACCAAAAAAGTTTCGTCGGCACTTACAAAGGGGTAATAGTCGGGCTCATCGGTATTTATTTCCGGTCCTAAATTTTGAAAAGTAACATTTGCCGGATTCGCCATAAAAAAACGGGCGTTGTTGATTTGCTCTAATATTGGGGCTATCTCTTCTTCCTTTTTAGGCTTTAGGGCAATATACTTTCTGTATGCCGCATCTGCCTGGTCTAACTTATTTGTGAGATGATATCCCCTCCCTAATTCTCTCCAGGCTTCCTCGTTTTTTGGATCGTTTTTTACAACTTTTTCTAAAAGAGAAACTCCTTCTTCTCTGTTTATCCTGGAATACAATAAACACTCTGCTAGCTTAATTTTTAATTTATCATTATTGGGATCTTTTTTAACCTCATTACGATAAATGGGAATAGCCATGATATAATTCTTATGCTTGTAATGCTCGTTTGCATCATCCACATCCATTTTGCTTAAATTTTGCTTTGCCTGCGAATTTGCGTCCAAAATCAGGAAAAGTAAAATTAGTGTGAACCCAATGTTTAGGTACTTGCCTTTCATAGCAGTTTTAAATATAGGAAGTTTTATTTTTTAATAAAACTTCTAAGGCTAAAATAGTGCCAAAATCATCTGCTGATTTTAGCATTTAAGCAAATAAACGTGAAATTGGTAGGTGGCCTCCGGTATGTTTATTTTTCTACAAAACTTACCTTCATTTCCACGCGCCTGTTTTTCTGACGGCCCTGAGGGGTATCATTATCAGCAATTGGCCTGGTTTGACCAAACCATTCCGTAATAACAATATTTTCGGGAACACCTTTCTTAACCAGGTAATTTTTAACTGCTTTACTCCGCTTTTCGGAAAGAAGCATATTCTTATCTGCGTCTCCTTGGTTATCGGTGTGTCCGCTCAAGGTTAAAGTCCAATCATTTTTATGTTCAATCATCAATTTGGCCAAATCATTTAGAGACGGGAAAGATACCGGTTTAATAATGTCTTTTCCGGTAGCAAACTCTAAGCTGTTAAAGGCTCTTTCCAGAATTTTCTTCTCTTTTTCTTTCATAGGCGGAGGAGGCGGACAACCCTTCAATTCCACTAAACCGGGCACTGATGGGCAAGCATCATCTTTATCCAAAACACCATCACCGTCTGTATCCGGCCACGGACAACCTTTATTTTCTACAGGTCCAAATACTTCAGGACAAGCGTCTTCTTTATCTAAAATACCATCGCCATCTCTATCCGGGCAACCCTTGTATTCTTTGGGGCCGAATACATCCGGACAATTATCGTACTTATCCGGAGTTCCGTCTCCGTCTTTATCAGGGCATCCCATAAACTCCGCCAATCCGGGTTCATCGGGGCATTCATCTTCTTTATCTATAATACCATCACCGTCTCTGTCTGGGCAGCCTTTAAATTGAATGGGACCTTTATCATCAGGACAAGCGTCTTCGGCATCTGTTATACCATCACCATCCCTATCCGGGCAACCCTGCAGTTCTTTAATTCCAGGAACATCCGGGCATTTATCTTCTGCGTCAGGTATATGATCTCCATCTCGGTCAGGACAACCCATAAATTCCCACACTCCGGGAACATCAATACATTTATCTTTTTTATCGGAAATTTTATCCTTATCACGATCTTTTATCCTTCCGTAAGGAACGGGCAGTCTGAGCAAGGTATACAAACCGGCGCCATAAATATCTCTGGATGTTAAACCAAGTAAATTGTTTGTTCCTATAACCAAAGGACCTGCTCTTAACATAATTCCCATTACCACCGCTTCGTTTCTGCGAGCAGACATGGTATTGTATGAGAGAGGTATACTTAAACCAAACCACTTGTGGTCAAAACGAGGGGTAAGTGTTATGTTGGTAAAATCATGAACTTTAGCATCTCTGTTTTTATAAAAGTTAGACAGGAAAAAATTCAGATTTACATAAAAGGGTTTCCATATATGATAATCAACATGCGCATTTACATTGGTAGGCAAAGCCATTTTAAAAGTTGTTTCACTTTCTTTGGAACCAAACATATTAGTCATGAGTGAGTCAAACCCCTGTATGGAATTTACGTCAACTTGCTTTATGTTCCAATAACCTACGTCGGCAGTAAAATCATTAGAAAGCGCTCCTTTTTCAAAACGAATGCCACCAATATCGTTTATGGCAAAAGATGTTTTGAGTTTATACTTATTTTTATCCTTACGCCACAAGCCGGTTTCTCCATCCATTTCGTATTGATAATCTTTATAATCAGGGCGCCATTCATAAACAAATCCCAAATCAAAACCCATTCCCGGATTGGAAACAAAACGGTACTTAAAATTATTGCGCTCTATTTCAAAATTGGTTGAATGTCCGTAAGATACATCCGATTTAAATAAGCTGAGCGTGTCGGAAGTAATAAATTCATACTTCAAATCTTTTATAAACATATAAGCCGCTGAAAGGCCTTGGAGCAATTTTACTGTTGCGCCGGCTTTAAAAAAATGTTCGTTATCTTGTTTCAAAACGCGAGCATAGGAAAAACCATATTCGGCCCAAGCCATTTGCTGAATACTTAAGTTTTTATTAGACAGTTTGGTAACCCATAAATTAGGATATATAAATTCCTCGTACGCTAATTTTGCCAACTGAGGCGAAATGCCATCGATATTGATATAATTACGTAAACTCCAGTTAAAAGCAACAGCGTTTTTTTGATTTATGCTTATCATAAAGGAAGGCAGTGTGATTCGGGTATTCAGGTAAATGGATTTGTCTTTATTATTATCCATTGGTTTAAAGTTGTTTCTCCAATAATAAGGGGATTCTTTTCTGATAGTATCCCAATTGCCCCATCCCTGAATTTCCGTTCCTCTGATGCCGGCCATCAGCAAATCGCGCCTTGATGGGTTTGGCGCTTTAAAAGCATCTTTACTTATGGATACGTAGTTGTTATCGAATATCAAGTTAAGCCCGCCAAACACAAAATCAAAAGCCATTCGGTTGTCGGCAATATTTGCCGGATTGTACAAAGCTCCGGTAACTCCGTTATAATTACTGGTTGAGTAGCCCTGGTAGTCCTGCGCCGAAAGAATGTTTACAATAAGAGTTATGGTAAGTAATAAGAATGTCTTTCTCATAATTTTATTCTATTAAAAACAAATATAACCCATTTTGGGTATACTTTTTAAGAATTTTCTAACTTTGCCGGTCTTTTAATTATGCTTGATAAACTGGAGGAAATAAAAAGAAAACACGGAGAAATTGAATTAAAACTTTCCGATCCGGCAGTTATTTCGGATATGAAGCTTTTCAAGAAATTAAATATTGAGTTTAGAGAACTTGGGAAGATTGTTGAGGCCTACGAAGAATATAAAAAAGTACTCTCTAACATAGAGCAAGCCAAAGATGTTTTAGCAAATGAAAAAGACAAGGATTTTTTAGATATGGCTAAGGCTGAGCTGGAAGAAAACCGAAAAAACCAAGAGGAATTGGAGGAAAAAATCCGGTTACTTTTAATTCCGAACGACCCGGAAGACAGCAAAAACTGCGTGATGGAACTGAGAGCCGGAACCGGAGGAGACGAGGCTAGTATTTTTGCCGGCGATTTATTCGAAATGTACAAAAGATACTGCGACAGTAAAGGATTTAAAACAGAGTTGATAGACAGTAATCCCGGTACCATGGGAGGATACAAAGAAATTATTTTTAAAGTAATTGGCGAAAACGCCTATGGCACCCTTAAGTTTGAAAGCGGCGTGCATCGTGTGCAGCGGGTGCCCGCAACCGAAACGCAAGGCAGAGTTCATACCAGTGCTGCTACAGTTGTTGTTCTTCCGGAAGCCGAAGAGTTAGATGTGGAGTTAAAAGAATCTGACATTGAAATGCAAACCGCTCGAAGTGGCGGCGCCGGTGGACAAAATGTAAATAAAGTAGAGTCTAAGGTAATTCTTACCCATAAACCCACAGGAATTGTGGTTATGTGTCAAACCGAAAGAAACCAATTGGGAAACAGAGAAAAAGCCATGCAAATGCTTCGTTCCAAACTCTACGATATCGAGTATCAAAAGCGCATGGAAAGCGTTGCCAAAAGACGAAAAACAATGGTTAGCACCGGCGATAGAAGCGCCAAAATAAGAACATACAATTATCCTCAAAATCGCATAACCGATCATCGAATTAACCTTACCCTATACAACCTGAGCGATTTTGTGAACGGCGATATTCAGGAAATGATTGACAAATTGCAGTTTGCCGAAAATGCCGAGCGAATGAAAGAAAATTCGGGAGTATTGTAAAACCAAACAATTAAGCGTTTTTATTAAGCTAAAACTAAGAACACCCGGATAGGTAACTTTAAAAATATCAATCCGTTTTAGTATATTTGTTAAACGGAGTGTTGTTGAGTTTTCGTTTCCTCATACCTGCTTTGGTACTGTCTTTAAGCATAAAGGCGCAGGATATACATTTTTCTCAGTTTGATGGTTCTCCGCTTAATTTAAACCCGGGCCTCACCGGATTGTTTAACGGCGACTATCGAGTGGGAGCCATATACAGAAGTCAGTGGCAGGCCGTACCTGTTCCCTACTCCACTATCAGCATGAGCGGAGAAACACGAATAAAACCTAATTTAGATAAAAAAGATGCCATAGGAATAGGCCTCCATTTTAATAACGATGTAGCCGGAGATGCACGCTATGGTATGACGCAGCTTTACGCCAGCGGTAATTATATATATTCCGCTAAAGAAGATAGTTCTCTGCTTATTGGAATGGGACTGAATTTAGGATTTTGCTCGGTAGGTTTTGATTATAACCGAATGACCTTTGATAACCAGCACGACGGGCTTAATTACAACAAAGGAGCACCCACCGGCGAAAACTTTCAGTGGACACGCTACAGCTACGGAGACATTAATATAGGAATAACCGCGCAGTACATACACCAAAATAAATACCGTTTTATATACGGCCTAAGCGCTAACCACCTTACCAACCCGGTAATTACCTATCAAGGAAACGACCAAAGCAGGCTCGATTTCAGATTAAGTAATTATTTACGGTTTGTTATGCCCATCACCTTTAAGGATGATTTAGTTACCGATTTATTATATAGCCGCCAAGGAAAGTATAATGAATTGATTCCGCATGTTTCTATAAAGCACTATCTTTTTAAAGACGCTAATCAGGCCGTGCTTGGAGGAATTTGCTTCAGAGCAAAAGATGCCGTAATACTAAGGGTTGGGTATACCTATAAAAACTTTCAAGGCGGTATGGCATACGATATTAACATAAGCCGTTTTACAGCTGCTACCAACAGGCGAGGTGCCTTTGAAATTTTTGTTTCGCAAATTATGTTCAGAAAATACCAAACAGTATTAAAAACAAAACCCTGTCCGGTATTCATGTAATTATGTTTTTTAGTACCCCAAAAAAATACCTTACTCTTTTATTTCTGCTTATACAAATAAGTTTGTTTGGGCAAACAAACAGAACGCTCAAGCTGCAGGCGCAGCAGGCCATGAATAATAAAGACTGGCACGTAGCTGCCTCTTTATACGGAAAACTCGTTGGCCGAGACAGTTCGTACGTAGACATAAATTATAATTATGCCGAAGCCAGCAGACTGAATTTTGACCTGGATATCGCTAATTACTGGTATAGCAAAGTTATTTCGGTTGATAACGGAAAAAAATATCCTTTGGCCTTTTTTTACAAAGCACAAATATTACAGTATAAAGGACAGTACAAAGAAGCGAAAAAGTGGTATACCAAGTTCAGCAAGTCCAGTAAAGCAAAAAACGCCAAATACAAATACTTTGTACAAAAAAGCATTGTTCAGGCAGATGCCTGCGATTTGGCTCAGATACTTATAAGCAATCCCTTGCCGTTTAAATTGGAGCATCTGGATAGCACCATTAACAGCAAAGTAAGCGAATACGCAGCGTTTGAAATGGACAGTACGCTTTATTTTTCCTCGCTTCGCAGCAAAATAAAAAAGCAGGATGACGAACCCGAGCCAAGAAACAAAATATACAGTACTTCCATAAAAAATGGAAAATGGCAAAAAATAAGCGCCTTGGACACCAACATTAACGCTACTTACCTGCACAATGCCAACATTTGTTTTAACGATGATTATACACAAATGATTATTTCGCGTTGTGTAAATAAAAATGCTTCCGAATACCAGTGCGACCTGTACGAAAGCAGACTAATCAATAAAAAATGGCAACCCATGCAAAAAATGGGAGAACCAATAAACATAAAAGGTTACAGCAGTTCGCAACCCTGTTTTGGTAAAATGAACGACAGTACCTTTTTATTTTTTGCCAGCAACCGACCGGGAGGCAGCGGCAACTACGATATTTGGTACGCTTACCGAAAACCCGACGGAAGTTTTGAAAAAGCCATAAATGCAGGCACCTTAATTAATACGCCCGACGACGATATTACCCCCTGGTTTAATAACGAGCAGCAAATTCTGTACTTCAGCAGCACCTGGCACAAAGGTTTAGGAGGTTTTGACATTTTTAGGAGCACAAGGGCAAAAGAAGGATTTCTTGAACCTATAAACATGGGATATCCCATAAACAGCAGCTATAACGATATATACTATTCCATTAACAAAGATGCCTCTAAAGCCTATCTCTCCAGCAATAGGGTGGGGTCTTTTTTTGAGCACAAATTAAACTGCTGTAACGACATTTATCGCCATAAACTGGAGCCCAAAGAAAAACCAAGTCCACCCATTGATACGGTGGTACTGCTAAAAGGACAAATGAAAGTGCTGGTCCCCTTAACGCTATATTTTCATAACGACGAGCCCGACGCAAAAACAAAAGCCATTACTACCAAAAAAAACTATCGTAAAACTTATGAGGATTACATTGTTTTAAAACCGCAATACCTAAAAGAATACAGTTCGGGTTTGGAAAAAGAACAAAAGGAGCAGGCCATGGAACGCATAGAAGATTTTTTTACGGATAGTGTTGATGTTGGTATGAATGAATTGGAAAAATTTGCCTCGCTGCTGGAACAGGTTTTGGCTAAAAACGAAAAAGTAAAAATTACCATGAAAGGCTATTGCAGCCCGCTGGCCAGTACCGATTATAATATTAATTTGGCTAAAAGGCGCATCAGCAGCTTACGAAACTATTTTTATGAATATAAAAACGGATTGTTTTTGAAATACATTGACAATACAAACGAACAAGAAGGTAAAATAACATTTGAAGATGTAGAAATAGGCGAATTACCCATGAGCAAAGTAAGCGACGACTTAAAGGATAAGAAAAACTCTGTTTACAGCCCCTTTGCCGCACGCGAAAGAAAAATTCAAATTATAGCAGTAAGCTTTGGTGCGGATTAATATTTTGCGTAAAGAATCCCACTTTTAAAAGGCATTTTTTTATTTCGAATTTTGACTTAAAACTTTGATTTTATCAAGCTAACCGCAAAGAACGCCAAGCAGGCGCAAAGAGGAATAAAAAGAATTAACTGCGCTTTTGAATTTTGACTTTTACCTTTAAAAAAATCCCGCTATTGCTAACGGGAATTTTTTATCATCTTTTTTTTCTTTTAGCTTTTTAAGTTGCCCTAGCAACATTTAAAATTCAACATTTCTACTGCTTCACCATTTTTTTGGTATCTATTATTTGGCCATCAAGAATAAGGGTATACATGTATATTCCCTTGCTTAAATCGGTGGCAAATACATTTACCTTGCCACGGCCTTTTTTAGTAATATCTACCGTTTAATGATTTTGCCATCAATGGTTTTAAATACCAACTGAGCAAAACCATATTTTTCGGGTACGTTGTAGGTAATGGTGGTTTGCTCGGCAAAAGGATTGGGCTCGTTTTGGTTTAGTACAATAAAATCTTCATCGGAAAGATTTATATTATATTGCTTCAATACTTTGGGATTATTGCCTTGTATACCGGTTTCGCGGGCGGCTGAGTTAGAGCAGCAAGCGCTTACGGTTTGGGTAAGAGCGCTAACCAAACTATCTAATTTATGGTTTTGGGCAGATAACTGTTGAACAGCTCTGATTAAAATAGGTATTAGTTGCTGATACTCTACCGTTGAGTAAGTTTGCGCCGGATAGGTTGTATTGCCTATCGTGGTTTCAGGATGTGTGGCCGAGTTTACAATTACCGGAATTACTGTTTGTACATCCTGAGCTACTAAACCATATTGCAAACCGCTTGGCAAATTCATTTGAGGAAACTGAGTAGTTTTATATTCAAATGTTTTTGGTTTTAGTTGGTTGATGATGGAAAGTGCATTGGGTATACTATCAAAATTTTGCTTTAATATAGCATCGCTGGAAAAATTGTCGTTCCCAGTTCTGTTCACATCACCTACAAAATATCCGGCAAAATCAACTCCATTAGATGGAGCTACCCCATATACCGCATAGCTTTGCGCAAAACCTGTTGATGCAGGAACCTCCGCATATACTCCATAATTCACGAGAGGTGAATTAGCAGCCTGAGCAAATACGCCATAATTATTAGAAGGCTGAAATCCAAGATTATTAACAGCAAGATCTGAAATTCCGGCTACGCCGATGTTATATCTGCTTGGCCCGAAATTATTAGGCAGGGCTAATGGATTCATTCTGCCCATTACCCCTATATTGGACCAGGAACCAAAACCTTCAAATAATCCACCAATGTTTATTGGTGAGGGGGCCGACGGTTGTGTTGTTAGTAATCCCCTGGCTTCACCAAACACTCCCCCTGTTATATTTAAAGCACTGGCAACGTTACTTATATTCGCATTCTTAAAATGCCCGGCATAAGTGGGGTCGGGAACAGGCTGAACGCTTTGGCTCTCTAATACACTAAAACGGTAAGGAGCTACCTGCCCGCAATCATAACCTACCGATACAATATCTTGTTTGGTTACATTATCAATTACACCCTGCCCATAAAATTTATAATGAAATAAATTGGTAGGTATTCTAAAATCGCCTGTTAAGTGCTTGGGAGTAGCCGTAGCTGTACAAAGATTTCCAAAACCACCCAAGGTATCAGCGGGTACGTAAATTACATTTCCTAATGTATCTACCGAAAGTACCCCTACTCCCGGATTTTGCTGAACAACACTGGAACTAGTTAAATCCGTAAATCTTAAGCCTGCCCAACCCGTAGGCGGACCCGCTGTTGTTGATGGCTGCCCGTTTGGCGTTAGGGGGCTAACATATTGGCTGTTTATCTCTAAGGTATTACCGGGGGGTTGGTATTTATGCCTACAAACCTTTCTTTTAAAATTAAGTTTGGGGTATTAACCTGAGTGTTATCGCGGGTAGTTATTGCTAAATCACCAAACTGAAGCGAATGAAATTCCGAAAATTTTCCAGTAGTATTCACATTACCAGGGTCCTGTTGAAAGTTTGTTAACCTCAGTTGAGGATTTCCATTTGCGTTTGACACGAGCTTATCGCTTAATATTTCTAGTTTTCTTACAGGATCTTGAAAAGGATGAATTGGATTATTTATAGAAAAATCTCCAATCCCAACATAACAAACCTGAGATTGGCCAGGCGCAGTTGCAACTGGCGAAAACCTCATCACTTCCAGGCCGTTTGAATGGCCAGAAAGACCTGGAGTAGAAGCATTCTGAAAAGTTGAGTTAAATATAATCCTCAGCCGGTCATATCTATGTTCGGCACCAACAACATTAATTGGATTATCACCAAAAGCAATTATACAATCAGTTCTGTCTGTTGCGTTAAAAAAAACGGGATCTTCATTTTGTCTTACTCCAAAGTAAGCTCCGTCAGATTGCCTAGTAATAAAAGTACCGTAATTCATCCAAGATCGATGTGTACCACCATTATGAACCCACAAATCGCCCATATGAAGCATCGCTAATGGATTAGTTATAAATGTATTGGGAGGTAATGCAAAAAAAGGTACTTGGCCTGAGCTGATCGCTATCCTTGTATAAGGCAAATTAGTGGGAGCAGTATTTGGTTCGGTAAAATGTACTGATGTTATTCGCATTCTATCATTTAATACTGCAGAGGCCGGATTATTATTTAAAAGATTGCCTACTGCTCTAAAAATGATATCTCCTTGTGTTGCTTGAATATTTAAATGATTAGTAGCCAAATTTAAATTTCCCGGCACAATAAACCCACCATTTGTAGAATTAGGATCTGTGTATATAGTGCCTTTTTCTGTTAAACTTGCCGCATTTGGGCCTGTAAACATTTGCCAGCGGTTAATAATGTTTTCGTTGCCATCGGTACGAAACAGGAAACCGTTTAGCAAACCATTTTGCTGATTGCAATAAAAATTGGAAACGTGTAAGCGGGCGTTTGTAGGGATGGTGAACGGGAATGTGCCTACTCCAACACCTTGTATTGCGGGCGCTGTTCTTCCATAATTTCCTGGAGGAAGAGTAAAAGGCGTTATTTGAAACTGTTCATAAACATTAACAGATAATGTAACACAAAGTAGACTAAAAAATTTTTTTAATGCTTTTTTCATAAAATTTATTTAACTTTTAATCAATAATATTTTGTAAATATTCATGTTGTTAATTTTCATATAATACAAACCCTCCTTATTGAAATTAAGACATAGCGAAGTCTTTTTATGTTGATTCAATACTTTTTTCTCTTTGGACACTTGCTCCCCATAACTGTTGAAAATTTCAATTTCTATGCTATCAAATTGGTTCAAACTACTTATATAAATAGTGATACAATCTTCAGTAATAGTTGGAAAAATTTCAATATCTGAGTTTGTTGTGCTAATATTCGTATTGTTATTAGAAACACAATTAGTAGAAGTTAGGGTCGAGAAGTAACTTTCGTTGAAATGAGGAAAATTTTCATAACACTTTCTCCCATTAAGAGTTATGGAATTTGAACTTATATTGCATGATAATCCATAAGCGTTAGGATTGTTAATTACTAATAAGGTATCTATGTCGTATCTAGCTCCATAAATTTTATTGTCGCTAGCCAATTGCAAACCTGTTAATTCCCCACCTAAAAGATGCTTTTGAAATACAATATTTCGCGTTAATGGAATCAGGCTTTGGCTTGGAACTGAAAGATCATATTGAATAATCTTTGACCATGCAGACGTGCCCATGGATTGAAAATATAGTTTAGAATTATCAGGCGAAAAAGAGACACCGTATGGCAGAGAATCGGCAAAAAGAAAAATATGGTTACTAACAAAACCTGTTTGTGAGTCAAAATCAAATAATTCTGTTACTCCTACAGGATAAATAGTATAAGCAACTCCAATTTTTTCACCATTAGGTGAAAATTTCATAACTCCAGGTATGGTAAAAACAGCCGAAGCATCATCATTATGAAAGTAACCTAAGGTTGAATTCACAGGAGAAGGTGTTATTCCACTCTCTGTAAGCAAATATGCACAAAAGGTATTGCTATTTCTTGCTTGTCCTAAAATCCATATATCTTTTTTGTTGCAATGAAAAGTAATTGCAAGTTATTCGGTACTTGGTGCGTATAGCAAATTATTTTTGCTAACTACAGCTCCATTACCATTATCTAAACTCATATTAACAATATGATACCTAACCCCATCGCTACCTCCTGAATCATCGTTGGAAAAAACATAATACTCATTATTTAAACCGGGTTTTTTTACAATTAGCCCCCCCTGCGATGCACTCATTGAATTAAGTAAACCCGTTCCGTTTATCATGATTTGGTGGTTTTTATTCCAAATAGTATCCCCATTAGTATAAAACAACAAATTTCCATTACTATCAGATATAGTTGAACCGGTTTCTTTCATTAACATTGTAGAATTTAATTCTAATGTTGGAGTGCCTGATGAAAAATTTAATCCCGCTTTATCACCAAAATACCAATTATTTGCATGCTTACTTAATGGATTGCTTTGAGCCAATAAAGCTCTGCTTTCAATTATGAAGAATAACGAAAGTAAAAAAAGTTTGAAAATTGTTTTAAAGGAGGTATTCATTATGTAAAAGAATTTACAAAAATCTCTGCCTTCTACTTACCACCAAAAGCAGGAAAGGGCAACCTTGTTTCAGGGTTTTTTGTTGTTGTGTTTTTTTAACGCTGAGCATGGGCAATTTGCAAGTAATGTAACACGCAGTACCAGGTTAATACATTTTTGGTAAAAAACAAATTTTTTGGCATTCTCGGTAAATGCTCAGAAGGAAAAATATAAAAAGCATCCTGCCGCCGGAGCGAAGCGGAGGCGGCTTGGGTATTGTACGCTTTCCCTAAAACAAACTCATTTGAGTACAATTTATTTCCTTTTTAACCAAGGGTTTAAACAAAGAGGTATTAAACTCAAAATTTGCGTTATCGGGTATGTATCTTCTTTTGCTGATGGTAAAAATTTGCTTTACCATTTCGGCAATCTTTCCCTCGCCCCTCATACGAACGCCAAAGCGTGAATCGTTTACATTACCGCCGTGTGTTTCGCAAATTAAATTCCAAACCTTCTCTGCTCTGTCGGGAAAATTTTTAAATAACCAATCTTTAAAAACAGGGCCCACAGCGCCATTCAACCGCACCATCGTATACCCGGCGCTGCGAGCTCCGGCAAGTCCTGCCAACCTCAATACCTCCGGTATGTCTTGATTGTTAATCCCGGCAATTACAGGAGCCATCATCACACCACAGGGTATGCCATTATTGCTTAGGGTTTCTATTACCTTTAATCTGTTTTTATACGTTGATGTTCTAGGCTCCAATACTTGCCTGGTTTTTTCATCTATACCGGTAATGGAAATAAGTACATACACCAAATTATGCTTAGCCAGTTGCTTAAGGATGTCTAAATCCCGAAGTATTAATGCGTTTTTAGTAATAATGCTAACCGGGTGTTTCAACTTTAAAAATACCTGGAGCATGCTTCGGGTAATTTCCAGTTTCTTCTCTATGGGTTGATAACAATCCGTATTTCCGGATAATACTACCGGGCTGGGCTTCCAGTTTTTAGACGTTAGCTCTTTTTCTAAGAGCTCAACCGCGTTTTTCTTAACAATTATTTTTTGCTCAAAATCTAAACCGGCGCTATACCCCCAGTATTCATGAGAATTTCTGGCATAACAATATACGCAGCCATGCTCGCAGCCCTGATAAGGATTAGCCGAATATTCCATACTTACATCCGGACTGGACACTTTATTAATTATTGTTTTGGGATGGGTATAAATAATTTCGGTTTTTTCGTTTTCCAAAAACTCTTCATCCAGCGTTTCTTTAATTTCCTGAACATACTGAATGCGGTTAAAACGGCTGAAAGTATTTACCTGCGAGCCCCTCCCTTTAAAATACAAGGGATTTTGATTATGCGTGGTGGTTAAAATCATAACACAAAATTACTTTAAAAAATAGCGAATGATTGCTACATTTTGTAGCATCCTGAAACTAAGGTAAAAAATCACAGATGATACTTAGAAAATCCATAAAACGGAATGGAACACTAATTGATTAAAAGTTTAGGGTAATAAAACAAAAGACTGCCCGAAAAACGAGCAGCCTTTGCTTTTTACATTGTATACTCCTCTTAAATTTACAAACCAAAGCCGTAATATGCCTTCATTCCGTTAGGATAAATTCCTTCAATAAGTACTCCGCCACTGGCCTCATTAAGCGTTTCTTCCGCTTCCTTTACGTTGTTTATTTTCTTTTTATTAATGGAGGTGATGATAAACCCTTGCTTAATTCCGGCCATAGCCAACTTACTACCCGAATTAATAGAGGCTATTTTTGCACCTCCGGGTACTTTCAGGCGGGCCAATTCCGAATTATCGGCTTCCTCAAGACTTATTCCAAGTTTGCTCATATTCAGTTTTACCCTTTCCGTTTTCTTAACCAAACGAGTGGTGTTTTCAAGGCTTTTTAATACCATGGAAAGGTTAAGCTCTTTGTTATTTCTGAGCAGGGTAACATTTACCTTATCTCCCGGACGGTATTTAGCAATTTGTTCATGCAGCTCGCTAACGCTGCCAACCGGTATATCTTCAATGGCGGTTATTAAATCTCCGGGCTGTACACCGGCTTCCTCTGCACTTCCGCCACTGCTTAGTTGAGTTACATAAGCACCCTTTAAACTGTTTATGTTGTTTTCTTTTGCAAATTTGGCGTCTATATCGCGTATGCCAACTCCCATATAAGCTCTTTGAACGGAACCAAATTCAACCAAATCACTCACTACTTTTTTCACAATATTTACCGGTACGGCAAAAGAGTATCCTTGATAAGCGCCGTTATTAGAGGCTATGGCGGTATTAATTCCTATTAATTCCCCGTCGGTATTAACCAGTGCGCCGCCGCTGTTTCCGGGATTTACGGCTGCGTCTGTTTGCAGGAAAGATTCTATGGGATTCTTTCTTCCGTCAATAATATTATTCCTTCCCTTGGCACTGATAATTCCGGCGGTAACAGTACTGTTTAGGTTAAACGGATTACCAACCGCCAAAACCCACTCACCTACTTTTACCAAATCGCTGTTTCCGTAATTCATATACGGCAGTTCTTTTTCGTTTATTTTAACCAAAGCAATGTCCGTACTGGGGTCGGCCCCCACCACTTCGGCAATATAAACGCGCTTATCGTTCAGTACCACTTCAATTTTATTGGCTCCGGCAATTACATGATTATTGGTAACGATATAACCATCTTTACTGATAATTACACCACTTCCGTATCCTTGCTGAATGTAGGTTTCTTGACGGGGTGCTCCGCCAAAAAACTGAGCAAAGGGGTCGTATACCAAATTATTTTGCTCCGACTGGGTTTTGATGTGCACAACGGCATTCACCGACATCTCTGCCGCTTTGGTAAAATCGGCATTTAATCCGGAAGCGGAATTGCCTTTATAGTTGGCAAGGTGAATAGAGGCCTGTTGCTGACCTTCACTGATTAATCGGTTTTTTTCGGCCTGAACACTTTTTTCGAGATTTATGTAACGAGCTCCCAGCAAGGCTACGGAGCCCCCTAAAACTGCAATAAACAGATATGAGACGAGCTTTTTCATAGTTTTTCTTTTTAACTATAACGCAAAATTACTATCAAAATTAGGCTGTTGAATTATTTTTAACGAAGCTTAACCACAAGCAGCTTTTTTAATTAATTTTACGTTAAAATAATGCGCTTTAAACGCAAAATACCCAGTTTTGTTTTCGGCTTATCTTTAGGTCTCCTTATTGGTATAGCGTTTTTTTTGTTTAAGCTGGATGCCATTTTTTCTAAAATGCGAATAGCTGCAGGAAGTGATAAAGTTACCGTTATTGAACATAAAATTGGTGATAAAGAATTGGAAAGAAGAAAACGCGATAAAGAACGATTCAAAATTAAAACTAACGATAACGACAGTACAAGAAACTTTAATGAATCATACAATCAAGCCGACAGTTCTCAGACCCTATCCGATACAGAAAGACTTAACATTGCCGTTGACGAGCTACTATCTTCTCGCTCCATTAAAATAATTTCTCTAACCGAAAATAACAACGGAGACTCCTTGGCCACCCTCGCTGCCGGTGTGAGATATAACCAACCTCCGGAATCTTTTCAGCTGGAATTTTGGAGAACTCCGCTAAATTCTAAAGGATACCGATTCTATAAAAATAAAATTATGTTGTATGGCCTGAATGATCACGCCAATATTATGCTATATCAACTGAACGGGAAATACTTTATTAAAAGCTTTGAAATGGTGTATGAATTAAAAAACAATCAAGATTTTCAACCCCTTATTCGAGTTAACAATAGTGAACTGCTGGCCAAACTCGATTCATAATATATGTTATTAGAGTTTTACAAATATCAGGGTACCGGAAATGATTTTATTATAATTGATAACCGCCAAACCCAATGCCTTTTAAGTAATGAGCAGGTTAAGTTTTTGTGTAACCGGCACTTTGGTATTGGCGCTGATGGCCTAATGTTGCTAGAAAACGAAGTAAGTTTTGATTTTAAGATGATTTACTTTAACAGCGATGGCCATTTAAGCTCTATGTGCGGAAACGGAGGAAGGTGCATTACAGCTTTTGCAAAACATTTAGGTATTGTAACCGATAAGGCTCGTTTTTTTGCCGTAGATGGTCCGCATGATGCCTTAATCAATAATGGCCAAATTTCTTTAAAGATGAAAGATGTGAAAAATGCGGAAACAGGCCCCGACTATTTTTTTATGGATACCGGCTCTCCTCACTACATAAAGTTTGTGAATGATGTAAATAAAATGGACGTAGTTACAGAAGGAAAAAAAATTCGTTATAGCGAAGCTTATCGGGAAGAAGGCACGAATGTTAACTTCGTTGAAAAACTGGACGACGGTATTTTTGTTCGCACCTACGAGCGAGGTGTGGAAGATGAAACGCTTTCCTGCGGAACAGGTGTTACAGCTTCCGCTTTGGCAGCATCCATGAAAGGAATTTGTGATGCTAAAAACTATTGTAAAATCAAAACTCGCGGAGGAGAACTGAATGTTAAATTTGAACGGGTTTTAAGTCACAGTTTTTATAATATTTGGTTGGAAGGCCCTGCACAATTTGTTTTTAAAGGAAGTATTGATATTTAATGCAACACACCTCTTGGGTTAAAATTCCTGTACCCGTTTCCGGTCTTGACAAAAATTTACTAAACGAGGGAATTTGGTTGTGTTTGATACACGTTAACCAAATTCCTCCCCATGTAGCCGTTATTATAGACGGAAAATATCACTCGCTTGAAAAAAAAGGACAACAGTTTAATATTCCCGTACCAACAATTCTCAAAAGCATACAACGCAAAAAAGCAATGTGTCTGTTTTTGGAATTAACTGTTAAATCAAAAGAAAGTTATGTAAAATACGCCTCCAAATTTACCGAGATTGAGGGATCTGTAACTTGTCTTAGCCCTATTAAATATTATATTTCAAAAACAACATCGCTAAATTACCTCAAGGATGAAATGGCTCCGAGTTTTGTAAAAAGACTACAGGAACATAATTTGATTTTACGAGCAATTTGCTTAAATTTAGCTTGTACGGATGATGAAGTTAAACTGCCCGATTATACCAGAGAAGAATTACAAAAAGGGCTTCAAAATATTTTAAGTAAGTAATACATTATATGTTTATTAAGGGAGAACATATCAGCCTAAGGGCAATGGAAAAAGAAGATGTGGAGCTTTTGTACGAATGGGAGAATAATATTGAGTTGTGGCATGTTAGTAATACTCAAACTCCTTTTAGCCGGCATGTTCTGAGAGATTTTATTGAAAACAGCCGCTATGATATTTATACCAATAAACAACTGCGACTAATGGTTATTGAAAATAATAGCCAAAAAACCATAGGAACCATTGATTTTTTTGACTTTGAAGTGCAACACGCCCGCGCAGGCATTGGCATATACATTCATAAAGACTTTACCGGGAAAGGCTATGCTTTTGAAAGCCTTAATCTTGCTATCAACTACAGCTTTAATTTGCTGCATTTAAAACAAATATACTCTATCGTAAATGCCGGAAATACCCCCAGCTTAAAATTATTTGAAAAGGCCGGTTTTCAAAAAAGCGGACTGAAAAAAGCCTGGAACAAAACAGCCCTAAATCACTTTGAAGATGCCTGGTTTTTGCAACTCATCAATGAAAACTAAATTTATTCATCTTCTTTTCCCTTGTTTGGTATTTGCCATACTATTTTACAAATGCACTACTTCATCAACAAAAAATCGGGATATTTCTGAAAAAAAAGAAGCTGAAAATGTTTACGCTGCGCATTCCGGAAAAGCAGAATATGTTGGTATAAACACCTGCAAACTTTGCCACCAGGATATATACAACTCCTTTATAAGAACGGGCATGGGGCGCTCTTTTCATTTGGCAAATCTGTCAAATAGCAAAGCCTTGTTTAACAATACAGGCTTTTACGACCTTTTCTCTGATTTCTACTACCGAGCCTTTTCTAAAAACGACAGTTTATTCATTCATGAATTCCGACTCGAAAAAAAAGATACTGTTTATCAAAGAACAGAACAAATAAATTTTATCGTTGGCTCGGGGCAACACACTAACTCGCACATTCAAAACATTAATGGTTACCTGCACCAAATGCCTATGACTTTTTATACTCAAAAAGGCAAATGGGATTTGCCCCCCGGATTTGAAAACGGAGTTAACACAAGATTTACGAGGCGTATTGGATTAGAGTGTATGAGTTGCCACAATGGTTTTCCAAAATTTGTATTGGGCTCGGAAAATAAGTATGAACACGTACCTCAAGGCATAGATTGTGAAAGATGTCACGGACCTGGCAGTGAACACGTAGCCCAGAAACAAGCAGGAAAGCATGTTGACACTTCAAAACACATCGATTATTCCATTATTAATCCCGCAAAATTACCGATAGATTTACAGTTTGATTTGTGTCAACGCTGTCATCTGCAAGGCAATGCCGTACTAAAAAATGAACACTCTTTTTATGATTATGTACCCGGAAAAAAATTAAGCGACTACATTACCGTATTTTTGCCCAGGTATAAAAACGCAGATGATGAATTTATTATGGCTTCGCACGCCGACAGGTTAAAACAAAGCCCGTGTTTTATAAAATCCATTGAAAAACAAAATACCGCCAACTCTTTAAAACCATACAGGGGTGCATTAACCTGCATTACCTGTCATAATCCACACAAAAGCGTTAAGGAAACAGGAAGCGAAGTGTTTGATAACGCATGTAAAAATTGTCATGAAAAGAAAGAAAATATTAATTTACCCACTTGTTCCGACAAAAAACACTTGGCAGCCGTTGCTTCAAAAAGCAGTAATAAAAATTTAACAAGCTGCGTTAACTGTCACATGCCCCGCTCGGGTTCAATAGACATTCCTCACGTTACCGTACACGACCATTATATCAGAAAACCTGTAACAAAAACCGAAAAAGAAAAAATTAAAACATTTATTGGCTTATATGCCATTAATGAAAGTAATCCAAATTATCTTACCAAAGCTACTGCCTGGCTGCAACAATTTGAGAAATTTGAGGCAGATAAAAGCTATTTAGACTCTGCTCAATTTTATCTGCTAAAAATAGAAAACAGCAAAAAAAATAATTTAAATGAGTGGGTTTGGTTATATTTTTTGAAAGGAAACACAAATGCTATCATAAGCTTGTTAAATGAAAACAACGAAAACCACTGTTTTGAAAAGCTTTTAAATAAAAAAAGCTTTGATAACAAAGATGCCTGGACATGCTATCGTATCGCAGAAGCATGGAATGGTATACCTAACTATGCTAAAGCCGAAAAATGGATGAAAAAATGCTGCGATTTGGCTCCCTACCACCCCGATTTTTGGGTAAAATACGGAAATAGTTTGGCCAAACAACAAAAAGGCACACCCGCCATAAATGCTTTTTTAAAAGCTCTTGAATTATACCCCAAAAACATAAGTGCACTTACCAGTTTGGGCTACCTATATTTGGCAAATAATGAACCCGAAAAAGCAATAGAAACATACCGGCTTGGCTTAACACTTGACCCCGATTACGAGCCTTTACTTATTAATATGGCAGGCTATTATATTGCCATTAACAATAAGAATGAAGCGCGCCGATACCTGGTTAAAATACTTAAAAAAAATCCGGAAAATAAAATAGCACAAAGCGCTTTAAAAAAAATAGAAAACATAAATTAGTTGATTGTTTACATGGCTAAAAAAAGAAAAATAGTTTCTTTCACATTATTGGCTTTCGTACTGTGCTTAGGAATTGCTGCCTTTTGGTTTTATAAAAATTATCTGCAGGCAAGTGTTAGCTTAACTAAAGATTACGAGTTTATATATATACAAAGCGGATTTGATTTTAATGATGTTGTTTACGAACTAAAAGAAAAAAAAATAATCACTAATTCAGATAAGTTTGAGTGGCTGGCTCTTAAAATGAAATTAGATGAACATATTTATCCGGGTAAATACAGAATTACCAACGAGATGAGCTACCGAAAAATAATTAACCTGCTGAAGTATAACAAGCAGGAAAAAGTAAAGCTTACACTGAATATGCAAATACGCAATATGGATGACTTTTATGAGTACGTAGATGATAAGTTAGAGTTGGATAGCGATTTGTTGAAAGCTTATTTTAACGACGAGGTGAAATTAAAACGAGATTTTAATCTGGATAGGGATAAACAATTTGCAAGCATTGTTCCGGGTGTTTATGAGTTAAACTGGGCCATCAGTCTTCCTGATTTTGTTTCAGAACTTAAAGAGAAGTACCATTCTTTTTGGACTAAAGAGAAAATAGAAAGAGCCAAAAAAAATACCGGATTGAGTCCCGCAGAGGTTATTACACTTGCCTCCATTGTTCAAAGCGAAAGCGGCATTACCGAAGAACAACAAAAAATAGCGGGCGTTTATTTAAACAGACTTAAAAAAAACATGCTGCTGCAAGCCGACCCTACCCTTATTTTTGCCAACAAAAAATGGGGAACCCAACGAGTATACGATGCCGACAAAGAAATAGACTCTCCTTACAACACATATAAATACAAAGGATTGCCTCCGGGTCCCATTTGTCTGGTGTATCCGCAAGCCATTAACGCCGTTATTGATTATACGCGACATCAATTTATTTTTTTCTGTGCTAAACCGGAACTTAACGGATACAGCGATTTTTCGGTAACTTACGAAGAACATCAAAAATATGCCAGAAAGTACCAAGAGGCCATGAATAAAAAAGGAGTTAAATAGAAAAACGCTTTTAATTTTTGCTACTCAGAAGAAGTTTCTTTAATTTCCTTTACCCTCATAAACATTCCGTTCAAGTGGTCTATTTTAATTTCGTATAACGAGGTTAGAGGTATAGTGCTGTAAACAAATTCAGTTGGTTTTAAAATAGACCCTCCTTTTACCACGTGCCCCTTTATATAATGCTGTCTGTCATCAGCCACAAAATAAAAATCATTGTTATTTTTTACCAAAGGATAATAACCAAATTCTGCAGAAATATAGGGTTTTCCTTTGTTTACTATAGCATATACATGTTCCGAATTTATTTTAATAACCTTACCACTTTGGTTGCGTGCTTTTATCTGAGAAATTTCTCCGTCTTCAAACGTTATGGAATACAACGTGTAGTCCGGAGTCTGATCCCGAAAGTGTTTAAAACTGGTATATATTCCATCTGTATACTCATTAACGTTGTATAACTTCATATTTTTCTTTTCCACTTCATCTAAATTCAAAATATCGGTATATGTGTAGTGTTTTGTATTGGAAGTGTCTCTTTTTAAATTAAACAAAAAGAAACTACAAATGGTTTTATTGGCTTTTTCCATTATTAATCGGGTTACATCTCTTGCTCCAACTTCTAAAAAAGTATCAATTGCAGCCAACTGACGATAACCATTTTCAACGGGCGTATATAAGTTTGCTCTGAAAAAACAATAACCAAATTCTTTAAGACCATCGGCCTTTTCAATAAATTTCAGCTTTCTTAGCTGAAACAACAACTCCCCTTTTCCGGCATTCTCGGGATTGTGTTCAAAAAGCAACTGACTCAGCTGCTCGCCAAGTGAAATGGGTGCAACTACAAGAGCCTCTTTGTTTAAAGCACCTACTCTAACAACTCCAAAGTTACTTGTGTCCTCTCGGGAATCCAAAAAGTGAACTTTAGAATAAAGACTCTTCAAATTTTTCTTTTGTACAGCACTTAACTGAAAATACTTTGTTTTGTCCTGAGATTTTGCGTAAAACACAAAAAAACAAAACAAGCATAATAAAATTCGGGGTATATGGCTTACAAAATACACTTTTACCAAGCCAAATTTATCAAATTATGACTAAGCAAACATGTTTTTTCGCTCATTCACGACGCCTGTTGGCTCTTTTAAAGTATTAAAATCAAAGTCTTATTCCTATAACACACACGTCGTCAACCTGTTCGTTATCGCCCCTCCACTCTTCAAATACCTGTTCTAGTTTTATCCGTTGTTCTTCCATTGAATGAGGGCTTATAGAAAGTAAAAGATCGGCTAGTTGTCGATATTTGAATTTTTTGCCGTTTGGTCCTCCAAATTGATCGGCATAACCATCGCTAAACAGATAAATTAAGCTTCCTACAGGTAAGTGCATGCTATGCGTTATAAAGGCCTGATATCGTTCGTTTTTACCAACAGCCTGCTTGGTTGCTTTTATTTCGTTGAGCTGATTATGTGAAATATACCATAACGGGTTATTAGCGCCCGCCCATGATATTTCTCGGGTTTTAAGGTTAATAACACATAAAGAAACGTCCATTCCATCTTTTACATCCTGATTGCTTCGTTTAAAAGTTTCTACCACTAACTCCGTAACCTTATCCAGTATTATTCCCGGACGGGTTAAATTAAATTCCATAACGGCCCTTTTTAGCGCATTGCTGCAAACAATACTTACCAGTGCGCCCGGAACGCCATGACCTGTGCAGTCTGCTGCTGCTACAAAGAAATAATCTCCTTTTTGTTCGGCAAAATAAAAATCTCCTGCTACAATGTCTTTTGGTTTATAAAGAATAAAACTTTCGGGAATTAATTCTTTAATTTCACTTACCGGAGGCAATATTGCTTGCTGGAGACGTCTGGCATATTGGATACTATCAATCATCTCTGTATTTTTATGACTGATTATCTTATTTTTTTGCTCCAACTCTGCTTCATAATTCTCCGATACACTTCTGAAGTACAGAATAATAAAAAAAATTGCCATAAAAAGGGTTAAGTGAGCCAGTATAAAATATAAACGCTGTACATAATAAGGAACTACAATTAAAGGTTGGTAGATAGACTGGTACCAGAGTATGAAAAAGAAAACGGCCACGTTCAGAAAAAAAAGCATAAGAATATCTTTTTTGTTTTTAAATAAAATAAGTGGTATGGCAGCTGATGTTAAGATTAAATATTTATCTCCCATAACTTCTCCGTTGTGAATACATACCATCAATAAAAAAAGCAAGGGAATTACCGAAAAATAATAACGACAGAAATAAAACCAACCTTTGTAATTAAACAGAGGAGGCAGAGAAAACAAAAACGCAAAAGGAATAGTATATATTAACACATCGGTAAGATTTAAAAAGAAAACAGCTACCGAAAATGCCAGCATGGAAAAAGTATTAACCATGCTCATTCTATTAATAAATAAAATGCCTTTTTTATTTATGGGCGCTTTGGCTTTACTTAATCCTGCAAAAGCGGTTTTTTTAAAGAAATTGTATAAGCTGTTTATAGGCATTGTAATGTGTTATACTCAGATACACAATACAGGTTGCAAAACAATAAAAATAAGCCGAGAAAAAATCACTCCTTCAATACCCTTACCTCTACCCTTCTATTTATTTTTCGTTCGTCGGGTGTGCCGTATTTTATTAATGGCTTTTTTTCTCCATACCACCTTAGTTTAATTCTACGAGGAGATATACCGTTTTCGGTTAAATATTTTTTAACCTGCACTACCCTTTTCTTAGAAAGTTTTTTGTTCTTAAACCGCGGACCGTCAATATCTGTGTGTCCCTCCAAACGGATAATTGATTGAGGGTTTTCGTTAAGCAGCTTTAGTAATTTTTTTAAATCTTCGTACGCTTCGGGCATAAATTCATCCGAACTTATTTTAAAAAGTACATTTTTTAAAACAAATTTTTGTCCTGTTTTAAGTTTTACATCCTGTTTACTTACATCATTATTGTTATCAGGCTTATTATTTTGAACAGGTTTAGCTTTTGTACTATTTGTAGAAATATCTCTTTGTAATTCAATTTTTCCATTGCAGCAAAGGCCTGTTCCCCACATGGCATTATCTCCTCCTTTAGCAAGCCAACTGCCGCTTAAATACACCCTTCCGGCAAATTCTCTCATCTTCATTTCTCCTTTTCTGTAGCAACCTTCCTGCCCGCTTATTTCAAAGCACCAATTTTCTCCAAGAGAATGACTGAGCTTTAGCTCTCCGCCAAAGACTAGTGCTTTATAAGAGCTCCCAAAATCTTTACTTAACAAAACGCTTTGATGTGAGTTTTTCCACCCCCAGGAACACTCATACTCTATTCTGCAATCCCAAAAACCATCAATATCCTTTGTGTTTTGAGAAAGAAGCCGGTTAAAAAAAACTGTTATTAAAAAAATAAACAGCCTCTTTTTCTGAAAAAAACTCAGAAAAAACTCAGATTTTTTATAAAAGACTGTATTGTTATTTCTTAAGTTTCTTGGCAAAAATCTTCTCGAACTTTTCTACCTTAGGCTGAATTACATACCTGCAATAACCTTCGTTGCCGTTTTGATTATAGTAGTTTTGATGATAATCTTCGGCTTTGTAGTAGTTTATAAGCGGACTTATTTCTGTTATTACAGGGTTGGGATAAGCTCCGGACTCATTAATTTCTTTTTTATACTTTTCTGCGAGATTTTTCTGTTCTTGGTTATGGTAGAAAATAACCGAGCGATATTGCGTACCAATATCATTTCCCTGTCGGTTTAGTGTGGTGGGGTCGTGCGTTTTCCAGAATACCTCCAACAGTTCATCAAAACTTATTTTGTGTTTATCAAATACTATTCTGCATACCTCTGCATGGCCCGTAGTTCCTTTACACACTTCTTTGTATGAAGGATTTTTTATACTTCCCCCGCTGTAACCACTTTCCACACTCAAAACTCCTTCCAATCGTTGGAAAACAGCCTCTACACACCAAAAACAGCCGGCTCCCAGTGTTGCAGTATCTATTTCTGCGTTATTGCTTTGCATGGACATCTCTTTTGTTTTCTTGGCTTGATTAAAATTGTTGGTTTTATTATTTTCCTGTGCACAGGCTTCAATAAAAAAAACGGCTGCCAGTAAAACAGCAACCGTTAATATCTTATTTTTAATTAAAAACATAGTTATTTTTTTCCATCATCTCTTTCTTGCCCTTCCAAATACATTTTATCCGGTTGATTTTTTTTGCCTTTTACCTTTTTCCCTTGTTCGCGACCCACAAAATCAAAGTGTTTCTTAAGCTTATCATTTTTTGTAATCTTAACAACGCCTTCTATGTCCCATTCCAATATATTAAAGTTCATCATGATAGTTTGGTTGTTTTCATCAGTGGCCGATGCCTCAATATCCAGGTAACGAACCTCGGTATCCGTGGAGTCTGTGTAAATAGAATCCTTCTCTATACGATACTTAATCCATTTAAAACCAAACTTATCGGCAAAAAAACCGCAAAAAAGTTTCCCGTTCTTAAACTGAAGCTTATCAGCCACCGTTTTCTTCTGTGCAGCCCCATCTTTAATCTCTACAAAGGTTACATTAAATACCCGCTTATTTAAAAAATCTTTTTCCTCGGGCAAAACAAAGGCAAACAAAACGAACGAAAGCGACAAAACGCCTACATACAGTAAAAAGTTCTTTATTTTCATAAACAAATTTGCTTGTAAAAATAGCTATGGCTAAGTTAGCAATATATTTGCATACTAAACAAATAAAGCCGTTAAAATAAATAAAATGGAACCCCTTGCGGAGCGACTAAGACCCAAAAATTTGGAAGAATATATCGGACAACAAAAATTGGTTGGTTCGGGGGCTCCTCTGTACGAGGCCATAAAAAGTAAATTACTCCCTTCTTTGATATTTTGGGGACCTCCGGGCGTAGGTAAAACCTCTCTGGCACTTATTATAGCCCGAGAGCTAAACAGGCCTTTTTTTCAGCTTAGCGCCATTAACAGTGGGGTAAAAGATGTGCGCGAGGTAATTGAAAAGGCCTCGGAAAAAAACATTTTCAGCACCAACAAGCCCATCCTCTTTATTGACGAAATTCATCGATTCAGCAAATCTCAGCAAGACTCCCTTTTGGCTGCCGTAGAAAAGGGAACTATTACCCTCATAGGGGCCACTACCGAAAATCCATCTTTTGAAGTTATTCCGGCTTTATTATCCAGATGCCAGGTATATGTACTGGAAAATTTAAGTGAAAAAGAGCTTTTACAACTTGCCTACTCTGCTATTGAAAAAGACGAATTTTTACGAAAAAAGAATATAACCATAGCAGAACACGAGGCCCTACTAAGAATAAGCGGGGGCGATGCCAGAAAACTTTTAAATGCACTGGAAATAATAGCCGGCTCGTTAAAAGACGACTTTGTTATTACAAATGAAAAAGTAAGCCAAATCATCCAACAAAATATTGCGCGATACGATAAGGCAGGAGAACAACACTACGATATTATTTCGGCTTTTATAAAATCTATCAGAGGCAGCGACCCCAATGCGGCACTTTACTATCTGGCTCGCATGCTAAAGGGCGGAGAAGATATTTCCTTTATTGCCCGCAGAATGCTCATTTTAGCCTCCGAAGATATTGGCAATGCCAACCCTAACGCTCTGTTATTGGCCAAAACATGTTTTGACTCTGTAAATGTAATTGGCATGCCCGAAGCTCGCATCATCTTGAGTCAGTGCGCCGTTTACTTAGCCACATCTGCCAAAAGCAATGCCGCTTACATTGCCATAGATGAGGCACTGGCTTTAGTAGATAAAACAGGAGACTTACCCATCCCTCTCCACTTGAGAAATGCACCTACTAAACTTATGAAAGAGCTGAATTACGGAAAAGACTACGAATATGCTCACAGTTATGCAGGGAATTTTATTTATCAGGAGTTTTTACCGGAGGAAATCAGTGGAACCAAGCTATATGAACCGGGCAATAACCCACGCGAAAACGAACAAAGGAAGCAACTTCAAAGCTGGTGGAAAGAGAAGTACGGGTACTAATTTGGTGATTGTACAAAAAAGATTGATGGAAAATGCCCTACTTTATCGCTGTCACTTTAAATTCTGTTCTCCTGTTTTTGGCTTTATTTTCCGGAGTATCGTTAGGTACTTTAGGTTTGGTATCGGCATAGCCCCTATAACTTAAACGGGAGGCTGATATTTTCCCATTAGCAATTAAGTAATCATATACGGCCTTTGCGCGGTTTGCGCTAAGCGTTACATTAAACTTTTTATCCCCGCTATTGTCTGTGTGGCCGCCCAGCTCAATTTTAAGATTAGGATTTTTATTTAAAAACACAATTAATTTCTCTAACTCTGCCTTACTTTCTATTTTTAAATCCCACTTATTCACGTCAAAAAATATGTTTTTCAATTCTACGGTATATCCGGTATCAATAGGCTGAAGGGGAATATCTATAATAAAAGGTTTATTAAAATCTGTTTCCGTTTCTTTTAAGGAAAAGTTATCGCTGTAATACAAAAAGCCGGGTTTATTCACGTTTACCAAATAGTTTTTATTTGCCGTGAGTGTTACAAAAAATTGACCGGAAGCGTCGCTAAACGATTGTGCAAGTGGTTGTGAGTTATCTATATCCACCAGCTCAAAATTAGCTTCTAAAGGTTCTTTGGTTCTGGCATTATATATTTTTCCCTTTGTGTATGTTATTTTCTCCGGTCTTATTTGTTCGGGCATTTCAAAGGCGTAAATATCCAACCCTCCAAAGCCACCTTCTCGATTGCTGGCAAAGTAGGCTATTTTTCCGTCAGGACCAACCAGTAAACTATTCTCATCATTAGCGGTATTAATGGGATATCCTAAATTTATGGCATCACCCCAGCTTCCGTCGGGCTGGCGTTTGCTCATATATATGTCCAAACCACCAAAACCGGGATGCCCGTTGCTGCTGAAATAAAGCGTTTGGTTATCCGGATGTATAAAAACCGATTCCTCCTGAAAAGGGGTGTTTATTTTTTCTGATAACTTAATCGGAACGGAAAATTTTCCGTCCTCGCCTATAGTGCTCATGTATATATCCTGTTCTTTTAAATTACCTCTTGAAAGCACACCACGTATAAAGTAAAGTGTTTTTCCATCGCTGCTAAAACTTGGTTGAGTTTCCCAATTGGCTGTATTGATGGTTGGGCCTGCATTGCGAGGCCTGGTCCATTTACCATTAATTTTTTGAGAATAAAAAATATCACAACTGCCATAGCCTTTTCTGTCGGGGTCGCCATAATCGCCAAACTGATCGCTGCAAGAAGCAAAAAACATAATATTCCCATCGGCTGACAAAGAGGGAGCTCCTTCGTTTCCGGAACTGTTAATATTATCTATAGGAAAAGCATTTTGCCAAACGCCTTTGGACCGGATGCTCATAAAAAAATCTTCATTGTAATAGCCTGCAGGAGCGTTTTTAACAGGCAAGGCTCTGGTAAACATAAATTGGTTTCCATCTGCACTGATAGCCGGAAAATATTCGTTATGTTCGGAATTTACTCCCTTACCCATGTTAACAGGCTTAAAAGAAACGGGCTTTTTGATTGCCTCGGCAGCAAAAGAAGCATTCTTTAAATAATGTTCTGCTTCCGCTTTTGAGGAAGCGCTTATCCGTTCAAACTTTAAAAAAGTTTCCAGACTATTTTTTGCCTCGGCATATTTGGCCTGCATAAAAAGTACCTGACCATAATCTAAATAAACCCTCGGATAAAACTTCGGGTTTATTTCTATGGCTTTTTTATAATGGAGTTCTGCCTTGTCCAATTTATTATTAATAGCTTGAATTTGAGCGTAGGCCATATTCGCTTCAATAAAATTAGGGTCTTCCTTCAGGCATTTTTCAAGCTCTTTCTCCGCTTCCAACAGTTTATTTATCTGAAAATACTTTTCCCCTTCCTGATAATGTTTTATTGCTTTTTTATTGGTGCTGGAATATTGCCCCGGCGGCAATGGTTTTTGAGATTTGCATCCCAAAAAAGCAAATAGAAGTAAGGAGAGTATCCAAATGCGATTGCGCATAAAAATGAAATTTATTTAAGGTTATAATTCAGCCACCCCTTAAAAACCAACTTTTCAAGTTCGCTTACTTCGGGTTTTACGGTAATGTTGTTGTACTCTTTAATATCAACCTGTTTGGCTTTAGCCTTTAAAGCTACTCGCTTATACTTTCCTTTTTTTCCTCTGGGTCTCATTACTTCTACAGTAACTAAATCGCCCTCTTTTACTGAGTTAAAGTAATCTCCAAAAACGCGCTTTATGGTTTCTATAGTAATGGGCTGGCCGTTTAGGGAATATAGTTCATCTCCTTCTTTATATTTCATAGCCTTACCAAAGGCATCCATTCCGGAAACATCGGCTACTACTAAACGCATGGTTGCCTCATTAAATGTTACGTCAAATCCTCCCAAAGTGAAATTGCGATAAGTTTTTTCTTTTTCATATAGAAGGCCTACTTTATCAAAAACATCTGCCATGGGCAGAGGCTCCTTTCCTGCGACATGTTTTCGTAAAAAAGTACCTATTTCCGGGTAGGTCAACGCCTCAATTTCCCTAAATAAATCTTCATCGTTAAATGACTGATGCTTTCCGTATTTTTTAGAAAGGTCACTCATTAAGTTTTGCGTACCATAGGCTCCCTTACTATAATGCCTTAAGTATATATCCAGGCACATACCTATCAAAGCGCCCTTTTCATACACATTATTGTACTGTTTGTGAATTTTTTCATCGAGTACATTCTTGCTCATCCAGGTAAAACTCATCTTATCATCAAAAAAATTCAAGCTTGTTTCATATTTTCCCATCATTACCTTTAAAAAAGCGTCTATATCGGTTAGCCCTGCTTTTACTTGGGCATGGTGGGCAGCATATTCGGTCATCCCCTCATAAAGCCATAAATGTTCGCTCATTTTGGGATTTAAATAATCAAAGTTTCCTATTTCGTGTGAATGGATATTTAAAGGTGTTACTATATGGAAAAATTCATGTGCAGCTATATCTCTAATTTGCTGAACCATATATGTACTGTCAGCTTCAGGCAATACATAAAATGATGAATACGAATGTTCTAAAGCGCCGTGTGAACCGGAAAGCGTTGGTTTATCGGTAAAATATAATAAAAAAGCGTACTTATCAACAAGAAGCTGTCCTCCTAAATAGTCGCGCTGAGCAAACAGCAATTCTTCGAGTGTTTGAGCTATAAAGCGGGAATTAATTTTTTTGTTAGGCGAATAAGTAGAAACCATCACCTTGGTATTGGCAACCATTACGGAAACTGTATCGGGAATCATATATAAAATAGGTGAATCTACCAGCTCATGGTAGTTTGGTGCTTTTACAATATCTTTTTCTATTCCTGTGATTATTTCCGTTAAGCCGGTGGAAGGATAAAAGTCTTTTGGCTTATTAAATTCAATCTCAAATTGTTTATTCGGCATACCATCATAAAAACCAAAAAAAACATGATTGTTTATGCAGAAAACATTGCCTGCCTCTATATTGCTCCCGGCCGGTTCAAATACTACTTTGTCTCTTATGGCAGTATCCCAGGTATCTTCTACTTCATAAGTTATATAGTCTATTTCGGAAGCAGGTTTTAATATATAGCAATTGGGTCCCATGGCTCGAAGCTCTATTTTAGCCCCATTTTTACCTACTGCCTTTACATTGGAAACAAAACGACCAAAATTATACACCTCATAAGTGCCGGGCACCATAGCCGGAAAACAAAACCGAACTTCTGTTTCTTTAACCTGAGGGGGAAAAAGAGTAATTTTTACTTTATCATTTTCAACATTCACTAAATCAACTTTATACCTGTAGAGGTCTTGTGAGTGAGCAAGATGTAAAGCAAAAACAAAAAATAATGATGCGATTTTTAAACGAAACATTCAGTTTATTTTATAAGTAAAGAAAAGCTTTTCCAACGGTACTTAATCCAAAAAATAACAAATACCGCTACAATAGAACAAAAGGCTAAAACCAATTCTGCGGTGGCGTCTTCCGACTGTGTATAAAAGATTGCATCCGTTTTTAACACAGAGTGCTTGGAGGTTACCATTAAAGCTGAAACCAGATTATTTGAAAGATGAATACCATAAGCCAATTCCAACCCTTCGTCAAGCAAGGTTATTGCTCCCAAAAACATCGCAAAAACCACATAGTAGGCAAACATAGTCCACTTACCATAGGCAGCTATTTCGGGGTTAGACATATGGGCCATACCGAAAAAAGCGGAAGATATAACCAGCGGAACTATTCCATTTTTAAAAACCTGAGCCATACCCTGAATCAGATAGCCTCTGAAAAAAACTTCTTCAATTAATGTTTGAAAAGGTAAAAAGAGGATGCATAAAATAAACAATACAGCAAATTTACCTGCATCAAACTGCAAAGTAACAGATTCTGAATCTGCCATATAAGTAACAACCATTGCTGTTACCAATATGAAGGACCAAAGTAAAAAAGCGAAGAAAAAGTGGTTATATCTGAACTTTTCAAAAGCAGTAACTACACTTAAAAAGGGTTTTTTATGAATGAGTTTTACCGCCAAATAAAAAGATAAAAAAGCAAAAACGAAAAAACCAAACTCTATCAATAGTATTATATTTTTGTTTATCCCCAACATTTCAGGGTCAAACAAAATATAATTGTTTTCCATAATTTCTTTAAGCGTAATTCCATTGGCTGTTGCAATTCTAATCAGAGGTATGGTTAAAATTACTTGCCCAAAGGCATACCCTGCTATAACTGCCACAACTCCAAACAAGTACATCCAAAGTTTATTTTTTCCGTAAACCACTCCTGCATTCAAAAAAAGATTTTGAAAAGGGAGTTTTAAAGACTGGTTATTTTGTTGAAGCTCTGAAGAATTCTCCATAAATTTGTACACCATAAAATTACCCATTTTATCTCAACTTTAAAACGAATAAACATGAAATTGGTACTCAAATTGTTTGCTATTTTGATTTTTTTAGCATCTTGCGGGAATCGTAAAGATTACGATTTAGCCCTTTCCGAACAACAACTTGGTGAAAAGCTTTTTTTCGACCCCATTCTTTCAAGAGATTCTTCCATAAGCTGTGCGAGTTGTCATAAACCCGAATTTGCTTTTGCCGACAATTCACCCACCAGTACAGGTGTTTTCAAGCGAAAAGGAGACCGCAATACCCCTTCTTGTATGAATATGACAGACCGTAATTTTTATTTTTGGGATGGAAGAGCAGAAACACTGGAAGAACAAGCCTTGGGACCTATTGAAAATCCTGTTGAAATGGACCTTCCTCTTAGCATAGCGGTTAGAAGACTCATTCATAACAATTATTATTACAAATCTTTTATGAATGTTTATGGCAAAAAACCAAGCCGGGAATTACTGGCTCGTGCGCTCGCCAACTATCAACGCACACTCGAAACTTCCAATACACCTTTTGACCGTTATATGCAAGGCAAAGACACCAATGCCCTGAGTCAAAGTGCTAAAAGAGGGCTAGCCTTATTTAATGGGAAAGCCAAGTGTTTTGATTGTCATTTTGGCGTGGATTTCACCGGGAATGATAAATTCAGAAATATAGGTTTGTATAACGGAGAGGAATTGAACGATAAAGGACGTTACAATGTAACCGGAAAAACAGAGGATATAGGCCGTTTTAAAATTCCGGGATTAAGAAACATTGCTTTAACGGCACCATACATGCACAATGGTATGCATAAAACATTAAGAGAAGTAATAGATTACTATAATAATCCGGACGCTTTTGTGAAGAATTCCATAAACAGAGACACTTTACTTAATAAACCCCTGGGACTTAGTGAAGATGAGAAAAAAGACTTGGAGAACTTTCTACTAAGTCTTACCGACGACCGCTTTTCTGACAAAGAAAAAGTAAGCAAAAAGTAAATGATAAAAACTGAGGCTTTACTGCAGTCCTCCTCCGGTGAAATCTTCCCACTTTTGTAAAAGCCGGGTAAAATCTTCCGGAAGTTCGCTTTCAAAGTGTAATTTTTTGTCACTTACCGGATGAACAAACCCAAGTGTTTTAGCATGTAAAGCTTGGCGTGGAATTATCTTGAAGCAATTTTGAATAAATTGCCTATACTTGGCAGTATTTACACCCTTTAAAACTTTGTCTCCGCCGTATTCTTCATCATTAAATAGCGGGTGGCCTATATGCTTAAAGTGAGTTCTTATTTGATGTGTGCGGCCCGTCTCTAAAACACACTCTACATAAGTAACATAACCATAACGTTTTAAAACTCTATAGTGAGTAACAGCATGCTTACCCTGCTCTCCTCCATCCGGATACACAGCCATTATTTTTCGATTTCTTACGTCTCTATCTATATTTCCTCGTATAGTTCCTTCGTCTTCTTTAACATTCCCCCAAACTACCGCATGATATTTTCTATCAATATCATGATGAAAAAACAATTTTGAAAGCGCCGCCATAACGGGTTCTGTTTTGGCAATTAAAATTATTCCGCTGGTGTTTTTGTCGATTCGGTGAACTAAGCCTATTCTATTTATACTTACATCCGGAGCTATTTTATTTTTACGATAGGGTAAATTTTTAAAATGATAAGCCAAGGCGTTTATCAAAGTTCCTGTATAATTTCCATAACCCGGATGTACCACCATTCCCGCCCTCTTGTTTATAACAGCCAAATATTCATCCTCGAACAGTATATCCAATGGAATATTTTCCGGTATAATTTCAATTTCTCGTTTAGGATTTTCTAAACGAACAGAAACTTCATCAAGCGGCTTTATTTTATAATTTGATTTTACGGATTTTCCATTCACAAAAACATAACCGGCATCGCAGGCTTCCTGAATTTTGGTGCGGGTACTATTGGGAATTCTTACTTGCAAGAACTTATCAATACGCATCATTTCTTGCCCTTTATCGGCCTTAAAACTAAAGTGCTCGTGCAGCATTTCATAGCCCGAATCAGCATCCGGGAAATCATCTACAAATTCTTCCTCCATTTTCTTAATGCTGAATAATTACCTTTTGTCTTTGAATTATATTTCCGGAAACATCAGTAATCAATAAAAAGTAAATTCCATCAGCAAAATTTTCTATACTAACCCGGGTAGCCGATGTATCCAGTTTGTCAGATTTTATCATTTTACCTTCAGGACTTATTATCTTAAAGTGTAGTTTTTTATCTGAATCAGCCTCCGTCACAATTTGTATATATTCATTTGCCGGATTTGGAAAAACACGAATACCAAGTTGCTCACGGCTATTTTCTAATATGCTTACAGGAGGTTCAATTGCTTTGCCGAATACAGGACGCATAAGCACAGAACCTTTTATGGATGATTGTGTCCAACCACTTCCTGAATCAAAATATAAATTCTTGCTATAATCATAATTTCTGTCAAACCCAACCGTAATACCGGATGCAATGAATTGCTGAATTCCTATAAAGTAAGTACCGGCATTTAAAACCAAAGGTGTTGTTAACTTATACTCTGCCGTATAGTTATGTCCCTTTGTTGAATAGGATGGTTTCATTAAAGAATCTTTATAAATTAAACTACCCGGAACTGAACCGAACTGATTGAAAACATTGATTCTGAAGTTATAAGAATTGCTGATGGAGTGTGTACCTGCCGGCTCAAAATAAATCCTCAGGGCTCTCAGAGTATCTGTATAATTCAGCTGGTAACGGTATACCATACGCCCGCCGGTACCCAGTATGTAATAACCGGTTTCTGAACTTCCGTCATCGTAAGCATAATAATTTCTAAATCGTTGGAATTGGTATACTGTGTCGTTATAATTGCTTATATCCAATGGAGAGGCTTGCATAAAATGCTTTATAACAAACTCTGTACTATCTGAAAAAGGAGTGGGTTGAAAAGTATAAGATATGGGTGGGTTTTTGTGTGGTAAGTAGTTTTGCCATCCCCCGGTGGCAAATGGAGATAAATTAGCCGCTCCAAAATTACTTAAGTGAAGGGAATTACCGTTTTTATCAAAAATTTCGTGTGAGTAGGTTGTATTAACGGTACCTGTTCCATTGTTTCTGATAAAGTTAGAATATTTAGAAGCCATATCATTCGGCGCAAACTGCTGCCAGGGCATTGCGCTGCAATATGATATGAACGATGAAGGAACATATCCTATGGATACATCACTCCAGGATGTATCGGCCAACATGCTTCTGTTTCTATCTAGGTAAACATAATCAACGTGCCAGTTGTCAAAATTTCCGTTGGTAGCAGCCTTATTTCTTAAACGAAACCTGAAACCTTCGTGCAAATAAGCCGTATCATTTATCCAAATAAAAGCTCGCTTAAAAATGGTGTCGGTATTGTTTGGGGTGGTGTTTCCTCTGAGTGCCCAAACTCTTTTCTCCCATATTTTTTGAGTGGGCTTAAAAAAATCAAGCATCAAAGAATCCTGAACTTCGGGAGAATCTCCACGGCCGGTTCTTTGATAGTAAAAAATGAGCGCTATGCTATCAAGTGGCTGCAGAGTATAAGAGCCTATTGTTTTTAAATTTATGGGCCTGGAAGTGAGTGTATCTGCATTACTGGCTCCGCTTGCCGTATAATTGGCAAAGGGCGTATAAGGAAAACCTTTTTTGTTTAAACCATCAAACGTGGCAACACCTATGCTTAAGGGAGCAATAGGCATTCCCGTGTTCACATAAACCAGTGAATCACTCCAAAAAGCCTGACTTGGGTAGGCGCTTCTGTCGGCGTAGTAAAAATCGTCAAAAAAAGGAAGAGTTATTCCGGCTGAGGTAGTTTTTGAAGAGGACAAGCCTATGACACTATGCTTGGAAAAGTTACTCATTTCCAAATCGTTATATAGGTAGTTAATATTACACTGCATGGGCCTTGTATATTCTTGTGAGAAACAAGCAAAAGAACCAATAACAAGGATAACCATGCACATCAACCTACTCTTCATCATCTTTAAATTTTTGTTGAGTATTCATAGTATCGGAAGCTGCTGAGGTATAATAAGTGTCTTTCACCCCCACTACCAAATCAATTTTACTTCCCTTTTTTATGGGAGTGCCCGGCTCTATTGGCTGCCCTTTGTATAGCTGTTCCAATATACAACCATTGCAGTCAGAACTCTTGGTACTTATTGTTCCGGCTTTTAATCCATAACTGCTGATGATAAGCCTGGCTTGGCGTTCACTTCTATCTATCAATTTTGGCATAAGTACTTGTGGAGGTACCATGCTTGTAACGTATAAATAAACATTTCTATTGTGTTTTACCTGTGTATTTGCTAAAGGATCTTGCCTAATAACAATTCCGGGCTTACGCTGGGGGTCGTAAACACTGTCTATAATTATATAATTCACCTCTTTATCCTTCACCAAATCATTCAAATCAGCTATACGGGCATTCATAAAATCAGGTACTGTAACAAACTCCGAATGACCTGTGTAAACAGACAAATACTTGATTAACCCAAACAATAGTAATACGAGGGTGAATAACGAAAGAGCTAAATGGATAAAAAATTGCTTTGTTTTTAAAAACTGAAAAATGGGAGCCATAATATCCGGGCTAAGTTAGGCATTTTTTAAAAAGTCCTTACTCTAAAAGCGCTGTTTGTATCCGGTTAAAAAAAATACCCATGCTACAACTTAGCCGACTCCTAAAAAAAAGCTTACTTTTAGATTTAAATATAAAAAAGTTAACATGTTGGCAACCAAATTAAAGTGGATGGCTATAGGAGTAGTCAGCACGGTTTCTGTAGTTTTTGTCTACAAAAAAATTGAATCTTATCAAAAAATGAACGGCGGAAACGCCGGCATTAACTTTATAAATAGTATAAACCCCGAATTTGCCGGATACATTAACGCTTTCACAACAGGGTACATACCAACCGGTTCAAGTATAAAAATCAGACTAAGCCACGAATTTGGCAACAACATGCAACTGAACACACCGGTTGATGAAAAATTCTTTTCCTTTGAACCTAAAGTAGAGGGAAGTGCCGTATGGAAAGATGCACAAACCATAGAATTTATACCAAAGGAACGCTTAAAGCAAGGTCAACAATACAAAGCCACGTTTCACTTAGGAAAATTAGTTGATGTAAAAAGCGACTTAAAAGAGTTTGATTTCAAATTTAACACCGTTAAACAAGATGCTAAATTAGAATTTAACGACCTTAAATGCTATCAAAGTAACGATTATACTTACTATAATTCAGGAGGCAGCATTTTTACAGCCGATTACGCTAACCCCGAACAAATTGAAAAATCTTTACTCGTTCAATATCCCGGAGCAAAACTAAAAGTAAAATGGCTGCATAATGATAAAGGCACTCAGCACAGTTTTCTTATAGACAGTATAACCAGACCAACCAACGCAAGCAGTTTGCTTACGTTTGCCTTTAATGGTAAAGAAGCGGGACTTGAACTGAACGAGAACAAAAAAATTGACATCACATCAAAAAACGAATTTAGGTTGCTGAATGTGTCTGTAAAGAGCGATAATGAACAATATGTGCTGCTCACTTTTTCAAATCCAATTGACCAAAACAGAAGCATTGAAAATTTTATTGAAATCCCTAATCAAAATGATGTAAAGTTTATTATCACAAACAACCAAGTGTTTATGTATCCCAACAATCTTAAGGCAGGAAACTACACTCTTAAGGTGCGCGAAGGTATAAGGGACACCAAAGGAAAAAGTTTGGCGCAAGCCTCTGAACACAATATTGTATTTAATGATGTAAAACCGGCTGTACGTTTTACCGGGGGAGGGAACATTCTTCCTTCCAGCAACAACCTCAATCTTCCTTTTGAAACCGTTAATTTAAAAGCAGTAGACGTAAAGATTTTCAAAATATACGAAAGCAACGTACTTCAATTTTTACAAACTAACAGCTTAAACGATAATGGAAATCTTGCTCAGGTAGGGAAAAAGATTGTAGACAAACGAATAAATCTGGGCATTACCAATCCGGCCGACTTCGGGATATGGAAAAAATTCACCCTCGATCTTTCTACTCTTATTAAACGAGAACCCGGAGCCATATACCGAATAACCATGAGCATAAAAAAAGCCTACAGCACATACCCCTGCCTTGGAAATAATGAAGATGAAAAGTTTGAGATGGAAGAAATAAGCGAAGAAAAAGAAGAAGAAAATCCTTTTTACGGATATTACTACGACGATTATTACTACGGATATGATTACGAGTACGGTGATGAAGGTGATGAATACAGTTGGAGTAACCGCGATAACCCCTGTAAGGCAGCATATTACAGGCAATATGATAAAACAATCAGTAAAAATATACTGGCGTCAGACATCGGACTTATCGTTAAAAGCGGGAATAACGGAAATTTATTTATAGCAGCAAATGATATTGTTACCACCGATCCGATGAAAGGAGTTGTTTTGGAGCTGTACGACTACCAGAAGCAACTCATTCAGATTGAAAAAACAAATGGAGATGGCCAATGTTTTATTACGGCAAAACAAAAACCGGCCTTTATTGTTGCCAAAAAAGATGAACAAAGAGCCTACGTACGGCTGGATGATGGCGCTTCCCTACCCCTCAGTATGTACGATGTTTCGGGCGATGCCGTTAAAAAAGGAATCAAAGGTTTTATATACGGAGAAAGAGGCGTTTGGAGGCCCGGAGACTCTCTCTTTATCAATTTTATACTGGAAGATAAAGAGCAAAAGCTTCCGGAAAATCACCCCGTAAGTTTTGAACTAAGAAATCCTCAGGGACAATTGGTAAAACGAATTTTTAAAAATAAAAGTGTAGACGGCTTTTACAGTTTTTTTACCGAAACAAGCCTAAATGCACCAACAGGCCTTTGGAGCGCCGAGGTAAAAGTTGGTTCTGTTAAGTTTAGTAAAAGCATACGGATAGAGAGTATAATGCCTAATCGTTTAAAACTGGAAGTAAATGTAGGTGATAATAAACTATTAAATGCTGATGATAACAATAAAGTTACGCTTCATGCCAACTGGTTAACCGGAGCAAAAGTTCAGTTTTTGCCCGCCTCTATTTCTGTGGCTTTAAGTAAAACAACCACTCAGTTTGATAAATATAAAGATTATGTTTTTGATGACGCTACAAGATACTTTGAATCGCAAAATCAAGAAGTATTTGATGGTAAGCTGGATGAAAACGGAGATGCCTCTACCTTACTAAATTTAAACCTGGAAGGTAAAACTCCGGGTTTTTTAAAGGCAATCTTTTTTACGCGTGTTTATGAACAAAGCGGAGCTTTCAGCGTAGACCACTTTTCGGTAACTTACTCTCCCTATTCTTACTACGTAGGAATTAATACACCTTCAGGAGAGCGAAATACTGGCATATTACATACCGGGAAAGATCATAAAATTCAAATTGCTTCAGTTAATTTTAAAGGAAACGGGGTGTCACGAAATAAAATACGCTTTGATATGTATAAAATGGAATGGCGCTGGTGGTGGGAACAATACGAATGGGAATTAGCAAATTATGCAACTGACGAATACCATAAGCCTGTTCATACAGAAATTATTTCTACAACCAACGGAAAAGGATCGGTTACTGTAAATATTCCGGAACACAAATGGGGAAGGTATCTCTTGCGGGTTACGGATTTAGAAAGTGGCCATTCTGCCACAAAAATTTGCTTTTTTGACTGGCCCAACTGGATGAACCGAGAAGGAGGTGAAGACAATAAAATTATCTCCAACATGCTTCAGTTCAATACCGATAAGTCATCTTATAAAGTGGGTGAAGACGCCCTGGTAAACATCCCCTCACCCGAAAAAGGACGCGCTTTGGTAACTATTGAAAACGGAACAAAAATACTGGAGGCTCACTGGCTTCAAACAGAAAAAGGAAACAGTACTTTTCGTTTTAAAATAACTCCTGAAATGGCTCCAAACGTATACGTTCATGTATCACTCATGCAACCACATAAAAGAGCTAACGACCTTCCCATACGTATGTATGGCGTTGTTCCGGTTTTAATTGACGACCCGGAAACCCATCTACGTCCTGTAATTAATATGCCCAACGAATTAGTTCCCGAACAAAATGTTAGCATTACAGTAAGTGAAGAAAACGGCAAAGCCATGGCTTTTACTCTTGCCATGGTTGATGAAGGTTTATTGGACATTACTCGTTTCAAAACTCCTAACCCCTGGAATTCTTTCTATGCCAAAGAAGCCCTGGGCGTTAAATCTTGGGATTTATACGACCACGTAATTGGTGCCTTTGGAGGAGAGTTGGAAAGAATTTTAAGTGTTGGCGGAGACGGTTTGGACGGACGAGATGACGGAGCCAAAACAAACCGATTTAAACCTATGGTTAAATTTATTGGCCCTATTCATCTTTCTAAGGGTGAGAAGAAAAAAATTGAATTTAAAATGCCTTTGTACATTGGCTCAGTAAGAACCATGGTAATTGCCGGATACAAAGGAGCATATGGCAGCAGCGAAAAAACAACTCCGGTTAAAGCGCCTCTAATGGTACTTGGCACGTTGCCAAGAGTGCTTAGCGTAACGGAAGAAGTGAAACTTCCCGTTACACTTTTTGGCGGTTCAAAAGCAATAGGAAAAACAGAAGTAAAAATTGAAACTAACGAGTTTGTACAATTAGTTGGAGGAAACACAAAAACAATTAACCTGGGAAAAGACGAAGAAAAAATGTTAAGTTTTCAGTTAAAGGTAAAAAACAAAACAGGAATTGCCAAAATAAAAATTACCGCTAACGGCGGAGGACACTCATCTAAATATGAAATGGAACTGGATGTGAGAAATCCAAATCCCTATCAAACAAACATTAAAGACTTATGGGTAGATGCCGGAAAAACTATAGAAGAAAACGTAATGCCAACGGGCCTGGCCGGAACCAACAGCGGTGTAGTAGAACTTTCTACCATTCCTCCCATTAACCTGAATGAACGCTTAAACTACCTCATAACCTACCCTCACGGTTGCATTGAACAAACCACCTCACAAACCTTTGCTCAACTTTATTTAAATGACATCATGGAATTGAATGATGATCTTAAAAATGAAATTGAAAGCAATATTAAAAAAGGCATAAACAGCATTGGTTCTTTCCAACTTCGAGATGGTAGTTTATCTTACTGGCCCGGAACAACAGAGCCTAGCGATTGGGGTACTACTTATGGCGGTCACTTCATGATTTGTGCAGAAAAAAAAGGATACGCTTTACCTCCCGGTTTTAAGAAAAACTGGATAAGCTATCAAAGCAAAGTCGCTCAAAATTTTGAGTTAAATAAAAATAAATACTTCAATAACGATGTACTTCAAGCTTACAGGCTTTATGTACTGGCGCTGGCAAACAGCGCCGCTATGAGCGCCATGAACCGATTACGTGAAAACAACAATTTAAGCAATCAGGCCAAATGGTATTTGGCCGGGGCTTATGCATTGGCAGGACAAATTGATGAATCCGAAAAATTGCTTGCAAAATCAAGTACTGATGTAGGCAAATACCAGGTGAACTACTATACGTATGGTTCTTCTGAACGAGATTTGGCGGTTATACTGGATGTACTGTGCACCATGAATAAAAAAAGTCAAGCGCTTACTCAATTAAAAAAGGTATCGGCTTTCCTTTCCTCAAAATCATGGCTCAGTACCCAAACAACCGCTTATGGCTTAGTAGCTGTGAGCAACTTTATTAAAAAATATGGAGGGGCTTCGGCAATGCAAGCAAATGTTAGCATAAACGGAAAAGAAGTAAGCCTCAAAGGAAACAGCGCTATATCACAAATACCCTTAAATTACAAAGATGGCAAGAACTGTAAAGTTAAAATAGTAAATAACGGAAAAGGCGGGCTTTATGTTAGGGTTATTACAAGAGGCAAGCCCGAAATTGGCAGCGAAACAGAGGAAAGTCAAAATGTCAGTATTTCAACCGTATTTAAGGATATGAATGGCAACTCTCTTATGCCGGATGAACTTCCTCAAAGCACCAACTTTATCATGCAGGTTACCGTGAAAAACATGGGGCTTTCAGGAGAAATTAAAAATTTGGCATTAATGAACTATATCCCCTCCGGTTGGGAGATACATAATAATCGAATAAACAGTGACGAAAGTGAAAATAATAACCATAACGGCACAAATTATACTTACCAAGATATCCGCGACGATAGAGTACTTACTTACTTCGACTTGTATGAACACGAAGCTAAAACATTTACCATCTTACTCAATGCGGCTTATGAAGGAAGCTTTTATTTGCCGGGTACAAACGTAGAGGGCATGTATGATAACAGTGTTTATGCCAGAGATAAAGGCAGGTGGATTAAAGTGATAAAACAAGACAGTCCTTCCGTAGCCGAAAAATAGTTCGCCTGACATGAATCGGTTTTATCACTGACATAAATCAGCTCTAAGCTATGCTTTTAAAAACATCTTTGTAAAACAGAAAATAACAAGCAATGAAAAAAATTTTGGCATCAACTGATTTTTCGAATAATTCAAAATCAGGGATACGCTTTGCTGCTCAACTCGCCTCCCAGTCAAAAAGTGAATTGGAGTTAATGCATGTGGTGGAAATTATGAAACCAACTTCCTGGAGTCCGGAAAAATACCATGCTTTTATAAAAACCGAAATCGCCAGAAACAAAGAAAAACTAGAAAAATTTGCTGCGGGAATATTAAAAGAATTAAACCAAAAACCCGGAAACGTTAGCTACCATATAGAAATCGGCCTGAATGTAATAGACTTGCTTGTTAGTAGAGCTAAAAAAATAAAAGCTGATTTTATATGCATCGGCACACAGGGAGCCGGCAGCATTCGTAAACTTTTTGGCACTCACTCTTCCAATTTAATCAACAACTCGTCTATCCCTGTAATTACAGTTCCTCCGAAATATCGTATAAAGAAAATTAATTTACTATGGTATGCTTCCGATTTTGAAAAACCCGAAAAAGAACTAAAAATTATTGAACCAATGGTTCTTTCAATTGAAGCAAAGGTTGAAACGCACCATTATAATTATTTACTTAATGAGCTAAACACGAAAAAAAACTTAAACAAAAAAGCACAAAAAATAGAACGGCCCTGGAATAAAGTGGTATTTCATGAGTTGGGTTTAGAATATTCCTTAACAGAATATATGGAGAAAGATATTAAGAAAATGAAACCGTCGGCGGTGGTACTTTTCACCAAACAAAACAGAAATTGGTTCAGCCGTCTGTTTCTCTCCAGCAAAAGTGTTGATATGAGTTTTGCTGCTACAATTCCTTTAATTGTGTATCGAAAAAAATCAAAATAATCATCCAAAACTAAAATACTATGAGTGCAAACAACCCACTTTTTACTCCAAGCGGATTAAATATCAAAAACTTTTATAAAGAATTGGGTCGGCTATTATACTCCGTTGCTTATGCAGATGGAAAAGTTCGTAAGCAAGAAGTAGATGCTCTTCGAGAATTTATATTGAAAGAACTTGCGGCCAATGAAACCAGTACAGACTCTTCAGGTATGAACCAAGCTTTTTATGCGCAGTTCCAATTTGAGGATATGGAAGATAAAACAACTCCCGCCGAATTGGCTTTTTTAAATTTTTACGATTACCTAAAACAAAATGCCGGGAAATTTGACGACAAAATGAAACAGCAAATTATTCGAGCGGTTGAAAAAGTAGCTTCTGCCTATAAAGGAATAAACAAAACAGAGATGGAACTTATTGACGTGTTAAAACAAAAACTTAGCGAGGTATAATTAAACACTGCCCTCCTGTTTTTTACCATCCTCTATAGACAATAGCAAAGAAGCCGGGTTTTTTAGTATATACAACAACATTTGAAGAAACATGAATAGGATTTGTTTATTGTGGAGATATCTCGACCTGCAGGCTATGTAAAATGAAAACAAAAAACTGGATATAATATTGATAATACCAATAAGTAAAACACCGGCAAAAACAGTAATTATAAAATTGGTATCAATATAATATCCCTGAGCTGTAGCTATCCCAAAATTTCCGGCAGATATGGTTATATGACGAATATCTACCGGTATTCCCATAAATTTTCCAAAGTTTCCGGTTACCCCCAAAAAAAATCCAAGCGCCATGTTTCCTACCAGCGAACCTAAATTTTTCTCTATAAATCCCGCAAAAGAGGTTAATGATTTTTTTTGAAACAGTTTGCTCAATACGGGGTGTTTTACTATTCTTTCAGGAACTCTGGAAAATACCACCTTATTATCGTAATAACCGGTTATTAACCCGGCCAGCGTAAGATAAATACCGGTAACAACAGCAAAAATCAACGAGCCGCTATACAAAGGATGATTGGATGTTAATTGTTTTAATGCCTCCGCTTCGTTGAAAATCTGATAGTTGAAAAAACAACTCAGCATAAAGGCAACTAGAAAACACAGCGGTAGCACTACCACCAAATTTCCAACCAAAGAGATAAACTGACTTCGCATAATTTGAGCTAATACTAACGATATCTCCGCTCGAGCATTTTCGTCATTTATCTTTTTCTCAATTATCCCGGCTATATACGATGCCGTCATGGCGGGTTGTTTGGTAGCCAAGGTAAAATGCAACAAGTGCATCGCAACAAAACCTAAGCCATAGTTTAATCCAAATAATAAACCCTCAGGCATCAATGCCAAATGCATATCATGTATGTAGTTTTTTATGTAAACTAAAAAAACAACTATCAATCCCCCCCCCATAGCTGACTTAAACAGTTTGCTGCTTTCTTTTCTCGTAAAACCTATGTAATGACCGCCTTTAGCAGATGTTTGATTGGCAACTCTATTAGCTACTAAATCCGTATTTTCTCTGAAAAAACTGCGGATACCGGTATTATTTAATTCCGATTTTAATATGGTAACCACCAATAACTGCAGTTGTTTTATTCGCTCTTCTCCTTCACCCGACGAATGAACACTTAGAAGCAACCTAATCCGTTTAATATGTTGTTCAGCACGCCTTATTAAAAAAGTTAAATGCAAACTAATCCCAATGGTTTCCCTGTTAGCGCTCAGGTAACTAAATACCTCCTCACACCTGTTTAAATGCAAAAAAACCTCTTCAATGCTTCCAATTTTACGGATATAATTATTCAGCGAAATATTAAATTTAAAAAAGGGAGAATCGCTGTCATCTGTAAAAGATAATTTGCTCACCAGATAAGGATCAATTCCTATTGATACAAGCCTGTGTGCTAAAATGATTAATGCGTTCTCCAGTTGGGCAAGCAGTTTTTTACGGGTATTTTCATCATCCAACACGATGTTAAACAAACGAGAAAAATTTTCATGCGAGATTTTTTCAAATACTAAATAATCTGTCTTACTGTTAAATGTATTTTTTACGAAGTCACTCAAATAATTTTCTTTGCTAATTGCCGGAAGAATTTTGTGCTTTAAGCGTTGTTTCAACTCCGGAAAAAAACCTCTATTAGAATTTATTCCGGCATTTGTTAAACTGTCCGTAAAAAAAATATTATTTAAAAAATCAAGGAAACTCTGCTTAAACCGATTTTCTGCATCAAGGGTTCTAAAAATATTATCCAAGTACTCTCCCAGTTCTTTATTGAAAACTGCAGAGTCTCTTGATTTAGTTACCAATAAGAATGCCAACAATTCTTTTATCTCTGTACTTTTTATATGGTTCAAACTCATGTAAAAACCCAAAGATATTGCTTAGGCAGAAATACGAAACTCCCGCTGTATTAGCTTAACGTAAATTTGCTATTTAGCAGGAATTTTACTGTCCTAAATCTTGAAATGCTTAAAACACACTGTCAAAATCAAAAAACACTTCCGGTAATTAGAACTTCAATCACCAATTAGTTTAATATGCTGATTTTCAAACATGTAAATTAAATAAATACTAAATCCTTTTAATAAGATTTTAGACATATATTCACTCATTCATAATAAATGTTAATGCACAAATACCTACCTTTTCAACTTGAAAAGATTAAAGCTGAACCGCCGTATGCAAAAAAAACATTTTTTGTCCATTAAATTTATGTTTTCATCGACTCATTTTATTTTTTTGTCTATCTCTTATAGTCTTTGGTTCTTGTAAAAAGAAAGAAACCACCAAGGTTGTATTGGTAGATGGGAACGAATCTCCTTACTATGACAAGGTTCCAAGAGTAAAAGTTGAAAATTATGTGAACAGGCTTTTTATTGACATAATAGGAAGAGAACCTTTTAACTCGGAAATGAAAGAAGAAACCGACAAATTGATTTCCAGTAATCTTTCCCTTTCTGCTAGAGAACAGCTTATTGTCAAGCTACAAAAAGATCAAACACACAGGCCTGGCGACTCATCCTACGCAATAGCTGCCAATAACAGGCTTTTTGACATTTTAACCGTTCGTTTATGCGAAGGTTTTGGTGAGCAGGATTTTATGTTTTACAAAGGTTTAGCAGAATATGGTGCTCTACAAGATTCACTAATGGGAAATTGGGCCGCTTTTTACGCAAACAAAAAAAATGCATACGAGCTTGGCAGGGCTGCTAAATCAAGATGGTTATTTTATCACAAGCAAATACAAATTGAGGAGTACTGTGAAATTTTGATTAATAACTCGGTAACCTTTCAGTACACCGATTCATATATGGGCAATGAGGACAACACTATAAAATACACTTTTAACGACTTACTCTTTAGAAATTACACCATGAGTGAGTTTCAAATTGCCAGAGATATGATACTAAACGGTAAGTCGGGTATTCTTTTCGGAAGAACCGGCCACAGCAAAGGAGATTACTTTCATATCATAACACACTGCAGTGAATTTTATGAAGGAACCGTAAGGTGGTTGTACAAAACATTTTTATCCAGGTATCCAACTACCCAAGAAATCATGTCAACCATCGGTACTCTACCGGTTGATAAAGATATTTTCAAAGTACAGTTACAAATATTAAAATCTGATGAATATGCCAACTTCCGTTAATATCAATAGGTTAAAAAAAGTCTCTCTTTGCCTTATAATTTCTTTATGGGCAAGCTCGTGTAAAAAAGACGTAAAAACTCACTATCAATACGGAGTAAACAACGTAAACCTACTGCCGGCAAACGTAAGTAAAACCAGAATGAAAACAACCGATCAGTACGTTTCCATTCTATACGCCAATATGTTTCAAAAGGCGCTTTCCTCTAACCAAGTTTTTGCCATCTCTCAAGCTTTTGATTCAGTAGGTGATCAAATACTGGCAAGACAGGTTTTTATAGCCAATTTGATGAAAAAACCGGGTGTTATTATTCCTACGGTAGCCGAAATGAATGCGAATATAGATAAGTTTATTACGGACACCTACGTTCGCTTTTACGTCAGAAAGCCCAGCGAGGCAGAAAAAGAATACCTCAAACAAACCATTCAGGCCGACCCCAATCTTACTCCTGAATTAATCTATATGGCCTTTGCTCTTTCAGACGAATACATGTACTACTAACTTATTTTAACAAAATCATGAAAAGAAGAGAATTTATAAAAAAAGCCGGTCTTGCAGCTGCAGGGAGCTTTGTTGTTCCTTATATACTACCATCCGGTAGGCTTTTTGCCAGAACTAATGCTCCTTATGCCAAACACGTTGTGCTTGTTATGTTTGCAGGTGGTGTTAGGCATCAAGAAGCCTCCTTACAGGGTTATCTACAACTTGGTCAAGGCATAAAAATTCCATCGTTAAATAATCCGGATAATGCCGGTAACATCATGCCTAACTTATTCAACGGGCCTGCACCAGACGGCAGTAAAACACCCATTGTATACGGAACCGGAACCACCGGCGCAAATCCCATACCCGCCATATTATCTCCTGCAAATTCTATTGAATCACAAGGTACTACCTTTAAAGAAGTTAGATGTATTACTGCAGGACATTACGACGGATACACCGCATTATTACAAGGAAACAGGGTTGCTTCTCAAGGCCTAAAACAAAAACCGCTATTTCCAACTATATTTGAATACGTGCGGAGATTCAGAGGGGAAGATGCCAGCAAAGTTTGGTTCATAGGAAACAGCATCGGCGCTTCCATACCCCTGCTTAACTATAGTGAACACAGTAATTTCGGTGCTAAATATGGCGCTAATTTTTTTGCTCCACTGGTTACTTTTGGCAACCAAGGAAAAGCCTGGTTTGAAGATGCAAAATCTTATCATCCGGAAGATGAACTTCAGCCTATGTACAAAATGAAGTATTTTTTGGACAACAACTTTGCGAATGTTGGAAGAGCCTTACCCGATATCAAAAATACAGAAGATGAAAAATATCAGATTCACAACTTTATGAAACTGATGTTTACCAAGACCAACAATTTTGCTGTTGCAAAGCCTCCGGGGTCCAATAATGGAGACGCAAGAACAGTAGGTTATGCAGCAGAATTGATGAAGTATTTTAAACCTACTTTAACCGTGGTAAATTTAGGTGCAGTTGATCAATGTCATCAAAACTATACCGGATACCTGCAGGCACTTCATCAAGCCGATCATTCTGTTGGTTGGCTTTGGAATTATATTCAAACACAAATTCCTGAAATGGCCGGCGAAACTATTATGATTGTTGCGCCTGAGTGCGGCAGAGACTTGTTCCCAAACCCTATAAAGGACGACAACAACTATTTCGCATACGACCACTCCGATGCAAACTCACTCAGAACTTTTACTTCACTGGTTGGACCAACAATTCCCCAAGGTATAGTTAAAGGAAGTCCTAGCCAGCAAGTTGGCATGAATACCAACGTGGTGCCAACCATCGCCGAAATACTGGGTATTAAAGACGACGTGATGAATGCCGGCTTTTTATACAACGGCCCTCTTGGACAAACCAAATCATTTTATGAATTAATGTCGTAAAAAGACACTATGAAAAAACTCTTATCTATAATCACTGTTGCTTCATTCGCTTTAATGACAGCTTTTCTTTCCTGCAAAAAGAAAAACGAAGAACCACACAAAAACCCCTTTGATGATCCTTCTATCAAAGCTCCTGCTCCACCCACCAACACTTATAACCCGGCTCCTACCAGTTTTGAGTATATTTATAACAACATATTTGCTGTTACCTGTAATAATTCCGGTTGCCATGACGGTTCTTTCGAACCTGACTTCAGAAACTTAAGCAGCGCCTATAATTCTTTGGTATACGCTCCCATCATCCAAACAATACCATTTGGAAATTACCAATACAGAGTAATGCCCGGAAAGTCTAACGAATCTCAACTTTATCTGAGACTCGTTCAAAAACCCGGTGCGGGAATTGGTACTATTGGACAAGGAAGAATGCCCTGGAATGATACTACCTGGATGTATGTTCCAAAACATGCTGTATACATACAAAATATAAAAGACTGGATTGACGCAGGAGCAAAAGATATTTTTGGAAACCCTCCGGTAATTGGCAATAAACTTCCTAACACGCTGGGGTTACAAATAACCAATACAGGAAATACAACTGCTTTTCCAAGACCGAGATACATAAGTATTTCAAAAAATAACGGCCCGGTTGATATATGGCTTTATGTTACAGACGATGTTACGGCTCCTCAAAACTTAACAGAGGGACATATTAAATTCTCTCTAAATCGAAACGATTTCAGTAATGCCGTGAGCGCTCCTGTTACTTACGTGCCTAGCGGACCAAGCTACTTAGATATGAGCTTAAGTAACACGGTAACATATAATTTTAAGTTATCAAACTTCAACTTAAATAGTGTGCTTCCCGACACCGGGTACATTTTTATTCGTACCTATTTCAAAGACGAACACAATACCTCTTTCTCAGAAACTCCTAACAACGGGTCTAAGTATTACAACGACTATTTTGTAATAAAAATTACTCCATAAATGAAAAATCTGAACCTACTCATAATTCTTTTTGCCTCTTCAACGCTTCTGTTTTTTTCCTCCTGTAAGAAGAAAAAGGAAGAACCTCCCCCCGATCCTGTTCCCGTAATAGAGCTTGTTTCGGTTACACCCACCAATGTAATACAGTTCAAGGACTCTATTATCGTTAAATTTAGATATAAAGACAATAATGGAGACTTGGGCGAATACTCACCGGAAGATCACCCCCTGCATGTAAAAGATGCCAGGCTTTCAAACCCTGATACCTATCATGTAAAGCCATTGGCTCCTCCATCTGAAAAAAACATACCCATAGAAGGAGAGCTTACAATAAAATTAAACAGTATGTTTTTGCTTGGAACAGGAAATACGGAGGTTACAAATTTAAAAATTAAACTCCGAGACCGTGCAGGAAATTGGAGTAATGAAATTACTACTCCTCAGATAACCATTAATAAGCAATAAGAAAAGCGTCCGAATGCCTTTCATTAAAAAAACATACCTGCTTGTTTTATTACTCAACTCAGTCGTTGCCGGTTTAGCTCAAATTCCATCTCATAATATGGGAACATATACCGTTACCGATTGCAGAGCAAAATTTTATGACGATGGAGGACCAACAAATCCGTATCTATCAGTTTTAAATACCGTTACTTCTCATACACTAAAAGTTTTTGTTGGAAGTCCCATAACCTTTACTTTCAGCTCAAATCCCACCCAAACTCAAATACAAGCAGGAGATTGGATTTATTTTTATAACGGCCCAAACACGGCATCTCCCTTGCTGGGAGCATTTACTGCAACCACTGCCATTCCTACCTTAGTTGCTACATCAGGCAGCATGACCATTGTATGGACAGAAAACGGAAACACCGTAGGACATGGCTGGAACGGAGGCTGGTACTCTCAATCCATTCCTCCTTTAGCTCCAACGGCAACATTAGCTTCTATTCCTTCGTGTAATGCCAATCAAATTACTTTACACACCAATTATGGAGTTATTTGCGATTCCTTAAAACCAAATTATTTTTTAGTTAATGGTCCCATGACTCCGGGGGTGGCAACCGTAATACCAATGCCTTGCAGTAACGGTACAACTAATGTGATTCAAATAAATCTTCAAAATCCAATAAACCAAAACTGCCATTACACGATAAACTCAACCTTGTTTCGTCTCGATAACTGCGATAGCGCCTATAAATTTCAAAACATTATAAATACTTTTTCAATTGCAAACTGTCCTATTCAAGCAAGTATAAATGTTCAGTCAAGCGCTACGGTATGCGCTTATAACTGTAATGCCTCGGTAACGGCAGTAACTCCAGCAACAGCTTGTTTAACTTTTAATTATCAATGGAACAATGGTTTACCGGCTACCGCAGGACCTCATGCTGTGTGTCCTGCTGTTACTACAGTTTACCAGTGTACACTAACAGAGGTAACCACATCTATGCAAACTGTTGTTTCCAGAACCATTTTTGTAATAGATCCTCAAATTGCCCCCATTCCTACTCCAACACTTTGTCAGGGGACCAATATCACACTACAACCTTACGGAACACCAACAGGAGGTGTTTGGCTTGGACCCGGCATCACAAACTCCGTTACCGGATTCTTTTGTTCTGCATGTACCTCTCAAGGGGTAAAAACGCTAACCTATCAGGTAGGAAGTTGCACTGCCACCACGCAAATTACGGTAGTTCAGATAAGCGCCGGAAGCAACGATGCGGCTTGCTTGAACGAACCTTCATTCAATGTTTCAGGGGGAACTCCGGCTGGTGGTTTTTGGTTTGGAAGCCCACACATATCTCCAACCGGTGTTTTTACTCCAACTCAGGTAGGCTCTTTTTTAGTTACTTATTCTGTAGGCGCCTGCTCCCAAAGCAAATCAGTACAGGTTACCAGTTCTATTACCGTTCCTACAAACACCATTCAACTATGTAAGTCGCAGTGGTGGACTAATTTTAATAATGGTTACGGCATTCAACCTATAGGCGGAAGATTTTCAAAAGTGGGTCCGGGAATTACTAATCAGGTTGTAGGCACATTCAGCCCATCGCTTGCCGGGCCCGGCATACATATTATTACCTATTCGCTTGCCAGTGGTTGCTCCGCAACTTTTGCAGTAGAGGTATTGGATATCAACGTATCTCCTACAACCGCAACAACGTGCCCTTCTCACGCTCCCTTTATCCCTACCATGACGGCAATTCCTGCAGGTGGAACATGGAGTTGTGCTATTCCCGGTGCCATACAAAACAATACCACCGGATTATTTAACCCGTCGGCAGGCGGCTCCAATTCCTACACAACATTTTTGGTTTATAAAGCCACTAACGGTTGCCCGGATACGCTGGAAATGCGAGCCATCAGAACAAACATAATTGGAATAGACAGTTTGTTTTTTTGTGCAAACAGCAACACGCTTCAGCTAAGTAACAATTTTGTAAACATAAATTATGTGCCCGCGGGAGGGGTGTTTAGCGGAACGGGAGTAAGTATGGCCGGAATTAATTACATCTTCAATCCCGCCGGTGCAGGACCGGGAGTTCACACAGTATATTATACGCACTATACTTGCAGCGACTCTATAAAAATGATTGTCTATCCTACTGCTTTAACTGCTCCTGATTTAACCATTTGTTCTACGCATCCGCCCTTTCAGGTGCAACAATTACCTCCGGGCTCTACATGGGTAGGTATGGGAATAACTAATCCTACGTTGGGAATTTTCTCTCCCGCTTCGGTCCCTGCCGGAAATACCTACACCGTTGGATTTGTTCCTAAAGCCCCGCTCACCTGCGCTGATCATGTGAGCATTACCATATACCCCTTTGTTGCTGCCGATATACAAAATTTAAATACCACCTACTGTTACAGAAACCAGGACTACACCTTTACCACTGTGCCGGCGAACGGAACACTTACAGCTCCACCCAGCGTTACTCCCAATATCTTTAATCCGGCAGCCGCTGGTAGCGGAAGTATTATGATTAAATACGCTTTTGGTGAAGGCCCCTGCCACACTAGAGATTCCATAACCATTAACGTATACCCTCAATTAACTGCCAGTTTTACCGTTACTAAAGACTCTATATGTATAGGAGAATCCTCTAAAATAACCATGTTTGCAAGCGGGGGCATTCCTGTTCCAAACAGCTATACACATACCTGGAGCCATGGGCTTATACCAATTTCGAGTCATATCGTCATTCCTCAAGTTACCACTACCTATACAGTAGAAACCAATGATGGTTGTTCAGATCCTCAAACCAACCTTATCACCATTGCCGTTGCTCCTCCGTTTTATCCCAATATAAGTACTACGCCCATACGCTGTTTCGGAGAAAATGGGCAAGCTACCGTAAACATCACACCACCTGGAGGGAACTATTCATATAATTGGAATACAACACCGGTTCAAACAGGAAGTATACTGAGTGGAACTGCCGGAAAAAGTTACCAAGTAAAAATTAAAAACTTAACAACCGGATGTTCCAGAGATACCTTCATAAAAATACCCGGCTATAATGCCATTAAATCAAGGTTTTCTCCTAACCCCAACATGAGTTGTATTCCTTTTGACGACAACCTGGTTTCTTTTATTGACTTATCAAATGGTGCCACTGCCGGAACCTGGAACATCGGAGGAACAAGCATTACCTATACTCCCGGGCAAAGTGTTCAACACGAATTTAGCACCCCCGGAAATCATCAAGTAATTCTTACTGTAAGAAACGAAGGAAACTGTACCGATACGTATGCCATGGATATATGCATACTAGAATCAACCGAAATATTTATACCGGATATTTTTTCGCCAAATAAAGATGGGGTAAATGATGAGTTATTTGTGAGAGGAAACGGAATAAAAGAAATAGTATTCCGAATTTATGATCGCTGGGGAAACATGGTTTTTCAAAGCAATGACCCCAAACAGGGATGGGATGGGACATACAAAGGAAAAAATGCCGAACCCGGTGTTTATGCTTACTCACTAAACATAACCATGTTTAACGATAAAAAAATTAATCAAAAAGGAGAAATCACACTGGTTAGATGATAAGGATTAAACATAGTTGTGTTCTGTTTTACCTATGCGTGTCTCTGCTGAAAGGGCAGGATATTCATTTTTCGCAATTTTATGAGTCGCCTCTTTTACTAAACCCGGCTGCAGCAGGAGCTATTAACTCTGATTTCCGTTTCGTAGCCAACTATAAAAACCAGTGGAAAAGCATTATAAACCCTTTCAAAACATTAGCCTTAGCGTTTGATACTAAGATTTATTTAAATAAAAAAAGAAAAGGAAATTACATTGGAGCCGGTGTTACTTTATTTAACGATAAAGTTGGGATGGCTAAGTTTACAACCAACCAACTAAATGCCGATGTGGCCTATCATGTTTTCTTTGATAGGCATAACAGCCTTTCTGCCGGAATAAAAGCCGGTTTTTTTGAGAGACATATTAATCCCGCCGATTTAAAGTGGGATAAACAATACAACGGAAAAACCTATGACGCTTCTTTGCCTAATGGAGAAAACATGGTGTTGCAGAGTTATGGAAAATTTGATTTGGGCGCCGGTTTGCTTTATAGTTACAATAACACGTCTAACGGGCTTAAACTACAAGCAGGAGTCTCTATGGCACATATCACAAAGCCTAAAAATTCATTTTATCTCTTAGACCCCACCACTCATTACAAATATACAGGCCACTTTCACTTGCAATATAAATTGGAAGACCAAAATCTTGTGCTAATGCCCGCTGCACTTTATGTAAAGCAGGGAGGACATTCTGAAATAGTAGCCGGAAGCAATTTTAAGTTTATCCTGGGAGAAGAAACTCGCGACAAGGTAATACTTAATACCTTTACACTTATCTCCTCTTCGATTCAATTCGGGGCATTTTATCGCTTTAAAGATGCTATTATATTCACCTCAGCAATTGAGTACAGAAAAAACATGCAATTTGGAGTTAGTTATGACGTAAATGTATCCCGACTAACTGCTGCATCAAAATACAGAGGAGGTTTAGAGTTTTCCTTTGTTCTTACAGGTCTGAGCGCCAGCGGCACCAAAGGAAACAGAAACGACAGATAGCCACCTCTGCGGTAAACACACTAAACAGCTTCACTCACAACCTCTTTTACCGAATCGGGCAGCAACCTTTTTAGTAAGGCTTCAATTCCGGACTTTAGCGTAATAGTACTGCTAGGACAACCGCTGCAGCTCCCTCGTAACTGAACAGTTACCACTCCGTCTTTCAGTTCTTTAAACGTAATTAACCCTCCATCTTGTTCCACAGCCGGCTTAATATATTGGTCTAATATTTCTATAATTTTTGATTCAATTTCGTTATTGGGTGGATTATGCTGTGTTGGTACTTCCATTTTTTCTTTAAAAGTATTATCCTTAGGCATATCCTGAACAGGAAGCTTATTTATTACAGCGTTTCCAGCATTCAAATACTCCGTTAAAAAACTACGTAATTCTGTTAATATATCTTCCCATTGCACAACATCTTTTTTAGTAACGGTAACAAAATTGGAAGAGACGTAAATCCGTTCTACAAAAGGAAATTTAAATAACTCCTTGGCTATAGGAGCATCTTTGGTTTGAGAAACATTAGTATACTCTGCACTAACTCCACTAACCAATAACAATTTGTTTGCAACAAATTTAATACTGGCCGGATTTGGCGTTTCCTCGGCATAAATAATATAGGGGATTTTTTCAGATTCCATAACTGCAAAGATAAAGCCCTAAAGGCAATAAAATGCTTAATTTTGAGAGGATTTTATGTATAATAAAACAGATTACTTGGTAATTGGTTCAGGTATTGCCGGACTCAGTTTTGCTTTAAAAGCAGCCGAAAAAGGAAAAGTTATTCTTGTAACCAAACAAAACCGCGATGAAAGTAATACCAAATATGCACAAGGTGGTATAGCTACCGTATGGAGTAAAGTTGATTCTTTTGAAAAACATATTGAAGATACTATTAATGCCGGTGCGGGTTTAAATAATAAAGCCATCGTAGAAATGGTGGTAAAAAGCGCTCCGGAGCGCTTAAAAGAACTTATTGCAATTGGTATTCGTTTTGATAAGGAAAAATCGGGAGAATTTGATTTGGTGAAGGAGGGAGGACATAGTGAAAAACGAATATTGCACTATAAAGACTGCACAGGTATAGAAATAGAAAGAGGCTTGCTGGAGGCTATTTTAAAAAATCCAAACATTCAACTATTAGAACACCATTTTGCTATTGATATTATTACCCAACACCATTTGGGAGAAATTGTTACCAGTCAAACACCCGGAATAAAATGCTACGGAGCTTATGTACTCAATAATATCACCGGACAAATTGAAACCATATTATCTAAAATTACCGTAATGGCCACCGGAGGAGCCGGGCAAGTATATGCCAGCACCACTAATCCTGCTGTTGCTACCGGTGATGGTATAGCTATGGTATACAGAGCCAAAGGGCTTATAAAAGACATGGAATTTATTCAGTTTCATCCCACCGCACTTTACAATCCGGGAGAAAATCCTTCTTTTCTCATCAGCGAAGCCGTAAGAGGTTTTGGAGCAGTACTGAAAAATCAAAAAGGAGAAGAATTTATGCACCGATATGACTCTCGGGGTTCTCTAGCACCCAGAGATATCGTGGCCAGGGCCATCGATAATGAAATGAAAATTAGTGGAGATGATTTTGTTTTGCTGGACTGCAGACACTTAGACAGAAAAGGATTTATTCAGCACTTCCCCAACATCTACGAAAAATGCCAACAAATAGGAATTGACCCTTTTATAAAAATGATTCCGGTAGTACCCTCTCAGCACTACGTATGTGGGGGTATTGCAACAAATGAACACGGGCAAAGCAGCATTGAAAACCTGTACGCCATTGGCGAATGTGCCTGTACCGGCATGCACGGAGCTAACAGGCTGGCAAGCAATTCCCTTCTGGAAGCTATTGTATTTTCGCATAAAGCCTTTGTTCACAGTACCGAAATTATTGAAAATATACATTATCAGGAAAACGTTCCTGAATGGAATTCGGAAGGTACGGAGCATCCGGAGGAAATGATTTTGATTACCCAATCCAAAAAAGAAGTTCAGCAAATAATGAGCAATTACGTGGGTATAGTCAGGAGCAGCATACGGCTTAAAAGAGCCTTTGACAGATTGGAAATTATCTATAAAGAAAATGAATCGCTTTACGACAAAACCACTATTTCCCAAAGCTTATGTGAACTCAGGAATACTATTTGTGTAGGCTACTTAATCATTAAACACGCTATGCGTAGAAAAGAAAGTGTTGGCCTACATTTTATGGGAAAATGAAAAAGAAACTAAATTATTTTAAATCGCTAAAAGTCAAAAATATTCAATAAAAAAACAAAAACCTAACCATAATAAATCACTTACTGTAATCTTTTTTCCTTAAATTCACGCTAAGGGATGAAATTTTTTATAAGATTTTCCTACATTTTTCTGTTTTTTTTCTGGCAACTTAATGAGTGCTTTTCAGCGATATGTACAGCAACAGCGAGTGGGAATTGGCATACAGCATCCGTTTGGTCTTGTGGACATGTCCCTGCGTGTGGTGACCACGTAGTTATACCGTCCGGTTTTACGGTAACAATCGCCTCTCAAGCAGACTATAGTGGTTGCGCTCAAACGATGACAGTTGTTGTTCAAGGACAATTAAAGTTTGTGACCGGAAACAAGTTAAAACTCAGGTGTGGCTCTATGTTTTTTCTTGCCGCTGGTGCACAGATTGTACCTGGTGGTGGTGGTGGAAATTCCAATGAATTAGAAATATGTGGAGACACCTATTGGAATGCCGGAATGGGGACTTTAAGCGGTCCGGTTTGCTATCCTCCCGGCTGTTCTAGCCCCCTTCCAATTAATCTCATAAGGTTCTCCGGAATTGCAAAGAAGCATGCCGTTGAACTAACTTGGACAACCAACTCAGAAAGGGATAATCATTTTTTCAAAATCGAAAGAAGTACCGATGGTTACAATTTTTACCAGATAGGAAAAGTGAATTCTAAGTTTCCGGACGGAAACAGTAATTTAAAAACCGAGTATACATACCTAGATGAGAATGTGAGTGAAACCATATACTACTACAGATTGATTCAGCAGGATTTTGATGGCGCTCAAACTGTTAGTAATATTATCTCTGTTCGGTTCTTAAAAGAAAAAGATTTTACCTTTACTATTTACCCAAACCCAAACAAGGGGGAATTTACCATAGACTTTTCCGGCCTGGAGAACAATCATTTGATAAAGGTTTATCTACATGATATAAACGGAAAAATAATTTATACAACTGAGACCTACTACACCCAATCTAACAATAGATTAAACATAATACCAGAACAAAAAATAAACTCAGGCGTTTATTTCTGCACTCTCAATCTGGAGGGAATAGATTACACTATAAAAGTTCTTGTGAACTAGTCTTATAAATAAAATCCTACGACAATTTAATTATTACAAAACTATTTCTTTATTCTTTCTACATACTCGCCGGTACGGGTATCAACCTTTACCCAATCTCCCTCGTTTATAAAAAGCGGAACCATCACTTCTGTTCCGGTATCTATTTTTGCCGGCTTGAGGGTGTTTGTGGCAGTATCTCCTTTAACCCCGGGCTCGGTATAAGTAATTTGTGCTTCTATAAAGGTAGGGGCCTCGGCTAAAATTGGCGTTTCTCCTTCTTCAAACACTACCTTAACTTCCATTCCTTCTTTTAAAAATTTAAAAGAGTCGCCAAACATAATAATAGGTAAGTGGATTTGCTCAAAGGTATCATTGTCCATCACTACGGCAAATTCCCCTTCCGGGTAAATATACTGCATCATTTTATACTCTACCCTTACAATATCAACCAACTCGCCGCTTCTAAAGCGATTTTCCGTTTGTTTTCCGGTTTTAAGGTTTCGCATTTTTGCCTGATAAAACGCACGTAAATTACCGGGAGTGCGATGCTGGTACTCCATTATTTGCATTAACTCTCCGTTGAATCTTATCACGGAACCTACGCCAATATCTCCTGTATCTGCCATAGTTATTAAATATTAAAAGATTAGTTATTTGCGCTTACTTCATTTAATTCGTGAACCACTCCCATAGAAGAGAATTTCTCTATTCTTTGTTGGATACGTACATCCGAGCTGATTTTTTTTAATTCAGCTAAATTTTCTTTAATCACTTTTTTTACGGTTTGGAATACCTCTTCCTTATTGCGGTGAGCGCCTCCAACCGGCTCAGGTATTACCCCGTCTACCAATCCGTTTTTACTCATGTCCTTGGCAGTAAGTTTTAACGCTTCAGCTGCTTGTTCTTTAAAATTCCAACTTCTCCACAATATAGATGAACAGGATTCAGGGGAAATAACAGAATACCAGGTATTTTCCAACATTAGCACCTTATCTCCAATACCTATGCCCAAAGCCCCGCCACTGGCCCCTTCGCCTATTACGATACAAATAACGGGCACTCTTAACTGAACCATTTCCAAAAGATTTCTGGCAATAGCTTCCCCCTGCCCTCTTTCCTCTGCTTCCAGTCCGGGATAAGCTCCGGGAGTATCTATAAAAGTTACGATTGGTTTGTTGAACTTTTCAGCCAGTTTCATCAAGCGTAATGCCTTTCTATAACCTTCAGGATTTGCCATACCAAAACGCCTGATTTGCCTCATTTTGGTGTTTATACCCTTTTGTTGACCTATAAACATAACCGTTTCTCCGTCTATTTCCCCAAGCCCCCCTACCATTGCCTTATCATCTGCCACAGTTCTGTCGCCATGAAGTTCAATAAAATTTTTATTGGTTATGTTTTCTATGTATTCAAGTGTATACGGCCTTTCAGGATGGCGACTAACCTGCACTCTTTGCCAAGGATTGAGGTTACTATATACCTCTTTAATTTTATTCTTTACATGTCCTTCAAGTTCGGCTATTTTATCACTCAAATCAACTTTGCTTTTTTTAGCAAGTTCATTAAGCTTAGCCAGCTCGTTTTCCAACTCCTGAATAGGTTTCTCAAAATCAAGGTAAGTCATCTCCAAAATCTAAAGCGCAAATGTACTATTTTTAAATAAAACGAGCTTGAAAAGGATTAAAAATACTGATTTTCAAATTCTTAGATTAAAAACTAAAATTTGTTTCCAGGAGTTTGTTTTTTACTGCAAACATTACAATACCGGCGGTATTATTAACGCCTAGTTTGGCCATAATGTTTTTCCGATGCGTATTAACGGTATGTGTGCTTAAATTTAGCTTATCAGCAATTTGTTTATTAGACAACCCCAGAGCTATTTCTACGATAATCTCTATTTCGCGATCGCTTACATTTAAGCCGTCGCATGAAATTGTTTTTATATAAGAGTTCCCGTTGCTTATTTCCTTTTCCGCCGTCATTAGGGCCACTATCTTTCCGCAAATAAATTTTTGATTATTGATGGAAGCATTTATAGCCTCCATGATTTCGGCTTTTTCACACTCCTTAAGTAAGTAAGCGCTAATTCTGCAATTAAGCACTGCTTTACTTTCAACTTTTCCTAAAAGATTACTGAAAGCTATAAACTTAACCTTTGGAAACCTTTTACAAACCTGATGTAAATCAGCAATACTCATTCCCAATGAGTCAAAATCAAGGAGAACCAAGTGGGGGGCTGAAAGACTGATTTGATGAACCAAATCATTTTTATCTCCACACACAGAAGGTTCCAGATTAAAACCCTTTAATTCTCCCACAAGAAGCTCCAGCCCAACTCGGGTAAGAAAGTTTTTATCAGCTATAAGTACTTTAGTATTCAATTCTAATTTAGAACAATTTTAAACAAAGTTAGCTAATTGAATTGAAATATCCACGTGAAATTAATGTAAATTTTTAACCGTATATTTTTACAAAAATTGAGTTAAGCAACTCACTTGCTCTCCGCTATATCTTTTATTATTATGCGGATTGTACCATATACTCTTCCAACCGGCTTTCTTCGCTCCTTTGATATCAGTTTCAAAATTATCTCCTATCATTAGGCTGTTTAAAGGCTTGGCGCCGCTCAACTGTTCTGCGGCTCTGAAAATTTTAACGTCCGGTTTATTATGTCCTACCTCTTCACTAATAATAACCTGTTTAAAGTATGCATCCAATTTACTTGATTTTAGTTTAACATATTGAGCCTCCTTAAAACCATTGGTTATAATATGTAAGCTATATTCTTTACTCCATTTTTCAAGTAATTCTCTGGCTCCCGGCCTAAGTTCAGTGCCTAAAGGTCCTTTTTTAATATACTCCTCAGCCATGTATAAACATATATCATCAGATATTGGTGCAAACCCTTCAAAGGTTTCTTTAAATCTTCTTACCCTGAGTGATTCTTTACTTATTTTATTCCTGCTGTATAATTCCCATAACTCAGCATTTTTTTTTCGATAGGCAATAAAAAAGGTTTCAAAATCCGTATACAATAATTTTCCCAAACTAAGTTCTTCAAATAATTCGCTCAAGGCCATTCTGGAATTTTTTTCTATATCCCATAGGGTATCATCCAAATCAAAAAATATATGTTCTATATGATTGCTCAACATTTCAGAAAAGTCCTTTTTTAACACCCAGCATAACTGAGTATATTACCAAAGTCCAAAACACTACTGACAAGCTAATATAGGTAATTACTTTTGTCTTGTTTCTATAAAACCTCTGTCCTAAAAAAGAGCCAATGGGTATAGAGAGTAGAACGGGCGTAATAAATGCGATTCCTGCAAGACCAAATTTTCTTTTAATGATAATTATTCTTCGGTTTCGTTTATTGAATATATTTTTTTTTCTCCTCGTGTTTTTCTTTCCAAATTTTCTGTCCCACCAGTTTAGTATAACCGAACTGAAATGAGTAAAGACAATAGCTCCAAAAATACCTGAAGTAACAGAAACAATAAAAACTTTTAAAAAATTGAATTTGAATAAAATAACTGCACTACTAATGCCTATTTTAGCTAGAAAAATAATAGATATAAAAACCGACAAAACCTTTAAAAATTCAGCCATAGTTAAGCTTCTGAAAGGTAGTTTATTATTTTTAATTTGAGGTGTTTTTCAAAGCTAAAAAGCGTTAAGCTTTTATTGTGCGGGTTTACTAAAAATGCGTATTTTTACTGCCTACTAACAAACACAACAAACCTATATTTATGTCGTCATCTACCCTTAAAGCCGAAGCTGCTCATCAAAGCATGTTTGAGGCTGTGTTGGCCCGTTTAGACACGGCAGCCAAAATAATGAACCTAAGCGAAGAGATTTCTGAGGTACTAAGACATCCGGCCAAAGAGGTAAAGGTTAGCCTTCCGGTAATGATGGATAACGGAAAAGTAAAAGTTTTTGAAGGCTACAGAACTGTTCACTCTACACACTTAGGACCAAGCAAAGGAGGAATTCGTTATGCTATGGACGTAAATTCAGACGAGGTAATGGCCTTGGCTGCCTGGATGAGTTTTAAATGTGCGGTAGCAAACCTACCTTACGGTGGTGCAAAAGGCGGCATAAAATGCGACCCCAGAACGATGAGTGTTGGAGAACTGGAGCGATTAACCCGTGCCTATGCAAAAAGCATGAAAGATGTTTTTGGCGTGAATAAAGATATTCCTGCTCCCGATATGGGAACAAGCGGGCGTGAAATGGCTTGGATTGTAGATGAGTTCAACAAAATAATTGGCGAAGACAGCCCGGGCGTGATTACCGGAAAACCGGTATCCATTGGCGGGTCTTTGGGACGTGAAGCGGCTACCGGCAGAGGTGTAATGGTTAATACCTTGGCCGCTCTCCGAAAAATGGGTCTTAACAAAAACGAAGTAACTGCCGTTGTTCAGGGATTTGGAAATGTAGGAAGCCACGCCGCCCGGTTACTCTCTGAGCAGGGGATTAAAGTTGTGGGAATTGGAGACCACACTGCTTCTTTTTACAACGAAAAAGGAATTGATATAAAGGCAGCTATTGAATACGCTGCATCCAATAACAGGGTTTTGAAAGGTTTTAAAGGAGCAACCGAAATCCCCTCCGAGCAACTTTTGGTTAGTAAATGTGATGTACTTGTTCCGGCTGCTCTTCAAAATGTAATTACCGAAGAAAATGCCCCTAAGATTCAAGCAAAGCTTATTGTGGAAGGAGCGAACGGACCAACTACTCCGGAGGCCGATCCTATAATTAATGAAAAGAAAATTGTTTGCGTTCCGGATATTTTGGCAAATAGCGGTGGAGTTACCGTTAGTTACTTTGAGTGGGTTCAAAACAAAGCGGGATATTATTGGAGTGAAGACGAGGTAAACACCAAACATGATTTAAAAATGGAAATAGCTTTTGAAACTGTTTGGAATAATTCTGTAAAATACAAAACCAGTATGAGAACAGCAGCATACATAACCGCTTTGGAAAAACTAGAGCAAGGCGTTAAGCTCAAAGGGGCATTCTAGTTAATAAAATTGTTAAATTAAAGGGGTATTTGTTAAAAAAATAAATCAAATACCCCTATTTTTTTGTCAAAACTTATAATTTTGTTGTTTCAGATTTAACAATTTGGAAACACTGTTTATCATATCACTCCTTGCCACTGCTTATCTTATTGGCTCAATACCTTCGGCAGTATGGATTGGTAGGACTTTTTTCAATATTGATGTAAGGGAATTTGGCAGCGGCAATGCAGGAGCAACCAATACCTTTAGGGTTTTAGGTAAAAAAGCAGGAATACCTGTTTTAATCATTGATATTCTCAAGGGTAGTTTGGCTGTTTTACTGGTTCGCTTTACAAATTTTGAATTTGAAAGTTCGGAGTATATAAATATGCAGCTTGGCCTAGGAGTTGCTTCTTTAGTAGGGCATATATTTCCCGTATTTGCCGGCTTTAGGGGCGGAAAAGGAGTAGCAACACTCTTGGGTGTTGTAATATCCATATTGCCACTTAGTTGCGGTTTATCTTTAGTGGTTTTTATAGTAGTTTTACTGCTAACACGTTATGTTTCCCTTTCTTCTATGATGGCCGGGGTTTCTTTTCCTCTTTTTCTTAATTTCATTCTTAAAAATGAGAACGAGGTTTTAATGTTTTTTTCTATTACGGTGGCTGTTTTACTTATAATTACTCACAGGAAAAACATTATTCGTCTCTACAAAAAACAGGAAAGCAAAATACCTCGCTTAAAAGTTCTGAAATAATCTTAAAACTATCTTGTTTCTTTGCCTTGCTATTTCAAAATAAGCTACCTTTAAGGAAAGGGAATGAGGGATTTTTTCGGCATACTATACCTGTTTTTGGCGCTTTGTATAAAGGCACAGGATGATTACGTGAGTGACAACGTATTGCGATATGACGACCATGTGTATAAGCCCAATATAAAAACGGTTCAAATTCATAATACCGAGTGGGAATTTGCTCCTCCTCTGATAGAAATGAACTCCGGACAGCAAATAGAGCTTAGTTTTGACGACCTGGATGGAGACCAAAAACAATACACCATAAGTTTTGCCTACTGCAATTCCGACTGGACTCCCGGTGATATAATGACCATGGAATACATGGAAGGTTTTTTTGATTTAAATATTATAAATTTTTCATTCTCGATTAATACGCTGCAAAAATATACCCACTACTCCATCACCTTTCCCAACAACTCTATTAAATTCACAAAAAGCGGAAATTACATTGTATACGTGTACCCCATGGGCAACAATAAAGAGCTGGTTTTAAGCAGGCGCTTCATGATATACGAGAACAAAGTCAACATTCCTTTCAGTTTAAGACAAAGTTTTGGAGAAGACAAACAGCAAAAACAACAGCAAATAGAGTTTTCTGTTAAATATTCCGGTTTAAAGGCTATAAATCCCGCAAAAGATTTTAAAATTATTGTAACGCAAAATAACCGTTGGGACAACGCCATAGTAAAACCCGAACCTACCTTTTATGGCCCTAATGAAATTACCTTCAGTATGAATGAGGCCGCTGTATTTAACGGAGGTAACGAATTCCGTTTTTTTGATTTAAGAAGCCTTCGAGTTTATTCCGAAAGAATAAAAGATATGTATAAAGACGTAAACAACATAAATCATGTTGAATTAACAAACGATGAGAATAGAAAGAATAAACAATATGTTTTCCAAAACGACATTAACGGTGGCTTTTTAATAAAAAACAGAGATATAAGAGGAAATCAAGACATAGAGGCCGACTATGCTTGGGTTCACTTCTTTCTTCCCTATTCCAACCCGGAAAGTAACGGAAACTTTTATATATTGGGCAAACTAACCGATTGGCGAATGAATAAATACAATATGATGAAATATAATTATAAACGCCAGGGTTACGAATGTAGCTTATACTTAAAACAAGGCTATTACAACTATATTTATGTTTTAAGCAAGGATGGCGTTTCAGCAGGAGATGAAACCATAGTAGAAGGAAGCCATTGGGACACCGAAAACGACTATAGCATATTCGTTTACTTTCGAGAAGTTGGAACATACTACGACAGACTGGTTGGTGTTCAGAAATTAAACTCGCTAAAACGCCGTTAGTACTGCATTAATTTTCACCTAAATAAACTCACATTACCTCGGTACTCAAATTCCTTACCGTCTTTCCCTTTGGCCTTCAGCATATAAAAATAGGTTCCATCCGGACATTCCTTACCCTGTAAATTTGTTCCATCCCAAGCAAAATTTCCGGTATTACTTTTCACCTCATACACCTTGTTTCCCCAACGATCGTATATGATTATGTAAACTTCCTCTAAACTAGAAGCTCTTAGTCTGAAGATATCATTTGCCTTATCACCATTAGGAGTGAATACATTCGGTATCTCCAACTTGGAAGGCATCTCTACCACTATAATACGCATGGCTGTGTCTTCACAGGTTCCTTTCTTTACTTTCAATATTACACTATAAGTTCCAGGTGCTTCGTATAGAGCGTTCGTTAATTGCGTATTCATTACTGTTTGGGTTACAGAACCGTTTCCATAACCCCAGGTAGATATAATACTAGTGGCTCCTGTGCTGGTTGTGCTGGTATTACTAAATGTTACTGCCAGCGGCGCATAACCGCTAGATGGATTTGGAATAAAATCAGCTTTGATACCGCCTTCTACTGCTTCGTACACTCCCTGACTAATACAACCGTTTATCGTGTTTGTTACCAGTACTACATAAAATCCTGACATGTTACTTGTTAAGGCAGAATTTGTTAATGCCGAAGTAATTGCATTTGGTGGAACTGTCCAAGAATAGGTAAGTCCGGTGGTTGTTCCGGTAATACTTGGTGTAATTACAACTGTTGGATTGGTATTACAATCAAGCGTAAACGCAGGAGAAGGATTAATAGCCGGTGCATTAAAATCACAA
>CAZPEC010000004.1:303720-416995 GCA_964585565.1 uncultured Akkermansia sp. | reverse complement strand
TCGAACCCCCAACCTTCTGATCCGTAGTCAGATGCTCTATCCAATTAAGCTACGGGACCCTTTGTTTTTGGAAGCGCAAATATAGTAATTTTTGGTAACTTGCAAGCCTTCTAATTTATTTGAACTATGCAAGAAATAATTGAATCTGCTTGGGAAAATCGGGAACTTCTAAAGGATAAAAACACCATCATCACCATTGAAAACATTATTGAGGAATTAGATAAGGGAAAATTGAGAGTGGCCGAACCTCTGACTGACGGAAAATGGAAAGTAAATGAATGGATAAAAAAGGCGGTTATCCTTTATTTCCCCATCAGAAAAATGACAACTATAGAGGCTGGTCCGTTCGAATACCATGATAAAATGGCCTTAAAACAAAATTATCAGGGATTAGGTGTTAGAATTGTTCCTAATGCAGTAGCGCGTTACGGCGCATACTTGGCCCCGGGCGTAATTATGATGCCAAGCTACGTAAACATAGGCGCTTACGTGGATAGCGGAACTATGGTTGACACCTGGGCCACGGTTGGGAGTTGTGCTCAAATAGGAAAAAACGTTCACTTAAGCGGAGGAGTTGGAATAGGAGGGGTTCTCGAGCCTGTTCAGGCTTCGCCCGTTATAATAGAAGATGATTGTTTTATAGGCAGCCGTTGTATTGTTGTGGAAGGAGTTCATGTAAAAAAACAGGCCGTATTGGGAGCCAATGTGGTGCTGACCATGTCTACCAAAATAATAGACGTTACAGGTGAAAAGCCTGTTGAGTATAAAGGATATGTACCGGAAAGAAGTGTGGTGATTCCGGGTAGTTACTCAAAAAAATTTCCCGCCGGCGAATATCAGGTACCCTGTGCTTTAATTATCGGAAAAAGAAAAGAGAGTACCGATTTAAAAACTAGCTTAAACGATACGCTTCGCGAATATAATGTAGCCGTTTAAAAAAATGTTTTTACAATAAAATCGTTACCTACAAAAACATACTAATCATCCAAACAGCTTTTATTGGCGATGCCATATTAGCATCTTGTTTGATTGAGCGCTTACATGAATTTTTTCCTGAGGCGCAAATAAGTATCCTTGTAAGAAAGGGGAACGAGGCAATTTATAATAAACACCCGATTTTAAAAGAAACTCTCATTTGGGAAAAAACTAAAAACAAGTATCGAAATTTATTTGCTCTGCTAAAAAAAATCAGACAAAAAAAATACGATATGGTAATCAACTGTCACCGCTATGCAAGTTCGGGTTTTTTAACCGCCTTTTCCGGAGCAAAACACAAAGCCGGATTTAAACAGACTCCCTTTTCGTGGATGTTTGATTACACGGTAAAACACGCTTTTATTAAGGGAGAACATGAAATAAACCGATACCATCATTTAATAGCCGATTTTGCGGGAAACACTATCGCTAAACCAAAATTATATCCTAGTGAACAAGATTTCTCTGCGGTAACTACATACAAACAAAAAAGCTACTATTGCATTGCTCCGGCGTCGGTATGGAGTACTAAACAATTACCTGCCGATAAGTGGATTGAATTATGTTTACTTATTCCAAAGGAGGCTAATATTTACTTTATAGGTTCACCCACAGATGAAAAATTAGCCGAAGAAATCATCACCCGATCAGGTATCAGTAACGGCTTTAACCTTTGCGGTAAACTTAGTTTATTGGAATCAGCTGCACTTATGAAAGATGCAAAAATGAATTTTGTAAATGATAGTGCGCCACTTCACCTAGCCAGTTCAATGAACGCACCGGTTCGTGCATTTTTTTGCTCAACCGTTAAAGAATTCGGTTTCTATCCTCTGTCTGAAAACAGCCAGGTAATTGAAGTAAAAAATTTAACTTGCAAACCTTGCGGTATTCATGGATTCGCATCTTGCCCAAAAGGACATTTTAATTGCGGATATAAAATAGAAATCACTCAAAACTTATTCTTATAGGTAATTATTCTGCTTTAATCACACAAGCATTCCCTCATTGAAAAGCTGTTTTCACTTATTTTTAAGCTTTTTTCACTCAATGCTTTTGTTTTTTTTGTAACTGATAGTCAGATACTTAGTTATAATGTTAGCGTTATTTGAATTTTTGGCGTAACTATTTTTTTTGACTCAAGTTATAAAGCTATAACTACAAGAAATAGCTTCTATGAGTTACAATGCAAAATATCATCAAACCACTCTTCAGTTGGAGCAAGAGCAGATGATTATAGAAGCAGCAAAGGAAAATCCGGAAAATTTTGGTCCTTTATACGATAAGTACTACAAGCAAATTTTCGGATACCTATATCAACGTATGGATTGTAAGGAAACAGCTTTTGACCTAACAGCACAAGTTTTCTTGAAAGCCCTTACCAATCTTAAGCGTTACGAGTATAAAGGGGTTCCCTTTGCCAGTTGGTTGTACCGAATTGCTCATAGTGAACTCATGCAACTATTTCGGGATAAAAAAAATAAACGCGCCATTAATGCCGATATAGGAGATATTCGCTACCTATTTGAGGAAGTTGAAGAAAACTACTTAGAAGAATATCTTCCCGCCTTAAAAAAGGCTATTAGCGAATTGGATGAGGAAGACTTGAACATGGTGGAAATGCGCTTTTTTGAAAAAAGACCATTTAAAGAAATTGGTGAAATTTTAAATATAACCGAAAATAACGCTAAAGTGAGAATGTATAGAATTTTAGAAAGATTGAAAAAAGCCATTACGGCCAAACGAAACTGATATGCAACCCGTTTTTAATATTGATAGACCAAAAGTATCTGACGAAGAAATTAATAAGAGAAAAGATTTTGATAAACTAGTTAACCGGTTTAAACAGCAAAGCCTACAAAAAGCCAAAACCGATAAAAGTTGGTGGAAAAATAAATACATAAAATACACTACGGTTATTGCCGGAATAACTGTTATTTGTACCATTAGCTACCTTTCCATTGTACAGAATAAAAAAGAAACTGCATCACCCAAAAATCCTATCAGTAAGAATACTGCCGAAAAGTCCACCCCATCTACTCCGTTTATTAAGCCTCCATCAACTAAATTAAATATTCCTTATTCTGCATATAAAACCAGTAATGAAAAAAATATTGAAATCAATCATCTGTCAGGAAGTAAAATAAAAATTCCCAAAAATGCATTTGTAAATAAAAAGGGAGAGCTCCTAAAAGGCGAAGTGGAAATTTTATACCGGGAATTTCATAATCAGGCCGAAATTACAGCATCAGGTATTCCGATGTTTTACGATAGCGCAGGTACAAAACACGTTCTTGAAAGCGCAGGCATGTTCGAAATAAAGGGACTTCAGAATGGAGAACCTGTATTTATTAACCCGGAAAGACCTATTTCCGTTGAGTTTGCCAGCTTAAACCCGGAAAACCGCTTCAATCAGTACTACTTAGATACCGTAACTAAAAACTGGAATTATATAAAGCGCGATAATCCTGTTTATCACAAAAAAGATGTTTCAACAAACCAACCCGCCTCTTCAGAAATTCTCCGGAAAAAATATGAACCAAGTATTGCTGCCATACCCAAACAGTTAGACAGCGTAAAACACATATACACGAAAAAAATAGACAAATTAGAAAAACCTGCTCAGCCCATAAAGCCAAATAAATCAGCCGGCAGGCCACAATTTGAGCTGGAGGTAGACTACAAGGAATTTCCTGAACTGGCCTCCTTTAAAAATGCCCTATTTGAAATAGGAGAAGAAAACAGCAATTTTTCTAAAGATTTAACCAAAATAACCTGGAGCAACGCCAATATAAGCGAAGGTCCTCAAAAAGGAAAAAATTACTGGCTCACGCTTTCTTATAAAAACAGAATAGAAAAACTAATTGTATATCCTGTTTTAAGTGGTGCCGATTACGAACAAGCAATAAAAAAATATGAAGAAAAGTTTGAAAAATATCAAGCTATTTTATCAAAAAGGCAAGCAGAAGAAGAAAAGATAAAAAAAGAAATGGAAACCAAACAAGCCGAACTGCTTGCTAAGAAAGCCAGGTTAGAAGAAGAATACCTAAAGGAGCGTAATAGATTAGCACAACAGTCGGCTGCAGTGGTAAATTCAAATCTGCAAAACGGAAATATAAGCAGTAGCGTTTTAAGTAGAGTTTTTGAAATCAGTAATTTTGGAATTTATAATTCCGATTGCCCGGTCCCCATTCCTCCTATGGTGAAAAAAACAAAACCATTTTTTACGCTCAGTAATAGCGAAAAAGTATATCCGCAATCGTTATACGTAATCGAAAAAAATCGCAATGTGGTGATGGCATATAACGAAACCACCATGAATTCTTTGGTCTTTTTCAAAAACATTCCTTATATCATGTGTTTGTTTTCGGGAGGTAGTTTTTATATAGTTAATGAAAAGGAAATACAAGAAGTTGTCCGTGAGGATGGAAATACATTTAAAGCCACTCCTCTAAATAAAGATATTAACGATATTACCGAGTTTAAAAAAGCATTGGGAATATAGGTTTTATGAAAAATATTTTTATCCGGCTTTCTGTTCTTATACTGCTGCTTACCGTTTTAACTTCGCACATTTTTTATGGAAGAAAAAACATTAAAATTCCCGGAATGGTTCAAATTAACGACAGCCTTTTTGCCGATGAAACAGAAATATCAAATTTATCCTATAAAGAATTTGAAAAATGGACTGCCTTAAAATACGGAAAACTGTCTGAGGAACATCTATCCGCACTCCCGGACACGAACGTTTGGCTCAGCAAGAATAATCACAACGCATCCTTTTCTTGCTATTACTATCAACACCTGTCCTATAATGATTATCCTGTTGTGGGTATTAGCTATGAACAGGCAAAAAAGTTTTGTGTGTGGAGAGCAGAGCAGATTAAGTATTATCTGAGTATTCGAAAAAAGTTTGATTTTCCGGAGTTTATCATTCGCCTGCCATCCGAAAAAGAATGGGAAATGATTACTAATTCAGGCTTTCTTTACAAACAAAACGAAAAAAAACAAGGTAAAACAGCTAAAAAAGGGAATTTTTTGCTTGATACTAATTCAGGGATTGTAAATAATCAATACACAGAACCGGTATATTCCTATTATCCGAATTTTCTGGGCATATACAATTTAATGGGGAATGTTGCCGAAATGGTTCTTGAAAAAGGTATTTCAAAAGGAGGAAGCTGGCAACACACAGAAGAAGAATCATTACCGGGGAAAAAAATATATTACAAACAACCCGAATCTTGGCTGGGTTTTAGATGTGTTTGCATAGTAAAAAGAAAATAGTTACTTATATATTTTTTTAATCAGCTCTTCGTCTTTTCTGTATATGTCAATATAAAAACGCAAATTTTTATTGCTGTCGGTTTGTGCAGTATAGTAACGAACATAAATAGGCAATGGTTTTTTAATATTGATTTTTCGTTGCTCCGGGGTTGCTAGCCATGTATTTAAGGTATCATAAGGTATTTTTAGGGTATCATCTCTTATTAAAAACCTGGCCATTTGATAATATTTATCCAGCCTTATACATCCATGGCTCTGGTAACGATAATAGGTTTTAAAATAGCGCTTGCTATTGGTGTCGTGTAAATACACCCCATGTTTGTTATTAAAATTAAACTTGCAAACTCCCAAGCTGTTATCCCCTCCTATTCGTTGTCTGAATCTAACCGGCAAATAATCTTTATTATACTTTTTCCAAGGTAATTTCCCAATATCCGTTACTACCTGCCCATTCATTCCTATTACTTCAAAATTCTTTTTCCTTAAATAAGATGTGTCTCGCTGTACCATAGGTAAAATTTCTTTCCAGGCAATGGTAAAGGGAACATTCCAATAAGGATAAATAATAATGTAATTAATTTTGCTTTCCAAGGTTGGAGTTGGTGTTTCCGGCTTTCCTACCACAACGTTACTTAACAACACCAAGGTATCTATCTTCTTTTTCTTCCACCATTCAAATACGCGTATGTTAGCCGAAGGTATATTCACTATGGCATATCTTTCGGGGTATTTTTTAGGTTCCCAGCGCCACCTTTCCAAAGCCATTTCCATCTGCCGGATAGTTTGTTCTTTACTTAACTGAAGCGCTTGTTTCGTGTATTTACCCAGTTTTCCATCGGGTTCCAAATTCATCCGTTTTTGAAAATTTTTAAGCGCTTTTGCCAGCTTTAAACTATCGTTTAGCTTCAGGCTATCGTTATAATCGCCGGTAATAAGTAATCTTTCCTTTAAGAGTTGTTTAAGTATTTTCGATGTATCCCTCATGCTGTAAACCGGTACCGAATCCCAATTTATCTGCTCATAATCATTTAAATACTTTCTGAATGCATATTTTAAAAAATGATATCCTTCGTGCGGCGGCTCAAGCGAGTCAAATGCTCTTTTTACTTTGTTTTTATAAATGCCGAATCTTAAAATTGAAAGCCAGTTTGTATCGAGCTTAGCCGGCCTCCATTCAACAAGGGCTGTATCAGGATTAAATCTTCCTTTGTTTATATGAGCGCCCATTTTAAGAAAAGCGTCTGTCATTAATAATTCTGCCTGGGCAGCTATTGCCGGATAGTATTCATTTTTTAAGGAATCAAAAATTAGTTTTTTTAATGCCCCTATTTTATCGGCAAAATAATCTCCGGGATATAATCCATACAACCTGGCATTTCTTAGATAGTAAAAAACAGTATCTCCTAATTGGGTAAACCGGCATTTTTCAAAGAATACTACTTCCTTATCTCCTTTAAGTTTTTTAAAAAAAGGAAAAGATATCAGGGTGTCGTTTTCAATAACCAGTAGAGAGTCGTTTTGATTTTGTTCCAATATTGCCCTGTAGGCCTCCAATGTTTCCTTATCTAAATCAGCGTCCTTTTTAACAGCTTTTACTTCAACCTTTATATCATCTGATTTGGAGCTGCAGGAAAGTGTAAGCGAAAAAATAATTGCGCTAACAAAAAATAAAGCACCCAAAAAGGGTGCCTTTATATTGTTTTTATGAAAAGGCATGCAATCCTTGTTCAATTTCAACTAGTGATGATGCGAAGATTCTTCTTTTCCGGCCTCTCCATGTTCATGACTATCCTTTTCTCCATGAGCTCCTTTCATGCTTGCCTCTGCTTTGCAACAATCTTCCTTTCCGTCACAACAGCCATGCTTAGGGTCTCCCAAACTAACAAAAAGAAGTATAACAAAAATGGTAAACAGCCCAAAAATGAGTGGAACAGTAAATGCTACCGGTTTTTTTTCTGTTTCATGTTCATGATGATGATGTGCCATAGACTAAATTTTTACACGAAATTACAATTTTTGTCGAAGTATAAAAAATCAAGGTTTTATAAATTTAAACACGGTTTGTTTATATTCATAAGACAAAACTCCGTGGTAAACGCCTGAAGGCAAAAACCTCAAATCCAGCTTGTTATCGTTTATAGTTTGTTTTTCGGCGCTATAAAGTAATTGGCCTTGAATATTAAATAATTGTACACTTTTGTATGCGTCTTTAGGCATTTCCAAATAGTCTGTTGCAGGGTTGGGATATACCATAAAGTCAGAAGCAAGCTCTTCCTCTCTTGCTCCTGTAAGATTGTGATATATATCCCTGTATCGAACCATGGTTATGGTAAATACATTACCTACTAAATTTCCGGTAATTTCTAAAAAAGGAATTTTTGAGGTAGTAGTAAGCCACTGATAACTTCTTTGATTATTCGGGAAACCAAAGGGTATTGGAAAAAAAGAATTTTTAATGCTATCCTGAGAGTACTGTGTGGTAACGTATCTTAAACAGGGAGCCGTTCCGTAAGGTGTAGTAATAGTTCCCCAACCGTCTACTCGACTTACCCTGTAACCCGTTTTACTGTATACAATGGGTATTAATGAACTACTCGGAGTAGAAAATTTAAAGGTAGTACTGTCATACTTTGGATATGACATAGGAAACATATACAATTCATCTTTATCACTAAAGTAAGAAGGAACAGGAACACTGCTGAACGTCATTCCCGAACCATCTACCAAATAGCAATTTACCGGAGATGTTTGTTTTTTGTAAAAATTGTAGAGGTTTTTTATAACAAGTGGTCCCGCTCCAACCGAGTCTGCTACCTTTTCGCCATATTCGTTAATTCCAATAAAAAAGAAAGCATAAGGAGTTTGCAAGGCGTGTTTATAATCCCTTCTGCCCTGAGCAATAGGAACCAAATTATTGAAATTCCAGGTAAAGTTAGTGCCTGTTTGGGTATAGCTCGGACTTATGGAAACTGAAGCAAGGCTATAGCGCAAGGTATCGTTCATTCCGGGGAAATGTGTATTGTTGAGTGTAATGGGCGATTGTGCAAATACTTTGCAGAATAAAAAAGCTAACAACAAAAAAAAGTAATTATTTCTTTTCATAACGTTTACTGATTACTTGCAAATATAAAACAAATATTTACTGTTTGAATCATCTCTTCTTCATATAGAAGATCTTTTACAAAAAATCCCTACAAACAAAAAAAGACCTCCCGAGAGAGGAGGTCTTTTTTAATATTAAAATGTGGGCAGATACTATTCTATAACTAGTTTTCTGGCCATTTTAGCCCCATTATACTCCACGTTAACGATATAAACACCTTTAGCAAGGTCTCCATTTTCATTCAGAGTAATTACGTGCTCACCAATATCCATTTTGGTGTCGATGGACTTATCTACCGATTTGCCGGTAATATCATACACATTAACTTTTACATGAGCCTGCGAGCTAAGAACAAACTTTAACTTGGCAGATCCGTTACTTGGATTGGGATACAATTGTAAACGAATGTATCGGGTAAGTTCGTTAACACCGTTTGGTGGCTCCCCAAATTGTATGGCGTCTAAGTAAAGCCTATTTCCAAACCCGGCAGAAGTATTTTCCTGAAAAAAGAAACGAGCGGTAACAGAAGGTTTATCGTAAAAGAAACCATAGTTTGGATGAGCAGACACATCCTGGAATTTCCATTGTCCGGCAGTAGGAACAAATGGGTCTGTACCAACTCCGCCGGAGCCGGAAGCCATCACAGCCGCACTGGGAGCCCAAACATCGCGCCAGCTGGCACCGCAGTTATCACTCAACTGTACTTTAAATACGTCATTATGATTGGAATTTAAACGACGGTAGGCATAGCTAAACGTCAGAGCCGCACCGGGGTTGGCTTGAAAATCCATAATAGGCATGTATAGATTATCAATATGACCGGCGGGGCTCAAGAAACCATTCATCATGTAGGAAGCTGAGCCGTCTGAAGCTGCATTGGTAACACGTGCCCATGTTACTGAGCCGTTGTTTAAATTTTCAATTACCCAGTTGTTTGGAAGGGCTGTTGAATTTTCAAAACTCTCAAAAAAACCAACTGTAGCGGTTGCAACTCCGTCTCTAACAGTAACAGTTCTTGATCTAGAGGCAGTACCTTGGGGGTTGGTAACCGAAAGTGTAACAACCGACTGTCCAACATTAGGGAAAGTAATAGCTGTTACAGAGGCATTGGGATTAGCAATGGTAGCGCCGTTGGTTGCCGTCCACGTCCAACTGGTAACTCCATCGTAAGAAAAATCTCTGAAGGAATTAATGGCAGATCCGGAACAAGTGGTATAACCGCCAATAGCCGTAGACATGAAATCACAGGTTGGAGGACATGGAGCGCCACCATTTACATCAGTAAATGTCAAATTACCGGCGGACCATAAATTGTTTCGGCCGGCGGTAGATGAGGCTAATGATGTGCGCATGCGGTTAATTTGTCCGGTTGTAAAGTTTCTGGGGCAGCTTGAGTAGTTCATAATATTTTGACCGTTGTTAAGACCGTTCATAGCCGGATTAGTTTGGGTACAAACAGCAACACTGGTACTCGGACATCCGGAAAACTCTCCTTTAGTAACCGGAGTATCATCTACCAAATCATCTCCACAAGCTACACCAGGCTCGTTGGTGCTTCCCCAGGTGTGACGAAGGTTTAACCAGTGACCAATTTCGTGGCTTAAAGAGCGAGAGTTAGGAGGATTTCCTCCGGTAAGAAAATCGTAACGGTACACGATGCAGTCGTTAATTGAGCCGGTAGGCCATGTTCCGGGTAAAAATGTATAACCCACCACTATTCCGCCTGCTGATGGGGCCGGTAAAATTTGTTTAACTATAATGATGTTTAGGTACTTGGTTGGATCCCAAGTAATACCACCGTATAAAAAACTCCAGTTGCTTCCTGTTCTATCCCAATCTGTACGGCTGTCAACTCTGCGGGTAATTCCTGATGTACAGTTACCGTTGGGGTCTTTCTTGGCAAGTTTAAATACAATTTCAGCGTCTATAAAACTTGTTTTAAAAGGCTCATCAATCAAATTAACATCACTGGCAGTTTTTGAAAAATCTTTGTTAACATCTGCCAAAGCAGCAAGTATAGCTGCATCACTTACGTTTTCAGGGCCACCGTTGTGTAGTACGTGAAAAACAACAGGTACCGTGTATACCGGAGGAGCCGTAACTTTTCCAGCTTTTTTAAGCGCTTCGTATTCTTCTACTTGGCTTTGCAAAACCAGTTGAATGGCATTATAGCGAGCCAAAGCCTCAGGGTCTTTATCAAAAACCTGCTGCATAGCATCAAAAGTAGCACAGGGGTGTATTCTACCCTGCTGTGCGTTCATGGATAAAGTTCCAACGAACGCAATGGCGAGTAGAGATTTTTGGAGTAAACGTGTTGCTTTCATGTTGTTTCTGTGTTTGGTTTATTGTTTATTGTCTTTTGTTTTTTTGTTGATCCATTAGATTAAGTGCCATCATTTCTTTCATTGTTTTTTGCATACCTTCTACACTTCCATCAATAAATATAACATTGCCTTTTCCTTCCTGAGCAAAATTTCTGATTGCCTCCGTCCACATACTGAACAAAATGAGGGAGGAATCTAAGTTAGCTTCTTCCATTTCTCTTGCCGCACCTGCCATACCTCTGGCGACTTCCTGTCTGAATAAGGCAATACCCTCTCCTTTCAGTCTGGCGGCTTCCTTTTCTGCCAATGCGCTAATTTTTATGGCATTTCCTTCTGCTTCGGCTGCTTTTGTTTTTGTAATTAACAAAGCTTGCCCTTCATTTTCAGCAGCGGCCTTCAGATTATTACTCGCTACCACTTTAGCCATTGAGCGCATTACTTCCTCATCAAACGTTATTTCGTTTAATTGTAAGTCGATGAGGTGGTAGCCCCAATCTTCTAATACTTTATCAAGTTGTTCTTTAACGGCATCAACAATATCCCTTCTTAATGACAAAACCTCTGCCTGCCTTTTAGTTGCCACAAAGGCTCTTACGGAACCTTCTACTGAGCGAACCAAGGCCTGCATAAAATTTCTGTCGTCTACGAACTTAAAAGCAACATTTTTAATGGTTTCTTCTTCCGAATTAAGTACCGAATACAGCAACATAGCGGTAAAGTTCACGTTTGCCTGGTCAACCGTTACTGCTTGAAAACCAAGCTCAGAGCTTCTGTTTTGTATAGAAATTCTACGATGAACCTTTTCTATAAAGGGGATTTTAAAATTCAATCCGGGCCTTAATATCCTCCTAAATTTTCCAAAAACTGTAACCACAGCAACGGTACCCTGTTTAACTGTTACAAAGGATAAAAGAAGCAACAGTAATAAAAAAACAATGAGGATAATAGTGCCTATGCCTTCCATAAATTTTATTTTGATAAAGTTATTAAAAAAATGCCTATTTTGAAAATCTAATTCCTAAAAATGCCTGGGCTTTTACATAAGTGGCTTTTTGCCTGTTTAATTGGCCTAAATTTTAGTTGTTTTTTAGGACAAGAGATTAAGACGTTACAGGATTCTTTACCACAGGAGCAAAAACAAATAACTCTGTTTAAAGAAGGTTTAAAATTAATGGACTCGGCAAAATATAAAGACGCCATTGGAAAATTTAAGTCGGCCGTAAAAATTCAGAAAGATTACTGGGAGGCTTACAATAAAATGGCTTATTGTAAAATGAAAACCGGCGATTACAAGAGTGCGGACCTTGACCTATACAAATCACAACAATATGGCCCCAATGATTTTGAAACCATGAAACTCATTGGTATGAATTATTACTTTATGAAAGACTACAAAATGAGCAAAAAATACATGGACTCTGCCGAAGTACTTCTTGGAACAGATATATACGATGATGCAGAATTCCACTTATACAATGCCAAACTACGATTAGAAGGAAAGGCATACAAAAAGGCGCTGGAATCGGTTGGTATAGCCTTAGATGTTGACCATAACTACCTGGACGCTTACAAATTACGTTGCGAAATTAGAGTTGCGGCAAAGGAATGGCATTATGCTTTAAGAGATTTGAATGAAACTATGTCCAAAGTTCCTGCCACAGAACCGGATTATAAACTTTACAGAATGAGAGCCATCACTAAATTTGAACTACAGGACTTCAAGGGATCTATAACTGACTGGAATGTTTATATCGATGCCTTCCCAAAAGAAGAAGAAGCGCTCATATACCGTGCGGCAGCCAAAATAAACATGAATGATTTTACGGGAGCCATTGTTGATTTGGATGAAGCTATAAAAATTAACCCAAAAAATCATGTAAGCTACTGCTATAGAGGACTGGCAAAAGGCAGTAATAAAGCCATTACCGAGGGTTTGAAAGATTTAGATTACTCCATTAAACTAAAGTTTGATTATGCTGTAGCCTATGTAAACAGAGCTGCTTTAAAAATGGCTGCCAAAGATAAATACGGAGCCTGCGAAGACCTTAAAAAAGCTGATAGTTTGGGGAACCAAAACGCACCAAAACTTTACGAGAACTACTGTAAGTAACGCTTAATTAGTGAGGTATAAAACGATTTATTATACCCAACAAACTGAAATGAGATTCGCTGCTTCCCTCTTTCTCTTTGGTTGAATAATCTACATCCGTTTTTTCTTCTCCTTTATATACAACAGAAAACAAAGACTTTAAATTTTGGAAGCATCCTATCTTGTCATTGAGCAAAAACGAAAAAGACAAAGAAAAGAGAACAAAAAAGGAGAGAGGAATAAGAAACTTTCTATTAAAGATTTTACTTAACACAAGGCAAAATTAATAAAAAAACGTATCAAAACAGTTTTTCAAGTTTTTTTAACTCTTCCAATTTTTCGGCATATCCCAGCTTCTCATAGGCGTATACCAAATTATTAATACAACGTTTAATTATTTCCATGTTTGTGCAAGGTAAATAATATTTATTATCAGGTTCCAGATTAAGTTGTTTAAGGAATTGGTCTATATCTTTCTGACTGAAAATCAGACCTTTACTAAACGGATTAATATAAAACAAAATATTATTCGAGAGCGATTTGTTGGTTGGATCCATCAAATTGGCAAAATCGTTCACGTAAGCTAAAACAAAATGTTGAGGCAGGTTGATTCCATAAACCGGAATATTCAAATCTTTACATATAAGCGCATATATTACACTCAACATCAAAGGATTTCCTTTTTTACTTTCCAATACATTATTTATAAAGGAATTTTGAGGGGCATGGTAATTTGTAATATTGCCGCTAAACTGGTGAACTTCGAACAGTATGTGATTAATGATTTTTACTTTTTCCAAAGCTGTAAGGTCGTCGTGTAATTCTATCCAAACGTCTTTTCTTATTTGTTCAAGTTGTTTTTTTACTTTGTTCTCATCTAGATCAGGATACTGATACCTTGCCAATAATAAAACACCTGCCAACAAATCGTCGTTATTTTGCTCTGCCCAATTTTTCAAGGCTTTTTGCAAAGCTTCAAATTGTATACTATGAATAATTTGCTCAATACGTTTCTGCATCAATACCTCAAAACTATTTTCCCAGGCAGTTTCAAGATGCGGAATAGCCTGCGGCCCAAGCATGATAAATCTGTTTTTAACCTCGCTGTAAACAGTTTCATCGGGGTCATCCAAAAGGGTTATAAGAGCAATAACTTCGTTTAAGCTCATTTCATTTTTTTTTCTTTTGGGTGCCATCGGAACAAAATTATACCCTTAGTGAACGTTTAACGCCTCTTTAATGGTTTATTTTTAACAAAAAACATGTTAATGCATGTTAACAAGCAAAAAGTTAATAAGTGTACAGAAAATCAACTAATTAATTTAAACTATTTAAACTTGGTTTAAGTCGTTTTATAAATTTCGTTTAAAAGCTTTATGGCATTCTGTTTATTATCAAAAATTTTTACCAACTGTTTCCTTTTTTCAATAAGGGCCTCATTAAATTTCAATCCAAACAAAGTTTTAATTTCTTTAATGTATGCATCTGAACTGTTGCAAACAGAAATACTTGAATTACCGGCGTCGAAATCAATACCATGTAACATTTCCTTATTGCATACAACATACCGCCCTTCAAAAAGTACATTCAAAAGTTTTAGCTTTAATCCTGTTGCTTGTTGCGTATACAGCACATGAACCTGCGCATCCCGAATTATCTTTTTCATCTCCTCATCCGAAGGATTTTCGACAAGCTTTATGTGTTCAAATTTTTGAACGAGCAAACGTATGCTTCTTGATGGATTTAATCCGGCTATAACAACAGGTATGCTTAAAAAAGAAAAAACTTTGTTAATCAGCCAAACAGCAGCGTTAATATTTTCCGGTACAGATAGATTTCCATGAAAAAGTACATACTCTCCTCTACCCTGCTTTATATCAACATCGGAGCAGGGATGAAAACTGGGAATATATACCGTTTTAACCTGAGGAAATTTTCGTTGGTAATAGGCTGCGTCTTCTTGATTTACTGCCATTACAAGGTTAGCCTTACTTACTATTTTCTCAAAAAAACTTAGTTTAACGGCTTCAGAGTGCAAGTATATTTTTCTAAAAATATTCTTCTCGGCAGCAGCTAATAAATGGTAGTAGCGGTGTTCAATATTACTGTGCCGATATATCTTCATTCTGTTTTTGAATTGAGGGTTGTTGAGTAAGTAACAGGTATGCAATACTTCACAAAGAATAGGAGCTTCTACAGCAAGTATATTTTTTTCCATTTCTGCCGAAACTCTTGATTTTACGGTATATGGAAGGAAACTGAAAAAATTAATCATACTAGTTTTCCGCTTGTAATAATATATCTTTTCGCAATAAATTTCCAATTCAGGAGCCCGTGCTCTTCCATATTCAAAACAATGTAAATAAATATCAACTCCTTGTTCGTGCAGCCACTTTAATTTCCAAAAAACATCAATTACTCCTCCATAATTAGCCGGAAAAGGTATATCAAATGATACAATATGAAGTTTACGCTTATGCAACAGTTATTCAAAATAAAAGGAACCTGCATTAATGCCCGCCTTGAACATTCTTATTTGTGAGCCCGTTACAGAATGAAAGACATATATATTAGATTTTTGGACATAATCCAGCGCGTCAGATACATATAGTTCTTGTTTAAAGGGGTTTACTCCTAAACCATAAAAATTTTTAGTTCCTTCGGGCACTAAAACCGGGGGATATAACAAGCTGCCAATGGGCTGAAAACGAACTCCGCCGTTTAAATAGTACAAGGTGTCTTTTGTTGCATTAATACAAAGCGAATGTGCATGATGAGGATTACTATAGCCAATAGTTTTTTTATCTGTCGTATCAAGCGGATTAACTCTGGTTAAAAAAACTTCTACGGCCGGGTTGGAGGTATTTACTCCCAATGTCCATATATGATCATTTTTATCCAATACAATATCTCCGCAATTGTATCCTAAATATATACTGTCTGTAAGCACATCATTTATGGTATTTACTACATACAAATACTTGCGGTGCCTATTGGTAATGTATGCCTTGTTGTATAGTACCACCATCTTTTCCGTCCAACCCGGTAAACCAATGCTACCTGTTTTTACACCCGTATTCAAATTCACAACATGTACTGCATTGGCATACAAATCACTTACATAAGCTTTTTGATTGCTAACCGGCAATATATATCTTGGAGAGAGCAGTCCACTGATGTTATACTTCAAATTAAACACCGGGTTACAAACCGCAATTTTTCCGGAATTATTTACAACAATACAATAGCTGTTATTAACTTTAATCATACTCTGAGCAACATCGCCCAAACTGTGATTATTTCGAGTTGCATAATAATCCTCCACTACCTGCCCGGTTCCGCTATCAAATAAAGAAACGGAAGCATTTGCGCTCATAAAGTTCCCTTCATTCACTATGTATACTTTTTGCTCGCCGCTAATATTTACCGGCACAGGAACAGGTTTATTTGGTTTATCCTTGATACATGAAGTGTACGTAAGCAAAAGAGTCGCGAAAAAGCCATATTTCAAAAAAAGTTTTTTCATCAAAATAAGCATACTAAGTTAGGAAATTGCTCTAAATTGTAGCAAGAAAATTGGTTAAGAGGTTATATCTTTACCAAAACAATGAACGAGCATTTAAATCCGGAAGGTGAAAATCTGAACGCTACAGAACGAGAGCAGGAAAAAGCTCTTCGTCCGATTGGTTTTGACGAGTTTGCAGGACAACAGAATGTTGTTGATAATTTACGTGTGTTCGTTGCAGCCGCTAAACAACGAGGCGAAGCACTGGATCACGTCCTTCTGCATGGCCCTCCCGGATTGGGAAAAACTACTTTGGCCCACATAATTAGCAACGACCTTGGTGTAAATTTAAAAGTAAGCAGTGGTCCGGTTTTAGACAAACCGGGAGATTTGGCAGGACTTTTAACCAATTTAGAACCTAATGATGTACTGTTTATTGACGAGATTCACCGCTTAAGCCCCCTGGTAGAAGAGTATTTATACTCTGCCATGGAGGATTTTAAAATTGATATTATGATTGACAGCGGGCCCAATGCGCGCAGTGTACAAATAAAATTAAACCCTTTTACTTTAGTGGGTGCCACCACTCGAAGCGGTTTGCTTACCTCCCCGCTTAGAGCACGTTTTGGTATAAACAGCCGATTAAACTACTACGACAGCAAAACACTTACCGGAATTGTTAAAAGAAGTGCAGGAATATTGGAAGTTGATATACAAGAAGATGCCGCCTTTGAAATTGCCAGGCGCAGTCGTGGCACTCCACGAATTGCGAATGCTCTCTTAAGAAGAGTACGCGATTTTGCTCAAGTAAAAGGTAATGGTAGTATTGATATAGAAATAGCTGCCTACGCATTAAAAGCATTAAATGTTGATAAGAACGGGTTGGATGAAATGGATCATCGAATACTTACCTGTATAATCGAAAAGTATAAGGGCGGACCTGTTGGAATTAACAGCATTAGTGCGGCCGTTGGAGAAGAAGCCGGAACCTTAGAGGAAGTATATGAGCCTTTCTTGGTTCAGGAAGGTTACCTTACCAGAACCCCAAGAGGCAGAGAAGCTACAGAGCTGGCCTATAAACACCTTGGAAAATCTGTATGGAACAGAGGCGGAGGACTGTTTAACGGGGATTAAAAAATCACTTAAATCTCATTCATTTTATTTTCTTAAATTTAGTTCATGAATTTTTTTTCATCAAAAAAAAATCTCCTAACTGTTTTTATCCTCTTACTACTCATATTTTCTTTGCTATCGTGCATGAAGATGAGAAATGAAGTCCGCGTTCGTAACAATTTTTCTAACCCGGTACATATAATCGTTGGAAATGTTGATTTTGGCGTGGTTAATCCGGTAAAAACAACCGAGTATAAACGACTGCCCGCCGGCGAGCATGAAATTACAGGTGATGTGCAAGGCAAGGTAAATTTTTCAGGAAGAGGCAAGTACTATTGGACCATTAACATCACAAGCGTAGGAGGGATATTTATTGTGGAGGATAAAAAAAAGTAATGCCCTGATTCTTATAAAATGGAAACCTTAACAGAAGAAGAAATAAAAAAAATTGAGGACGAGGTTATTGAGGCTTGTGACAGAATCTGGAATTTAAGAAGCAATCCCAATGTAGACTTTGATGTAACAAAAGTGCAAAACGAAGCGCTGCAAAAAGCCGAAAAGATAAATTTTACTTTCGGGGTGGCACGTTGTATTCTCAATAATGGCATGGGCTTGTTTATTCTTAAAAATGATTTTACAAATGCCATAAAAGAAATTGATAGAGCTATTCAGCTCTTTTCCGAAATACACAACGAAAAATGGGTTTGCAATTCATTACTCACAAAAGCCATTATATGTAACTCCAAAGGAATGCCTGAAACTGCCCTTTACGACGGTCTTAAGGGAATAAGTTATTACGAAAAAAACACGAATGACCCGGAACTTCCCATGGCTTTTTATCTTATTGGCACTATTTATAAAGATTTAAAAATTTACGATAAAGCCATTGCCTACTTCAAGGAAGGAATTGATAAAGAAAAAGAATTCAGCAGTTGGAGCGGAAGACTGTTTACTTCCCTTTCTAATATATACATGGAACAAGGTAATTATGATGAAGCCTTGGAACTTTCCTATAAAAGCCTGGATATTTTAATTCATAACAACAATCATATAGGAGAAAGCAGGGCATTAAATGACATAGGACACATCCACAAAAGAAAAGGAAATTTGCAAGAGGCTCTTAAAAATTTTCTTCAGGCACTGGAAATAAGGAAAAAAAATGATATTAAATACTTTCTGCTGGGAAGTTTGCTCGACGTAGCCGCCGTTTATAAAGAACTGGGAGATTATTCATCATGTGAGAAATACTTGCTGGAGGCTGAACACTATGGAAAAGAAACCGCACACGATAAAAGATTAATTGAAGTATATCAAAGTCTGGCGAATTTATATAGAGAACAAAACAGACTTGAAGAAACAATTGAAGTATATGAAAAACTAAATAATATCAACATTACTACTCTTGAAAAAGAAAGAGAAGAAAAACTAAATCAATCCCAAAGTAAACTATTAAAGGAAAAGGAAGAAGAAATCGAAAGGCTCCGTAATGTTGAATTAAAAAGAGCCTACCTGGAAATAGAACAAAAAAACAGAGATATACAAGATAGCATAAACTATGCTAAGCGTATTCAGCAGGCTTTGCTAACATCAGAAAAAAGTCTTCAGGAATTTCTTTCTAAGTACTTCGTTTTTTTTCAACCCAAAGATATTGTAAGTGGCGATTTTTACTGGGCAGCTGCTACCAACAATGAAGATTTCGGACCCAAGTGTGTTTTTTTGTGCGTAGCCGATAGCACCGGACACGGAGTTCCGGGTGCTTTTATGAGTTTATTAAATATCACTTACTTAAATGAAGCCGTAAATGAAAAAAACATCACCGAGCCCAATGAAGTGCTAAATTTTGTGAGACAACGATTAATTGAAAACCTCAATAAAGAAAATCAAAAAGACGGATTTGATGGGATTATTGTTAAAATAAATTATACAACTAAAGAAATATCCTATGCTGCGGCAAATAATGCCCCCGTTTTGGTAAGCAATAACATTTTCACGGAACTGCCCTTTGATAAAATGCCGGTTGGATATAGTGATAAAGATCTTTCTTTTACAAATCATACCATCAATTATAAACCCGGAGATTTTCTATACTTATATACTGATGGTTTTGCCGACCAGTTTGGAGGACCAAAAGGTAAAAAATACATGTATAAAAAACTTAACGAAAAACTTGTAGAATTTAGTAGATTAGATATCAGTGTCCAAAAAGAAAAACTGATGGTTGAATTTAATACCTGGAAAGGCGAACTGGAACAAACAGACGACGTTTGCGTGTTTGGTTTATCTCTTTAAACAAAGAAAGATATTTTTACTAGTCACTAAAATAAGCCTTTACCTCGTCTCGTAAATTGTAACGGTTGCTCATCACTTCTCCATAAGCTCCGGCGCTGCGTATAGCTATTATATCTCCCCTGTTTGTTTCCGGCAACATAACCGCTTTACCAAAACAATCGCTGCTTTCGCAAATAGGGCCCACTACATCATATTTATAATTTGATTCCGTAGGCGATGTTAAATTTTCTATTTTATGGTAAGCTTGATAAAGTGCCGGACGAATTAACTCTGTCATTCCGGCATCTAAAATTGCAAAATTGGTATTAATACCCTTTTTGATGTATAATACGCGACTAATTAAGTTTCCGCAATTAGCTACCAAGGCACGCCCTAATTCAAAATGCAAATGCTGGCCGGGCCTCAATTCTAAGAATGTTTTAAATACATTAAAAAACGATTGAAAATCGGGTATACTTTCTTTATCGGGTTCCATATAGTTAATACCTAAACCTCCTCCAACGTTTATATGTGTGAGTAGATATCCTTTCTCGGCAAACCACTGATTTATCTCGTTTACACGCAAGCATAAATTTTTGTAGGGAGTAAGGCTGGTTATTTGCGAACCTATATGAAAATGTAATCCTATCAAGTTAACGGAGTTTAAATACTTGATGAGGGATAGAATACTTTCGAACTCATGAGGATTAATTCCAAATTTATTCTCCTCAAGTCCCGTTGTTATATACTTGTGGGTATGCGCGTCAACATTAGGATTAATTCTAAGAGCAACGGACACCTTTTTACCCTGGGCTTCAGCAAGTTGATTGATAACCTCCAACTCAGAGGAACTTTCCACATTAAAACAAAAAATTCCCGCTTTAATAGCCAAATTTATTTCCGTATCGCTCTTACCCACACCGGCAAAAACAACTTGTTCCGGCTTAAAGCCACAATCCAGGGCCTTTTTCACTTCATTTCCGCTTACACAATCGGCACCAAATCCGGCATCTTTAAAGTGTTTCAAAATTTTGGTATTTGCATTTGCCTTTAATGCGTAATGAATATGATAAGAGGGTAAAGAGGCCTTTTTACAAGCTTTTATGGTTTCGTTAAGTAAGGATAAATCATAATAATAAAAGGGCGTTTCGTATCCTTTAAATCGACTGATTACTTGCGGGCTAAACATGGCCATATTAGTTATAATTAAATAATCCTTTGTTTAAAGCCGCGAGCGCTTCTTTTTTTCTTTCGGAAGGAATTAAAACCGAAACATTATTAGCGCTTCCTCCGTAGGAAACCATACGAAGCGGTATATCCTTTAATGATTCCAAAACTTTGAACCCGTATCCCGGTTTTTCTTTAGGTAATTGCCCAACTATGCAAATAATTGTTTGGTTTCTGTCTACTTCAACATGTGCTATTTCTCTTAACTCTTTCAGAATATCTTCCAGCTTTTTGTCATTGTCTATTGTTAATGAAACAGCTACCTCGCTGGTAGTAATCATGTCTATTGGTGTTTTGTAACGCTCAAAAATCTCAAAAACTGCCCTCAAAAAACCATAAGCCAATAACATCCGGTCACTTTTAATGCTTATGGCAGTAATTCCATCTTTGGCAGCCACTGCTTTAATGCCTTCAGCCGAACTGATATTGGCAATGAGTGTTCCGTAAGCTTCGGGCTGCATGGTATTTTTAAGCCGAACAGGAATATTTCTTTTTTGTGCCGGCAAAATACAGGTTGGATGTAGTATCTTTGCCCCAAAGTAAGCCAATTCGGCTGCTTCATCAAAACTAAGTTCTTTAATAGGATGGGTTTTGCTAACCACACGCGGGTCGTTATTATGCATCCCATCAATATCTGTCCATATTTGAACCTCGCTGCTTTGCAGGGCAGCACCTATAATGGAAGCCGTATAATCGCTTCCTCCACGCTTTAAATTGTCTATCTCTCCAAAATCATTTCTACATATGTAACCCTGAGTGATAAATAAATTATCTTGTTTATACTTAGCAAGTTCGGCTTTTAAGTTAGTTTCTATGTAAGTCATATCCGGTTCATCATTTCCGTCTATCCGCATAAAATTAAGTGCAGGAAGCAGGACAGATTTCACCTCAATCTCCTCCAAATAATAATGAAACATAGCCGTACTTAACAACTCTCCCTGAGCCAATATGGCTTTTTCTTCATTCATGGTAAACATATCTAAGGTAAAGTTTCGAATATAATTAAAGTGATTTTTAATTAAATCCTCGGCCTTTTCCAGAGAATTTGCTTTAGAATAAAGTTCCTTTATTACTTCCTTATACTTTTGCTCAAGCTTATCAATTAAGTCCGAAGCCAAAGTTGTATTTTTTTCGTACAGAGCCTCGGCAATTTCAACCAAAGAATTGGTAGTACCACTCATGGCGCTTAAAACTACTATTTTGGGATTTTGGTCTACTACCAGCTTAACGAGGTCTTTCATTCGTTGCGCAGAACCCACGCTGGTTCCTCCAAATTTTAATACAAGCATATTCAGGGTTTAATAAGGGCAGCTAAAATAAAGTTTTTTTAAAAAGATAGTTTGGTGTTTTTCAACAACTAATCAGCTTGTTTTTTCATTCCGAGCCTGATTTGCGTTACAATACGTTTGGTATAAAGTGGAAAGTCTCCATTCATAATCCAATTGTAATACCCGGGCTCCTTTTCAAAAACTTCGGTTACGGGTTTGTCTTTATGTTTGCCAAAATTAAATACAGGGATATTTTTTTCATTATATACTATTCTCCCTGCCAAATCTACGTTACGATTTTTGTTGATGGTAATTTTACTGAGACTGGTAACGTCGTTTATTACAGGTTTGTATTTATTACCCTTTTCATCGGAAATCTCAGCATCTTGATACTTTTCTAACTGAGCCATCAATATTTCGTATGTTGCTAAGGTATCAGCAGCCGCAGAATGGGCATTTACAAGATTTTTAGAGCAGTAAAAACGATATGCTGCCGATAAGTTTCTGGGTTCCATTACATGGTATATGTGCTGTACATCAATTAGTTTGCGGTTTTTTAAATCAAATTCCACTCCCACTCTCAACATTTCTTCAACAAAAAGAGGCACATCAAACTTAATACTGTTGTAGCCCGCTAAATCAGCATTTGACATAAATTGAAGGATGTGCGGAGCTATTTCCTTAAAGGTAGGGCAGTTTTTTACATCTTCGTCCACAATTCCTATGAGCTCCGAAATAGACTTTGGTATAGGTATTTCAGGATTTACCCGCCAAGTTTTTTGTTCGGTTGCTCCGTCTACATTAACCTTTAGTAGAGAAATCTCAATAATTCTGTCAGTACCTATATTTAAGCCGGTTGTTTCTAAATCAAAAAAAACCAGCGGTTTGTTTAAGTTCAATTTCATGGAAGTCACCTAGAAAAAATTCGTTTTAATGTCTTAATTATTATTTTAAAATCGGTTATTATACCTGCTTGTTCTATATATTTTTTGTTTAACTCAAGTTTAGCCGGCATTACTTGCTTTATGTAAGTATCTTCCGGATCGGTTGATTTGCCTAAAAGTTCGTTCTCATTAAAATACTCTATAGAAGCATAATCGGTAATTCCCGGTTTTACCAATAATATTCTTTTTTGTTCTTCTGTGTACAAGTCCACATATTTTTTTACTTCAGGTCTGGGGCCAACCATGCTCATGCTCCCCAACAATACATTCAATAATTGCGGGAGTTCATCGAGTTTATATTTTCTTAAATAGTAGCCTATGGGAGTAATTCGAGGATCTTTTCCGCCAACCGTTAAAAGACCTTTTTTATCTGCACCAACAAACATTGTTCTGAATTTAAACAGTTTAAACGACTTTCCGTTTTTCCCAACTCTTTCTTGCAGATAAAAAACCGGTCCGGGTGAGGTGGACACAATGAGTAAAATAATTAAAATAAAAAACGGCATTAATAATAAAATACCTGTGAGTGAAGATAAAATATCAAATAAACGTTTCAACGAGATAAAACTTTATTAAGCGCATAATTAAGTGCTTTACAAATAGTATCTACCTGCTGCTCTGTTAAATCGTAAAATAATGGTAAAGTAACTTCGCGACTGTAGTTTAAATAAGCCTTTGGATATTTTTTTATGTCATAGCCTAACTGCTTGTAAAAACTCATCATGGGAACAGGTATAAAATGTACGTTTACGCTTACATCTTGTTCAAAAATGAGTCTGATAATTTCGTCTCGTTGTTGTTCCGAAATATCTTTTATTCTGAGCGGGAAAAGGTGATAACTGCTTTTTTTTATTTCCGTTTCAAAACAAGGTAAATCGTAACGCTCATTCTTTAGTTTTTCTAGATACCAATTAACGATTTGTTTTCGCTTAAGCAGGGTATCATTTTCGTATCGTTTGAGTTCAACCAGCCCTATAGCCGAAGCTATATCGGTAAGATTACATTTGTATCCTGCTTCCACAATATCGTATTTCCAGTTCCCTTTTTGAGTTTTTGCGAGAGCATCTTTATTTTGCCCATGAAGGGTTTTAATGCACAAATACTTATATATTTCTTCATTATCAAATGGTTCGGGTAAGTTTAGCGCAACGGCTCCTCCCTCGGCGGTAACCAGGTTTTTCACCGCGTGAAAAGAAAAAACGCTCACATCTGTTAAGCTTCCTGTTTTTTTTCCTTTATAAGAAGCTCCCAGTGAGTGAGCAGCATCACTTAATACCAATATTCGACCCATTTCTTTTTGCACTTCGGTATTCGGAGTAAACAGATGGCTATATTTTTTTGCGATAGCATTTATCCCATCATAATCGCATGGCATCCCTCCAAAATCTACCGGCATGATAACTTTAGTTTTTGACGTTATTACTTTTTCTATCTCTGAGCAATTGATGTTAAAATCATCTTCATTTACGTCTACAAAAACGGGAGTTCCTCCACAGTGAATAATAACATTGGCTGTGGCAGCGTAAGTGTAAGCAGGTAAGATAACTTCATCTCCCTCTTGTACGCCAAACCAGCGCAACATAATTTCCAGGCCGGCAGTTGCCGAATTTAAACATAGGGTTGCTTTATTACCACAATAGGATGTTAACTCTTTTTCAAACGTTTTGGTGCGAGGGCCTGTTGTAATCCAGCCGCTTTTAAGTGCAGCTGTTACTTCAGCTATTACAACATCATCAATTCGCGGAGGAGAGAATGGTATCATATAAATGAATAAGCAAAGATAATGATTTTGAAAAAGAACTAATGTATGTTAACCTGTGTGGCCCCAAGGCCGTATTCTTTGTAGGAAGCATCTTGGTATGTAATCCCTTTTATGGTTTTTAAAACCGAGATTATCTCCTGTTTAAGCCTGCCATTTCCAACTCCGTGTATGAACACAATTTTTTTTATTCCCTGAGCAATGGCTGCATCAAGCTCTTTTTCGAATTTCTCTAACTGAACCGATAACATTTCGTGATTTGTCATTCCTTCGGTGTTTTCAATCAATTCTTCTATATGCAAATCAATCTCTTTTTCCAGTGATTTGAGGTGTTCTTTTTTTGATTTAGAAATTTTAGTCCGGCCGGTAAATTCTTTAATTGAAGTAACTCGTTTAATGTCCTCCTCACTTAATTCGTGTTCTATAGCATCTAACTCACTAAAATTCTCCTTTATTGCCCAGGCAAATACGGGATGTTTAAACTCGGGGTGACGAATGGAGTGTGAATTATTAAGATTTTTTTCGGTTACGTAAACAATCTCCGATACAGGAATTTGGTTTTTATAATGTGTTTTCTTAAAAAATATAACATCTAATTTATGTTTGTTAAACTCTCTGAAAAAGGGGAGCTTAACTTGTTTCAAAATTATTTTTTGATAGGGCCCCAGTTCACCATATTTTATCGTTTGATAATACTCTTCATCTTTTATAGAGTAAGAGAAAAGTAGATTGTATGAAGATGTGTTGTATATGTATAGTGTATATTCAGACACCAATACAGGGGTTTCATGATCGGGCTCTATAATAAAATAAAGGGCATCTGCCATATTAGCTCCGGGCGTAAGTTCAATATTATCAGTGTCTTTATTCAAAATCAATTCCGTATTAACCGGAACCAAATGAGCTGATAAGTACGGAATTTCAAAACCGTCGGGCAATTCCACAAATACCGTTTTACTATCCTTAATTCTGGAAACCACACCTTCTCCTTTTTCATTCAAAAAGCGAACTTTATCTCCTATTCTTAGCTTCATAAAAATCTTTTAGTGTATGCACCGTTCTCGTTAGTAGAGTAAAACTCAATACCAAATTTACTGCAAATTTGGCGCATTTTAATAATATTAAAATGGGTGTTTGAACCGTCTGCAACCAACCTGCTTATTACGTGTTTTCTAAAAAAGCTTTCGGGAGGAATCGCGTTCCCGGATATTACTATCGTATTTATAACAAACGCACCTTTCGGAATCTTACTTTTATCCTGTATATGCAGCAAGTTAAAACCGCCGTATTGTAAATAGTTAAAACGAGTGAAAGTAATATGTGGGTAATTGTAGGTATTTACTACCGGCTGTATATAAAAATTATAATCTAAACTGTCATCTTTTTTCAAAAACAAAGCAGTTCTGTTTTTAATAAGCAAGGCGAACTTTTTAGGTACGTGAAGCACTGTTACACTAGATTCTGTTTTATTTCTCCATGCATCATATACAGAATAAGACTGCCATATAATCAATATTAAAAAGGCTTGGATAGCAAAAACATATTTTCTTTTATTCAACCATTGATTAGTAAAAAAAATAAAAGCTGCCATTAAAAAAGAATCTACAAGGGTAAAATGTATTCCTTTTATTGCAAAAGAAAAAAAATCTGCCAGCCAAAACATGAGTGTGGTAATTTTATTTGCGAGCCAAATCAGTGTAGAAATTTTAAATAAACTGATAAATGAAAAAATAAGCATTACAAATGCCAGAGGAACTAAAAAAATATTAGCAGGAATAAAACAAACCGGAAATTGATGAAAATAAAAAAGCGTTAAGGGAAGCGTTGTTATTGTTGCTGCTACAGAAGCCAAAGCGCTTGAATAAAAATAGTAGATAGTTTTATTTTCAGGGGTATATACTAATTCTAATTTTGGAACGAAATAAAGTATTCCGAAAAGAGCTGAAAAACTAAACAAGAAGCCAACGTCTCTTATATAAAGCGGATTGTAAAACAAAAGTAAAAAGGCTGCAACAAAAAGTATATTAATTTGATTAGACGTTTTATTTCTAAAGTATAAACGGCCAAATCCTAAAAGAGTAAACATAATAACGGCCCGAAGAACGGGAGGAGCAAATCCTGTTAGCAAGCCAAAAAACCATAGAAAAATTGTTATGATAAAAAATTGCATGGCTTTATACCGTTTTTTACGATCAATAAACGAGGTAAAAGAGGTTAATATTAAATAAATAAGCCCCACATGTAATCCGGAAACCGACAGAATATGCATGGTGCCTGATTCCGCAAAAGAAGCACTAACCTGTTTGTCCAAATCAGCATCATAGCCTGTAATTAAAGCGGCACATATGGAATACGCCTCATTAGTTAAACCTGAGCTCTTGAGACGATTTATAATAGCTGTTTTTATACTCAAGCCAAAATTCCATAAACTAAAGCCATATTTAGCATTATTAATTATTGAATAAGAACAACTGTCAATATATGTGGTGTGATAAATACCTCTGTCATTAAAATACTGCTTTAGGTTGAACATTCCCGGATTTGGAGATTCTTTTATTTCCGCTAATCTTGTTTTGATATACAACCAATCACCTGCTTTTAACTGATTTACCAAAGCGGATTTTTGAAAATAGGCCAAGATGTTTCCTTTTGTATGAGTATATTTATCTTGACTTTTTATTTGATACACCTTAAGCAGTATTTTTTTTGAAGCAGGTTTATTAACCGGAATATCATTCACTCGAGCTACGCATGCAACAGAATCAGATGTAAGTATGCTTGATAGTGAATCTTTGTCGTAAATTAATTGTGATTTTTTTGTTAATTCAACCGCCAAGAAAAACAAGCATAAATCAACGACAACTAACGAAAATATTTTTAAAAAACCTCTTGATTTGTTCAATAAAACCGGAAGTAAGGCCAAAGGAAGAAGGAAAAACAACAACAAATAGTTTCGCCCATCTGTTTTTATATACAGCTCAAACAAAATCCCCAAAACAAAAGGAATCAAAACTCTTAGAAACGGTGTGTGCGACATGCTATTCACCTTGTTTTAGGTATATACTTTAAAGTAAATAATCGTAAATTTGGATGATGACTCTAAAAATAAAAAAAATATTCATTATTGCTTGTTTTCTGCTTTCAGAATATTCAAACGGTCAGGATACGTTATGTATAGTAGCATATAATCTTCTTAATTATTCTTCTACGGGAGCAAATCAAGGAAGATTTGAAGATTTAAAAACCATTGTACAACATACTAAACCCGACATATTATTGGTTTGTGAAATTGTAAATAGTGGTGCTCCGCAATACCTATTACAAAACTCCCTAAATGCTGCCGGTGTTGGAACCTACACAAGAGCAGCTTTTTTTGATGGAACCGATACTGATAATATGCTTTTTTACAAAACACCCAAAATAAAACTAAAATCGCAAAAACAAATATTAACCGCATTGCGTGACATCAGTCAATACGTAGTGTATTCAGTTCCAAATCCGGGAGATACCGCAACCATGTATCTGCACATGGCACACCTGAAAGCCGGAAGTAGTCCGGGACCTCCTTCCGATGCCAGTTTAAGAGACCAGGAAGTTGTTCAATTTTGCTTGGATATAGCCGGAATACCTCAAAATTCTAATGTTCTATTAGCCGGAGATCTTAACTTAAAGGGCAGTTCTGAAGCAGCCTGGCAAAGATTAACCACGAATTGCCCCCACTTATTTGTGGACCCCATTAATCAACCCGGCGAATGGTTTGAAAACAGCACATTCGCGTCCATCCACACCCAGTCCACTCGAAGTAACGCAAATCCGGGATGTTGTGGAGGCTCTACCGGAGGATTAGACGACCGTTTTGATTTCATACTCACTAACAGCCATATGTTAAGCGGTTTACACAAAGTGAAATACGTACCGGGAAGCTATCAAGCCTTTGGAAACGACGGACAACACTTTAATGTATCATTGCTTGATGCCCCAAGCAATAGCGTTGTTCCGGCAGCTGTTAATCAAGCCCTTTTTAATATGAGTGATCATCTTCCTGTGCTTATGAAGGTTGCTGTGGGCTACCAAGTAGTAAACCTTAATGAGTGGTACAAGCAAAATAAAACCAACATTAAGTATTTCCAGGAAAACGACCGTCAATATGTTTCAATTAACACACCGGAGCAAGGCCTGCATTTAATTAGCTTTTTTGATTTTACCGGACAGCTTGTATACTCCAAAGAATATAATTTAAAACAGGGAGAAAACACCATCAATATAAACAACTGGAGTGCCTCTTCAGGAGTTTATATCATAGAAATAAAAAGCGAAAAATCGGCCTTTAGAAAACTAATTCAGCATAACTAACCCGGAAAATCAAAACTTTTTTAGTGTGCTCTTGGTTAATACATGGATTTTCCGACCATTGAAATAAAACAGTTTGTCTTTTGTTACAAAAGCCGGCTCTACCATATTAAAGGTGGCACTTAACTCAAAATTGTTATTGAGCACATAGGTAGTAAACTTTTGTTGAATAAACTTATAACCTTGGAATGATTTATCGTATTTATAAAGCTCCGATTCATGATATTCATACTGAATTTTACCCGACTCCACACCGTATATTTTTCCATGACTGGAGCGGAAATACACAACGTTATCGTTGATAAAATTGAGCGGAACAAAGTAACCTTCTTTTTCCACGTAATAATCATCTCCGTTTACAAATTCCAAAAAGTTTCCGTATCGAAGTTCATTAACATCAATTTCGTAAAAGTATTTTCCGGTTTCTAATGTAATAAAATACAGATTGTTTTTTCCTCCTAAAACTAATTCCTTTGAAATTTGAAAATCAATCGGATAATTAAACATCGGAAGCGGGTTTTGATAATTTACCTTTCCGTCTAGGGGTTCTACCTGCATAACATAGGGCGAACCATATACCACTTGGTTTTCTTTAAAAGAAGCCACTCCGAGGTTTAATAGATACAATTTTCCTTTTTCTAAAAACAAAGCAGATTTAGATGTTTGATATGCGCTGATGTCTACTTTCCACTTTATCTCTCCCTGAATCGTTATGGCATAAAGATTGTTTTTTCCCGCAAAATAAATTAAATCATTTTGATAAAGAATATTGGAACAAATCTGGCTGATTACATCTTCGGAAGAAGACATAAAATAGGAATTTTGCTGAACTCTAAAGGCATTTGGATTAATAATTGACTGAAGAAGCTTTCCCTTAATACCCTCTCCTGTTACCTCCTGTACTTTCCATTTTAAACCACTTCTGATATCAAGACAATAAAGCCCGGAAGAACTGATACATACCAAAGAGTCGTTAAGCTTCAGAACTTCAACTAAATCATATTCGTTAGGAATTTCGGCAGAATATAGAGGTTGACCATCTTCCAAATTAACCGCATACACTGTTTTCTGAGTTCCGGTTCCGGAATAATATAACCCCACCTTGTATTTTCCATCAGCATAAAAAATCTTGCCTTTGTGCTGAAGCTTTTCCAAACCCGTAGATTTGTTGAACACAGCAGAGTTTACATCGCTGGATATTATCAGGGGGTCTTGTATTTTTGATATGTCAAATTTCCTTACATCATTTATCCACTCTATGCTATCGTTAGATAGATTGAGAGAATATTGATAGCCGTTGTTTTTATAAAATTTACCGCTTCCATCTTTCTCTCTTACGGTAAAGTACATTTTGTTGAGAACGGTATCTACTATTTTATCATAACAAGGAAAATTAAAACTGAAGGTTTTTACGGATATAGGCGAGCCGTCGTAATAATACCCAAACTCTTTTTGTTCTGTTATTTTATAGGATTTAGATAGGTCTTGCGCCATAACAGAACCCAAGCAAAAGCAAAAAAGCAAGTACTGGAAAAGCCTTTTTGAACAACTGTTGCGAGTATCAAAAAACCTGTCAGGCCTAGGCATAATCGGTAAATTTAATAAATTAAAAAAAGAAAGGGGCGCAAATATACGCTAAAAAACATAAAAAAATGCAAATAAAACAACTTGATAATCAATATAAAAGGGTTTTTTGCTAAAGCAGGGCTTTAAACTAAATCATAAGCGGCTTTCACTCTGTTTTTTGGCTTTAAAATTTGTAAATTGTGGAGTTTTTGCTTACTTTAAGATATCAGACCTTTTGTTAAATATTTAGTATTCGTTTCTATATTTATTGTTTACCGCGCTTTTTGGGCCCAGAATGTAGATTTTTTAAAAATTTACCAAAACAAAACGCTACCCGATACAGTCCGCCTGCAGGCCATATACGACCTTATTTGGGAAAAAATTTACTCAAACAATACCGACTCGGCAGAAATTCTTACAAAAAAAGGACTCGAAGACCCGCTAACAGAAAAATATCCATACTATAAATTCAAATTGTATAATGCCTACGGAGCAATTTCACAAATTGCCGAAAACTATATTAAAGCCATTGACTACTATCAGGAAAGCCTTAAAATAGGAGAAAAAATAAATGACTTAAGAGGCCAATCTGTTACTCTAGGAAATATAGGCGCCATGTATATTGAATTAGGAGACAACGAAATGGCTTTGAAATATCAAAAAAGATGTCTTAGTGTATTATTAAAACTAAATGATGAGGAAAACCTGGCCAGCGTGTATAACAACATGAGTATCATTTATACTAACCTGAAAAACTATGATCTTTCAATGCAATACGCCCAAAAGAGCACGCACATTTATAGGAAAATAAATGACGCTTCAGGTCTTTCACGTTCTCTGGCCAATCTAGCCAACATACATGAAATACAAAAACATTATGAAGAAGCTCTAAAAACATACTTTGAAGCCCTGAAATATGCAGAAATAAATGAAAATGAACTTGAAATCGGGCGAATGCATAACGAAATAGGCCATCTTTATTTACTGAAAAAAAATTTAAACGAAGCCAAGATACATCTCGATAAATCGCTTAAAATATTGCAAAAAATTGACTACTTAGACGGGCTCATACAAACACACGAATACCTTTACCAATACCATAAAGAAAAAGGCAACAATAAAGAAGCCTTGATTAATCTCGAAAAGAATATAGAATTAAAAGAACAACAAGCAAAAGAATTTGCCAGACAGGAGGTAAACCGTAAGCTGCTGGAAATAGAATACGAGAAAAGAGCCGCTGCCGATAGTGTGAGAATGGCAGATGAAAGAATGGTAAATATGGAAAAAATTAAGGCAAAAAACGCCGAAATTGAAAAAGCTAATACACAAAAAACGGCCTTTATTGCCATTGCTATTATTCTATTGGTTGTTTCTTTTATCATTTACAACCGCTTTCGCCTTATTCAGCAGCAAAAGATAATCATAGAAGAAAAAAACAGGCAAACCGAAGAGCAAAAGCTGATCATTGAACAAAAACAAAAAGAAATTTTAGATAGTATTAACTATGCCAAAAGAATCCAAGACTCTTTGCTCGACAATCAGGAAACCATAAGAAAGTTTTTTGCTTCCTCCTTTATTCTTAACAAACCTAAAGATATTGTAAGCGGCGATTTTTATTGGATTAGCAAAAAAATATACAACAAACCGGAAGGGCCCGACGGAAAATCGGAAGTGATTGAACAATTCTTTTTGGCAGTATGCGATAGCACCGGACATGGAGTTCCCGGTGGTTTTATGAGCTTATTAAATATGGCCTATTTAAGTGAAGCCATCAACGAAAAAAATATTATAGAACCAGCAAAAATATTGGACTATGTGAGAGAAAGACTCATAAACACCATCAGCAAACACGAACAAAAGGATGGATTTGACGGGGTACTTTTGCGATTTGAAAAAAAGCAACAGTTTGATAACAAAAAATTAGCTGCTGTTCAATATGGGCTCGAGTATGCGGCTGCGTATAATGCCCCCATTCTCATAAAAAATGGCGTGTTAAATGAACTAAAATCCGATAAAATGCCGGTTGGCTATGGAGAAAAACAAGCTTTGTTTACTCAATACGGCGTTCCGCTTGAAAAAGGAGATACTATATATGTATATACCGACGGATATGCTGACCAATTCGGAGGGCCAAAAGGTAAAAAGTTTAAATTTAAAAAACTCAACGAACTTCTGCTTAATATATCAAGTAAGCCATTCAATGAACAACTTTATGAGTTAGAAACTCAGTTTAACGAATGGAAAGGAGAACTGGAACAGGTAGATGACGTTTGTATAATAGGTATTCAGATATAACTATCTGTGTTACTTAGCGAAATTTCTCTGTTTGTTTAAAAACATTCTTCAATAAAGCGCTATCTACTTCGCTAAAAACAAGCCCTCTCCGTTCGTACATTTTTCTGGAGGTTTCAATAAGCTTATCTACCTTATATATTTCTTGATTATGTTCTCCGCCCCAAGTGAAACATGGAATATGTTTTGGAGGAAATCCGCTTCCGTATACATTTGCCCCCACTCCCACCACCGTTCCGGTATTGAACATGGTGTTTATGCCTGATTTTGAATAATCGCCCATAAACAAACCACAAAATTGCAAGCCGGTATCAACCATAGCGTTATGCAAATAGTTATATAGTTTTACGTTTCCATAGTTGTTTTTCAGATTGCTGTTGTTTGTATCAGCTCCCAAGTTACACCACTCTCCCAGCACGCTGTTTCCTAAAAAACCATCGTGTGCTTTATTGCTATACCCAAAAATTACGCTATTATTAATTTCTCCTCCTACCTTGCTGTGAGGCCCAATTGTGGTGGGGCCATATATCTTCGCACCCATTTTTACCACAGAACTCTCTCCCAGGCTGAATGGCCCTCTTATCATGCTTCCCTCCATTACTTCCGAGTTCTTACCTAAATAAACAGGGCCACTTCGGGTATTTAACACACAAGCTTCTGCCACAACGCCTTCCTCCACGAATACTTCTCTAATATTTCCAATAATTTTTACGGTTGGACTCAAAACAGCCGATTTTCTTCCTCCGCTTATAAGGCTAAAGTCGTGGTTTATGGCTGTTCCATTATGCAAAAAAATATCGTATAGATTTTTAATAAGCACTAAGTTTTCTTTGAAAGTAACAGCAGAGGAAAAATCGGAAAGCTTGTTTTCAAAACTTTCTATAGAGCCTTTGTAAGCTATTAGCTCTCCGTTGCAGCTCAATGCCTCTCCATCTGCCATTCCCGCTATACTTTTTACGAGAGAAGGTACCGGTAATACGGAAGAATTAATAAAATAATTGCTTTCCTCTACCTGTAAAGGATATTTTTCAAACAAATATTCTTCTGTATAAAAACTGATATCCGAACCCGGAAAATAATACTTCCATTTCTCACAGATAGTAAGTATTCCTATTCTTATTCCGGAAACGGGCCTGGTATATGTTAATGGGAGTAAACTCTTCCATATTTCCGGATTATCAAAAAGTATTATGTTCATTTTATTTAAGCGGGACCTCGGTAATTTTGAACTCGGTTCTTCGGTTTATTTTGTGTTCCTCGTCGCTGCACTCTACATTATTGGCACAGCGGTTCAATAAACGGGTTTCTCCATAGCCTATTGCTTTTAATCTTTTTTTGTCAATTCCCTTGGATATAATATAATCAACCGCAAACTGTGCCCGTTTTTTAGAGAGGTTTAGATTAAAATCATCGCTTGCTCTGGAATCAGTATGCGAACTCAACTCTATCTGTAAATTGGGATCGGTTTGCAATACGCTAATTACCTTATCTAAAACTTTTTGTCCGTCCGAATCAAATTTGTAATCCCCCAGTCCGTAATATATATTTTCAATAATGGTTAAGGCTTCTTTGTCTTTTTTATTCTTCATTTCTAACACGGCAAGCCAGGGGTCGTCCACCACGAAATCGCCCAATAATGATTTATCAGCTTCCAGAATTTTAAAGGTAAATTTCCCCTCCCCGTCTCGATGAATTACCTTGTATATACGCCCTTTATTATCGGCAATATAAATTTTCTTTACATTTTTAAGCGTGGGATCGTTTTCATCAGCTTCAAAAATATAGTTTTTGTCTGCCCGCAGGTTTCTGAAATTAAATTTACCCACCGAGGAGGTGTTTATTTCACTTTCCGCTGCCTGTTTACCTTCTTCTTTTATTTTTATCTTGGTATTTACCAAAGGTTTCCTGTTTTCGTCGTACACAAAACCAAAAATATCCATCACTAGATTATCATCATTCGCATCCATTTCTTGGAGTGTATTTTTGTCTGCCGCCAGTATTTTGAAATTAAATTTGCCTTTCCCCGTGTAAAAAGTTTTTATTTCCTTACCGCTTTTATTGGTTAAAGTAATTTTGGTGTTCTCCGGAAGAGAAATATCACTCTCTTCAATAGAAATCAGATAGTTTTGATCGGAGGGTATATTCCTGAAGGTAAACGCACCAAACTGGTTGGTAGTTGTTTGTTCAATCACATCACCATATTCGTTTACCAATTTTATACGACTATTTTTAAGCGGCTTGCTCGGATTTTCTCCATACAATAAATTTCCGGCTAAGGTTAAGTCGTCATTGGTATACAAGTCGGGCAAACCATTAGGGTCTACCGGTAAATTTCTGAAAACAAATTTATCGGAACCATGTTTATTGGTAACTCTTTGAATAACATTATTTCCATCAGAAAGATAATAACGTGCCTTTCCGCTAAACTGAGGGTCGGTATTATCTATAATGGCCATATATTTTTTATCGGCATCTAAATTTCTAAATTCAAAATATCCTTTGTTATCTGTTTTAGTTGTTCCAACTAAATCTCCATTCTCTTCCTTTAAAGAAACAGAAACACCCTTAACAGGGTTAGAAGCGTCTTCCGTTAGAAGGACAGTTCCTGATATGATTAGAGATTTATCCGTAAAAACAAATCGATATATATCGTCTTTTCCTTTACCTCCTACTCTATTTGAGGAAAAATAACCCAGTGTATCGTTTACAAATGTTATCCCGAAATCATCATATCCGCTGTTAAGATTTAAGCCCTCGTTTCTGTTTAATATCCATTTTCCCTGTAATTGGCGTGCGGTGTATATATCATATCCGCCATATCCGGGAAGACCATTGGATGAGAAGTACAATATTCCATTGGCTCTAATACACGGAAACATTTCATTTCCGGAAGTATTAATATCAGGCCCCAAATTTATCGGCTTATCCCAACCGTCTCCATTGCGTTTGCATACCCAAATATCCTTACCTCCATAGCCGCCGGGCATATCGCTGGTAAAGAAAAGATACTGATTATCGTGACTTATGGAAGGATGAGCAACAGAATACTCCTTGCTATTATATTCAAAGGGCTTAATATCAGACCAATTTCTATCTCTTCCCTTAGCTACATATATTTTAGCAGTATTATTTTTACCTTCTGTTTCAACACGCGTAAAATACAACACATCTCCGGAAGCAGAGATACAGGCCGGGCCGTCGTGATTATCCGTATTTATCTTTTTTGACAAGGGTTTTACAGAAGATATTTTACTTTCATCTGCCTTTGATATGTATAAATTCAAATAAGGTTCTCCGCCATAATCGCTGCGCTCAAAATCAACGAAATCAAAGGTTATTCTCTCGGCCGAAAAAATTAATTTTCCCTGAAAATAAACAGGCGAAAACTCCGAAAATTCGGTATTTATTCCTTCTACCGGTTTAATAGCGTATTCAATTGGCTTTGCCAGCCAATACTTTATTTCGGCACAAAATTTTTGAACATTTTTGGCGTTTTGATCGGTAGGCTTTAGTTTCAGGTACTCATTATACTGAACAAGAGCCTCTTCGTATTTGCCTAATGTTTTGAGTGCCGAGGCATATTTTAAATAAAAATCCGGTTCTTGTTTTGAATTGGCAGCCAAAGCCATCCGATAAGTTTCTTCAGCCTTTTGATACTCATTAATTCCGCTATAGCAATTACCCAATTTAACCAAAGCAGTCTCCCTATATGCGGGCTTGGTGGAAGCTTTCTTATAATGAGGAATGGCTTTTATATATCGGTTCTGATTATAATACTTATCGCCCTTATCCATTTGTGCCCTAGAAAAAGAACATAACAGAACAAAACTTATAAACCACAAAGAAAAAAACCTCATATACAACTACAAAAATCTGGGCGAAATTATTTTTGATTTATTAGTCCTAAACTCATAACCTACGGTAACCTCATGCGAAGGTCCAAGCCTTCGTGCGTCTCTGGTTCCCATATCAAAACTATATCCAACTTTAAACTGGGGATTGATGTAGTATTGCATCAAAAAACCCGGACCGTATCCGCCTCTGATAAACAGACCCAACCACATTTTATTGTATATGAAAAAATTAAGGTTTAAATCTCCGTTGCCTTTATTCCTTAATCCTGATACACTTCTAAATAAAATGGTTGGAGCAAAAACAAAATTTTCATTAATTACAAATGATTTTCCTGCTGTAATAAAATGGTGTGTCCTCAGCCTGTAGGAATAACTCCTTCCTGTAGAAGTATCTGAAATTTCAATTATTTTTCTGGCCCCCATGTGTGTGGCAGAAAATCCGAAAAAAAACGAGTTGCTCCTCAAATATATGCCGGAGTTAAAGTCAAGTGCTCCTCTGTTTAAATCACTCAAGTTAGAAGTTGCGTCGGCGTATTTAAAGGTTATTTCATGGTAATTAAATTGAAAACGGTTATAACCCATATTTAAGCCTAAAGAAAACTTCCACTTTTGATTTAGTTTGGCTATGTAAGCAAAATTTCCGTAGAATCCGGTTAAATTTCTTGGACCCATTCGATCGTTTAAAATAGTAAGCCCCACACCAACATTTTTGTTCAGCACCGGTGCATGAACACTCAATGCATTAGTTTTTGGTGCTCCATCCATACCTACCCATTGATTACGAACATTAGCCACAGCACAAACAGCATCTCTTGCACCGGCATAGGCGGGATTTATAATGAGTGGATTAAATTGGTATAAATTGAATTGGGGATCTTGCTGACCAAGCAAAACACCGGTCAAACCAAGCAACAAAAAAACACCGAGCTTCTTCATTCTCATAACTTAATCCAATATTTCTAACCAGCCCTTGCTAATACCGGTACCATCTCCCAATTCCAAAACATAAAAATACGTTCCGGAAGGAAGTGTTTCTCCTTTTCGCGGCCAAACTACTTCTTTATTATCGTATCCTTTTGAATTAAAAAGCTCTTTACCCCACCTGTTATATATGCTTACCTTATTCTCCGGGTAGTATTCAATATTTTCTATATAAAAAAAATCGTTTTTCCCGTCGTTGTTAGGAGTTATTCCATTGGATATCGTTATATCTCGGCATTCATCACTTACCTGGGATTGAAAAGTAGCTGTTCTTACGCATCCATAAGCATCCCAACCCTGAACAGTAAATTGCATGGGCGAGCTCATGCTTTGCACATAGTAATACACATTGGTATTTCCTCCCTGAAGCCATACATAATTTTGAGCACCGGTAGCCGTTAAGGTGGCAGTTTTACCCACACATACCCTTGAAGGATTTGAAACAACGGATACAGAAAAATCAGGAGCTACATCAATATATTTAGATGTAGAATCAATACAACCATCATAGCTATGCCCTTTTATACTTACGTAAAAAGGAGAAGTAACCGGTATGGTCAAATCGATATTCGATGTTCCTGTGTTCATCCATGTATATGTTTGCACTCCGGTGCCATTCATTTTTATAAAAACCAGGGAGTCTTTACAAACATGTGTTGGAGCACTTATACTGAGAGATGGCTGAGCGGCCGGATTTATCCTTAATGTATCGGAAGTTGCTTCACAGGTTTGACCATTTACGGAAAACATGGCATAATAATTAGTAAAGGGAGGTATAACCGTGGGAGAGCTGATTGTAATAGTTTGTGTTACATTGTTTCCCTGGAGGCCGGTTAATCCCGAATAAAAAGGAAGAGGGGGAAGATGGTTTTCTAGAATATTATGTACGGTAAATGTTTGTCCGGTACATATGAGCGAAGAACTTGGGGTAGTGTAAAGTAAATTACGTCGGGTAAAATTTCTAAGTAAAATTATTTTACCTGCGGGAGAGGCCGTTGCCGATACCACATCGTGGGAATAATTGCTTGTAGGCACCCTGTCCAGCTCTGCCGAATAAAGTGAGCCGCTTTGGTGTCCGGAGATCATATATATAGCATCGGGAAACGCGCTAAAGTTAAATGTAGACGTACCACTTTGTTTGTAACAGTGTATTTCTGAGGAATTTTTCTTATTTAAGATTAAGTCCATCTTGCCATCTTGAGAAAAATCAGCAAAGGTAAAATCCAAGGCTTCGAAGAAATAATTTGCATTGACTACCAAATTCAAAGAACCTGTAAAAATACTCCCAATATATATGGGAGATAACACCGTTACAGATGTTGCCAGCCCCGGAATTGAACTGAGTATGGCAAACTCTTTCTTACCGTCATTATTTAAATCTAAAAACTTTATTTTTTTGTGTTTAATGGAGTTGTTGCTACCTCCATATATGAAAGAAACATTATATGCGGTTGAATTATTTAAGGCCATTTGTATTTGATCATTATTTTCCGAGCACACAAAAAACAACTCATCGTCCCCATCTCCGTCAATATCGGCGGATAATAAATCAAAATCAGGCATAGTTACACTCAGCGAGGTTGTAAACTGTCCGGTGTAAAACGCTGTAAACGATATATTTCCGGTAGTAGAGGTGTTTTTAAGTACACAAAAATCGTAACCGGATGTGTTTATGAGACTTTTTCCCACAACAACCAAGTCTATTTTTCCATCATTGTCGGCATGGGTTTTATACACGTAGCTTTTAAAAGGTGATGCTCCCAAAACAGGGGAGGATGTTAGTACGGAGTAAGAAAACTGTGGAATGGGATTGTTAGTTTGGTTTCTGAGTGCAAACAAATGGCCAATTGAGTTGCAAACAATAATATCGTTTCTGCCATCACCGTCAAAGTCTCCGGCAACTATATTTCCGGAAAGGTAAGTATTACTCCTGTGTACGGAATAAGTAACAGAACTAAAAACATCTACTGTTTGTTGTCCTGCGGCATTTCTTGCATAATACAGAGTAGTGTCTATTCTATTAATGTAAATGGCCTCCGAATAAACATCACCGTTTAAGTCAACCAGCTCTATGTTGCTTGGAGTAACAGATGAACCTGCGTGCCCCTTCACTACCTCATGGTTTTTTATACACATATTGCCCTGGTTATCGGCAATACCCTGAGAAAAAAAGCACGTAATATTTAAGATTAAAAAAACAACTAATAAGCAATACCTGTTCATTTTCAGCCAAATTTAGTTAATAATTCCAAACCTCAAGCCATCCTTTATAAACTTTAGAACCATCTCCTAAATCAATCACATAAAAATATGTTCCGGAAGTTATCTTTTCGGTACTATTCCTCACCGGCCAATAATTGTCTCGGTTATTGTACCCCTTGGTATTAAAAAGTTGTACTCCCCAACGATTAAATATGGTTACACTGTTGTTTGGAAATTCCTCTATATTCTCCAAATAAAAAAACGGGTTATTTCCGTTAATAGTAACGCCATTGTATATCTTGAGCCTACAAGGCTCATTGCTGTCGTTAATGGTAACGTCAAAAGAAAAATCGAGCGTTTTAGTTTGTGTGGCAGATATGGTATATTCCACTAACACCGTTAAAGAGTAGTTACCTGCAGATAAGTTATCCACCCTATTGCACTGTAAACTGGTGCATATAGAAGCGGGATTCCATATATACGTTATAGTAGAAGAACCTGGAGCATTTAAAACTTCCGCAATAATATGGCCGTCTGCTTTATCTCTACAACTTACATCGCCTTTTAAAACATTAACTGTTGTTTGATTTTTTGCCTGCGCAGGTTGCAAAAAACCCTGCGTAAGCAAACTAAAACTGTTTGAAGGAGCGTCTATAAAAACTTCCCCAATATTGTCGGTATATATTACCGGCTGGGATGAAATGCTGGTAGTATACGTTTCCCCCCCTGAATTAAAAACGGCGGGCGATATTATTTGGGCTTTATAGGTAGTAAAAAGTAAAAGTAACGCTACCAATGTAAACAACCTATATGTATTGTTACCTTTCATCCTTAGTCTGTTTCTATTATTACATAATTTACCCTTACGGCATAAATGTACATGTCCTTTGTACTATTGTTGCTCCAGTTTGTCGAATATACCCTAATTAAGTAATTCCAATTAAAATTATCCACAGTATGGGGAGGACCTATGGTAAGCGTCATCGTTTGAACACCGGCTGTGGACCCGGAGGTTGTTCCGGAGGCAATACTAGACAAACCACCCGTATTATTTCTTCTTTGAAACTCAATTACCATATCGCCGGCTGCTCGTTCGTCTACATAAAAAATCTGAACTGATGTAACAGTACTTCCATGAGGAATATGAATTGGAGCAACAAGAGCATTTGGAGCCGTGGCGTTTATTATACCAACGCCTCCGGCTGAAAAGCTTCTATGAACTTCACCGGAAGCAGTTGCTGTAAGTGCAGCATTAAAATCGGCTTCCCCCATGTTATAATACCTGGTTTTAGGAGAGTTATATAAAAAATTAGTGGCTTTTGCATTTCCTACAACATGCAATCTTTCTCCGGGCGATGGATTATTAATTCCCACATTACCCAGGTTGTTTATCAAAAGTCTGTTTGGCACTGAGTTGGTTTGAAAAGACATAACGTGGGTAGAATTATCATACAATATTCTACCAAGAGCTGTTAGCGTTCCTGAACCAAAACTTAATGAAGCCGGATTCAGAGGAGAGGATACAATAGCAACATCGGCAGTGTTACTTTCTATTTGTAGTTTTGATGTAGGATTAGAGGTCCCTATTCCAACATTATCGGAAGCGTTTCCTAATGATACAACTGAAGCGCTGGGTTTAAACCAATACCCTAATTGCGGAATATTTAATGTGCTTGCTGCAACCGATAGGTTATTTCCTAAAAGTGATAGTGAGGGGGAAAGATTTGAAGATGTTAAAAATGTTCCCTGAGATAAGCTAAATAATCCGGACGAACTGTTATACGTTAAAGTTGGGGTTGGAACGGATATGTAGTAATTTGGGTAAGATGAAAGGGTAATATCTACTAAACCTTGACCACTAATAAGCGGTTGCGGTACATTTAAATTCAATGTTGGCCAGGAACCGGACAAAGTGCCTATGCCTATGTTTTGAAAAACCGGATGTGGGATATCCACAAAATAATTAGGGTATGTTCCGGCCGAAATGGTGCCTATACTGGTTCCAAGATTTGAAAAAGTTGGAGCTGGCGTATTTAAGGTATAAGAAGAGGATGAGTTATTCGGAGATACAGTAGTAATACTGCCAGGAGCTTGAGAAATATTTACATTAGATTTTGGGCTATATAATGCATAAGGCACCGAAGCAAAAGGTATTTTTCCACCTATAGGGGTGCCATTAAGTAATATCTGATAGTGAACACTTCCCGTTTCCCATTTTATGGAAGAGAAAGTACCGAAAGACGCTATACCCTTTCCCATTTTAAGGTTTATTACTTTGCTTGAAGGTACGGTAACACTATGGCTTTCTTCATAAACAGGAGAACCATCGGTTTGTAAGGTAAATATTCTTACACCTAACAGTACATTGGTACCGGGTTCGAGTTCTACCCCATTGGCATCTCGTAAAACAGCCTGATAATTAATAAAATCAGGAGGGGATGCTGTTTGAGATTTTAGCTGGGCAATAAAAAAAATGGGGAAAATCAAAAAAAAGTACTTCATAAATTCATTATTACTCAATAACTATATAATTAAACACAAAACCTGTAGAATTAACCGTTGAGGGAAAGGGCGAGCCGACTGACCTGTACAACCTCAGTGTAAACATAAATTGGTTCACAAAACCAACAGAGTAACTAAGGCCCTGTATATCCGTTAAAGGCGTAAGAACTACCACCGGAGGCACTGCATAGGGCTTGGCAAAATAAATAGGAAGATCAACAAAGGCAAAACCGCTCAAGTTTCCAAAAGTTGTGAAAGACACTGTGCCCTTTACGTCCGTTCCGTTGATAGTAATTGCCGAAGGCAAGGAAAACCCTCCCGAAACAGAAGTATTTGAAACAGTCGGAGCAGGGCCGATTGAACGTATATGTCCCTGCTCCAACAAGAGAGATAAAGCAGACGTATTAGACGCACCTGACCTGGCATGAACGGCAGCGCCTGTTCCGCTTGTAGAGCCTAGCAAAGCAGAGGCATTATTATTAGGGTTTGTGATATTAAAAACCCCCGCATGACTTGATGTACCGGTAATGGTAGCATCTTGCAGACCAAGAACTGCGGTACCCGCACCTGAATTATATCCGGCAACACCCAAAGCCAAGCCTTGAGAAACTCCGGCAACTCCGGCATTGGTTGGGTCAGCCATATTGGAAACCGTGCCGAATACTCCAAACACATTGGTTGCTGCACTATTGGTGTTTATACCAAAAACCCCCCTACCCCAGCCCGAATTAGAGCCATACACACCATTGGATAATGAGTGTGAATTAGCTGTTATGCCTGTTACCCCATTTGACATGGAAGCGGAAGATGCTGAATTCAAATTTCTACCTAGGACGCCACTAACGGCCGTTCCGGAAGTTACGCCATAAACCCCAAGCGCAACGGTAGATTCGCCAAAAACACCGGCAGCTGTATTAATTGGGCTTGATGTTTTACCGTGTACACCGTGTGCGCTAGTTCCCAATGCTGTAAACGTATTTTCCGCAAAAATGGTTGGGTTGTTAACTGTGCTCGATTTTACGGTTAACCTGGATGGAGCAGAAACATCGTTAATACCTATGTGCCCCGTCCCTGCATTAATAACCATTGCTTCTTGGTTCGCAACTCTAAACTTCAAATTTGTATTGTCTGTAGTTCCAATAAAATTGAGAGTCGGATTTGTTCCCGAGTTACCTTGAGTACCCCATACCGCATTTACAGAATTAGTTAAAACAGAAATAACAGCTGGAGGGCCGGGAATAATAGAAATACCATAACCGGGAGAATAGGTCGGAGGGCCTACTGTGGGAATATCAACCGGTATCCATTGTGTACCGTTGAATTGAAGTATTTGATTTAAGGTGGGTGAAAAAGGAGCCAAAGGCACACCATTTATGCCTCTGACAATTTGGCTATCAAGTTTGCCTCTAACGTCTCCTGTTATATTTGCTGTGTACTCATATGCGTTAATTATTCTTCCTTTTTGATCAACATCTATCATATTAATCTTAGAGTGAGTTCCTGAGTTAGAGCCGTATACTCCGGGTGTAACTCCCGTGTTGCTCAAATCCAGTGTGCCTGAGTTAATGGTTACATTATTGCTTCCGGTATATCCTGCGCTGCTTCCGTCAAATGATGAAAAGGCATAAGGCACGGTGGCAAATGGTATTCTGCTGCCAAGAGGTGTTCCGTTTAATGTAACCAAGTAATGAACATCTCCTCCTTTCCAATCTATAGAGGAAAAATTTCCCCCTATGTAATTTCCTTTGCCGAGTTTCAGATTTACAACTTTATGAGAGGGGATGGTTACTTGAAAATCTTCTTCGTAGGCAACTGCAGTAATGGAATAATTATTATAAAACTTAAAATTAAGCGTTATAAATGTGCCGGCTGCTAATTCGTTACCGTTAGCGTCGCGGATAATGGACTGATAATTTATAAACCTGCCACCGGTTTGAGAAAAACTTAAAAAACAATGGAACAAAAAGAACAAGAATGCAAATCTTTTCATTTTAACCTCTTTTAAAAGTAAAATTAAACAAATTTTTTGTTAAAAAGCAAATGAAATTCAGGACTCTTTTAACCCCCTGCCCTGCTTAACAATTTTATTTTCCTGACGCAATTGTAAAATAGCCTTATCTAAGATGCCATTAATGAAAACTCTACTGTTTGGTGTGCTGTATTCCTTACTGATATCGATATATTCATTCAATGAAGCCTTAACCGGAATATAAGACATATGCATAATTTCCGTTAAACACATCTGCATAAGAAGCATATCCATTTCTGCTATTCTCTCCAACTCCCAATTTTTAACATGGGTTTGTATCAATTCCATATTTTCTTCTTTATGTCTTATGCAGTTAACAAACAACTCTTCTACAAAAGCTCTATCTTCTTTTTCATCTTTCATTAAAGGCATTAAACGAAATGTTCCTGAAAAAGCCTCAAAATTCTTTATTAATCCCTGAAAAACAATATGCCTGTCATCTAACCAATAAATACTTTTTTCTTCGAACTGAGACAAAAGAACTTCGTGATTATTTAAAACATCCAGTAATATCTTTATCAAAAAATCCCTATCAGTTTTATCAGAGTGGACACTTAATGCCATGTACTCTACATAAAAGTCTGTTTTTTTAATTTCCGATAAAAGTTTTCGAAGCAACTCTTGATCAACAACGTTTTGTAAACGTTTTTTTTCAACCTGTTCCACAATTTCTTTTACGTGAGAAATGGAAACAAGTAGTTTATTTTCTACAAAGGCCAAATTGGGGTTTAAATCCTGCTGCGTTGGAAGTTTTTTATTTTTATTTTCCTCCATAATCAGCAGTTCGGTGTTTCTAAGCTGTATAAAAATGTACAATAACAGCAAGTAAAAATCATACACCTGATCTATGCCCTTTACCAGTTCTTTTTTGTGTATTTCTACAGAGGCGCCCTCTTGTTTAAAAAAGCCATAAAGCGCCTGCATGGTTTTTATCCTCAAAAATCTCCTGCTTAGCATACTTTACAAAACGGCATTGATTGAAGCAATTTCGGCTATTCGTTTTTCGGCTAAACGGTTTGCTGCCAAATAGGTAGGAATATTTTCGCTTTTGGCAAGTTGGAATATTTTTGATGTGGTGTCATAAATTTTTTCTGCATGGCCTAGCGCTCTTTCTCGGTTATATCCCTCCAATTCGTAGTAAACATTAATAATTCCACCTGCATTTACTACAAAATCGGGCGCATATAAAATCCCTTTCTTTCCAACTTCTACCCCATGCAATTCTTCTTTTTCAAGTTGATTATTGGCTGCGCCGCATATAATGGCGCATTTCAGGCGATTGAGCGATTCAGAATTAACTGTTGCCCCGAGCGCACAAGGAGCGTAAATATCAATGTCTAAATCAAACATATCAGAGGACTTTACAAAAGAAGCCTTGTACTTATCTGATACCGATTTTATTCGCTGTTCACTTATATCGTTTATATAAACTATGGCTCCTTCCTTAGTTAAATGTGAAACCAGTACTTCTCCTACATGGCCAATTCCCTGCACCAAAACCTTCTTTCCGCTCAGGCTGTCAGTACCCCAAACTTCTCGAGCACTGGCTTTCATACTTACATACACGCCGTATGCAGTAACCGGGCTAGGATCGCCACTGCCTCCCATATTTTCCGGTAAACCGCTCACATAATCGGTTTCCATATGTATAATTTCCATATCACGGCTGGTCATGGCTACGTCTTCGGCTGTAATGTACTTTCCTCCTAAACTATTTACAAACTTCCCAAATCGCCTTAATAATGCTTCGTTTTTAACTTTGGATGCATCTCCTATTATAACAGCCTTTCCTCCTCCTAAATTTAAGCCGGCTACGGATGATTTATAAGTCATTCCTCTGGAAAGACGCAATACATCGTTAAGCGCTTCCGCCTCTGTTTTATAATTCCACATTCTGGTACCCCCAAGCGAAGGACCTAATACTGTATTATGAATAGCGATAATGGCTCTTAAGCCCGTTGAATTATCGTTACAAAATACAACTTGCTCATGATTGTGCAACATCATTTGACCAATGGTGGCCGCGAACGAAGTTTCTGTGTTGGTAATTTCCTTAACTTCCATGTTAATTTTGCTACGTGGCAAAGGTAGGGTAATTTTGCATTAATCAATACTAAAAAAGCATACTTTTACAGACCATGAGTAACTTTGAGTTACATACCATAAAAGAATATCATATTAAAGAAGCTCGAAATCCGGAGATTCGAAATTTGACTTTTTTGGTTTCAGAACACGAAATAAGCGCTATAACAACCGAAAAAAATAACGAAGACTCTCTCATCGTAAGCGCTGCTTTTTCGAACAGCAGTAACTCCGAATTACTGAACGAAAAGTTTGTACGATTTATAAGCAACTATCGAATAAAAAACAACAACTATACCGGAAAAACGGGCATCATCATACTCAACCGCTTATTTTGTGTTTGCCCCAAAGCATATAACGGAGATCAACTGAAAGAAATGCTGGCATTTAATACCGGGATCCAGAAAATTGAACAGGTAAATAAATATATTATCCGAGACGAGATATGCTTTGCTTTTTCTTACCCAACTGATTTTGCTCAATTAATTGAAAAAGAATTTCCTAACTCCGAGATAATACATGCCGGAGCTTACTCCGTTAACCTTTTCTTGAGTCTGCCGCAATTTTCTGAAACATCTGCGCTGGTTATTATTCACAAACAATTAGTAGAAATATGCATAAAAAATAAAAACACGCTGCTATTGTATAACCTATTCGAGTGGAATACCTCTGAGGATTTGTTGTATTACATTTTATTCAGCATGGAACAGTTTGGATTAAAACCGGCATCAGACGAAATTCAAATTGCCGGAAATTTTCCTGTTTCCGATCCTATTTTCGATACTCTTAAAAAATATTTAGGCAAATTGCTTTTTTTTAACGGAAAACATATTTCTAAGGGCAATGAGCCACTCCCCGGACATTATCACTTTCATTTACTTAATAAACATTTATGCGCATTATAGGAGGAAATTTAAAAGGCCGAGAAATTAAAACACCGCGCGGACTCCCGGTAAGACCTACCACCTCCTTTGCAACAGAAGGGCTTTTTAACATTCTGAATAACCGAATTAATTACGAAGAAGTTAGTGCCCTGGATTTATTCAGCGGAACCGGACATATATCGGTAGAACTGGTGTCCAGAGGCTGTAAACAAATTACGGCGGTTGATAAAAGTATTGCCTGTTATAAGCACCTATTACAAACAGCCACTGCATTTAACATCCCCTTACAAGCCGTGAAACAAGATGTATTTCTTTTTCTGAAAGAACGTAAACAACCCTTTGATTTAATATTTGCTGACCCACCATACGATTTACCTAACATGGAAGAGCTACACCGGCTCGTTTTTGAAAATGGGCTTTTGAATCAAGGAGGTGTGTTTATTCTTGAACACGGTTCCAAAAAAAAATTTGCCCATTTAAGTGGTTTCTATCAAGAGAGAAAGTACGGCAATGTACACTTTAGTTTCTTTGAAAAAAATAAATAACATGAAAGTAATAGACGTTCATACGCACATTATTCCGGAAAACATCCCCGACTTTTCAAAAAAATTCGGTTATGGGGATTTCATACAGTTACATCATCACGAACCGGGAAAAGCTTGGATGATGCAGGGAAGTAAAAAATTTCGTGAAATTTTAGCAAACTGCTGGAATCCCGAAATACGAATTAAAGAAATGGATGCGCACGGAATAAGCATGCAGGTTATTTGCACCATACCCGTTATGTTTAGTTACCATGCTAAACCGGAAGATTGCCTGGAAATAAGCCGCTTTTTAAACGATGATATTATTCGTATAGTAAACGCTTACCCGGATAGATTCGTAGGACTTGCAACGGTTCCCATGCAAGATCCCAAACTCGCCATAAAAGAATTAGAGAGATGTATGAACATGGGCTACAAAGGGGTACAAATTGGAAGTAACGTAAATAACCTGAATTTAAGCGAACCCATGTTTTTCGACTTTTTTGAAGCTTGCCAGTCATTAAACGCAGCTATTTTAATTCATCCATGGCAAATGATGGGACAAGAACATATGAGCAAGTACTGGCTTCCGTGGTTGGTAGGAATGCCGGCAGAAATAAGCAGGGCAGCATGCAGTTTAATTTTTGGAGGCGTAATGGAAAAACTTCCGCAACTGAAAGTATGTTTGGCGCATGGGGGCGGTTCATTTTTGCCAACGCTGGGAAGAATTGAACACGGCTGGGAATGCAGGCCCGATTTGGTGGCCATTGATAATAAAGATAATCCCAAAAAATACCTCACCCGCTTTTGGGTAGATAGCCACGTATGCGATGTTGAAATGTTACAGTATACCGTTAAAAAATTTGGAGCTAATAGGGTTATGCAAGGAAGCGACTACCCTTTTCCTCTTGGCGAATCTGTTCCCGGAGAATTAGTAAGGAAAACTCCTTTAAACAATCAGGAAAAAGAACTTGTTTTATATGGAGCCGCAAAAGAATGGCTCGGTATATGATTAAGAAAAACAGTTCTTACCTTTGTTGCTCTCAAATATGAATAGAATTAATACTTCTGAACATAAACCCATTATTATTTGGTTATTAACGGGTTGCTTTCTTATATACTGCCTTGTGGTTGTTGGTTGTTTAACCCGACTTACCCACTCCGGACTATCTATTACCGACTGGAGTTTTATGGGAACATTTCCTCCTTTAAACGAAGAGCAGTGGATGGAACGATTTATGAAATATCAAGCATCGCCGGAATTTCAAAAAATAAATTACAACATGACCCTGGAAGAATTTAAACCCATTTTTTTATGGGAATACATTCATCGAATGATTGGACGCGCCATGATGTATGTATTTATTACCGGCTTTTTATACTTCCTCCTCCGAAAGAAAATTACCAAAAACATGTGGCCAAAATTTATACTCTTATTTTTCATGGGAGCCATGCAAGCAGTTATAGGTTGGTGGATGGTGTACAGTGGTTTACAGGAAAAACCGGCCGTTAGTCATTACCGCCTAGCCACCCATCTGCTTAGTGCTTTCACATTATTTGCCTTTACATTTTGGTTTGCGCTTGACTTGTTGTATCAAGGAAAAAAAACAACAGGTAATGAAAACAACGTGAACAAACTACGGGCACCTATACTAATTTTCTTTATAACATTGGTCCTCCAAATCATATATGGTGCCTTTACCGCCGGTTACGTAGAGGGAGATGCCGCAAAAATTAGACCGGGACATATTTTTAATACCTGGCCTAAAATGGGAGACGAATGGGTGGCTGAGCAGGTGTTTATGAAGGAAAGATTTTTTTCTAACTTTCTGGAAAATGCCAGCGGAATACAATTTGTGCATCGCACTTTGGCAATTGTGCTGGTTTTAGTTGTTTGTTACTTATGGTATAAATCCAATAAGCTTGCACTCAACAAGCAACAATACAGGGGCATTACCCTTCTTATTTACGGATTAACCATACAATTTATTCTTGGAGTATATACACTCATTTATCAAGTACCTGTTCTTTTAGGTGCTCTACACCAAACAGGCGCTTTCTTTTTGTTTGTATCTTCCATTTACCTCATTTATCACACCTGGAAACCGGTTGAGTCAGAATGACAGATGAATTAAATAATGAGCAGGGGAGTTACTCCGATGAATATATGTATCCGGCCAAACCAAATCTGCCCGAAGAGGGCCCTCAACCAATACTCAGAACCATTCTTTCTCTTGGCTTATACTTTCTTTTTTTCTATTTTTTATTTGAACGTAATATTAAATACATAGCTGCGCTTACGCTGGTAATACTCATTCACGAATTAGGACATATACTGGCGATGAAATTTTTTAACTATAACGGTTCAAAATTATTGATACTACCCTTTTTGGGGAAATTCGTATCCGATAAAAACTTATCGATTTCACAATGGCAACTGAGTTACATTATACTAGCCGGGCCATTGCCCGGTTTAATTATTGCGTTTATACTTTACTGGATGAACAACCAAGAAAACAACCAAACTATAAAAATGCTGGCTCATTCTTTTTTGTTCATAAACCTTTTTAATCTTTTACCACTCTTCCCGCTGGACGGAGGTAGGCTTCTGGAAACTTTATTTTCCAAACAAAACCATGTAATAAGAATGTTGTTTAGTGTTTTGTCGATAATAATACTTACAGTATTGTTTTTTTACAGCAGTCCTATATTGCTGATTGTTCCTTTAATGATGGTTATAGACGTACTCCAAGAGTATAAAAACATGAAAATCAGAAAATACCTTGACTCCGAAAACATCAATTACAGCTTGCACTTTAAAGAGCTTAGTAATAAGGATTACTGGCTTATCAGGGATTGCATATTATTTTCTTTTTCTTCCAGATACAAGGGAGTTGAGCCGGGATACTACCAATATCATTTTGCGGAACCTATTATAGCACAACACGTATCTCTTATACTACAACCCACTTTTAAGAAAAAAATGGAGACTGTAACCATTTACCTTATTTTACTTTTGTACCTGAGTAGCTTTCTTTTGCCTGTAATTATATACCGTTTGTTTTTCTGATTGAAATTCTTTTTCTTTGGCTTACATTAAAATCACTATGTCAGGCTTATTCAGAAGAAAATCTATTGATAATTTATTAGCGGAAGCTTCCGGTTCTGGACTTAAAAAAACGCTTGGGGCATGGTCTCTTGTAGCTTTAGGTATAGGGGCCATAATAGGCGCAGGCCTTTTTGTGAGAACTGCGGCAGCCTCGGCCGAAGCTGCCGGTTCCGGGGTTACTCTATCTTTTGTTGTTGCAGCAGTTGGTTGCGCTTTTGCGGGTTTATGTTACGCAGAATTTGCCGCCATGATGCCCATTTCCGGGAGTGCATATACCTACGCTTATGCAACCATGGGCGAGCTTGTGGCATGGATTATTGGTTGGGCTCTGGTTATGGAGTATGCTCTGGGTGCTGCTACTGTTTCTATTGCCTGGAGTGAATATCTAAACAATTTACTTGGTGGAGCCATCCCTTTTGAATGGTGCCACTCACCATTCGAAAAAGCATATAAAGTATTTGGCGAGAACATCTCTGCATTACCCTCTGAACTGGCTTCCGCAGCCAAAAACGGCGTACTTCTCCTAAGCGAAAAACAATACCTTGATTTACCATCCAACATACAAAGCGCAGTTACCGTTCAATCGGGTATTCTTAACTTTCCCGCACTAATTATCTTAGCCTTATTATCCGCTCTATTAATTAAAGGAACTCAGGAGTCTGCATTTGTAAATGCCATTATTGTATTTTTAAAAGTAGCTATTGTACTTGTTTTTATAGTAATCGGTTGGGGATTTATTAATCCGGAAAATCACACACCCTATCTTATTCCTGAGGGAACCGAAGGACACGAAGGAGTTTTTAAGCATGGTTGGGGAGGTGTTCTTGGTGGTGCAGCTATTGTTTTTTTCGCTTTTATTGGGTTTGATGCAGTTTCCACCGCAGCACAAGAGGCCAAAAATCCAAAGCGAGATATGCCTATCGGAATTTTAGGTTCTTTAGCCGTGTGTACCGTTTTGTATGTTTTATTTGCACACGTACTTACCGGAGTTGCTAACTGGAAAGAATACGAATCTGCCGGCAGAGAAGCTTCTGTGGCTTATGCCATTCAGAATTATATGCCCGGTTATAATTGGCTTGCCAAAGGTGTTACTATTGCCATATTAGCCGGATTTTCTTCCGTAATATTGGTTATGTTAATGGGACAATCACGTGTGTTTTATTCTATGTCTAAAGACGGGTTAATTCCTTCTTTGTTCTCTCATCTACACCCAAAATTCAGTACCCCATATAAATCCAACATGGTGTTATTTTTATTTGTTGGTGCATTCGGAGGATTTGTTCCCGGAAGCGTAGCCGGCGATCTCACCTCCTTCGGTACTTTGTTCGCTTTTGTAATTGTTTGTGCCGGCATTTGGATTATGCGCATCAAAAATCCAAATATAGAAAGACCCTTCAGAACCCCATTGGTGCCATTGGTTCCCATACTGGGCATTTTAGTTTGTTTGGGAATGATTATTGCACTTGATGCCCAAACACTCAAAGCCGCCGTTCTGTGGATGATTATAGGGTTGTTTATCTACTTCCTTTACAGCCGAAAAAGAAGCAAGCTCAATCAATAACAATTCACCTTTTCTTAAAAGGCTTTATTTCCCGTTTTTTAGGATAATTCTGTACTTTTGCATGGCTTTAAACATGCAGTTTGAATTAACATCTACTTATTTGGACGAACTTCGTGAGCACATTGCCGCGAAAGACTCTTCCTTCATACAAAAACAGTTAAATGAACTGTACCCGCCCGATATTGCTCAAATTCTAAATCAACTTAAAAGTGAAGAAGCCGCTTATGTTTATGAACTTTTAGATGACGAAACAGGTCCTGAAGTACTCTTAGAATTGGATGACGACAAAAGAGAGGAACTCCTGGCAACCTTTAGTACCAAAGAAATTGCAGAACAGTTAGACAATATGGATAGCGATGATGCCGCCGACCTTATTGCCGAACTGCCCCAAAACCTGCAAACAGAGGTTCTTTCTCAGATAGAAGATATAGAGCAAGCCAGCGACATTGCCGAACTTATCAATTACGAAGAAGGCACCGCCGGCTCATTAATGGCCAAGGAATTGGTAAGTGTTTATTCTTTTGAAACAGTAAGTGCCTGTATTGAAGAAATTAGAAAACAAACCGATAATGTAGACGTAATGTATGCCGTGTATGTGGTAGACAACCACGATAAATTAATAGGCATGCTATCGCTTAAAAAACTTATACTTTCTCACCCGTTAGCTCGTATTGAAGAGATTTACGATCCCGACGTACAATTTGTTAGAACCAATACCAGTACCGAAGATGTTGCCGCTATTATGCAAAAGTACGACTTGGTGGTTCTTCCGGTAGTAGACCAATTAGGAAGACTGGTAGGAAGAATTACTATTGACGACGTGGTAGATGTTATTAAAGAAGCCGCCGAGGAGAGTATACAACGAATGAGTGGTATCAGTGATGATGTAGACACCAACGATAAACTTTGGCGACTCTCGCGGGCAAGAATCCCATGGCTTTTGGTGGGAATGTGCGGAGGAATACTTGGCTCAAGAATAATTGGTACCTATGAAGAACATATAAAAATTCATCCTGAAATGGCATTCTTTATCCCCCTTATTGGAGCCATGGGAGGAAATGTTGGCGTTCAAAGCAGCGCAATCATTGTTCAGGCATTGGCTAATAACAGCTTAATAAACGACCGCATTGCTCCAAAACTACTAAAAGAACTTGGGGTTGGTCTTATAAACGGACTCATTTGCTCTCTACTAATAATGGGATATGCTTTTTTGATTGAAGACTGGAAGCTCTCAGCTACCGTTAGCCTGGCTCTTTTTACCGTAATATTATGTGCTTCTTTTTTAGGAACCTTTGTTCCGCTTACCATGAACAGATTTAAAATAAATCCTGCCCTGGCCACCGGGCCTTTTGTCACAACCCTAAATGATATTATAGGAATTTCCATTTATTTTTTAATGGGACGTATTTTGTACGGCGTTTTTTAAAACAATTTCTCTTCCGTTTCATTTATTATGAAAAATTTCGCCCCGAAAACTAAAATTGTTTCGTAAATTCGTTAGTTGAGCGGTTAGCAAGTAAAACATACTTTTATGGTTAAAAACTTATCGGTTGAAAACTCCATTTTTCAGGAATTTCTAGCTGAAATTCGCGATTGTAATATTCAAAAAGACAGCATGCGTTTCAGGAAAAACCTGGAACGTATGGGAGAGGTTTTTGCCTACGAAATAAGTAAAACCTTAGTTTACGAAAATATAGACGTGGAAACACCTTTGGGAATTGCCCCATCCAAAAAAATAAAGCAACAACCGGTTATTGCCACTATTTTACGTGCAGGACTTCCTCTTCATATGGGTGTATTGAATTTTTTTGATAAGGCTGAAAATGCTTTTATAGGAGCTTATAGAAGGCATCACAAAGACAACAGCTTTGAAATTGTATTAAACTACTTAGCATCTCCAAGCCTGGAAGGAAAAACGCTTATACTTTGCGACCCCATGCTGGCCTCAGGCTCTTCTTTACTTTTAACCTACAAATCCCTGCTCAGCAAAAGTGCTCCTGCGCACACCCATTTTGTAGCCGCTATTGCCAGTCAGCAAGGAATTGATTATCTCAAAAAAAATTTAAATGCTTCAAATTACACCATTTGGTGCGGTGCTATTGACGAAGAACTAACCGTTCAATCATACATTGTTCCCGGATTGGGAGATGCCGGCGATTTGGCTTTTGGCTTTAAAGAATAGATATGTTTTCCTACTCCAAAGTAAGCCTAGCTAACACCGGACTATTCTCCAGGTTGGTGTTGGATTATATTAATGGAAATAAAGATTGTGCTAATTTCTATGATTTTTATCCGAACATGGAGGGGTATGAATCTTTTTTAAAGCAGCCTGATTTATTCAATTATGTAAACAGAGGGGTTCTTTGTACAGCTTTAAAACAGCAAGCCCTTTCCGTTGAAAACACATCAGAAAAAACATTAAACAACATTCAATTACTAGCAAATTCAAAAACGTTTACGATATGTACCGGACATCAGCTTTGTTTGTATACAGGTCCGTTATTTTTTGTATATAAAATACTTACCGCAATAAACCAGACCAAATGGCTCAAATCAAAATTTCCGGCATTTAATTTTGTTCCTGTTTACTGGATGGCAAGCGAAGATCATGACCTTGAAGAAATTAACCATACATACGTTTTTGGAAAAAAAATAAGCTGGGAAACCCAACAAAAAGGAGCTTGCGGAAACTACCATACCAATGGAATATCTGATAATGTTAATGAACTTGAAAACCTACTAGGAAATACTTTACCCTTTGCAAAAGAACTAACCAATATTTTAAGAAAATCATACAGCGAAAGAAAAAAGCTTTCCGATGCTTTCAGGCATTTGGTAAATGAGCTATTTGGAGAATATGGACTGGTAATTATAGATGGAAATCATACGGATTTAAAAAAACAAGCTGTTAAACTATTTGAAAATGAAGTGCTCTACAACAAATCATACGAGATAGTTACAGACACCAACAATCAATTATTAGCTCGTAAATATGAAGCACAGGTAAATCCAAGAGAAATCAATTGCTTTTACATAAATGATAATATACGAGAACGCATTATTAAAGAAAATGAACAATTTCATATAGTGAATACTTCTCTCAGTTTTAGCTTTACTGAGATGAAAAAGTTTATCCACGAAAAAACGCAATTCCTTAGTCCTAATGTTGTAACCAGGCCTCTTTACCAACAGCTTATACTTCCGAATATAGTCTATGTTGGTGGACCGGGAGAAATCGCTTACTGGCTTCAATACAAAAAACTTTTTCGGGAATTCAATCTTACCTACCCTATTTTACATCCTCGAAAAAGTATTCTGATAATTGATAAAAAACAACAGGAAAAAATAAAAAACTGGGATATTTCTATTGAAGACATTTTCTTGAGCGAACAGGAAATAATAAAGAAAGTTCTGAAAAAAGACGGCAAAACAATTGAATTAAAAATTGAAAAAGAGCGCCTAAAGATTTTTTTTGAAGAACTGCTTAATAAAGTAAAAAGTATCGATACCGGAATTTCTTCAAATGTACTGGCCGAACTTCAAAGAAATATGAATTATCTCCAATCGCTGGAAGAAAAACTAAATCGAAATATTAAACAAAAAGAAGATACTAAAATTTCGCAAATTAAAAATCTAAAATCAAAACTTTTTCCAGAGGGCGTGCCACAAGAAAGAGTAGAAAACATGAGCGCTTTTTATGCAAAATTAGGAAGAGAATTTTTAAAAACTGTAGAAGAGATAATCGGAAAAGAAGCAGATAATTTCGACTACCTGGTGCTTACAGAAAGTTAACACCTGACAAACTTCTCAAAAGTATAATCATAAGGATTTTTTTCGTCTTTTGTATGGCTTTCCTCCCACACCTTTTTATAGGTTTTTAAATCTATCTCAGGGAAAAAAGTATCGGCGTCTTTCTTTGTGTAAACCAAAGTTCGATAAATCTCATCTGCCAAAGAAATAGTTTGTTGATATATTTCACCACCTCCTATGATAAAAACACAATCCTCATTTGCATTTTTCGCCACCTTAATTGCTTCTTCAACAGAAGAAGCAACTATTGCGCCGGGAGCAAGATAGCCTGACTGACGGGTTATAACGATATTTTTCCTACCGGGTAAGGGGCGAAATTTTTCAGGTATTGATTCGTAATTTTTTCTTCCGGTTATTACCGTATGGCCCATTGTTTTTTCCCTGAAAAACTTCATATCGGCAGGTAAATGCCACAGAAGAGAATTGTCCTTACCAATTGCATTATTTAAATCGGTAGCTACAATAAGAGAAATTTTCATGAAAATTACTTGGCAATTTTTAGGGTTTGACCCACCTTAATATTGTTTCCTTTTAAATTATTGGATGATTTTACAGCATCAACAGTTGTTTTATAATACGTTGCAATAGATGAAATGGTTTCTCCTGACTTTACCTTGTGATATACGTAATTCTTAGAAGGCGTAGGTGTTTTGTTAAAAGAAGCCTGAGCTAGTTTAGACTGGTCGTTTTCATTTAAAGCAGAATCTTTTTTTGTGGTGTTTAAGGTAAGTTTAACTTCCTCTTTTTTAGGTTCTGATACATACACCGTGAGTTTTTTACCGGGTCTTATTCCTCCCCTTCCTATATAGTTCCATGATTTTAAATCCATAACGGTAACTCCATAATTTTTAGCAATGGTACTTAGCTTTTCTCCGGGTTTTACCACATGAATTTTTCTAACTTCTGTATACTTTAATTCTCCCTGGTTTTGCCTGTTTTGCTGTGCACTTACTGCGGCATAAATCTCCTGTTCGTTGGTTAAAAAAACTCCAATTTTAGACTTAGGTAAACAAAGTGAGTGGCCTCCGGAGGGAATAACGTTTTTTCTATATTGGGGGTTGAAATACAAAATTTCATCTGTTTCAATATCCAGTGCTTGAGATATTTGCTCAAAAGACATTTGTTCTTTTACAATCACAGTGTCTACTTCAAAGAAAGTTTTTTTAGGAACTGTCGGATAAATATTATGTTCTGCTGCATAGCTCATTACATAGTTAGCGGCTATAAAGGCCGGAACATATCCCTGGGTTTCAAGAGGCAAATACGGCCTTATTTCCCAGTAGGTTTTTTTCCCTCCACTTCTTCTGATTGCCTTGCTGATAGTGCCCGGACCGGCATTGTATGCTGCCAACACCATTTGCCAATCATTAAACATAGAGTACAAGCTTTTTAAATACTCGGCAGCAGCAACAGTTGCTTTATAAGGGTCGCAGCGGTCGTCAATATAAGAAGTCACATGGAGATTAAACATTTTGCCGGTAGGGTACATAAATTGCCACAATCCCATTGCGCCGGCTCGGGAACGAGCATACGGTATAAGAGCGCTCTCTATTACCGCTAAATGTTTTAGTTCTAAAGGCAGGTTATATCTGTCAAACACCTCTTCAAACATTGGATAATAAAGCTGAGCTACGCCCATCATTCTACTCACACTTTCGCGCTTCCTGATAGCATAAAGTTTTATAAAATCTCTTACATGCTCATTGTATACCAAATCAAAAGGGGAGTTAACATCCAGTTTAGCTATACGGGCCTGAAACGTATAATCATCAAACCAAGGTATACTATCCGGCGCATAATTGAATTTATTGTTTTTGGGTATAGTTGGTTTGGTAAAGGCCTTATCAAATATTTTCTGACTGATTAAGCTATCCAAAAGAGCAGCAATGGGGTCGTCTGTATTTGTTGATGACTGGGCAAATCCAAACAACGAACCCAGTATAAACAAAAAAGCTACTAATATGTTTCTATTAAAGTTCATCTGCTTCTTTACATATTATTAAACGATATATCTGCATACAAGTTACAGTAGAGTTCGTTTACGCAAAGTAATAAAAGTAATTAAAAGCTTTTAAATACACAAAAGAAGCCTTTTTATTTTCTAACTTTGTATTGTGAAATTCAGAAAAGAGATAGAAACAGCTGAAATTTACTACGAGAGAAACCTGCTGGTAGTACTTTCCCTTTGTTTACTGGCGCTTATAACCACAGGAACCTGTTTGTATTTATTTGCATACAAAGATTTTGAAAATCATGGCCTGGCGCTTATGTTAATCCCCCCTGCCTTAATTTTGAGTTTTCAGGCTCTTATATTTATTCTTACGCCTTATATACAATTTTTTAAAGACCGAATGGAGGTGAATAAACATATGTTCGATAATAGAACGTGGTATTACAACGACATTAAGAAAGTTACTGAAGTTGGAAACAAAAAGATAAAAATCATCTATAATGATGATGAGGAAGAGATGATAAATTTAGCCGGAATAAAAGGTGCGCATTACAAAAAAACAGTAGAAACCCTTCATCGATTTATATTTGAGAATCTGGAAAAAAGAGACTGAGTCTTCTTTTTTAGTCAATTAATTTGCGAAGCATTAGCCCAACTTTTTTATCAATAGGTAATGAAAATGTTTTTTCATTTATTTCTGACAAAGGAAGCCAGTAAAAAACCATGTCAGGATTCTCTGAAATAGTTGTTTCCGGAAAAATATCCTCATCGGCTAAGCTAACCAGGTAATAAACGCTGATTACTTGTTGATTGCTGTTTACAATGGATGGAACAAAAAAATCTGTTGTGTAAAAATGTGATGTAACATCAATTTTAACATTAAGCTCCTCCATAAATTCACGCTTTACGCAATCTATCAAACCCTCTCCAAACTCCAATCCCCCACCCGGAAACTTGGTGATGGTATTGTTCATTAATTTTTCTTTACATACCAACAGCTTACCATTGATTATCATTATTCCGTATACCCGAATATTGAACCTATTCATACCATGAAGTATTTATACTTTTAGCGCTCTCACCATTTCTCGCTTACCCGGAGCGCCAGGAAGCGTTTGAACCGTAAAGCCAACGCTTTTTAAATCTCTTTTAAACTGTCCCTTGGAGCAAAAAGTAACCAGGCAAGCCCCCTGCACCATACTGTTCCATAATTTTAAAAAAACATCTTTAGCCCATAATTCAGGTACATATCCTGGAGAAAAAGCATCAAAATATATTACGTGATACATATCATCCATTGCATAATTAGCAAAATCATTCAGAATTTTCTCTATACAAAAACTGTCCGAAACAAGTATTTGTTTATTAAAATCGGAAAATAATATCTTCTCAACAAAAAGTTCGCCCTCAGGAATTAATGATTTATAGTTTAATTCTTTCAAAACATCTGACTCAAGAGATACAGTATCTATCCCCGTATATTTTACACTAAAATTATTTTCATTCGCGTAAGCAGCTGTTAAAACAGCATTTAATCCGGTACCAAAGCCAAGCTCAAAAACATGTAATTTACCCGAAAACAACTTATGAGCATACGCTAATCCATTTTTAATAAAAACATGACGACTTTCGGCTAATGCGCCGTGAATACTGTGGTAGTAAGCCTTGTATTTTTCACTGAAAATACTTGGAGAGCCATCTGCCGTTTGTATGATGCGAAAAGCATTCATTTTTTATTATAATTACGATAAAAATAAAGCATTAGTAGCGGCAGCAGAAATAAATCGGCCAACAAAGCTACCAGCATAGTTATACATATGAGCAAACCAAAGTAAAAAGTACTTTGAAAATTACTCAGCATTAAACTCATAAATCCACCAAACAAAATAAAAGATGTTAGTATAATAGGCTTTCCTGTTTCTAAATAGGTTCGTTTTAAAGCGTATAAAATGCTTAATCCTTTATTCATCTCTATTTTGAGTCTTGATATAAAATGTATTGTATCATCTGTTGCAATACCCAGGGCTATACTAAAAACAAGGGAAGTGGCTGCTTTAAGCTCTATCCCAAAAGCACCCATATAACCCGATATAAAAAAGACAGGCAATAAGTTTGGAATTAAGAATACGGGGATTATGCGCCAATTTCGGTGAAGAACAAGAGTAAGTATTGAAATAAAAATCACCGAAAATAAGAAACCCTTTAACATGTTTTCAATCATCGATTCATTATTTCTATCAACTAAATGAGCGGCTCCGGTTATGGTATAGGATATTTCCAAATCGAGTTTATTTTTTTCTATATAGTCGAGTAGTTTTCTGTTTTTTTCGGAAACCAGCGCACTCCCCATATCTTTTATTTTCGCACTGATTCTACTTTTAGTAAAATCATTATTGGTTAATAATTTAAGATTCTTGTCTTTTTTATTTTGTAGTATGAGTTTTTTTATATCCTCATATTCCTCTTTATCAGGAAATTTATAACTCCGGCCATAAGCCTCATTAATTGCTTTCACCATACTAACCGGAGACAGAATAAATCCGGGCTGAAATTCTTTTTCAAAAAAATCAGAGAATTTATTCAGGCTGCTCAATACTTCGTAATCCCAGATAGACTTATCAGTATTATTAACGTACAACTCCATTTCAAAAGGCCTTACTCCGCTGTAATGAGTATCAAAAAAATTAAAATCTTGCTTTATTTTAACTTTATTGCTTAAGTCCTCCAGTAAAATATTGTTTTGCTTTATTAAAAAAGTGAATGATAAAGATGCTAAAAGGACACATGAAGATACGACAGCTATAGCGCGTGGCCTCTTTAGTACAAACAAAAATAATTTTAACACAAAACTATTTAGTTTCTTATCATTAACAGTATTGCTATCATTCTTTCTTTTTAGGTTTCCTGTAAAATAAAGAATTCCGGGCATTAACGTATACGTCAATATAAAAGCAAAAGTAACTCCAATAGCAGTGTATATTCCAAATTCTCTTATTGGTTTAATACTTGAAAATAGTAAGGAGAGGAATCCGGCAACCGTGGTTAGTAAGGTAAGAAAAGTAGGAAGTCCAACCTTTTTAGCTACTTCTAAAAATATCTTTTTCTTATCAAAAAAACCGGAACTTAGCTGGATATATTTACTATAATAATGTACTACATCACTCATTCCGGCAATAAATATCATGGTAGGCAACATAGATGCCATTATATCCACCTGCTTTCCCGTCAGCTTCATAAATCCCAGGGTCCATATTGCGGCAACAATAACAACAAGGAGGGGTATAACAATCCCTGCCGTTGTCCTGAAAGTAATCCACAAAAAAACAATAACCAGTAAGGCAGACAACGATATAAAAAGTATAAACTCGCGTTGAAGATTCTCAAGATAAACTCTTTGTGCAAAAATACGTCCCACATAATGAACGTCCTCCGTCCAGTATCGGGAAACCATTCTCTCTATCATGTTTGCCAGGGAATCACTCTTAACCTTTGAGAGCTCATCTTCCGTTTTTAAGAAAATAGTGAGTGATTTTGCATCTTTCGGAAAATAAGATCCTACCAAATAACCGGTACTGTATATATATGAACTATCCTCTTTATATAATTCAGGATTTCCAACATGCATAATTTTGCTCTTAACAGGCAAAAAATCTCCCATTGATATCCTTTTTAATTTTGTTGGAGAGATAACCTGTTTTATGAAAGGGAGCGAAGCCAATTCTTCGGCAAAACTGTCAATTTTCATCAAATAATTTTTTTGAAATATTCCTGAGCTGCATTCAGGAGCTATCATGATAAACTCGTTATCATATTCAAACTGTTTACGATAAGCGTTATAAAATTCTAATTCCTGATCATCATTCGGGAAAAAATCCTCAAAATTGTAGTTAAACTGAAGCTTTGTAGCCTGCCACGAAAAAAACACAGTGGCCAGTAAAACTAACAAAATAACCAAAGAATGATATGCCGTATTCGTTCTAATTTTTTACCAAATAAGTAATCAATATTACACATTAAAACCGATATTGTTTTTATCTTTGTTTCATAATTAAGCTATTAAATTATGCCCAAAGGAATATACAAAGTACCGCTTGCCGCAAACGAACCGGTTAAGTCTTATGCACCGGGTTCACCGGAAAGAAAAGAACTTCAGGCAATGCTAAAAGAACTGCGTAGCCGCGAAATAGAAATCCCCATGTATATTGGAGGAAAAGAAATAAAAAGCGAAAGCAAGACAAGAATTGCCCCGCCCCACGATCATAAACACACCTTGGGCTATTTTTATAAAAGCGATAAAAAACATATAGAACAAGCTATTGACGCAGCTTTAAAAGCAAAAGAAAAATGGCAGGCTTTGAGCTGGGAACATCGTGCTTCCATTTTTTTGAAAGCGGCCGATTTAATTGCCGGTCCATATCGTGCCAAGCTTAATGCCGCAACCATGCTTGGGCAGAGTAAAAACGCCTTCCAGGCAGAAATTGACAGCGCCTGCGAAATAATTGATTTTCTCCGATTTAATGTTCAATTTATGACGGAGATTTACGCCGATCAGCCCATTTCTTCACCGGGAGTATGGAATCGTATTGAATGGCGTCCGCTGGAAGGATTCATTTACGCATTAACACCTTTCAATTTTACTGCTATTGCAGGGAATTTACCCTCCTCTTGTGCCATGATGGGCAATGTGGTGGTTTGGAAACCAAGCAATACCCAAGTGTATAGTGCAAATGTACTCATGGAAGTGTTCCAAAAAGCCGGAGTGCCCGATGGCGTCATTAATTTGATTTATCCAAGCGGACCGGATGCCGCAGAGGTTATTTTTAACCACCGAGATTTTGCCGGAATTCATTTTACCGGAAGTACTGAGGTATTTCAAAACATATGGCAAACCATAGGGAACAACATCCATAAATATCGCTCTTACCCAAGGATTGTAGGAGAAACCGGAGGTAAAGACTTTATTATGGCTCATCCAAGCGCCGATGTGGAGGCTCTCTCCGTTGCCATTACCAGAGGAGCTTTTGAGTATCAGGGGCAAAAGTGCTCCGCTGCTTCCAGAGCTTATATCCCGTCCAATATTTGGGAAGAAACCAAAAAAAGAATCTTGAGCGACCTGAAAACCATGAAAATGGGTGGAACGGAAGATTTTAGCAATTTTATCAATGCGGTAATAGACGAAAAAAGTTTTGACAAGCTGGCTCGATTTATTGATAATGCTAAAAAGGATAAAAACGTTGAAATTATTGCCGGAGGCAATTATGACAAAAGCAAGGGCTACTTTATTGAACCTACCATAATTCTCAGCAAAGACCCCCACTACATTACCATGTGTGAAGAGCTGTTTGGCCCGGTTTTGACGATTTACGTGTACGACGAAAATAAATTCGAAGAAACACTTGAACTAGTTGATAACACATCCATTTACGCACTTACCGGTTCTATTTTCTCACAAGACCGTTATGCCATAGAATTAGCCACCAAAAAGCTTCGAAATGCTGCGGGTAATTTTTACATAAACGACAAATGTACAGGAGCCGTTGTAGGACAACAGCCGTTTGGAGGAGCCAGAGGCAGCGGAACTAATGATAAAGCCGGAGCTAAAATCAACCTGCTCCGATGGGTTAGTCCTCGTACTATAAAAGAAACTTTTGTTCCGCCAACCGATTACCGTTACCCCTTCCTCAAAGAAGATTAGTAGAAAATAACAGCCTAAAAAGCAGAATTATATCGCGTTTTATCGAAATGAAATAAAACAGCGATGCTATAGCATATTTTTTAACTACCTTAACGCCACATAAGCATTTATGCGTGGCAGGTTATTGTTATTCATTCTACTGTATTCGTTATATGGCCACGCCCAATATGCGCCTACCAATCATTATCTGGTTGACTCTTTACCTTATGAAAAACTCGAAAAATACGATAAAGAACTAATTGATTCGGTATTGGTTATTTATCATAAAACCACCATAGATACCGTAAAAACAAACTTACTTCTCTATCTGACAGAAAATTTAGAGAACCCGGAATCCTGGCTACCTTACAATAATTTACTACTGGAGCATGCCAAATTCAAATTACAAAGTTCTGCTACCCCCGATAAAATGTACAATTATTACAAGAATATTTTAGCGGGCGCTTACAACAATTACGGATTTTACTATAACCTTTCCGGGAAAAAAGACAGAGCCCTTGAATATTTTTTACAAAGTATGACTCTGCTGGAAGAAGTTCAAAATAAAGTTGGACTGAGCGATGTTTACAACAATCTGGGACTTCTGTATAAAAACGCAGGACAAACAAGCCGTTCACTCGATTTTTATTTCAAATGCCTGAAAATATGTGAAGAAATGAATGATTCCCGAGGGAAAGCAACCTCCTACAACAACTTGGGAATGCTTTTCCTCGACCTACAGGAATTTGAAAAAAGTGAACAATACCTAAAGAAAGCCCTCCTGGAATGGCAAAAACTGAACAATAAGCGCGGAATATCTTCTACACTCAATAACTTAGGATTACTCTACGATAAACAAAATAATTTTGACCTCGCCATAGACTATTACAAGCAAGCTCTTGTTTGGAATGAAAAAACCGGCGATAAAGAAGGTATAGGAACTTCCTTAGGCAACTTGGGCTGGTTATACATAAAAACTCAGCAATATACCAAGGCTGAAGAATATTTTGAAAGGGGTCTCACCTACAGGAAGGCCATTAACGACAGAGCCGGTATAGGCCACTCCTACTATAACCTGGGTTCTGTTTATCGAAAAATGAACAAGAATCAAATTGCAAAAAATTATGGGTTACAGGCATTTGAAATTGCTAAAGAACTCGGCTACCCTGATTTACTGATTAAAACATCCATTCTGATGTTTAATATCGAAAAAGACTATCAGAATTATAGAGAAGCTCTCCAATATCATGAGATTTATGTTCAGATGAGAGACAGCGTGTCTAGCATCCAAAACAGGAATACCAGTATTAAAAAGCAATATCAATACGAATTTGAAATAAAAGAGGCTGAACTTAAATCGGAACAAGAGAAAAGAGAACTTATTTTAAATGGCGAAATAAAAAGACAAAAACTTATATTTCTAGTTTCCATTATTGGAGCAATAGCCTTTTTAGTGTTTAGCATTATACTGTATAAAAGAGTTAAACTAATTAGGAATCAAAAACAAATTATTGAATCGCAAAAAGCTGAAATGAGCAATGCTTTTGCCGTACTCAACGAAAAAAACAAAGAAATACTGGACTCTATTCACTATGCCCGCCGAATACAAAACGCCGTTCTTACAAATGAAGATTTTTTCAAAAACCACTTCGCAAACAATCATTTTATTTTATTTAAACCAAAAGATATAGTTAGCGGAGATTTCTACTGGGGAACCAGCATAATTCATGAAGAAAAAAATCTGCTTTTTCTTGCCGTTTGTGATTGTACCGGACATGGAGTTCCGGGAGCATTTATGAGTTTATTAAGTATAGGTTTTTTAACCGAAGCCATTAGTGAAAAAAAACTTATAAATCCATCGGATGTATTTAATTACATAAGAAAAAAATTAATCACACATGTAAGTAAAGAAAATCAAAAGGATGGATTTGATGGCGTACTGATATGTTACGATACAAACAATAAAAATATAACATACAGCGCTGCTAATTCTAAACCGCTGCTAATCAGAGAGAATAAGATTATAAATCTAGACTACGACAGAATGCCCGTAGGTATTGGTGTTAAAGAGCAAGACTTTAAAACTTACGAAATATCCCTAAAAAATGGAGATTGGCTCTATCTCTATACAGATGGTTACTCCGATCAATTTGGAGGAGAAAAAAATAAAAAAATTGCAGGAAAAAAATTTAGAGAACTTATTTATCAAAAATCGAAACTAACACCTAACGAACAGAAAAAAGAACTTGATACCTTCTTTGAGGAGTGGAAAGGATCTAAAGAACAAATTGACGACGTTTGTGTGATAGGAATACGTTTTTAACTAAAAAATAGCATCCCCTAAAAAAGCGTGTACTTTTCTTCGATACAAATCAGTATCTTTCATCAGCTAAAACACCGTCCTGCTCCTAAAAGAAAAATAGATGAATCGTAGAAAATTCATAAAAATATTATCATCTTTACCCATAGCAGGAATTTCTATGAAAATAACAGAAAGCAATATGCTACTCTCGTCAAAAGATTCAGATGACCGGATGCCTGTACTTTTTTTAGGACACGGGAGCCCCATGAATGCCATCGAAGAAAACGAATTTGTAGCAGGCTTTCGCAATATAGGAAAAGAAATACCCACACCAAAAGCTATTCTATGTATATCTGCTCACTGGGAAACTAAAGGCACTCAAATTACAGCCATGGAAAAACCAAAAACTATACATGATTTTGGTGGTTTCCCTAAAAAACTTTACGAAGTACAGTACCCCGCACCCGGAAACCCTTTCTTAGCTAAGGAAACTAAAGAAAAAATAAAAAACAAAACTATTGAACTTGATTACAATTGGGGCCTAGACCACGGAGCATGGAGTGTTATAAAGCATCTGTATCCTAACGCAAACATTCCGGTTGTACAATTCAGTATTGATTATCTGCTAACCCCTAAAGAACATTACGAATTGGGAAAAGAGTTGTCTTTTTTACGAAAAAAGGGTGTTTTAATAATAGGAAGCGGCAATATCGTTCATAATTTAGGTATGGTAGATTGGCAAAATCTCAACAAGGTAGACTATGCCTTTGATTGGGCAACCGAAGCCAGCGAGGGATTTAAAAAAAACATTCTAAATAACTACCATGAAAAATTAATTAACTATAAAAATTTAGGAAAGGCATATCAATTAGCCGTGCCTACACCAGAACATTTTATCCCCCTACTCTACGTTTTATCTCAAAAAGAAGAAAAAGACCCCATTAAAATTTTTAATGATAAAGCTGTAGCTGGATCCCTAACCATGACCTCTATAAAAATAGGCTAAAAAAAACAAAAATTATTACCTTTAGTGAGTATGGAAGATAAAATTGAAAGTAAAATAAAACTGCTGCAAGATAAATATGCTCAAATGGGGCAAGACCTTAACAGCTATCTTGAAGGCCTGTTAATGAGCAACTATCTTACCTACTGGGATTATATACACCTCGATACCCTATTGAGCCTGCAAAATCCTAAAACCGATTTTCCTGACGAAAAAATATTTGTTGTTTATCACCAAATTACCGAACTGTATTTTAATTTATCCCTGCATGAAATTGAACAAATTGCAAATAATGGAAAAAAAATAGGTTCGAATGGAAAAGACCTAGGCTGGAATGATAAAATTACCGCCTCTTTTTTAATCGAACGCATTACCCGCATAAACCGATATTTTGAAGCATTAACAAAATCCTTTGAAATTATGGTTGAAGGCATGGAAAAAGAACAATTTCTTTTGTTTCGTATGGCACTTCTTCCTGCCAGTGGTTTTCAAAGTGCCCAATACAGATTAATTGAGATTGGGAGCACCGATTTAATTAATCTGGTAGACAAAGACGAGCGTGTAAAATTCTCAGGAAAAAACGTAAGCGTAGAAGAGCTTTATGAACATATATATTGGAAAAAAGGAGCCACCGAATTGGCAAGCGGAAAAAAAACATTAACTCTAAAACAGTTTGAGGAAAAGTACTCCCTACGATTTATTGATATGGCCAAACGTTTTGTAGATAAAAACATTTGGCAAAAATATCTTTCTTTAAGCGAAAATGAACGAAAAAAAAGCGAACTCATACTCGCTCTAAAACAACTTGATGTAAATGTAAACATCAACTGGCCGCTAATGCACTATAAAAGCGCCGTAAGATACCTTCAGCAAAACAGCGGTGATATTGCTGCAACCGGCGGAACCAATTGGCAAAAATATTTACCCCCACGTTTTCAAAAAAGAATTTTTTACCCCGAGCTTTGGACAGAACAAGAAAAAAATGACTGGGGGAGAGGATGGGTAGAAACCCATGTTCTTAGTATTTAAATATGCGAAAAATTACTATAGCCATAGACGGTTATTCCAGCTGCGGAAAAAGTACTTTAGCTAAATCATTGGCACAAAAATTAAATTACAGTTATATCGACACAGGTGCAATGTATAGAGCCGTTACGCTATACGCCATCCAACACGGCATAATAAGTGAAAAAGGATTATTATCTGAAAAAGAACTTATTAAAGCTTTGCCAAATATCAGTATCAATTTTGTTTTTAATCCTAAAAATCGCCACTCAGAAACTTACTTAAATAAAGTAAATGTAGAGAAAGAAATAAGAAGTATGGAGGTAAGTAAACACGTAAGCCAAATCAGTGCGATTAAAGAAGTACGACAAAAAATGGTTTCTCTGCAAAGAAAAATGGGAAAAAATAAAGCTGTTGTTCTTGACGGAAGAGACATAGGCACCAACGTGTTTCCGGATGCCGAACTGAAAATATTTATGACTGCCGACCCCAAAATAAGAGCCGCAAGAAGAATGGATGAAATGAGCAGTAAAGGTGAGTTTCATAAGTTTGAAGAGGTACTTGAAAACTTACTGAAACGAGACCGGGAAGATATGAACCGAAAAGAAAATCCCTTAGTACAAGCACAAGACGCTATTGTACTTGATAATTCAGAACTAAACAGAGAGGAACAGTTAGAGTTTGTACTCAAACTTTTTCACGAATTGGATAAAGAAAAGGAAGGCAATGAGTGAAAACAAAAAAACAACTATTTACTCCTCATTTAAGTTTGCCTTTAAAGGAATTTTTTTTGCATTAAAAGAACGAAACTTTAGAATTCATTTATTTTTTGCCTCATGTGCAATTATTTTGGGCATTTTACTAAATATAGAGCTTCCGGAATGGATCATTATCTTCATTTGCATTGGTACTGTTTTGGCCGCCGAACTTTTTAATACCTGTATTGAAAAAATGCTGGACTTCTTACATCCGGAAAATCATCATAAGGTAGCCGTTATAAAAGATATTGCTGCTGCAGCCGTATTGATTTTGGCAATAATCTCTGCAATAGCGGGAATTGTTATCTATACGCCATACGTTCTGAATATTCTAAATCATTGAAAACAAAAAATTTGATTTTCTTCAAATAATTTTATTTTTGTACTGATATACCATTCAGCCATGAAAAAAATAATACTCTTATCGTCTCACTTAATATGCTTATTTACTTTTTCCCAAGATTGGACATGGGTTCGGGGCGCAAATAACGGAAGCGTCACCGGAAGCTATGGAACAATAGGAGTCCCCTCTCCTACAAACGATCCGGGAGCCAGGCATGGCTCCGCATCTTGGATTGACGCCGCCGGAAACCTATGGTTGTTTGGTGGAGAAGGCTTTGCAACGAGCAGTACCGAAGGCCAACTAAACGACCTTTGGAGGTATAACCCAACAACAAATCAGTGGGCCTGGATAAAAGGATCTAATAGTATAGACCAACCCGGAGTATACGGCACTATGAATGTACCGGCTCCCACAAACCAACCGGGAGGAAGGGAATTCATCATGTACTGGAAAGATAACAATGGCAATTTTTGGTTATTTGGAGGAGAAGGCTATGATGCCTTTGGCAATTTTGGCCGTTTAAATGATTTATGGAGATACAACACAACCACCAACCAGTGGACCTGGATGAAAGGAAGTAATTCAGTAAACCAAGCAGGAACATACGGTCCGTTATATGTAGCTCTGCCTTTTACAACACCTGGTGCTCGATATGGTGGCGTTACCTGGGTAGATAGTAATAACGATTTGTGGCTATTCGGAGGATTTGGAATGCCGGGAAGCGGCCCTCCCGGACATTTAAATGATTTATGGAAATATGAAACCGCAACCAATCAATGGGCCTATATGTCCGGAAGTCAGTTAAGCGGACAAACTGGCGACTATGGTACAAAAGGAATGCCCGCGCCAACCAACCAACCCGGCGGCAGAATGTTTCCCTCTGCATGGACTGACGCAAATGGAACATTCTGGCTATTTGGTGGATTAGGTTATCCTGCCACCGTACCTGTTGGTTATTTGAATGACCTATGGAGCTACAACACTACATCAAATATGTGGACGTACATGAGTGGAAGTTCACTTTCCAATGAATTCGGAACTTATGGAACATTAACCATTCCCTCACCAACAAATAATCCCGGAGGCCGATACAGCGCCGCTGCCGTATACGATAACGGAGGTCGTTTATGGTTATTCGGTGGAAATGGTTATGGCCAATCTACCGGAACAGGCATGTTAAATGATGTTTGGAGATATACTCCGGGTACTGATGAGTGGACCTGGATGAAAGGTTCGAATGCAGTAGATCAAATTGGGGTTTACGGCACTATGGGAATTAGTGCTCCGGCAAACAGTCCCGGTGGAAGAAGGTATAACGCCGCTTGGATAAGTACCAATGATGATTTTTGGATATTCGGAAGTTATGGCTATCCCAATAACAACACAGAAGAAAATATGAACGATTTATGGAAATACAAAATTCCGCCATGCGCACCTGTAAACATAACCAATACGGTAGCTTTAACTATCTGCAACGGTTATTCAACTACACTAAGCGTATCCAGTGCAAGCACTTCTACCGTTACTTGGTATAGCTCGCCTACATCAACCACTGTTCTTGGAACCGGAAATTCTTTTGCTACGCCTACACTCGCCACAGGAACATATACGTACTATGCACAAGCTTCTTTTTGTAACAATCGAACGCCTATAACTGTTTCAGTATCTGCATGTACAGGCATACAAAACTTATCAGGAGAATATTTCAGTCTTATCATTTACCCAAATCCAAGCAATGGAGAGTTTAGCATAAAAACAAATATAACAGAAGTGAACTTTGTTATTTATAACATGCTTGGGCAAGAAGTTTTTAAGAAAGAGATATTTAATGAAGAAAGTTTAGTTAAAACAAACTTAGCAAGAGGAGTATATTATTATTCTGTTACTGAAAGAGGAACAAGTCTTAAATCGGGGAAACTGGTATTAGAATAAAAAGTCTTGATTATTCTGTAAGCTCATTTAAGATAGGCAGTTCGCTAAAGCATAAGTTAAATAACTTTTGATATAAAAGTAGTTATTCCTCTTATAAATATTTAACCAATATAATAATAAATTAACATTCTATCTAAGTAAGCAATAAATTCAAATCGATAATAATGATTTTTCATACATCCAAGTTTCTTTAATCTAAATTTTGACAAGACTACCCATACATATTTATTTTCTGTTTTTAGTTTTCGTTTCAGATGCTCAGAATATTGACTCTCTCAGAAAAAAACTAAACAAACAAAATATTGATACCGCTATTTTAAATACTTATCTAAACATTGGAAAAGAGTTTTATTATTCAGGTAATATTGATTCTGCACTAAATAATTACAACATAGGATTAAACAAATCTATCGAGTTAAATTTACCCAAATACATGTGTAGCTTTTACAGTGAGTGTGCCTTAATGTATAGAGAAAAGGGAATTTATGATAAAGCGAGCGAACTTCTGTTTAAAGCACTTAAAATAGCAGATGAAGAAAATTACGAAACTAAAAAAGCAGCTTGTTATAATGGAATTGCTATAGTTAATACCATACAAAAAAATCATGAAAAAGCCTTTGAATTCTATAACAAAGCCATGGTTATATATCAAAAAAAAGGAAACCTGATGGGACAAGCCTCAGTAAATAATAACTTAGGATTAATTTACCTCGAAGAAAAAAAATTTGATGCAGCTCTCGATCTTTTTCATAAAGCAAAGGGTCTTAATCAAAAAATAAATAATGAATATGGACTGGCAGCAAACTTAGAAAATATAGGTCTCATTCATGAAAATAAAAACCAGATGGATTCTGCCGAGAAATACCTAATTAAAGCATACCATATTTGGAAGAAAAGAAAAGATATCCACAGTCTTGCTATCAACATGGGATACATAGGAAATTTACTCATTAAGCAAAATAAATTTTATTTCGCTATTGATACACTAAAAAAAGCCTTGCTTATTACTAAACAAATTAACGTAAAAAGCACGGACCGTGACCTGTTATTTTATCTTTCAGAAGCATATGAAAATATCGGTGAGTCAAAAAAAGCTTTAATCTTATACAAACAAGCTAATCAAATTAGTGACAGTATTTTAAATGATGATAAAATCAGAGAAATTACAGAGATGCAGCTTAACTATTCATTCAAAAAAAAGCAACTGGAAGACTCAGTAAAATATAAACTGGAGGTTTACACTAAAGAAAGGGAATTAATAAGCCAGAAGAAAAACACCAGTATCACCTTAATCATATTGGGCGTTATTATAATTCTATTATTTTTTACAATTAAAGGCTATCTCGAAAAAAATAAGGCTAATGCTATCATATCTAAACAAAAATTTTTAGTAGAACAAAAACAAAATGAAATACTCGATTCAATTAATTATGCAAAAAAAATTCAACATACAATACTGGCTAACGATAATATTTTAGCGCCTAATATAAATTCCTATTTCACATTTTTTCAACCTAAGGACATTGTGAGTGGCGACTTTTACTGGGCAGTCAAAAAAAGGGATTTATTTTACTTGGCTGTTTGTGACAGCACCGGACATGGTGTTCCCGGAGCCTTTATGAGTTTATTAAATACAAGCTATTTATCCGAGGCAATTAACGATAAAAACATTCAAGAACCTAATAAAATTTTTGATTTTGTTCGACAAAAATTAATCCTTTCTGTTTCTAAAGATGGTCAAAAAGACGGCTTTGATGGTATCCTAATATGTATAAACCAAACAACAAAAGTTATTTCGTATTCCGCCGCTAATAATAAACCAATTTTAATCACCGACGGGCATCTTCATGAATTGCCTTGCGATCGTATGCCTGTAGGTGAAGGAGAACAAAAAGCCCCCTTTAATCTTTATCAAATTGAAAGTAAGCCAAATAGCATGTTATATTTATATACAGATGGTTATGCAGATCAGTTTGGTGGACCAAAGGGAAAAAAATTTAAGTATAAACAGCTCAATGAAATATTACTTCATCATCACAAAAAACCAATAAACGAACAAAAAGAAATTCTTAAATTAACCTTTGATTCGTGGAAAGGAAATCTAGAGCAAGTTGATGATGTTTGCATAATTGGATTAAAGGTTTAAAATTCTTTAACAATAAAAAATCAGTTTTTAAGCACAAAAAAACTTTCCTTTCTTTTCTACTATTATTCCATCATCCACCAACTCATTAAAACTGGAAATCCAGGTTTCCTCGTTGTATAATTTCATCTTTTGCTTTAGCTCATTTAAGCTCAAAGATTCTTTTTTTAGATTTTGTAGTATCAACTTTTTAATCGGTATAGTATCTTTACTCTTGTTTGAAATACACACGTCGCAGTAACCGCAGGAAGCAGCATTTGTTTCATTAAAATACGTCAATAACTGTATTTGTCTGCATACCTTATTGTTGTTTGCATATTTAATTACCGACTCCATTCGCTTTCTATGATTATCCTTTAAAAAATCATAGTTTTTTTTATCAAAAATAATTTCCTTTTCATGAACCCTACTCTGTGTGTACAATAATTTTGGTAAAGACGTTTTAGGCAAGTATGAAATTATATCAAAATCATGGAGAAGCTTAAGCTGATTTTGTAATTCCGGCATACTTATTTTAGCCTTGTACATTAACTCGCTCTCGTTAATGGAAACATAGTCTTCAAAAACTCCGCCATAGGTTCTCAAAATAACTTTAATTAATGGCTCCATACGGGGGTTTTTCAACTGGTACTCATATAAATATTCTCTCCCGCAAACTATCATTAGTTTAGAGGGCTCATAACCAACATCCAGCAACGATAAATAATTTTCTTTTTCAAGAAATCGAATACTGTTATATACAATTATCGGATGTAGTCCATAACTTTTACACAATAAATCCAAATCAAAATCTAATGCTACCCCCTCGCCCGATCCAATAGCGATTTGATAATAATTACCAATTGCTCTGTACGTGTTTTTTATTTGCTCCAATTCCGGATAGGCATACTTAAAGTTATCCAACAATCGTTCCTCGTCTCGCTTATTAAAAAACAAAACAGCGAATGCGGTTTTCCCATCACGTCCCGCCCTGCCTGCTTCCTGGAAGTATGCCTCCGGGCTATCCGGCAAATCAAGATGAACCACAAAACGAACGTCGGGTTTGTCAATTCCCATTCCAAAAGCATTTGTGGCACATATTATTTGAGTTTTATTTTCAATCCAGTTTTTTTGAACCGTTTGTCGTTTTTCATAATTCATCCCTGCATGATAGGCCTCAGCGCTTATTCCCTTTTCAATCAAAAAAGAGGCTAATTGTTCTGATTTTCTCCTGTTTCTGAGGTATAGCACTCCCGAGCCTCCAATATTATGAACCAGCTTAAGCAGCCGCTCTGTTTTATTTTCTTCCAACTGAACAATATACCTTAAGTTTTTTCGATAAAAAGATTGTCTGAAAAAAACAGTATTACTTAAACCTAATTTTTGCTTTATATCCTCAACAACTTCTTCGGTTGCACTGGCCGTTAAAGCAATGATATTAACATTCTTAAAATAATTGCGTAAATCAGCTATTTTTAAATAACTGGGTCTAAAATCATACCCCCATTGTGAAATACAATGAGCCTCATCTACCGCAATTAATGAAATAGGAAGTTGAGATAATTGTTTTCTAAAAACTTCTCCTTGCAAGCGCTCAGGAGAAACATACAAAAACTTAACATGCCCTGCCAAGGCATTGCTTAAGGCATTATTGATTTGCACCTTATTCATGGCAGAAGATATAGCCACCGCCGAAATTCCTTTCTTTTTAAGGTTAGCAACCTGGTCATTCATCAGTGCTATCAGCGGAGATACAACAAGAGTAATCCCCTCCAAAACTAAACCAGGAACCTGAAAACATAAAGACTTCCCGCCCCCTGTTGGTAACAGAGCAAGTGTATCCTTTTTACTTAAAACGGATAAAATAATTTCCTGCTGAAAAGGCCTGAATGATTCGTAACCCCAGTATTCTTTTAAAACTTCTTGAATTTTATTCTGATAATCTGCCAACATCACCGAAAGTTTAGGGGTATGTAAAACTCAACATTCGGCAGATATTACCGAATAGTTTAGTTTACACTTTCTTGTACTACACATTTAGAGGTGCCACCTGTAGAATTATTTGCTTCATTTGCTTTGGCAAGCTCAGACTTTCCAAACTCTTCGCAAGAAGATGTAGCACTAGACTTGGTAGTTTTGGGATACTTTGTCTTCTTTAGGGTAGTGAACGTTCCCCCGGGCTTTATTTCACAGGCGCAATCCCAATTTGCTTTCTTTTTACAAGAAAACAAAGAAATAACAAGGAGTAAAGAGAATACTTTTTTCATGACATGCATTTTTTATAAATGTATTACCTCCCCATAAGCGGCAGCAGCAGCTTCCATAATTGCTTCACTCATGGTAGGATGCGGATGAACTGTTTTAATTAGCTCATGCCCGGTAGTTTCTAATTTCCGAATTGCTACAATTTCTGCTATCATCTCGGTTACATTAGCTCCAATCATATGAGCACCCAATAATTCACCGTATTTAGCGTCAAATATGAGTTTTATAAATCCATCGCTGGCCCCGGCAGCTTTAGCCTTACCCGAAGCGCTAAATGGGAATTTTCCTATTTTGAGTTGATAGCCTGCCTCTTTTGCTTTTTTTTCGGTATACCCCACGCTGGCTACTTCCGGCTGACAGTAGGTACAACCGGGTATGTTATTATAATCAACGGGCTCTACATGCATGCCTTTAATTTTCTCAACACAGGTTATACCCTCTGCACTTGCCACATGCGCCAGTGCCTGACCACCCACACAATCTCCAATAGCATAATATCCGGGAACATTGGTAGCGTAAAATTTGTCTGTTACAATCTTCCCTTTATCCGTTTTAATACCTACTTCTTCTAGCCCAATGCCTTGTATATTGGCCTCTATACCAACAGCCGACAACACTATCTCTGCTTCTATAGTAGTGGTTCCTGTCTTGGTCTTCACCTGAACTTTACATAAATCTCCTTTTGTATCAACTCCCTCTACTGAGGCCTCCGTTAATACCTCCATACCAATTTTCTTAAAAGATTTTTCAAGCTGCTTGCTCACTTCCTCATCCTCTACAGGAACGATGTTCGGCATAAACTCAACAATCGTAACTTTAGTACCCATGGTAGCATAAAAATAAGCAAACTCTACCCCTATCGCTCCGCTACCAACCACCACCATGCTTTTAGGTTGTTTAGGCAAAGTCATGGCTTCACGATATCCGATTATTTTTTTTCCATCCTGTGGTAAATTTGGCAATTGGCGAGAGCGAGCTCCGGTTGCTATGATAATATGAGAGGCACTGTATTCTGTTGTTTTACCATCCGGCATAGTAACAGAAACCTTTTTACCGGGTTTCACTTTTGCCGTGCCCATTATTACCTCAATTTTATTTTTCTTCATTAAAAACTGTACTCCTTTGCTCATGCCTTCAGCTACATCTCTGCTTCTCTTTATTACTCCGCCAAAATCAGCCTTAATATTTTCTGCCTGAATACCGTAATCTTTAGCGTGATTTAAATACTCAAAAACCTGAGCACTCTTTAGAAGCGCCTTTGTAGGTATACACCCCCAATTTAGACAAACACCTCCTAAGTTTTCTTTTTCTATAACGGCTGTTTTAAAACCTAATTGAGAAGCTCTGATAGCGGTAACGTAACCGCCGGGGCCACTGCCTATTACTATAACGTCAAATTGCATAAAAAATGGTACTAAATAGTTGCTAATTTAGCATTTTATTTGCTAATCAAGTCAAATATTGAAAATTTGGCATAACGGTTAATAATTTTAAAGCTAAAACCGGAAGCTATACCCCTATATTTGCCCTTTGCAGATTTTTTTATGAACAAAGCAGATGTACTATTAGGACTACAATGGGGAGACGAGGGAAAGGGTAAAATAGTAGATGTATTAACCCCCGACTATGATATAATTGCTCGTTTTCAGGGGGGACCCAATGCCGGTCATACACTGGAATTTAACGGAATAAAACACGTGCTGCATACTATTCCCAGCGGAATTTTTCATCCAACAGCAGTAAACGTAGTTGGAAACGGGGTGGTTATCGATCCGGTAATTTTTCGCAAAGAATTAGAGGCTCTTGAAAAACTGGGAGTGGACTTCAAGAGTAAACTCATTATAAGCAAGCGCGCCCACTTGATTTTACCAACCCACCGTTTATTAGATGCCGCAAGTGAAGCGTCAAAAGGGAAAAACAAAATAGGTTCAACACTAAAAGGTATTGGTCCTACCTATATGGATAAAACCGGAAGAAACGGTTTAAGAATTGGCGATATAGAAACAAAAGAGTTTAAAGGCAAATACCAGTCCTTAGTAGAAAAACACAAACAACTATTGCACTATCACCGGTTTGAGTATAATCTTGCCGAACTAGAGCCTGCTTGGTTTGAAGCCGTAGAATTCCTTAAGCAACTTCAGTTCGAAGACACCGAACATTATCTTAACGAAGCCCTTAAAAGTCGTAAAAAGATATTGGCCGAGGGCGCCCAGGGCTCTCTGCTTGATATCGATTTTGGTTCTTACCCTTTTGTAACATCCTCCAACACCATTTGTGCCGGCGCATGCAATGGTTTAGGAATTGCTCCAAATAAGATTGGAAGAGTAATTGGCATATTTAAGGCATACTGTACGCGCGTTGGCAGTGGTCCTTTTCCAACAGAGCTTGATAATGATATTGGCGAGAGCATAAGAAAAGCCGGAAATGAATTTGGAAGTACTACCGGACGAGCCAGAAGAACCGGCTGGTTGGATATCCCTGCACTCAAATATGCCATCATGATAAACGGAGTAACCGAACTCATGATGATGAAGGCTGATGTGTTAAGCCATTTCAGTGAAATTAAAGTTTGTACACACTATGCCCATAACGGAAAAGTTATAGACTATTTGCCCTATAACATCGACCCCGGCTACCTCCAGCCCGTATATACAGACCTAAAGGGATGGAATTGCGACTTAACTGAAATAAACAATAAGAAGAAGCTTCCCGCAGAATTAGTCGAATACATCAAGTTTATTGAAAAAGAAACAGGTGTGCCCATCAAAATAATTTCGGTTGGCCCTGATAGAAAACAAACCATCAAGCTTTAATAACCAAATAACAACGTTGGTTTATTCGGAAAATGCCCGCAAAATAAGTATTTTTGATTGTGGGCAGTCCCTTTTTTCTATATGTTGCCATAGGTATTTCGGCGCTTATATCCATAATTGTATGGATAGATTATTTCCGGAAAGTTGATGTGTTTGAACCTGAAAAAATTTCTAACCTGCTTGTAGCCCTTCTCATTGGTTGTGCCACACCTTTTCTTAGCCTTGGTGTTTACCAAGTGATGAGTTATTTTAATTGGTCCGAATCGGGTCATCTTGTGAATGATTTGGTTTATGCCATTGTGGGAATCGGACTAAACGAAGAACTTTGCAAAATAGCCGGCGCTATTATTGCATTTAAAATTTTAAGAAAACACATCAATGAATCTATAGACTACTTTGTGTATGCCGGAATGGTGGCCCTAGGTTTTTCTCTGGTAGAAAACTTCTTTTACATAAAACGGTATGGAATAGATATTTTAACTACGCGCTCTTTCTACTCGGTGTTAGAACACATTATAAACACCACCATCATCACCTATGGCTACTTTCGGTACAGGCTATTCAACCGCGGAAAACATATTTGGAACACACTAATTGCAGTAGCAGTAGCCATAAGCTCACATGGCTTATTTGATTATTTTATCATAAATCCCGCTTTCTCATACCTCTCTCCGGCATTTGTGATACTGGTATACCTGATTGGAATCAACTTTTGGATTACCATGCTTAACAACGGCATTAATTTTTCGAAATTCTTTAATTATGAAAAAATTAATTACCCCGGTGCTATATTTTACAGACTGGTTTACTGGTACTTTCTAACCATGTTTATTGGATTAAGTTACAAGGCTTACGCATATAATTTGGAGTACGCCGTTACTTCCTCTTTATTTAATGTATTTAGTCATGGTTTTTTATTTTTAATAGTGATTATGCGCGCCAGTCGATTTAAAATATATCAAAATTATTATCAAAAAATCACCATACAACTGCCCTTTTATTTTACATCAAACGGCGATGAAGATTTTAATTTTTTCAACTTCATTAAAATAAAAGTACGCGGCGAAAACCCTTATGAATACTACCTAACTTCAAAAATCAACAAAAAAGTAGAAATTTATCCCATTAGCAAAAAACGTTCCTTTATTCAATCTCCAAAAACAGCTATGGTAGAAGACAAAATATTTATTAAAGGAAATACCACCTTATATAAACTTCGTCTCTTGAGTAACAACAGCATCGTGTTTCTTAAACCAAAAACTAACAAAAAGGTATATGTAGATAATACCTATCCCATTAACGCCCTGCTCACCATTAACAAAGAAAGCATAAGCCTTAAAAAACTGAGCGATTTTACTCCAAGAGAATGGGTTTTTGTAAAAACAGAAAACGAAGTAAGTCTTGTTAACTACTAATATACAAAATCTATTTATCATTTACAAGTCAATTCAACTTATTGTCAAAGCGTCATGCTTCATGGCATTTTGTAAGTCAAGCCGTCAGATAAAATATTTGTTATAAGACGAAATAACCGATTTTTTATAACGGTTTACAATTTGATGCCTCGTGTTTGTACCAAAAAACACAAAACATGAACTTAAATAACTTCACCATAAAATCGCAGGAGGCTATTCAACAAGCCATGCAATTGGCCGGAGAAAACGGACATCAGGCCATAGAAACAGGGCATATCCTTAAAGGAATTTTAAAAACCGATCAGAATGTAGTTCCTTTTGTTCTGAAAAAATTGAATGTAAATCCACAAATATTTGAAAAAACGGTTGACTCCATCATTCAATCTTACCCGAAAGTAAGCGGCGGACAAGCCTATCTTTCTCAGGCAGCAAACCAGTGTATTATAAAGGCTACGTCCGTTACTAATGAGTTTAAAGACGAATACGTATCTATTGAACATTTGCTCCTTGGCCTTTGTTCGGGAACGGATGCTGTTGCAAATATGATGAAAGACCAAGGACTTACCGAAAAGAATATAAAAACAGCTATCCAAGATTTAAGAAAAGGCAGCAGGGTTACCAGTCAAACACAAGAAGATACATACAATGCCCTGAATAAATATGCCATTAACCTAAACCAACAAGCACAAAAGGGTAAACTAGACCCCGTTATTGGAAGAGATGAGGAAATAAGAAGAGTTTTACAAATTTTATCAAGAAGAAGTAAAAATAACCCAATACTGGTTGGCGAACCCGGTGTTGGAAAAACAGCCATAGCAGAAGGTTTGGCTCACCGAATTATTTCGGGGGATGTTCCTGAAAATTTGAAAAACAAACAGGTTTACTCCCTTGATATGGGTGCGCTCATTGCCGGCGCTAAGTATAAGGGCGAGTTTGAAGAACGTCTCAAATCAGTAGTAAAAGAGGTTATATCTGCCGAAGGAGATATTATTTTATTTATCGATGAAATACACACCCTGGTTGGTGCCGGCGGAGGTGGCGAAGGCGCTATGGATGCCGCCAATATTTTAAAACCCGCTTTAGCCAGAGGAGAACTCCGGGCCATTGGTGCTACCACGCTGGCAGAATTTCAAAAATATTTTGAAAAAGATAAAGCGCTGGAAAGACGCTTTCAAAAAGTACAGGTTGATGAACCGGATGCCGAAGATGCTATTTCTATATTAAGAGGTATAAAAGAAAAATATGAAACCCACCACAAAGTTCGAATAAAAGATGAAGCCATTATAGCTGCTGTAGAGCTTAGTCAGCGTTATATAAGCGACCGGTTTTTGCCCGATAAAGCAATAGATTTAATGGATGAGGCAGCCAGCAAGTTGCGTATGCAAATAAACTCCATGCCTATTGAGTTAGACGAAGTGGAAAGGAAAATTATGCAGCTGGAAATTGAGCGGGAAGCTATGAAACGTGAGAATGAAAATAAAAAAGTAGAATTGCTGAATAAAGAAATTGCCGAACTGCAAGACAAAAGAAATGAATTAAAAGCAAAATGGCAGAGCGAAAAAGAAGTAATTGAAAACGTACAGAAAATAAAGCTGGATATTGAAAATCTTAAGCAACAGGCAGTTAATTATGAAAAACAAGGAGATTATGGAAAGGTTGCAGAAATACGCTATGGTAAAATAAAGGAAGCAGAGGCTAAACTGGAAGAAGTAGAAAGAAAACTGGCCGACGCTAAATCAAGCGGATCGCAATTGGTAAAAGAAGAGGTAGAGGCAGAAGATATTGCCGCCGTGATAAGTGCATGGACGGGTATTCCGGTTAATCGTATGCTGCAGAGCGAAAAAGAAAAATTACTTCATCTCGAAGACGAGTTACACAAGCGTGTAGTGGGTCAACACGATGCCATAGAAAGCATAGCCGATGCTGTTAGAAGAAGCCGTGCAGGCCTCCAAGATAGCAAAAAACCAATAGGCTCATTCATTTTTCTGGGCACAACAGGTGTTGGTAAAACAGAGCTTGCTAAAGCTCTTGCCGAATTTTTATTTAACAACGAAAATGCCATGACCAGAATCGACATGAGTGAGTTTCAGGAAAGGCATTCGGTTAGTAGGCTCATTGGAGCTCCTCCAGGATACGTAGGTTATGACGAAGGCGGGCAATTAACAGAAGCTGTAAGAAGAAAACCCTACTCTGTGGTATTGCTGGATGAAATTGAAAAAGCACACCCCGACGTGTTTAATATTTTACTTCAGGTACTGGACGATGGTCGCCTAACTGATAGCAAAGGAAGAGTGGTTAACTTTAAAAATACCATTATTATCATGACCAGCAATTTGGGTTCTCACATTATTCAGGAAAATTTTGAAGAAATGAACGAGGTTAATAAGGAAAGCATCCTTACCAAAACAAAAAATCAGGTTTTTGATTTGCTCAAAAAAACCATCAGACCTGAATTTTTGAACCGAATTGATGAGATTATTATGTTCGAACCTCTTGGCAGAAATCAAGTAAAAGATATTGTGCGAATACAATTTAACCAAATAAGTAAGCGTCTGGCCGAGCAACACATTAAGCTAAGTGCTACCGAAGAAGCTATAGAATGGTTATCAGAATTAGGCTACGACCCACAATTCGGAGCTAGACCGGTTAAGCGGGTAATGCAAAAACAAATACTAAATGAATTAAGTAAACAACTACTCGCAGGAACAATTAATAAAGAAAAGGAAATTATTGTAGATGCTTTTGACAATAAGTTTGTTTTTAGAAACGAGTAAATAAACTACAATCGGCAAAATATTCCTTAAATTCTCCAAGGAGGAAAATTGTGTGTATAGAGCTAATGTTGTTCCGTTACCGGTAAATTTATTTTTACTACCTCTTTAGCTCTTATTTTCACAGGCACCCCTCCATCAACTATGTAGGGAGCCGGTATACCAAAATCAAGCCCGAGCCCGTATAAGTAGTATTGCCCCTTGTATACTTTAACACTAAAATTGCCCTCGGAATCGGGCTTTATTTTGGCATCGTATAAATTGGTATCCTTTCCCGGAAACTCGGCCGCATTATACTTGATAAAAATAGTTCCTTTACCAATTCCTTTGCCATGATGCGCCATATTACCTTCAATTAAAGCATCGCCTCCCAATTGATTTTTCTTGCAAGAGAAAAAGAGAAAAAAAGAAGCAGCCATCAGAAAAAAAATACGCATACCATCTACTTTTTAGGCTCGGAGAAACGAGGGTCGTTTATAAATTGATAATCGGTCAATGTCCTTAAAAAAGCAATGATATCCTTTTTTTCTTGAGCCGTTAAAGAAATTCCCGAAACCAACAAGGGATCAAGATTTGAAAAATTTTCAATTTTATCAGTATAATGATCTAAACATTGTTCCAGGGTTTGATACCTTCCGTCATGCATATAAGGACCGGTTATAGCAATATTTCTCAAACTGGGCACTTTAAATTTATAAACATCATGTATATCCTGCGTAATTCTATAACGGCCGCTATCTTGTATGGTAGGACTTGGTTTTAAGCCATTATTCCGATAACTGAAATCGGAAAACAAAGGCTCTTTGTGGCAGGCATCACACTTTTGCTTAAATAGATTATACCCTCTCAGCTCTTGTTCGTTTAACGAAACACCATTCTCCCCTCGTTTGTATTGGTCAAAACGGCTGTTATAAGAGTACATTAAAGCCATAAACTGTCCCATAGCTTTTAGCATACGTGCATCAGAAATGGTATTGTCGCCATAGGCTTCTTGAAACAACCTGATATATTTAGAACTGCTTCTTAACCTGTTCATTGCTTCCGGAAAAGGCAAATCCATTTCTACCGGATTTTCTACCGGATTGATAGGCTGTACTTCAATGTTGTTAACCCCTCCGTCATGCATAAAACCCTCGTGCCAGTTCAAATTAAACAAAGCCGGTGAATTTCTTGTACCCAGCCTGTTATCAACACCATGACTTAGGTCATGATCAGCATTGGCAAAAGCCACAAACTGTTGATGGCAGGAGCCACAAGAAACAGAATTATCCCGCGACAAAATCGGATCGTAAAAAAGTTCTCGTCCCAAAACAAAAACTTCTTTTTTGATGGGGTTATTTTCGAATCTATATTTTGGAGTGGGCCAACCTTGCGGAATAATTTCCTTTAAATCGTCAGCCGGCAATGCAGGAACAATAGGGGTATCAACTCTGCAAGAGTATAATATGAATAATAAGCCAAAATTTATGTAATACAAAAACTTATTCATTTTACTGAATAATTTCCTTAAATGTGGTCATATCTGCATAATTGTTTGAAAACGTATTGGCTCTCAACCCTGCCGACATGATAAAATAATCATCAGCAAAACTGATGGTGTTGGGGTTTTTAAAAACTTCATTTACGTTAGTATGCAATTTGAGAGTAGGTGTCTTATCTTTCTCAATCACAAGATTGGTAGGAAAGTTTATGGTTACTTTCCTTATAGCATTATTGTTGCCACCAAAGCCACCAATGTGAAATATGATGTTCCCATCGTTGCTTCCGGATTGTGGAGATTTGCCCTCTAACTTAAACATAATATACCCGGTAAACCAGCTCCAAAACATACCTTCCGATGGGCTTAAATCGTACTCCTGAGCGCCGGAAACATTTCGGGCACTATCTACACCAATTATGTATGTGATACTTTTGTACTTACCAAGAGGTATACGCTGAATAGTGAAGTTGTTATTGCTTAAATTATTTTGTTTATGAATTAAGTGATAACTCTCCGGTTCGGAAAATGTTGTATTATCTTCCTTAGTAAGCACTACCTTACTCACATAATACATAAATTTTTGAATGTTAAACGTATCTCCGTTTTGGTTGATATAATCTGTATTGTAAGCAAAGGGCTTGTCATCAACACCGTGATCAAAAACAACTTTTAAACTACCGTATAAATCGGCGGGTGGGTCTGTTTTTTTTATCGTATCCTTCTTGCAAGAAAAAACAAGCATTGATGATAAAAAAACAACAAAAAAGCCTGTAAAATTAATAATTCTCATGCAATCAATTTAGGTAAAGATAATACATAATTTTCAATAAATAATTACGTTCTTCGAAAATTTTGCAATTTTTACATAAATAAAAAAATGCACCGGCAACGTATGTTTTAGCTGTGTATATTTGTCAAAATTAACTTAAAGAAGTGACACTCATAAAAAGTATATCCGGAATAAGGGGAACCATAGGAGGTAAAACAGGAGAAGGGCTTACCCCTATTGATGTTGTTAAATATACGGCAGCTTATGCTGCTTGGTTAAAAAAAGGGCATACGTCAAAAGATAAACCTGCCATTTTAATAGGACGAGATGCCCGCATAAGTGGCCCCATGGTTAATAAGTTAGTGTCAGGTACATTAGTGGGAATGGGTATTGATGTCATTGATGCAGGCTTAAGTACCACACCAACGGTTGAAATAGGCGTTACCGAAACCAAGGCCCAAGGAGGTATTATTTTAACGGCAAGTCATAATCCCAAACAGTGGAATGCCCTTAAACTATTAAATGAAAAGGGGGAATTCGTAAGCGAAAAAGATGGAGAAGAAATCCTTCAAATTGCCGAGAAGGGAGATTTTTCTTTTCAACAAGTTGAAGAACTTGGCGATTTAAAAGAAGTAAATAATTTACTGGATATTCATATTCAAAAAATACTTCAGCTAAAATATGTAGATGTAAAAGCTATCAGTGAAAAAAACTTTACCGTAGTGGTAGACCCCGTTAACTCTTCAGGAGCCATAGCTGTACCGGCGCTTTTAAAAGCACTTGGTGTAAATCATGTTCATGTAATTAACAACAATGCCAACGGCCATTTTGCCCACAACCCCGAACCCTTACCCGAGCATTTAAGCGAATTAAGCCTTACCGTAAAAAAACTTAATGCCCACGTAGGAATAAGTGTTGACCCGGACGTAGATAGGCTGGCTTTGGTTTGCGAAGATGGTGAAATGTTCGGTGAAGAATACACCTTGGTAGCCGTTGCCGATTATGTACTAAAACATCATAAAAACGGGAATACCGTTAGCAATCTTTCCAGCACTCGTGCGTTACGCGATATAACGGAAAAAACGGGTGGAAAATATTTTGCCAGTGCGGTGGGCGAAGTAAATGTGGTTAACCTGATGAAAGAATGCAAAGCCGTTATAGGAGGTGAAGGAAACGGGGGAGTAATATTACCCGAACTGCATTACGGCAGAGATGCCCTGGTTGGAATTGCCATATTTTTAACCCACTTAGCCAAATCAGGAAAAACAACTTCCATGCTCCGAGAAACGTATCCCGACTATCATATCAGCAAAAACAAAATTGAGTTAACTCCCGACATAAATGTGGATAAAATACTGGAAAACATGAAAAATCGTTATCAAAAACATCCACATAGTACCATCGACGGGTTAAAAATAGAATTTGAACAAGAATGGGTACATCTGCGTAAAAGTAATACAGAACCAATTATACGCATATACAGTGAAAGCAAGAGCGAAATAACAGCTAACAACCTGGCTAAAAAAATAATAGCCGACATAAAAGAAATCATCAAAAATTAAATCATAAATTTGGGGATATTACCTCCTTGCGGATGAAAGTATATTTTGATAACGCAGCTACCACTCCCATGGATCCGGAAGTATTGGAAGCTATGATTCCGGTCATGCGCGACGAATTTGGAAATCCTTCTTCTATTCATGCAACCGGCAGAAAAGTACGAAGCTTAATTGAAAATGCACGTAAATCTGTAGCAAAACATTTTAATGTAACCCCATCCGAAATATTTTTTACTTCCGGAGGAACCGAGGCCGATAATATGGCCATTTGCCAGACAGTAGAATCTTACGGAATTAAACACATCATATCCAGCAAAATAGAGCACCATGCTGTAGAACATACCATTTGCAACCTGGAAAAAAAGGGATTGGTAAAAGTTTCCTGGGTAAAACTGGATGAAAAAGGAAATGTAGATCTAAATAATTTAGAAGAACTTTTGCGTGAAAATTCAAGGAGCCTTGTCAGTTTAATGCATGCCAATAACGAGATAGGGACCCTTTTACCTCTTAAAGAAGTAGGTGAATTATGCGCCAAATACGACGCTTTTTTTCATAGCGATACAGTACAAACAGTTGGCCACTATGCATTTGATTTAAAAGAACTTAATGTACATTTTATTACTTGTGCAGCACACAAATTCCACGGCCCCAAAGGGGTAGGATTTTTGTACATAAGCAATAAAGTTAAAATAAGTCCTTTTATTAACGGGGGCTCTCAGGAACGAAATATGCGTGGAGGCACCGAAAACGTTTATGGAATAGTTGGCTTAGCAAAAGCTTTGGAAGTTGCCTACAATAAATTAGATGAACACAAAAACCATGTGAGCGAACTAAAGCAATACATGATAAAAAGGCTTACTAAAGAAATACCCGGTATAGAATTTAACGGTGAAACATCTCCCGAAAAATCCCTCTATACAGTCCTAAATTGCCGTTTTCCGGAGCATCCCCACGCCGAAATGATGCTTTTTAACCTGGATATTTCCGGAATTTCGGCCAGTGGAGGAAGCGCCTGTACCAGCGGTAGCGAACAAGGTAGCCATGTACTAAGGGGTATAAACGCTCCTCCTAATAAACCATCCGTAAGATTCAGTTTTAGCAAGTATAACACCAAAAATGAGGTTGATTTTGTTGTGAATAAACTAAAAGAACTCTACTCGGTAAAAGAAAAAGCCTGATTTTATTGTTCCATTAAATATTTTATGTATATTTGCAGCCTTAATTTAGAAAAACAGAGGTAAAAGCATGTTAATCATTCAAATAAAAGAGGGCGATACCATTGAAAAAGCCCTTAAGAAGTACAAAAAGAAATTTGAAAAAACAGGTGTCGTAAAACAATTGCGCGAGCGTCAAAAATTTACCAAGCCCTCGGTAAGACGTAGAGAAGAGATAATTCGTGCCATTTACCGCCAAAAAATCCAAAACGGTTTAATAGAAAAGTAGCTTTTAACGCTATTTATATTGAAATCCCAAACCAAAAGGCTTAACTTAGGTTTGGGATTTTTTTATGGGTCAAAAAACGGTAAACGCATTTATTGAATACCTCGAAAAGGTAAAAAGACTAAGTCCTCACAGCTTATCAGCTTACCGGAAAGACTTAAGCTATTTTTCCGCCTTTCTTGAAAATGAATATAAACTAAATTTTCCCGAAAAAGCAGGACACCGAGAAATCAGGGGATTTATTGCAAATCTCAGCGAAAAAAAATATAAAACCAGTTCCATTAACCGGAACCTCTCTGCCATAAAATCATTCTATAAATTTCTAGAAAAACAAGGCTTCATTACTCACAACCCAAGTCAAAAAGTGCAGGGACCTAAAAAAGAGAAAAAACTGCCTGTTTTTATAGATGAGCAAGATGTTAATAAAATTTTTGAGAGCAATTTAGGCTTCGATGATTTTACTGAAACTAGAGACTCTCTTATTCTCAAACTACTTTATTTAACCGGCATAAGACGCTCTGAATTAGCTTCTTTAAAAGAATTTGATGTGGATTTGTATAACAACGAAATAAAGGTTTTAGGGAAGCGCAATAAGGAAAGAATTATTCCGTTCAATATAGAAACAAAACGAAACCTGGAACACTGGTTAAACGTAAAAAGAGAAAAGGACTTAGGCAGTGAGTTTATGTTTGTGAGTTTAAAAAATAAGGCCCTTACCCCCAATCAAATTTATCTGATAGTAAAAAAACGACTTGCAGCCGTAACCACCCTCCATAAAAAAAGTCCGCATGTTCTTCGCCATACCTTTGCCACACATTTACTGAATAACGGCGCTGACATTAATGCCGTAAAAGAACTTTTAGGACACAGTAGTTTAGCCGCTACTCAGGTATACACGCATAATAACATTGAAAAACTAAAAAAAACTTACAAGCAAGCTCACCCCAGGTCGGGAGATTAAATAACACAAAACACAAACTAAAAGTAAAAGGAGGAAACAAAACATGACAATCAACATTCAATCTGTGCACTTTGATGCCGACAAAAAATTAATAGGATTTATAAACGAAAAAGTTGGGAAGTTAAATACTTTTTACAAGGGAATAATTAATAGCGACGTTATTCTTCGACTGGATAAGAACAATAAGTCTGCCAATAAAATTGCCGAAATTAAAATGAAGGGTAAAAAGCACGAATTTTTTGCCAAAAAACAATGCACCAGTTTTGAGGAAGCTACCGATTTAGCCTGCGAAGCACTAAAAACCCAGGTAAAAAAACACAAGGAAAAAATTAAAAATCCTCACTAGAAAAAATCCCCGGCAAAAACCGGGGATTTTTTATTTTTGCAGTCGGATGAAAGAATTAAAAGTTAAGGGGGCACATGTAAAATTTCGTGATGACAGCATTATACACATTCATTATGACGATGAATTATTAAGCCTGGAGACTGTTAAAAACGTATTTTACGAAACAAGAAAAGTCTCCCCCTGGGAGATTGCCCCCGTTTATTTAACGGGTGGTACGTTTACCAATCAGGAAGCGGAAGCCAGAAAATTTAGTGCAAGCGAAGAAGTAATGAAGTATTGTTCTGCCATTGCTTTTCTTTCCAGAACAATTGGAGAAAAACTAATGGCCAATTTTTTTATAAAAATCATGAACCCTGGTAAACCCACAAAATTTTTTACCAAAGAAGAAGAGGCAATTGCTTGGCTAAAAAACTACATTGTTAGTAAACAATAAACGAAGCCAACTTTTTTCGATTTATGTGTGTATGAATGGATGAAAGTGGAAAATATCCGAGTTCTTCCAATTTAGATTGTGTTTCTTCAGAAAGTTCGAATTTTATGAAATCCTTTGCATATTCGGCTATATCGCTTCTTACGTATTGGAATAAAGGTCTGGTTAAGGGATAATGCCCTGATTTTATGGCAAATTTATCAAATGGAGAGGTTGCAGGAATTCCTTCCGTTGAAATATTTATAACACGCACGCTTTTATTAACCATGTCGCTAACTCCCTTTAGGGAACCCATATTCACATAACCTATGCTTCCGGGAATTTGCTTTACAACCTCTATGAGTTCATCATTGTTTTCGGCTTGAGTGGTAGCTGAGGCGTAGGAATCAAGAAATAAACGATCTCTAAAATAATGGTAAGTTCCTGAATTTTTGTTTCTGGTTATTAGCTTTATCGGCAAATCTTTCCCTGTTATAGTTTTCCAATTTTGAATTTTACCGCCGAAAATATCACTCAACTGACTCATAGATAAGCTATCCACATCAACTCCCGTATGGCAAATAACCAACAGCACGTCAAGCGCAACCATTACCGGATAAATTTTTTGGGAAGAACCGGGGATTTCCAGTTCTTTGGGCGAAACATGTCTGGAAGAGTTAGCGATATCAATTCTACCTTCCTTTAAAAGCCTTAAACCCTCTTCTGAACCGCCTCCGTCAATGGAAAAATCTATGTTCTTGTTCCCATTTTTTGCATACTGTTTTACATTAAACTCCGCCAAATGACGCTCAGATTCTGAACCTGCAATTAAAACACTCTGCTTTTTCGGTTCTTTATAGGAACAGGCAGAGTTTAGCAATAAAATTAAAATAAAAGACAGCCGGCTAACATTTCTTCGAAATGTTGAAACAAAGCCCGCAAATAAAACAAAACAACCGTTGTGATGAAAACTGGGGAACATAAGTAAGTACTAGTAAGTCCCCAATGTTAAAGAGATAACTTGGCAATAATATTAATGCTTTATTATGATACTATTAAGAAAGTTCTTTCTTAGGGTACTTGATTAAATCCTGTCCGATATCTTTTCTGTAATATTTTCCGTCATAATTAATCTTAACAGCGCTATCTAAGGAAGTTAAAACCGCCTCTTGTATATTTTTACCAAACGAGGTAATCGCAAAAACCCTGCCTCCGGAGGTTGTTACTTGCTCATCTTTCCATTTGGTTCCCGCATGGAAAACCTGCGATTTTACTACTTCTCCAAGTCCGGATACAACCTTTCCCTTTTCATATTCTTCGGGATAACCGGCGCTCACCAACACAACCGTAGCGGCTGTTTCGGTCATCGTTTCGAGTTTAATAGTCGATAACTGCTGTTTGGCTACGGCTTCCAATAAATCAATAAAATCATTTTTTATTCTTGGAATTACCGCTTCGGTTTCAGGATCGCCCATACGGCAGTTATACTCTATGACGTAAGGATCTCCGTTGCAATTCATTAAACCTATAAAAATAAAGCCTCTGTAATCTATTCCTTCCTTCTTAAGTCCTTCAATAGTTGGTTTTACAATTCTTTGCTCTACTTTGTTCATAAACTCTGCATCAGCAAAAGGTACAGGACTTATTGCGCCCATACCGCCGGTGTTTAAGCCGGTATCGCCCTCTCCTATTCTTTTATAATCTTTAGCGGAAGGTAAAATTTTATAGTTTATTCCATCAGTAAGCACAAAAACAGAAAGCTCTATTCCATTTAAAAATTCTTCAATAACCACAGTAGAACCGGCCATGCCAAATTTTGAATTAACAATCATGTTTTGCAACTCAGTTTCGGCGTTCTGTAGGTTTTGAAGAATAAGAACTCCTTTACCTGCTGCCAGGCCATCGGCTTTTAATACATAAGGAGGGTTCAAGCTTTTTAAAAAGGAAGAGGCTTCGGATATGTTGCTTTTCGTAAAGCTTTTATAGGAGGCTGTTGGAATACCATAACGCAACATAAATTGCTTACTAAAATCTTTGCTGCCTTCCAGTATGGCACCGTCTTTTTTAGGTCCTATAACCGGCACGTCTTTCAATACTTCGTCGGCCAAAAAGTAGTCGTGTATGCCTTTTACTAAGGGGTCTTCCGGACCAACCAACACCAAGTTAATATCTTTTTCCCACACAAGTTTCTTGATAGCCTCGAAATCGGTAGCCGATATATCTACGTTAGTCCCGCAGTTTGCTGTACCCGCATTACCGGGAGCAATGTACAAATTTTCAAGCCGCTTACTTTGAGCCAGTTTCCAGGCAAAAGCATGTTCCCTACCTCCGGAACCCAATACCAGTACGTTCATATAATTTTTGGCTAAAAATAAGAAATCCCGCTAAAAACGGGACTTTGAATTATCAATACTTACGCTGAGCAAAAACTTTGTTTCCACGAACTCTTTTTTTGGCACGTGCCGCATTTTGTTTGGCCAATATGCCGTCTCTATATCGTTTACCTTTTGTCCTGTATCTGAAAAAAAGAAACCTATCCTCTCTTTTTTGCTTCTTACCTTTTAGTGTAGTCTTTTTATAAACCCACAGATTTTCGCTGGTTCTTTTAGATTTTTTACGGGTTATTCCTCCTTTAGCAAAAGCATCGGCATTTCCCTGACTTTTGGTTCTGCTGAACATAGAACCGCTTCTTCGTTGGTTTCTATGCTCTTTTTTTCTACCGCCTGTTTGGGCATAAGCCTGAAACAAGCCACCGAGAAGACTAAACAATAAAACTATTAAAATGCGTTTATTCAAACAACTAAAGATAGTAAACTGAATTATAAAACGCAAGAAAATAAATAAACGAGAATTTATACCCTGCCTATTCAATAAGATATTAACATGTATTGAGCAAAAAAAGGTGGGTGATTATATACAATACTATGAATTACGATGCAAGAAGAGGCTTTTTTAACAAAAGCTACATGCTTTTAGTTTTTAACTCTCTTTTTCAGTTCTTTTTTAAGAAAAAGGGCAGTTGCATTATTGTTAAGTTTAACAAACTCTTCCGGTGTTCCCTCAAAAAGTAAATTTCCTCCGTTTTTTCCTCCCTCCGGACCTAAATCTATAATCCAATCAGCACACTTGATTACGTCCATATTGTGCTCAATTACCAGCACAGTATTACCGCCGTCTACAAGCCGATTTAGGACCAACATTAATATTCTTATGTCTTCAAAGTGTAAACCGGTAGTTGGTTCATCCAATATATAAAAAGTATTTCCGGTGTCTCTTTTACTTAGTTCGGTTGCCAGTTTTACTCGCTGGGCCTCTCCTCCGCTTAATGTGGTAGCTTGTTGCCCTAAGGTTAAATAACCCAAACCTATATCATTTAGGGTTTTTAATACACGTAATATGGTAGGGGTTGAAGAAAAAAAATCGCAAGCCTGCTCTATTGTCATGCTTAATACGTCGCTTATTGATTTCCCTTTGTATCTCACCTGGAGTGTTTCCCTGTTGTAGCGTTTACCGTTACACGTTTCACAATTCACGTAAACGTCGGGTAAAAAATTCATTTCTATATTTCTGAGACCTGCACCTCCACAAGTTTCGCACCTTCCGCCCTTTACATTAAATGAGAAACGACCGGGCTGATATCCTCTTATTTTTGATTCGGGTAATTCGGCAAATAATTTTCTAATGTCATCAAAAACCTTAGTATACGTAGCCGGATTACTACGAGGTGTTCTTCCAATAGGACTTTGGTCAATATCAACCACTTTATCGATATGCTCAAGACCTGTAATGTTTTTATAGGGCAGCGGTTTTTTTTCTGACTTGTAAAAATGCTTTGCCAGGGCAGGATATAAAGTTTCGTTTATCAGGGTGCTTTTTCCGCTTCCGCTAACTCCGGTAACTACAATTAATTTTCCCAGAGGAAAATCAACATTAATATTTTTGAGATTGTGACCCGAGGCCTTTTTAATACTGATTGTTTTTCCATTTCCTTTTCTTCTGCCGGTAGGAACAGGTATTGTTTTTTTTCCGGAGAGATACTGAGCGGTTAGTGTTGGTAATGCCAACATGTTTTTGGGTGTATCGGCAGCTACTAATTTTCCTCCGTGTACACCAGCCCCGGGACCAATATCTATAACATAATCACTCTCTTCTATCATATCCTTATCATGCTCTACTACAATAACGGAATTCCCGATATCACGAAGGTTTTTGAGTGCCTGAATTAATCTGGCGTTGTCTCGCTGATGCAAACCAATACTAGGTTCATCAAGTATATATAATACACCCACTAATTGAGAACCAATTTGTGTGGCCAACCTTATTCGTTGAGCCTCTCCACCACTTAAACTTTTTGCCGAACGATTTAGTGTAACATAATCTAACCCTACTTCCAGTAAAAAGCCAATTCTACTTTTTATTTCTTTAATTACTTCCGTTGCAATTTTTTTTTGCTGGGCGGTTAACTTATTTTCAAGTTTATTGAACCATGCCGCCAGTTCAGAAATATCCATCTGACTGAGCCCAGCGATATTTTTATCAGCAATTTTAAAATATAATGCCTGTTTTTTTAGTCTTGAGCCGTTACATTCTTTGCAAGGAATTTTATTGGTAAAACTTTGAGCCCATCGGCTTACTGCCCAAGATTCTTCTTCTTCAACCTGCCTTGAAATGAAATTAACTATTCCTTCAAAAGAAAAATTTTGTATTCCTAAGTCTGACTTAATGATAATGGAATCCGTTGTTCCGTAAAGTATAACCGAAACAGCATCTTCAGGTATTTCTGAAAAAGGAGTGTCCAAAGAAAATTTATAATGAGTAGCTATAGTATTTAGCTGGCTGAATATCCAAGAATTTTTGTAGGGCCCTATTGGCACTATGGCTCCCTTTTTTATGGAAAGTGAGTAATCGGGTATTATTTTTTTGATATCGATTTCAGATACTTCACCCAAGCCGTTACAGGTTGAACAAGCACCATAAGGAGAGTTAAACGAAAAAGTATTGGGGGCCGGTTCGTCGTAAGAAATTCCGGAAACAGGACACATGAGTGTTCGGCTAAAGTAACGAGGTGGCGTTTTGTCTGTTACGGGCATTTTTTTCTTTAGTTGTTCCGGTTTAATTTGTAACAACATAACAACGCCTTTTCCTAACTTCATGGCTGTTTGAAGAGATTGGTATACACGCTGTTTAGATGCTGCATCTACCTCCATCGTATCAACCAACAGCTCTATATCATGAACTTTATATCTGTCCAGTTTAAGTCCGGGTTTAATCTCGGTTATAATTCCATCAATTCTTACTTTGGTAAATCCTTTCTTCCTGAGCTCTTCAAAAAGTTCTCTGTAATGTCCTTTGCGTGCTTTTACAAGTGGTGCTAAAAGTGTGACGAATTGGGCTGTGTAGTCTCTAATAATTATTTCAACAATTTGTTCATCACTATAGCGGACCATTTTTTCTCCGCTAACATAAGAGTATGCCTCTCCTGCTCTGGCATATAGCAATCTGATAAAATCATAAATTTCCGTTATGGTGCCAACAGTTGAGCGGGGATTTTTATTTACCGTTTTTTGTTCTATAGATATTACAGGACTTAATCCGTTAATTTTATCTACGTCAGGTCTTTCCATTCCTCCTAAAAACTGTCGTGCGTAGGCCGAAAAGCTCTCTATGTAGCGTCTTTGTCCTTCGGCAAAAATGGTATCAAAAGCTAAGGAAGATTTTCCGCTGCCGCTAAGCCCGGTAATCGTAACCAATTTATTTCGGGGAATATTTATTTGGATATTTCTTAGGTTATTTTCTCTGGCTCCAATAACCTCTATCTGCTCTTCGAAAAAATCTTGAAAGTTCTGCTGCATATTTTATCCAATCATTTTTTTGCTTTTTGTTTAAACTTACTTCCCATTTCCTCTCCCAAAAGGGGTTTTACAACGGAGTCTTTGTTTTCTCGAATACTGCCGGGAGTATCAGTATATCCAGGTCTTAGTTCGACATAATAAGGTGTGTAATCTCTCTCAGGAAACTTGGGTATTTTTATTTTGTATTCTTTTCTTTCAGGGTTAGGTAATTTATTCCCTACAATCCAAGGATTTATCTTCATTATTACTGAAACAGAAGATTTTGTTAATCGGGCAATATTTTCGGGGTAGTTCATGGATGTATCAAGAGTTACTATTTTAACAGGAATTTTTGGATAATGTTTAATAGGTTTAAAAGAAATGTCGAAATGTTTAGGATAAGAGAGAAGTGTTTTATAAGCTAAAACACGGTAAATAAATTCCTGAGATTGGGGATTTAAACGTAAATCATAAAAGCTTTCCGCTTTTTGCTCTTTCATGGCATTTTCTATTCCTCCAATACCTCTGTTATAAGCTGCTGTCGCAAGCACCCATGTTCCAAGACGAGCGTATGCCTCCTTTAGAACCTTAGAGGCTGCTCTTGTAGATTTTTCTACGTCCAATCTCTCATCAACGTAATCGTTAACTTCCAACCCGTATGAAGCAGCGGTTTTAGGCAATAACTGCCAAAACCCTGCAGCTCCGGCTTTGGAAAAGGTATTGGTTAAATGACTTTCTATCACGGCAATATATTTAACATCATCGGGAAGGCCTTCTTCTTTTAAAATAGGTTCTATGTAGGGGAACCACCTGCATGCTCTTTGATAAAGCAAATTATAGTTTTTTTTCCAATGGGAACTGCTAAAAAACTCTTTCTCCAAGCTCTGCCATGCCTCATAATTTCCGTCTAAAATTTGTTCTCCACAAAAAGTTAGATTAGCCGGAATGTTTAAGCCAAAAAAAGAACTGTTATTATTCTTCCAAGAATCTGCATTTAAGCTAAGAGGTTTTAAAAACAGATTAACGATTGCGTAGAAGATTGAAAATACTGCAAAAAAAATAGTTACAAATAATGTCTTTCGGAAATATGTTTGAATGTTGAACTTCAATTTTTTCTTATTCTGGTATTTAAGAACAAAGTTAAAAATACAACCAGAATGAAAAAAACAGTTATCCACAGTAAAACTACGCTATAATTAAAAATAAGGTTGTATGCCAATATTACTGCTGTAAATGAAATAAATGCATACAATAAAAAAATTCTTTTTTCCGTAATTCCTCTAAAAAAAAGATGATGGGTTGTGTGGTCTTTTCCTCCAACAAAAGGAGAATTTCCTCTCAGAATACGATTTACAAAAACGGTAGTGGTATCTATGATAGGAAGCAAAAAAACTAAAATTACCACACACAGATTTTCAATTGTAAAAGAGAAAGAGGAATTATAAATATCGGTATTCCAACAGAACTCTATTCCGGTTCCGGCTAAAAAAACCCCTAAAAACTGGCTCCCTGAGTCGCCCATATACATTTTAGAGGGGTGAAAATTATACACTAAAAAACCTAAAACCGAACCTAACAAGCATACATTAAATATGGAATAAAAACCTGTTGGAATTTGTAATGAGATAGAAACCATAATAAAGAAAAAAGCCATACACAAAACAATTACTGCCACAATTCCGTCCATGTTATCCAACAGATTAATAGAGTTCATGATAGCTACTACCCAAAAAACGGTTAAGGCATAATTAACAAGAGGATTTTCAAATAGCTTTATAAAAATACCCGAATACACCAGTACCAGCGCGCATACAATTTGAGTAATTAGTTTAAGCAGTGGTTGTGTGTTAAAGGCATCATCCGCAAGTCCCATTAAAAAAGCCAAAGAGCAAGACAATAAAGTTCCCAATACAGGTAACTTGTGTTCAAAAAACTGAGGACTTATTATCACCAAAAAAACAAAAGAAAATAAAAATCCTATATAAAAAGAAATTCCACCTAAGGCGGGCTTATGATTCGGATCCCATCTAATTTCTTGCTGATTTCTATTTCTAATGCCTAATGTACTGACAAATTTTAGTAGGATGGAGTTAATGAGCAGCGAAAAGATGAAACTAACAAATACCAGTGAAACCAGGATTAAATTTGTATTAACGAGCTGCTGCATTTAAAACTTAGTTTGAAAAGAGGCAAAGGATTTACCTGCTTTATCTTTTTCAGATAATAGAGGAGAATCAATATTCCACGGAATTGCTATATCCGGATCGTTCCATAAAATACAATCTTCGGAAGCTTTGTCGTAGTAGTTGGTACATTTATATGAAAAAATAGTATTGTTTTGTAGCGTTAAAAAACCGTGTGCAAAGCCTTCCGGAATGTACATCATGTGCTTATTTTCAGCGCTTAATTCCATACCGTAATACTTTCCGTAAGTAGGGGAATTTTTACGTATATCAACGGCCACATCATATACCGAACCTGTTATTACTCTTACCAGTTTCCCTTGAGCAAAAGGCGGATTTTGAAAATGTAAACCTCTCAACACACCTTTTTGAGAAAGCGACTGATTGTCCTGAACAAAATTCAACTTCAATCCTGCTTGTTCAAAAATTTTTGTATTATAACTCTCAAAAAAATATCCCCTGCTATCTTCAAACACTTTTGGCTTAATTATAAAAAGGCCCTTCAGCGGTGATTCAATAATTTCCATTTTATTTTTTTCTTCGTTTTTTAATTACATCTTCATCATCGGTATAATAGCCGGTTTTTGTTCCGTAGCCGTATACGTAGTTATATCCGTAGTTATATCCGTAAAGTTTTTTATTCATATCCATATCATTCAAAACAGCAGCGAGTCGGGTTATATTATTTTCTGTTTTTAAACGTAGTAAATTTTGAATAAAAAACTTCTCCGAATAATCTGCCCTGAATACGTATATTGGATAGTCCGACATTCTTAAGGTTTCAATACCATCTGTTACAAGTCCAACCGGCGCATTATCTATCACAACATAATCAAAAGTGTCTTTTAGTTCTTGCAGCAGTTGTTTCATTTTATCACTTAAAATTAATTCGGAAGGATTTGGAGGAGTTGGACCCGCCGTGATATACTTTAAATTTTCTAAACTGCTATGATTAATGCAATCCTGTATACTTAATTCAGATGTCAAAAGATTACTCATTCCCCTATCATTCTTAACCCCAAACCCTTTATGAATTTTTGGTTTTCTTAAGTCCAAGTCAATTAACACTACTTTTTTACCAGTAAAGGCTAAAATACCTGCTATATTAATAGCTACAAAGGTTTTTCCTTCTCCGCTAATGGTGGAGCTGATAGATATTATTTTGCTTCCGGGAGAATTATCAATGAAAGAAAGATTCGTTCTTATCGTTCGAAAAGACTCGGATATTACCGACTTAGGGTTCTTATCCACAATAAGTTGGGAAACCGGAATTTGATTATGGAAACGAGGAATTACACCTATTAGAGAAAGACCCTGATTAGAAAACTTCATAACATCACTTATAGAATAAATTTTATTGTGGGTTATGTAAAAAATAACAATAAGCAATAGAATAACTAATGTGGATATTGCCGCTGCAGCTATAATTACACTCTTTGAATTTGGAAAAACCTTAGCCCCAAAATTACTGGCCCTTTCCAAAATAATATTTTTGGTAACGTAACCTGCTTTGGATATGGAAAATTCCGTTTTCTTTTCCAACAGCATAGTATAGTATTTTTCACTTATGGCATAGAGCCTGTTTAAACGAGATAACTCCACCTCATCTTCCGGAGATCCGCCCATTTTTTGACGAAAATCGGATGATTTTTCCAGCAGGTTTTTGTACTTAGTTTTATATTTTAGCCGAACTGCTCCCAGGCTTTCAATAAGTAATTTTTTCTGTGTTTCCAACTGCCGGTTAATTTGCTTTATATTTTCTGCATCCGGCGTTACATAAAACAATAAATTTTCTTTTGAAGCCAGTAGTTTTTGAATTTCTTGAACTACGTCCTTTATCATGGCTTCGTACTCGGTTCCTGATATAAGGGACAAAAGCTGATATATGTCGATATTTTTATTTGAAGAAATATTTTGTTGTACTTCTGCAATAATCTTCTCTTCCATCTCGGCACGAAGCAACTGTTCTTCTATACTGGATACTCTAACTAAATCAGACGCATAACGTTCTTTTGTATTATCAATATTTTTTTCTTGTCTGAATTTCTTAAGATCACTCTCCGTATTCCTTAATTCATTATATACAACCCCCAGTTGGCTATCAATAAAGGTCAAAATGCTTCTGGAACTTTCGCTTTTTCTTTCTACATCATAACTCAGATATTCATCGGCAATGGTATTTACCAAATCAGCTACTTTTGCAGAATTGATATCTTTTACTTTTATCAATATGGTTTTTGCTAAATCATTAAGTACTTTTATTTCCAACTTAGATTGCAGCTCTGAAGTTACTGCCTCCGGATTGCTGACAATGAAATAAAATGTTTTATTTTTTTCGATTACTTCGCGAATAAGTGCAGGTTCCAGTTCAGGGTTAAAAAAGACTGTGATGTCAAAGTCCTTGTTATTAACCCAACTATTTATCTTAAAATTGAGTTCCTTGTTATTATATTTCAAAACCCCTTGCTCTTTGAGTGGGTCTATATCAACAAAAAACTGTACGCCCTCCAGTGATTTATTTTTCAAATTAATTTTCACCAAAAAAGGAGATGATCGGTAGAGCTCATTATTTTTAAAGGTTCCTTGAGTATAGTAAGTTACCGTAACATCCAGTCTTTCCACCACTCTCCGTAAAAAAACTTTGGAGCGTATTTGTTCTATTGCTTCGGCAATGGCATTGTCATTTTCTCCGATATTTCCTAATCGAAGTACCTGTTCGGCACGGTTATCATTTATCTGAATAAGAACTTTTGATTCATAAATGGGTTGACTGTAACGGAGGTAAATAAAAGCAAGAGCCGATACCAGCACAATAACCGATGAAAAAATCCATTTGTAACGTTTAATCAGAAAAAAAACCAAACCCACGTCAACCGCCGAGGTTAATTTGGCTTCGGCTTGTTTTACAAAATCATTCCTATCTATGCCAACATGGTAAGACATTACCTGCGAATAATGGTGTATAAGATTAAGGCAGAAGTTAACAAAGTTAAGAGAGGTGCAATTTCATTGGCTATAGTTTTAACAGGTCTGTATCTAGTTTCTACATATATGATATCGTATGCCTGCACCGGTGTATTCGCCATGGTTAGACCACTTATTTTAGATAAATCCATCAGGTAAACCTTGGGCTCCTGCCCCGGCGTATTACGAATAAGTTTAATCTTATAAGCCTTCCCTTCATCGGAAACACCACCGGCCAATGCCAAGGCTTCTATAACGGTAACATTATTGTTTGTTATGTTAAGCACTTTGGCATCACCTGCGCTACCCGGAAAAACAATAATTCGCTTGTTTGTTATGCGAATGTTGATGTATGGGTTAACATAAAATTTAGAATATTTTTCTTCCAACATCTTCTCTGCCTCTGTAATACTCATACCCCCCATTTGCACCAAACCAATTAAAGGCAATCGGGAAGTTCCGTCTGCTTCCACTCTGGCTTCTATGGTAGGAAAATTAACGAAGTTGGTGGCCTCGGCCGTTACGTTTACAAGTTTAAACCCATCGTTTGTAAATACGCGATACGAGAAAAAATCATTGGCTGCAATGATATAATCTCTTCTGCTTATGGAGTCGGCAAGTTTATCATAATTGTAATCAGGAGGAGTTTTAAGCATTAAACTGGAACGAAATACCTTGCAAGAGCTCAGTAAGCCTATCACCAAAAGAAGGTAAAAACATTTTCGCATAAACACAAATATAGCAATTTAAATGATATGTTTTATATATTTGATTTTCAATTATTTAATAAGGATACTCAATGCGTGCGTGATAAATATTCATCAGCCGTTTTTTAAATATTTTACGAATAAGTGCAATATCTTTAAATGTGATATCGGAATTTATTAACTGATTTTGATTTATTTTATAATCAATTACCTCATCTACCAGTTTGCTTATACTAAAGGCGTCTTTCTTTGGTAAACTTCTAGAGGCTGCCTCAACGCCATCAGCCAGCATGAGTATAGCGGTTTCTTTATTAAAGGGAATTGGTCCGGGATATTTAAAATCTTCTTCCGAAGTTTTTAATGCGTCTCCCTCCATTAAACTTCTCTTTAAAAAGTAGTGCACGGTGGTTGTGCCGTGATGTGTTCTTATAAAATCAATTATTTGTTCCGGTAATTTGTGTTCTCTGGCAAGTTCAATTCCTCGTATAACATGCTGAAGAATAATTTGAGCACTTTCTCTTGCTCTCATTAAGTTATGAGGGCTATATTCAGAAGATTGGTTTTCTATAAAGTATTCAGGATTATACATTTTTCCTATATCATGGTAAAGCGCTCCGGCTCTTACCAAGAGAGTATTGGCTCCAATAAAATAGGCCGCCTCTTCGGCCAAATTGGCCACCTGCAAAGAGTGTTGAAATGTTCCGGGAACTCTTTGAGAAAGCTCACGCAACAAGGGTTGATTGATATCACATAATTCCAAATAACTGAAATCAGAAACAAAACCAAAAAACTTTTCTGTTAACTGAATAAACGGATAGGCCAAAAAAATCATAACTCCACATAAAATAAACGGTATATAATTTTCAACTAAAAACAATGCCTGCTCTCCGTTAAAGATAAATTTGAGCAAGGCAAAAAGAAATATAAAATACATAGTAACCAACAAGGCGGCCTTGCTTAAATCTTGTCTTTTTCTGATAGAAGACAGGGAAAATAATAAGCCTATACCAACCATTAGCTGAATAAAAAGAAAGAAAAATCCGTTAATGGTGAAAAACGAAGCATATAAAATATTGATTAAAAAAGTGAAAAGAGCTGTTCTGTTATCAAAAAATACACGAACAACAACCGGGATAAGAATGTAAGGAAAATAAAATAAAGACACGTTACTTTCATGTAATAAGTATGTTCCTGTACCTGTATATAGTAAAGTACTTAGAAGAAAAAACACCTGTTTATTTTGTCCGAAAACAGGTTTACGAAAAAAATACAAATACAAAAAAAGCGAACTCAAAAGCACCAGAGAGAGCGTCAAGGCCTGAAAATACTCGTAAAAACTATTGATCTTGTTTTTTTTGGTTTCAAAATACTTAGTAAGTGTTTCTATTGCTTGAGAGTCGGGTAAAAAACCTTGTTTTACGAGGGTATCTCCTGCTTTCGCTAACAATACCAGTTGAGGCTTCGTATAATATTCTCTTTTGCGTAAAAAATCCTCTCCATTAAGCTCTTTTTCATAATTAACTGCCAAGTAATTTTCGGGGTGTACCCTTAAATTCTGTATTTTTTCCAAACACTTGTTTCTTCTAATCCTTTGTAGAAGGGTATCATAAGCCTGCTGTAAATTATAAAAATCTACATACTTTTTTTTCAGCAAGTTTCCGTTTTTATCATACACAAATAGAAAGGTATTTTTTGAAGAATCTCGGGATATAATTCCTACTTCATATATCTCGGTTAAATTTTTTTTCAAAAATTGAAACAACAAACTGTCTTTATCTTTTATCAAAGCCAAAGAGTCCAGCTCCTTTTGAGCAATTTCCGGGTTATACTTATACAAAGAAACTATTGTATCATCACCAAGTAAGTTCGTTTCTTTATTATCGGTTTTATTTATAATTATATCTTCCGTTGCTATTAAATCAAAGCCCTGCCATGGTTTTCCATCCAATAATTCCCGGAAGTATAGCTTATTTATATCAGGAAATACAAGTGCAAGAAAAAAAGCTACAGCCAACAAAAGAACAAGCTTAAAAACAAGATTATGTTTAGCTCTTATTAAGTGTAGCATTTTAAATGCTGAATTTAGGCATAAGGGAGGCCGACTTGTTAATCAAGTTTAAGTTCTTTTTAACAGTGTTTCCTTGAAAGCTACAACTAGTAATAAATACCGAATACTGCCGGTATTTTATGAACCTCAGGCAACATTGTTTTTCTCCAATCAGATACTTTTTTTGAAAGTATTTTTTGACCGGTTCCGGTTAGGTCAATTCCCATACATAAATACGTATCCGGCTTGAGGTTCTGTATGAGGTCGCTTAATAATTGTCGATTTCTATAAGGTGTTTCAATGAAATACTGAGCCTGTTTTTTGATAAAGGTTTCTTTTTCTAATTCTTTTATTTTTTTTATCCGAGCAGTTTTTTCCTGAGGTAAATAGCCCACAAAAGAAAAACACTGCCCATTAAATCCGGAAGCCATGGCAGTAAGCAGAACAGAACTGGGACCAACCAAAGGATAAACTGAAATATCATTTTTATGAGCAAGCCCCACCAGTTCCGCACCCGGATCGGCAATGGCCGGACAACCGGCATCGCTAATTAAACCCACATCATTCCCGGCCAGCAGAGGTTTTAACAATTCCAATTCAATACCCGCAACTGCGTGTTCATTCAACAAAGATATTTCTGCCGAAACTATGGCAGGATAATTACAGCGTTTAAGAAATTGTCTGGCTTTTTTTAAATCTTCAGCAATGAAATATTGAAGTTTTGATACTACATCTACAGAAGCCGGCAGAATAGTATCATATTTTTCGGTTTCTGATAAGGGAACAGGGATAAGATATAAAATGCCTTTACTCAATCAATATAATTAAATTCGTTGTATGTACTTATGGTAGCTCTGCTTCTGTACTGCATACTAAATTCATCTAATAGCTCATTCACTATTTCTTCATCTTTTAAAACTTCCGAAAAATATTCGTTGAGCTTTATTACATAAACATCGGGATTTAGTTCAGAACCTTTAGTGTCAGGAACAAAAGCAACCGACCAGCGAGAGAGTCCCATTTTATTTTTGGGGGATTTATATAGGTATAAAAATCCCTTTTCGTATCTGTTTTTAGCGGGAATAATCTTGTGTAAAATCAAGCTGTCTTTGTTTTTATCAGGGGGTTCATACGCCTGAAATGCCAATAATTGTCTGGATGATTTTAGTACAGCCTCAACAATATCTCCCTGCGTAGCATAATTCGTATGAAAGTGTTTTTCTAATCCTTCCTTTTTAAGTTCCGCATAAAAATTAGTCCTGGTTACCGTATTCTTACTAAGCCAAAAAGCAATGGAATCATTTGTTGGAAGATTTGCTTTTTTCATGATAATGTATACCGGCATAGATACCAAATCGCTTTTTATTTTGGCTATTTTTTCGAGTGTTTGTTTGGCACGTTCATCGGTTTTGGCAAAAGGCGCTATTATTCGGGCAAAGCTAACTATAAAAGGTTGTCCGGAAAGACTTAAAATATCATTATATCTTGCATTTTTTACGCTCTGATTAAATTGCAGAGAACGCATATTAAATTTTAGTTGCTCTGCCGCATCTTCTGACAGGGATGTATTTATTTGAGCAGAAGATTGTTTTTGTTTGGTGTTAAGTGCAGCATTGTATCGTTTAAGTTCTGAATTAGCTTCGGTAATAAGTTGTTGCTTCTTAGATATGATATCCTGCGGCTGAATAATATTTCGTTTTATTAAAACCGACAAAAGCCGGTATATGGGTTCGTAATATTCATTGTTAGATGTTATGTCAAGTAAAGCAGGATAAAATCCTTTGCACAACTCCAATGAGTCATATAACACATTAAATACATCACCCACTACAGAAGCATCTCCAACCAAAGGTGGGTCGCTTTTGAGCAATTCCAAAAAAGCTTGAAATGATTTTTTGGTACGACAATAAGCAAGGCCTTTCAATAAACAAAGTTGAATATATGCACTATCACTGTACCTATTGTAGAGTTTTTTATATGGCTCAACTATTCTCTCATCTTCCATTACACCACCATTAACAAAAAGCTGGGCCTTCGCTTCGGTACTCAGCAAATCAACTTTCGAACTGCCTATAAAATCAACAAAATCTTTTGCATACTCTTTTTCCATGGTTATGGAGTTAAGCAAAGAAAATTCTGCCTGACGCCTGAGCGTAGTATCCGTTCCGCTTAAATGACTTAACAGCAAACCAAATTTATTCTCAAAAAAATTACCTCCTATGATTGTATCTTTTAGCTGAAAATTTTCAAAAAATTGTTTTGCCCAACCCTTAAGACCTATAGTCGTATCAAAAGGAACCTTTACCTGATAAACACAGGCATTTTTAACAATAAGCTTGCATTTAATAGCTCTAACAGTTGCTGTGTCCTTCAACTCAAAATCGTACACAAATAAACCGGAGGTATCTTTTATCCGAACCGGCTTTAGGCGCATACTAAAAGATTCTGCCAAGTTTTTATTTACTTTTTCAATAAAGTCTTTCTTTGGTTTATAATCATATCGATTATATCGTTCAAAATAAATCTCTACGTATTCGTGATTAGATGGAGAATAATAGTTTTTTCGTGTGCTATAGTAATCAAAATCGTCCTGCTTGGCTTGTGGTGGATTATTTTCCTGCTTAATTTTTTTATACAGAGAAATAAACTCTTCATTAAATCTTGAAGATGGGGAATTAGAGACCTCGTCCATCGTTGAAAAGTAAATATCATTATCGGTAATTTTTTTAATCTCGTTCAGATGCTTAAAATCCGTTAATTGAAAGGATTTAAAAAAGGGCGAATCAAAAGAATTTTCATTTGGCCCAATAGAATATACCAAATAATAATGAACCCCCTTTATAAAAATTTTTCCGTACATCCGTTTAGTCTGGCGCATTCCCGAAAAGTGAATGCAAGGAAACCCCTGCTCTGAGGTTATCTTATAAAAACTGCTTTCGTCGTATTTGAAATTTTTGAGGGTATATTTGGCCAATCTGTTTAATTCAAAGGTGTCTTCCTCTAAATAGTAAAAATCATTATATACACCGTGTTTAACACCGTAAAAGGTTTGTTTTTGTCGACTGAAGGCTATTAAATCCTCTGTGAGCCCGCTTGCCCCTGTGTATTCATTTTTCCCGTAACTGTAATCGGCCGGCAAAATTACTTTAAACCCTTTTGCAGGCGGTTCAAATAAAACCAAGGCGTTATTTCTTTTTTCAAATTTTATGGAATTAAAAAACTGCTTTCCGGGCGTAGAATTAACATAGTCGTATTTACCGCCCAATTTGAATATTACAATCTCCACGTCGGTAAAAAATAATTGATAGCGCTGTAAATCTCCACGGTTTGTTCTGTTTACAATGTCGTATCCGTTAAAACCGGAGTTTGTGATATTTTTCTTGCTTATTATTTTCCCCGGAATATTTTCAAAAAACAAGCTATCTACAGAAAGCGAAATTTTTTCGGCGTCCAAATTACTTATACCGGCATTAGTTCTTACACGCACAACCGAGTAAAAATTACCATTAACCATGTCCGGAAAAATGTAATATTTAAAATCTTCATAATCCATAATTTGCCTTAGCTTACCGGGAGTCTGAACAGAAAAAAGCGAGTCATTTACCGTATTTTTTTCAAACAATACGCTTTTAAAGGTTTTATCTATTTTGTCTTTTTCATTTTGTGCTTTTCTGGATTTATTGGAAGTAAGGGGTTCTACCCGATAACCCATTGCCCGTAAAATATCTATTAGTCCTTTTTCTCCGGGCAAATGAGCAGCCCCAACTCCGGCAAATATGGTTTTTCCCGATTTGATGATAGAATCTATGGTATTTGCAAAAAAAGCATTGCGCTCATGCAACAGATATTTTTGCATGTTTTTACTTTCGGTAAGCCTGGTAAGGCTATCCAGCATATCCAAATCTCCCCGGCGGTAGGCGTCTTCAATTTTTTCGAATGTGGTGTAGTACGCAGGATTGTATATATCTTCATCCAAGGTTGCATCCGGGTAAAATTCCTTATCCGGAACCATAGCAAGTCTGGCTTGCAACTCTGCCTTTCTGTAGTCTTCCAAACTCACTACAGTTTTATTGAGTTTAGAAGCCGCTTGGTAAATAAATAAATCTATGTAGGTGTTTTCCTGAAAATTCTCTCTAAACTTACTGTGTCTAAAAAGTAAGCTATTAATAATCTCGGGTTCAAAACTGAGTACGGATTTATACAACTGCTTGTCAGGAAAACGAATACTAAACAGGTTTTTATAAAAATTGCCTCCGTACGAATTAAACCTACCCACTCCGGCAGATTTTCCAAGTTCTCCCATCAATTCCATGTTATTCAACCACTCTCCGGGGTTGGTTTCCAAGCCCACCACATCAGCTTTCTTCAAGCTTTCAAAAAAATCGTCCGATAAATGATATGCTACCCGGTTGCTCACGTGCATGGTGCCATACAGGTACGACTCTTTTTTAATTCCCGGCTTAGTTATTTTCCATAGCAAGCTTGGATATTTGCCCCCTTTTTGAGAAAAAGCAAATTGGGTAACCAATAGTATGAACAAAGAAACAAGGCGCATTACAAAGGGTAAACTTACAACATTTTTATCAGCTTAGATAACTTAATAAACAACAAAAACAACAGGCTGTTTAATCGTTTTTAGGCATTAAAACTCAAAAAAACTAAGTTAAGAGTGAGCATCCGGTTTATACTGCCTTAAGGCTGCCACTTTGCTTTTTTGCTTTTTCGATGGCGGCTACAAATTCGTCAAATAAATAGCGGGAATCGTGCGGACCGGGACAAGCCTCCGGATGATACTGAACAGAAAATGCTGCTTTGCTTTTCAAACGTATGCCTTCTATAGTATTATCATTTAGGTTTATGTGAGTAACTTCAATATCCGGATTGGCGGCAACATCTTCAGCTTTTACGCTGAAACCGTGGTTTTGGGAAGTAATTTCACACTTACCGGTAAGCAAATTTTTTACCGGGTGGTTTATACCCCTGTGGCCGGCGTGCATTTTGTAGGTAGAAATTCCCTGCGATTCGGCCAACAACTGGTGTCCTAAACAAATACCAAACACCGGCTTGTTGCTGTTCACAATTTTCTTTACCAGTTCTTTCTCCTGAGTCATTACCGATGGGTCGCCGGGACCATTACTCAACATAAAACCATCCGGGTTAAACACGGTAAGTTCTTCATAACTTACCGTATGAGGGAATACACGTAAATAGCAATTTCTTTGAGCCAGCGAGCGTAAAATATTTTTCTTCACTCCAAAATCTATTACCGCCACTTTGTAAGAAGCAGAAGCCTCGCCAAAATCATAACTTTTTTTGACAGATACCTTAGATGACAACTCTAAGCCGGACATAGAAGGCACTTTGCTCAAGCGATTTTTTAGTTCCTCCAGGTCGTATATCTCGGAAGATATAATACAATTCATGGCTCCTTTGTTACGAATATAACGAACTATAGCCCGGGTATCTACATCACTAATAGCCACAATTCCCTGTTTTGCAAAGTAATCATTTAAACTCCCATTCCCTCGAGGACGGGAAAAACCACGGTTAAATTTCTTGCAAACCATCCCTGAAATTTTAATGGAATCGCTCTCTACCTCAGTATCCTCTATTCCATAATTGCCAATGTGCGCATTAGCCATTACCACCACTTGGCCAAAATAAGAGGGGTCTGTAAATATTTCCTGATAACCTGTCATACCGGTATTAAAACAAATTTCTCCGGTCGTGGTGCCCATGGCGCCTGCTGCTTTCCCCTCAAAAACTTTTCCATCTTGCAGCATTAATATTGCTTTAGGAGCACTTTGGTACTTTACATTCATAAGCTCTAGAAAAACTCTTCGGAGTACAAAATTGATGATTATTTTACAATTGATTTTATAATGTTGATAGGTTTTTAAAAATGCCTGATAGCTAAAATGGTAAACAGGTTTATTTTTGATAAAGGCCTTTTTTCCTTACCTTTGCACGAATTTTAACGCCTAAAATTCATCTCCTATGGCATCAAAGCTTTATGAAAACAAGTTTGTTCCTGAGGGACTTACCTACGACGATGTGTTGTTGGTTCCTGCTTACTCTGAAGTATTGCCCAGAGAAGTAAGTATTTCCTCGTGGTTTTCTAAAAACATTCGTTTAAATACACCAATAGTATCGGCAGCCATGGATACCGTTACCGAACACCGCCTGGCTATTGCTATTGCACAGGAAGGAGGGATTGGTGTTTTACATAAAAATATGAGTATTGAAGATCAGGCCAAACAGGTGCGTAAAGTGAAGCGCAGTGAAAGCGGAATGATTTTAGACCCTGTTACCCTGAGTGAAAATGCTACCATTGAAGATGCTTTAAACTTAATGAGCGAGCACAAAATAGGGGGCATTCCGGTAACAGATAAAAACAATAAACTTATTGGAATTATAACCAACAGAGATTTACGCTTCGAAAAGAACTTGAAAAAACCGGTGCGGGAAAAAATGACCCACCGCAGAGATATTATCACCGCTCAACAAGGTATTAACTTAAAAAAAGCTGAAGAAATTTTACAGGACAACAAAATAGAGAAGCTTCCAATTGTAGATAAAAACGATAAATTAGTTGGCCTCATTACATACAAAGACATTATTAAAATTAAAGTACGACCCAACGCCTGCAAAGACGAAATGGGCAGACTAAGAGTAGCAGCCGCCGTTGGTGTTACCGCCGATACCATGCAGCGGGTTGACGCATTAGTTGCTGCAGGAGTAGATGCCATTATTATTGATACAGCCCACGGGCACAGCAAAGGCGTAATTGAAAAACTAAAAGAAGTAAAACGAAAACATAAAAAAGTAGACGTTATTGTGGGGAATATTGCTACTGGCAAAGCAGCCCTGGATTTATACAACGCCGGAGCCGATGCCGTAAAAGTAGGTATTGGTCCGGGCTCTATATGCACCACCCGCGTTATTGCAGGAGTGGGTGTCCCCCAGCTATCCGCCATACTGGAAGTTGCGGATGCGCTGAAAGGTAAAAAGTGTCCCATTATTGCCGATGGAGGTATACGATTTACGGGCGATGTAGTGAAGGCCATTGCTGCCGGAGCCGGAACCGTAATGATGGGCGGTATGTTTGCCGGAACCGAGGAAAGCCCCGGAGAAACTATTATTTTTGAAGGAAGAAAATTTAAGTCCTACAGGGGTATGGGCTCGCTCGAAGCTATGCAAAGCGGTAGCAAAGACCGCTATTTTCAAGATGCCGAAGAGGATATTAAAAAACTGGTACCGGAAGGAATTAGCGGACGAGTTCCATACAAGGGACACCTAAGCGAAATCGTTTACCAAATAATTGGTGGTTTAAGGGCCGGTATGGGGTATACAGGTTCTAAAAACATAGAGAGCTTACAAAAAGCCAAATTTATACGTATCACAGCTGCAGGTGTAAAAGAAAGTCATCCGCATGATGTAGTTATTACTAGAGAGGCGCCTAATTACAGCAGGTAATAAGGATATAAAAATTTAACGGAATGATTTTACCCATAGTTTTATACGGAGACCCGGTGCTGAGGAAAAAGGCAGAAGAAATTACTCCTGATTATCCCGATTTAAAAAATCTTATCCAAAATATGTTCGACACCATGTATCAAGCCAGTGGTGTTGGTTTAGCTGCACCCCAAATAGGAAAAGCTATCAGGCTTTTTGTGGTAGATACTCAACCTTTTGTAGAAGACGAGGATGAAGAAGACGAAGAATTTAGTCAAGAGGAAAAGAAAGAACTGGCCTCTTTTAAAAAGGTTTTTATTAACGCTAAAATTTTGAACGAAGAAGGAGAACAATGGAAATTTAAAGAAGGCTGCCTGAGTATACCCAAAATAAGAGAAGAAGTATACCGTAAACCTATGCTCACTATTGAGTACCTGGATGAAAACTTTAACAAACATCAAGAAACTTATAAAGGTCTCATAGCACGTGTTATTCAACATGAATACGACCATATTGAAGGTATTCTTTTTACAGACAGAATAAGCCCTTTCAAAAAAAGATTACTTTCGGGGAAACTTGCAGATATTAGTAAAGGGAAAGTAGATGCCGAGTATAAAACCAAAGTGTACCATGCAAAATAGCGGTAAATTATTTTTTGCTTTTCTTACTCTATTCACCTTATTATCGGCTTGTAAAAACGAACCGAATGAGGCAAATTCAAAAGTTACACCTGAACCTAAAAAATCATTCGAAGATAAACTACTGAACGACAGCATGCGTGATTGCAGAGCTTATTTTTCTGAAGCCAAAAAAATGGATAGTACCCTACTGGTAACTATGGAAATGGATTATACACTAGCCTTGCGAGCCATAAGGAGCTTTGCAGATTATGCCTTCTACTGCGAAAACGACAGCTTAAGTCCTGCATATCTCCTAAAAGCCGGACAGGTAGCCATTAGCATTAACAACGGCGAACAAGCCAAACTAGTTTTAGACAGATGTATAAATAATTATCCGAAATTTAAAAACAGACCGGCCGCCATGTTTTTACTGGCTCAAGCATACGACGAAACACACCTGCTTAATAACGAAGAAGAAGCAGGCATTTTATACAACAAAATTATTGAAGAATATCCTAAAAGCGAATGGGCTAATAATGCCAAAGCCGCCATTAAACTTTTGGGGAAAACAGACGAGCAAATTTTAAGAGAGTTTAAGCAAAAAGCTAAATAAAAAACCTCTACCGGTAATCTTTTTATCTTTGCTGAATAATTAATTAAAACGTATGATGAAGGCATATACGCTACCGTTTTTTATTAGCCTGATTTTATTGGCTTCCTGCGGTAAAAAAATAGAAAGCCCTATTGTTGGTAAATGGAAATTAACCAAAATGGATATCCCTGAATTAAACTTAGAAAATAATATGAAAGGTTCTATTGACAGCCTCGGAGCAACCGGCATAGACAGCGTCTTAAAAACAATGGCAACGAGTATAGATGAACTAACCAATACTATGGGAAACGTAGGAGAGTCAATAGCAAATAATATACTAAAGGGTAGCGTATATTCCTTTGAGTCGGATGGAGAACTAAAGGTATCCAAATTACTTATTACACAAAAAGGGAAATATCAGATAGACAAGGAAGGAAAAGAATTAGTGGTTAAGCTGGATAATCAGGACCTGCTGTTTTATATCATAAAACTCACGGAAGAAGAACTCATTTTAAAAAGTACTCTGGGAGAAGAATGGCATTTTGAGAAAAAATAGAATGAGTATTATTGAGGATTTAATATTTTCTCAATCTCTTCTATTTTCTTTGTAGCATAAGGGTCTTCAGGCTTCAATTTAAGAGCCTCCTCATATACCGGTTTTGCCTCGGCATATCGCTTCATTTTAAAATAATCATCGGCACGCTTTATATTTTCTTTGTATTTGGTTTCCCAACCTAAAGTTTGAGCAACTTTATACTTTGAGTTTCCCTTAGGGTTATTAGAAGGGCCATCATCATCAGAATCTTTAGGAACAATAGCAGATGTTTTTTCTTCTTTGGCCTTTTTTTCTGCTGCAAGTCTTGCCTCTTCTTCCGCTTTTGCCTTAGCTTTAGCAGCAGCCTCTGCTTCCGCTTTTTCTTTGGCGGCTTTCTCGGCTGCTAAACGAGCTGCTT